>MVQL01000244.1 GCA_002067205.1 Pelotomaculum sp. PtaB.Bin104
AGGGTCCAGCCGGTAAGCCACTCCAGCACTGAAGTCAACAATACCGAGCCGATAAACAGCAAGAGGATGTTTTCCTTCAACGGGGTCAGTAATGTCACCACCAGCACCACCCCGAAGCCGTATATTGGGCATACCGGCCCGTTCAGGAAGCCGCGGTTGACGAATTTTCCAGTATCGACCGCCTCATAAACCACCTCGACACACCAGCCTAAAAATGCATAAATGACAAAGAACCAAAGATAGTCATAAACTGTCGAGTCCATCGCTCACCCTAACTTTCGTCTTGGTTTGGCGTAAGTACTACAAATTAACAGGTGCTGGGCGCAAAATTATCTGCAGCCCAAACTTCTTATAGTATAAGGACAGAACCCCCCTTATTACAAAATACTTATATATTTCCCTTTATTTCGACAGTGTCCTGCCTGCCCGTTCTTAACATCAGCTTTTTCTTTGCTAACCTAAAAATTGAACTTTCACCATCCGCTGGCGCCGTACCAACGGTTTTGTGTCATTCTGATGTTAATTTGACGGTGGAGAAGTTATAATTAGCTTAGTGGTTTTTATTAAAAGAAATCGTGAGGACGTTGTGAATATTCAAATGCTCGCTTTTTTAACCGTCTTCCTAACTCTTTTTGCGGGGCTTAATTTCTACATCGGCTGGCGGGGCTGGCAGGCTTTTGGCAGGCTGATCCCCACCGGGTACGGAGCGGTCTACTGGATCGCCTTTGCCCTCCTGGCCTTTTCCTACCTCCTGGGCCGTATTGGCAATAAATACCTGCCGGAATCACTCAGCGTTGGCTTTAGCGTCACCGGCGCCTACTGGCTTGCTGCCATGGATTTCTTCGTGCTGTCCCTGGTCGCAATTGACCTGGTGCGGCTGGCCAACCGGTGGCTGCACTTCTTGCCGAGGGAAGCCCAGTACCTTCCCCCTATAACCGGCCTGGCAGTGGTGCTGCTGGTAGCCGGGATTGTCGGGTATGGCGCCTGGAATTCCAGGCACCCGCGGCTGACGCACTACGACATCACCATTAACAAGCCGGCCAGCGGGCTCAAGGAACTTCACGCGGTGATGGTCTCGGATATTCACCTGGGCAATATCATCCATAACGGCAGGCTGATCGCCATGACAGATCAGGTCAACAGCCTCAACCCCGACATCATCCTGCTGCCGGGTGATATCATCGACGAGAACATCGGACCTTTTGTGGAGCAGCGGATGCCGGACACCTTCCGGCGGCTCAAGGCCAGGTACGGGATTTACGCGGTGTTCGGCAACCATGAGTACATCGGCGGGCATGCTGATGAGGCGCAAGACCTGCTGCAGGAGGCTGGAGTGACCGTTCTGCGCGACGAGGTGAGGGAAGTTGCCGGTAGTTTTTATGTCGCCGGGCGGGACGACCGTTCCAAGACCCGCTTCGGCGGTACGGGGCGCAAGCAATTGTCTGAGGTGCTGGCCGGCATTGATCAGTCCCTGCCGCTAATCCTGCTCGACCACCAGCCGTCTCAACTTGCGGAAGCCCGGTCGATGGGGGTGGACCTGCAGCTATCCGGTCATACCCACCGGGGGCAGCTGTTTCCCTTTAACTTGGTGACCAGGCGGGTATTTGACACCGACTGGGGCTACCTGCGTCAGGGCGACTATCAAATTCTGGTGTCCTGCGGGTTCGGCACCTGGGGCCCGCCGATCCGGATCGGCAACCACCCGGAGATAGTTGACCTGACAATTCGTTTTCAAATTGCACCGTGAGATGCATTTCTTCTACGCTTTATCGCTGCGCCCTGCGTGAAAAGGGTGTATTAATATTCGGAAGCGGGAATGTCGTCCATAACCTGGCCAGGATAGACTGGAGAATGTCCGGCGGTTTTTCCTGGGCAGTTGATTTTGACAGCTATATTAAGGGTAAGATAACCAGTAGACAATATCAGGATGTCATAAACTATCAATTAGCCGGACAGTCTGCGCAGTTGGCCTTCTACACCCCCGAGCGTTTTTATCCGCTGCTCTATGTTTTAGGGGCTGCCAGGAGAGACGACCGGCTGATAGTTTTTAATGATTCTTGCATGCTGGGTTCGATATCAATGACCTGTTATTTATTTGAGTAAATCGTTCTTTGAGGTGATAGAAAGATGAAAAAACAAGCGGGTGAGGAGAACTTCGATTTGGCGGTATCCCTGAACAACCTGGCCAAACTGCAGATCTCCAAAGGAAATTACGAGGACGCCGAGGCGCTTTACCTGCAGGCAATTGAGATCAGGGAAAAGGTCCTGGGGGCGGAGCACCCAGACATGGCCATATTTTTGAATAACCTGGCCCTGTTGTACAAGTCCCAGGGCAAGCTCTCTGAGGCCGAGCCGCTTTATGTGCGGTCAATAATGATACGGGAAAAGGTCCTGGGGCCGGAACACCCGGATCTGGCGAAAGCCCTGGACAACCTGGCGCGGTTCTACTATGTCCAGGGTAAGTACGAAGAAGCTGAGCCCCTGTGCCGGCGGGCGCTGGAGATAAGGGAGAAATTCCTGGGCCCGGAACACCCGGATACCGCGACCTTTCTGAATAACCTGGCCTTATTGTACAAATCCCAGGGAAAATTCGACGAAGCAGAGCCCTTGCTCACGCGGGCGCTGGAGATAAGCAGAAAGGAACTGGGGGCAAAACACCCCGCCACGACTACGTACCTGAGCAACCTGGCGAATTTATACGATGCCAAGATAAAGAACGCTGATTAAGGCAGGGGGACCTGAATTATTTATCGATCTTTAATTTCTCGCGCCGGCGCCGCCTGCGTGCTACTAAAAACCTTAAGATCAGGTAAACGGCCAGGCCGGCCAGAGTGGCGTTAATTAGGCTGCCCATCAGGAAGGGGTAACCATACTGCAAGATCTCGTCTAGAAAACGGTCCAAAAAGGCGATACCGGTGTCCTGAACTTCCAGACCTGGCCTGGTTCCCAGCAAACTGGTGCCGGTAAGCACATCCAGGGTATAGAAAAACGGGACGGCCAGCTTGAAAAAAATCACTGTGGATGCTGCCGCGATGGGATTGCACTGGGTCAGGTGGGCAACCAAATAAGATAGCGGAATGCTGATCACCGGAATGGGCAGAAAGTCAAAGGCAACGCCCAGCGCCACTCCCCGGATCAGCCTTTCCGGTGAATCGGCAATGCTGATAATCTTGTTGTAAAACTTGTTTATTGGACTCATTCTAAGTTAGCGCCCCTTAATCATTAGGCCACCGGCTCAGGCCGGTGGTTAATATTTTTGCTTTCGGCTGCCCTCTATTCCATCTCCCCGGTATCAAGCCCAGATATGTTTCGCCTGCCCGCCAGCAACAATAGTGAAAGCAGGCCCATTAACCCGCAGGCAACAAAACCCGTGGTCAAGCCAAAAGCCTGGGCCACCAGGCCAATAATCAGCGGGCCCGCCATATCTCCGATTTCTTTAAAGGAGCCGGCTACACCCATGGTTGCGCCCAGACTGCCTGATTTAGCCAGGTTACTGACCAAGGCGTCGGTATTGGTCCAAACCGTGCCGATTCCAATTCCGGCCACCAGGAACACCAGCGCCAGGGGGACTCCGCTGACAAAGGGGACCAGGATCATGCTGATGCCGGAGAGCACCAGCCCGACTTTAATGGTTAACGAGGTACTGATTTGATCGGCAAGCCTTCCCGCAACCGGCTGGATCAGCAGGTAACTGGTCGTTGGAATTGCCAGCAGGGTACCCATAGCCAGAGGGCTATAGCCAAGATTATATACACGAACAGGCAAAAAACCAAATAAAATTCCCACAAAAAACATGTTGACAATAATAACCACAAACCACGGCCACAGCACAGGATCACGAAAAGCGGTAATAATCCCCTTTAAAGAAAAATCATCATCGTCATCGTCGAAGGCACTACCGCCCGCTTTTTCCGGCTCCGGAAGAAACAGTGAGAGGATAAAGGCAATGACCCCGACTGCTGCTGCAGCAAGGAAGATAGCCCCAAAATTGCTCTTCATCACAATTAACCCGCCAAGCACCGGGCTTAATACATAGCCGGCCCCCTTGATGGCGTTGTAGATGCCATAAGCCCGGCCGCGGCTTTGGACATAATAGGTACCGATCAAGGCCAGAGAAACCGCCGACAGCGCCGCCGCGCCCACCCCCTGCAGGAAGCGGACCAAAATTAACAGGCGGGGATCTACCAGAAAATACGTTAAAGAGGCCAGGGAAAATAGTGCAATCCCGATCAGCATTGTCTTCTTCATCCCTTGCTTGTCGGCAATGGCACCGAAAATTGGCTTGGCGACGACCTCAGCTAAATCGTAGGCAGCAATCAATAAGCCTATGACAGCCAGCCCGACCCCTACCTGCTGAGCATAGACAGGCAGGTTGACCGCTACAATATGGGCGCCGAAAGACGTGACAAAGCCGACAAAGCCCAGGATCATAGCAATTTTTAAGCTAAACTTAACCGCAGTTGATTTAGCCAAATGGACCCACCCTCCTTTATTTTACCGGATGAAGTAAATTTAACATAGATAAAATTAAAATGCAACAAGTGTTTCAATTGGAAAGAAACTATTGTAAAACTTCGTTTATCCTGCTTGCTTCAAAGAGTATAATAGTAGCATGGGGCAGTAAAATATCCGCATATCCGGGGAGAGGATTACATGGCGTGGATTATCTTTTCATACAGAACTCCAACAGAGCCGTCGACACTACGTGTCCGGGCCTGGCGGACTCTGAAAGCACTGGGAGTTGTTTATATCCAGCAGTCCGTCTGTGTTGCGCCGGATACTCCAGAGGTACGCAAGCGTCTGGAGCAGATCCAAAAACAGATTAATGACAGTGGCGGAGAATCTCTCTTGCTTGAAGTGGCTAATTTTGCACAGAGCACGGAAGAATATTTGATTGATGCTTTCAACAGCCAGCGGTTACTGGAATACGAAGAATTTTACGCGGGGTGCAACAATTTTCTAAAGGAAATAGATATGGAAATGGAGCGGGAGAACTTTACGTTCCGCGAGGTCGAGGAGAACGAGGCAGATTTGATGAAATTAAGAAAGTGGTACAGAAGAGTTATGAAAAGGGATTACTTTATTACTCCAAAGTTAACCGAAGCAAAGTCCAAGCTTGATTTGTGTGAAAGCGTGCTGCTTGAATTTACCAATAAAGTTTATCAGTCCGAAGGATACTCAGAAGGGCAAATCTTACAAGAACCCCTGTAAGTAAAATAAAGGCTAATGCAAGTGAGCAAGTCTTATACATCGGCGCGTCTTGGAAATAAAAAGGTGGCCGCGGGAGAATTAAAGCTACCGGGCAACTCCCTGGCCAGCCATTTTCATTAGCTAAACCTTATATACACTCAGAGCAGGGTGCTAGCAAAATAAAAAATAAGGTACTGCTATTGATTGACTACGTGAGGAAATGTAAATTTACTATAAATTATTATTATATAGTTTGATTTCAGTATCCTGGCTTACTAGAACCCAATCGACCACTAAATCCTCATTTTCTAACTCATGACAACTATCTAATTGGCAATTGACGCACCGGCTCGTCACAACCATCCCAATCCTACCGCATACCGGACAGACCTTGATCCTTGCCTGCGGAAGTTTACTGTCCATGTTCCATTCCCAGGCCGGGCAGGCGCAGTTTTTACAACTCATTTTTCCTCCTTTTGTCCGGCATTTCCCCCGCCGGACAGGGTTAGATTTCACATTTGTCTTGCACAGCAGCAGTCATGTCGCTTGCGTCAGGTCTATTATAGAAGATAAATATTAAATCAAAACTAATTACTCATTAAATGTTAGTTATATTTTTGTAAGACATTGTTAATAACAATATATTTTATTTCATATTACCGCCCTGAAACGGTAGCCAACGCCACGCACCGTTTCTATATAATCCGGGTTAGCCGGGTCTTTTTCAATTTTTTGCCGCAGGTATCTGATATGAACATCCACAGTACGTGATACCCGGTTGAAGTCATAGCCCCAAACTTTCTCCAGGAGCGCTTCCCTGCTAAAAACACGGCCGGGGTTTGCCGCTAGTAAATAAAGGAGCTCAAACTCCTTCTGGGTAAGTTCAAGCCTCACCCCTTCAAGCAACGCTTCGTACTGCTCGGGGCGGATAACCAGGCGTTCAAGCTTGATCTCCTCATTAGTTATCTCTGCCATAGCAGGATACATTTGCTTATGACGCAGATGTGTCTTTACCCTTGCTAATAGTTCCCGGACAGAAAACGGCTTGGTAATATAATCCTCCGCACCAAGTTCAAGCCCAACCACCTTATCCAACTCATCATCGCGAGCACTCAGCATAATGACCGGAATCCTGGCGCTATGGCGGTTTGCTTTTAAGGTGCGGAGCACATCGAAGCCGTCCATTTCCGGCAACATAATATCCAGTATGACTAGATCCGGTTCTTTTTCCGCTACTTGTCTGATGGCATCACGCCCATTGTTAGCACAAAGCACCTGGTAGCCCTCTTTGCTCAGGTTATGCTTCAATAGTTGCAGCACATTCACTTCATCATCTACTGCCAGGATTGTAATCACTTTGATAATCACCCCGCTTAATCCACGTTATCCCGACCATGTTAACCAGACAAAAACTGCCCTAATGGATTTTTTTATGTTGCAGTCATCTTCCGCTGAATTTTGCTGCCCAGCCAGCGGGCGCCCAAATTAAAGCTAAGCACCACCAAGATCAGCACTGCCGCGGAGCCGTCCGCCACCCTTCTCAAATCAGGGATCAGGCCTTCCGTGTTGATCTTCCAGATATGCACGGCCAGGGTTTCCGCCGGGCGTAACGGGTTCAGCGGCGAGGCCGGGTGGGAGACGTTCCACCACTGGCTGAAATCAAGGGCCGGGCTGGACATACCGGAGGTAAACAATAGCGCGGCAGCCTCCTCAAATACCCTGCCCGAGGTGATAATGGCGCCGCTGATTAGCCCAGGCAGTGCGCTCGGCAACACCACCCGCAAAATCGTCTGCCAGCGGTTTGCACCCAGGGCTAGACTGGCCTCGCACATGCTGCCCGGAACGCCGCGGATAGCTTCCTCAGTAAACCGGACCATCAGCGGCAGGTTAAGTACTGTCAATACCAGCGCACCAGCAATGAGCGAGTAGCCCCAGCCGGTCATGTTGACAAAAACCAAGAGCCCAAAGAGGCCGAGCACGATTGAAGGCAGAGAACTTAGCGTTTCAATAGACATCCTGATGGCCTCCGTAAGTTTACTTTTACGGGCGTATTCAGCCAGGTAAACCCCGCCCAAAATCCCGATGGGAATGGTAAAGACCATTGATAAAACGAGCAGGTAGAACGAATTAAAGATCTGCGGCCCAATCCCGCCCCCGGCGTGGATAACCTGCGCAGGTTTAGTCAAAAAATCCCAGTTAATGTACTTCCCCCCGTGGTACAAGAGATAGACGATGATTGTGCCAAGAATAATAATCACGACCGAGGCGCCGGCCCAGAATACTAAAGTGGCAATTTTATCAGTAACGCGGGAATTCACCTGGTCATCCCTCCTTTACTAACACCGTAGCGGACTACCAGGATTGAAAAAAACGACATCGTTAAGAGAATCAGACCCATTGACCAGAGGGAGTTATTCCAAAGAGACCCCATCGGGGTATTGCCCATATCCATAGCGATGGCGCTGGTTAAGGTAGTCACGGGATCCAAAATGCTCGTGGGAATTGCTCTGGTATTTCCAATCACCATTTGTACCGCCAAACATTCTCCAAAAGCCCTGGCTAGGCCCAGCACGGTGCCGGTGACCAAACCGGAGCGCGCGGCCGGCAGGAGTACCAGGCGGATTGTCTGCCAGCGTGTGGAGCCCAAGGCCAGTGCGGCCTCCTTGTAATCACGCGGCAGGGACTTCAATGTGTCAGTCAGGATGCTGACAATTGTTGGTAGGATCATCACGGACAGCACCAGAAAGCCAGCCAGGACACTAAACCCAAGGCCGCCTAAGTGTTCGCGGATAAAGGGCACCATTAAGCTTAAGCCGATATATCCGTAAACAACAGAAGGGATACCGGCCAGCAGTTCAATGGCCGGCTGCAAAAACCGCTGTCCCCAAAATGGCGCAATCTCTACTATGAACACAGCGCAGGTGATGCTGAGCGGGGCGCTGATCGATACGGCCAGCAATGATACCAGCACTGAGCCGAGAATAAAGGCAAGCACGCCCACCTGCGGGCCACCATCTGCCAATGGACGATCCGGGCTCCAGCTGGCGGAAAATAAGAAATCCATAACGCCTACCCCATCAGTGGTAAAGGTAGATATCCCTTTCATGGTGATGAAGACAACAATGGTGACGGTGGAAAAAATGGCAACTAGCGCTGCCCCGGTGGTTAGTATCCTGCCCAGCAGCTCGCTGCCGCCTAGACCAAGCAAACTGTAATAAACGTTTTTCACCGAGCCGCCCCGCGGCAAGGGAGCCGGTGCCCCCTTCGGCCCTGCAATATTCGCTTCACTCATTTTAAAAACTCCATTCTTTGATGAATAATAAATAACTAGTTGAGCTCCTTGCGCTCTCCGGTCACCAGGTAAACAACTCTTTCCCCAATATTTGTGGCATGATCCGCAATCCGCTCCAGATGGCGGTTGACAAATAAGAGAGCGGTAGCCTGGTTGGTGATTGCAGGATCAACCATCATACACAACAGCAGTTCCCGTAAGACTTGATTGTGCAGGCCGTCCATCAGTTCATCTTCCGCCGCCATGACCATAGCCAGCTGGGCGTCTTCCCGCACATAGGCATCCAGTGCTTCTTTCACCATCTTCTGGGCTAGCTCTGCCATGCGGGGGATATCGATCAGAGGCTTAAACAAAGGCTGGTCACAGAGCCGACTGGCTGACCTGGCAATGTCACAGGCCAGGTCGGCTATCCGCTCCAGGTCAATGATGATCATCAGCCCAGCCGCAATCCTGCGTAAGTCCTTAGCCATCGGCGACTGGGTGGCAATCAACTTCATACACTTATCCTCGATCTGCAGTTCCTGAATATCAATCAGGGCATCTCCGTCAATTACACTCCGGGCTAGTTCGATGTCTTGCCTGATCAGTGATTCCACCGCCTTGGAGATCGCTTCTTCCACGTAAAAACCCATCCGTAAAATGTCTTGCTGCAGTTCGCTTAGCGCCTGGTCAAAGGTAGTCCTGGTCCTCATTTGAACTTTTCACTTCCTTTTATACTAGCCAAAGCGGCCGGTAATATAATCTTCCGTGCGCTTATCCCAAGGCTTTGTGAATATTATTTCTGTTTTTCCGTACTCAATTAGGTCGCCGGTCAAGAAAAATGCAGTGACACCCGAGACGCGGGCAGCCTGCTGCATGTTATGGGTCACAATAACGATCGTGTAGTCTTTTTTCAACGTCTGGATTAATTCTTCAATTTTCATGGTTGCCAGCGGGTCCAGGGCTGAGGTTGGCTCATCCATCAGCAGCACCTCCGGCTCCACAGCCAGCAGCCGGGCGATACAAATCCGCTGCTGCTGCCCGCCGGAAAGCCCGATGGCCGACTTATGCAGCCGGTCCTTGACTTCGTCCCAAATTACTGCGGCGCACAGGCTCTTTTCCACAATTTCATCAAGTTTGCGCTTGTCTTTGACCCCGTGAATGCGCGGCCCGTAGGCAATGTTATCGTAGACAGACATGGGAAAGGGGTTGGGGCGCTGAAAAACCATCCCGATCCTTTTGCGCAAGCTAACCACATCTTCTTCCGGCCGGTAGATATCCTGACCGTCAAGCAGCACCGAGCCATCAACCCTAACTCCTTCAATCAGGTCATTCATCCGGTTCAGCACACGTAAAAAAGTTGACTTGCCGCAGCCGGAAGGACCAATTAGCGCTGTCACCTGGTTCGCCTCAACTTCCAGGTTAACATTTTTTAGCGCGTGGAAGTTGCCGTAGTACATGTTTAAATTTTTTACGGATAATTTAAATTGTGTCATGAACTTAGTCCCCCAGGGAGGTATTATTGTAATCCTGCCAATTACTATTTGCTCATAATGTAGCATAATCACATTAAATTACCGTTAAGTCATCATTAATTTATTGCTTCGATAGTGTTAAATCTAGATTAATAAACCAGCTGATAGTACGCTACAAGACCAATTAATGGTTTTATGTGATAAAAATATTATGAAATTAAATATGCTGATCGACTATTTTTGCCAGGACTTCAAACGCTTTACTAGAATTTAATCAGATTTTTATCTCCCTTTAAACTAAACCTGCATATATCTTAACAATTCACCTGTATGATTAATTGCAGCAGGTAATGGTGATTTTTTATAGTAATCACCTGCCTGTAAAATAAAATCAGGGAGGATGATTATGAACTTGCGCAAATGTAGTATGAAAAAGGCGGCAGTTTCCCTGGCCCTAAGTAGTAGTCTATTGTTTTCCACCCTTACTCCTAGTGTGGCCCAGGCCAAAGGTCCGGTAGCGCCGGACAAGCCACTGGTCAAAAATATCATCGTGATGATCAGCGATGGTTGCGGCTACAACCAACTGGATGCGGCCAGCATGTACCAGTATGGCAAAACAGGCAAGCAGTTGTACGAGCATTTCCCGGTCCGGTTTGCGATGAGTACCTATTCGCATGATGGTGAGTATGACCCTGCTGAAGCCTGGGCTAGCTTCGACTATGTGAAAAGTATTCCCGGGCAACATACTGCCACCGATTCAGCCGCAGCCGGTACCGCTATGTCTACCGGAGTGAAGACATACGACGCTGCCATCGGGGTGGATTACGATAAAAATGTTGTAAAGCACATTGCCGAGAAGGCTGAAGAACTAGGTAAGGCTACCGGGGTTATTAGCAGTGTTGAGTTCAACCACGCCACCCACGCTTCTTTTGTAGCGCACAATGTAAGCCGCAATGACTATGCGGGAATAGCCAATGAAATGCTCATGAGCTCAGCTACAGACGTGATTATGGGCGCCGGTCACCCCTATTTTACTGATAACAACACCCCCCGAGTACCTAATGCCGGAGACTTTAAATATGTCGGTGGCCAGACCACGTGGGAAGACCTGATCGACGGGTCCCTGTCAGTGGCTGACGCTGACGGTGACGGCGCCACCGATCCCTGGACAGTTGTCCAAACCCGGGATGAATTTGTTAATTTAATGACTGGTGATACACCCAAGCGGGTTGTTGGTGTTCCCCAGGTCGCCACCACCCTGCAGCAGGCCCGCAGTGGCGACGCAAAGGCTGCACCTTATGTTGTAGGCTTAAATCAAAACGTCCCCACCCTGGCCGAAATGACCAAAGGCGCCTTAAATGTTCTGGATAACGACCAAGACGGCTTCTTCATCATGATCGAGGGCGGCGCCATTGACTGGGCCGGCCATGCCAACCAGTCCGGCCGGGTCATTGAAGAAGAGATTGATTTCAACCGCAGTGTAGAAGCGGTTTGTGACTGGGTAAAACAGAACAGCAACTGGGGCGAGACCCTGCTGATTGTAACCGGCGACCATGAGACCGGCTACCTGACCGGCACTGTAGACGGCGCGCCCGTTTGGACCGACCTGGTTAATAACGGCGCCGGTAACCTGCCTGGCATGCAGTGGAACAGCGGCGACCATACCAACAGCCTGATCCCGTTCTTTGCCAAGGGTGACGCCGCCCGCATCTTTAAAAGCTATGCGGACCAAAGCGACCCGGTCCACGGCAAATATATCGACAATACTGAAGTAGCCAAGGTGCTCTTCGAAATCATCGAGTAAAAAAGGATCAGTCCGAGAGGAAAGTGAAATCTTTCGACTTTCCAGGGTAATAGCTGATATACGTTGCAAAGAAAAAGGACTTCTGAAGCCTGTATGGAAAGGTCTCAGAAGTCCTTTTTTCAACTTGGATTATTAACCCGCATAAAATTTTTTTTAAAAATACTTTACAACTGACGGAATCATACTAGCAAAAAACAACAACCATGAAAACACTATAAGAGATCTACTTGTAAAATAGCTGACAGTCAGTGTGATAAAAGCAATAAAAAGTAATCCTATTCCAATAAATTCATCTTGCAACTCAATCCAATTAGAAACAGTTAAATTATTAAAGAGATCGGCTAGTGCGGATAAAATATAAAATGTTAACAGGTTTGCTGATGAACCTAAGAACAAGACAGTGCCTGGGCTCAGGAAATTTTTACCTTGCACCATCATGGAGTGTTCATAAAAAATTTTTTTGGGCTGGTTAAAGGAAAAGACGTGCTTTCGGATTTTGTATTGACCACCGTGGTCACTTCCCATCAAGATTTACCTCCCTTAATAGACATGCATTAGTGCTCAAAGGTAATCTTTTCGTGCACTTATCCGCGTTTTGGTGTATTTGGAATAATAAAAGCAAGGCGGCAAATAACAAGTACCTTGCTCTTTTTATGCTGAATTACTCTAGGAAATAAATATACTGTCTTGTTAAGGTTTTTGATCACATTTTAAATGTTCAGCCCCGTTAGCAGTTTTACCTGCTTTTTCCCCTTCCTTATAATCAATGATCCCCACGGATAAAGAGGGATGTCCTTCTTCCGGGCACTCTAACGGGCTATTGTTATTTTTTAGCTCAGGCTGATTATATGCTAATTTGATCAAGTGGTCAAAATACTTGACGGCACCCTGGCATAACGTATCAGCGAACTCCTTTTTAGTTATGATGATAAATTCATCGTTTTTAAGCTGTGCAATAAAATCTTCTTTTCCACCGAATCTCTTCACTATATTGATTAAAATTTTAGAGGTAAATACAGTAAGGTTCTTTCCACCGGCAATGCTGTATTTATCTTTATATTTCTTCTTGAATAATTTCACATGGATAGCACTAAATTCTTGTTTATCAGCCATACGTCTGAGCAATTCCTGCCTCAAGAGAATTTTGCCAGGCAGATTAGTTAGTGGGTCGGTGTCTAAAATCAAACGAATACGGGCAATGACATCCGCAAAGTTCTGTTTTTTATTTAATAATATGCCAAAATCCCGGTCTAAGTTGAAGGTTTTCTTATCACTGGCACTCATAGCAATCCCCCCTAGAGAACACTATTGCTCAGGTGACTTAGATTATCAACAGGTAATGAAAGCAAAGGGGCCAGTTTATCATGACCCCCTAAACTCCAATTACTTTTTTATTTATTTTTGACATTACCACTGACATCCCGCGTTATTTTCATTTCTGTTTCCGGAATGTAGCCGAGTTCAGGAACAATGGTCTTTTGTACGTCATCAGACAGCATATATTTTATAAAAGCATCGAGCGCGCCCCCCGGCTGACCCTTGGTATAGCTGTGCATATAGGCCCATACCGTGTATTTGCCGGTGGTAATGTTATCCTTAGTGGGCGCTACACCGTCCATGCTGACGGGCTTGACGCTGCCGTCCAGGTAAGATAAGGCCAGGTAACCGATTGCCCCGGGAGTTTCTTTAATGATTTTGCGGACTGTACCGGAGGAGTCTTCTTCAATGCCCGCCGCTTCTTCAGCGCCGCCAAGCGCGTATTTCTTAAAAGTTGCCCGTGTGCCGGAGGCTTTCGGACGGTTCACCAGCACGATCTTCTGGTCAGGTCCGCCGACACTCTTCCAATTAGTGGTCTTGCCCGTAAAAATGTCGATCAATTGCTGTTTGGTCAGGTTATCCACCGTGATGGCCGGGTTTACTACTGCCGCCATACCCACCACACAGATCTGGTGGTCGACCAGTTGGGCAGTGTCAATACCGCTTTTTTCTTCAGCAAAAATATCAGAGTTGCCGATATCAGCCGCTCCCTGCGCAACCTGGGTCAGCCCCGTGCCGCTGCCGCCACCCTGCACCACAACTTTTACATTCGGGTTCTTGGCCATAAACTGATTTGCAGCCTGTTCCGCCAGCGGCTGCAGAGCAGTGGAGCCAACCGCGGTAATATTACCGGACAACTGAGATGTGTTAGCCGCGTCCTGCTTGGTGTCCTGCCCGCCACAGCCGACCACCGTGGCTATTAGGGCTAGGCACAGCATAATAGCCACCACTACTTTCGTTTTTTTCAACAAATTTTTCTCCTCCTTAATTTTCTTTTTTTATAGATAAAGTGACTAGAAAAATAGCCACAAGATTTTTTAATATATCTCCCGGAAACGGTAGCCAACACTTGATAACCTCTTTATCCCACTATACAGCAATTCCGTTAATCAAAAGTTAAGGCTGTTTTAACTTTTGATTAAATAATAATTAATTTTGTGTAAAAACATTATCAGATAAACTTTCTTGATACTATCGGCATACTCGTCAGTTCCAAGTCCTAAGAAAAATGGCTGAAGCAAAGGTCGAGCCCGTTTCCAAACAAAAAAATGTGGACGAATAATGATAAAATAGCATAAAAAGAGTAAGTTCGCTGATACCCTGCTCTTTTTATGCTATATACTAATAAATATCAAAGCAATTGGTTTTTTCAATTAGCTTATTAACTACAATCTAAAACTTGATCAAGTCTTCGATATACCCGTTCAGCAAGTTGAAGCCGTAAGTAATGAGCAATTTGTTGCTCTTGAGCATCTAACAGGCTGGTAATAATTCGTGTCAACCGGTTATGAGATATGGGATATGTATTTCCCCCATATATATAGCGGCCAATTATTTCTGCCACACAAAGCTCACAAGTTAGTTCCTTTTCCAGGGAACTCAACGGTAAGCAGTTGATAGTCTTTGAGATAGATTTTAAACATAAATTTCTGGCTGTTTTTTCAAATTGAATGGTACCGGCAACTTCCAGCAGTGTTGTTGTATCTAAGCTTGGAAGCTCCAGCTGCGATTCAGAGATAAATTCAGATTCATCAACAGAAAAATCGTTGATGATCGTTTTTAAATTACAGTTCACCTCATTTTGTAAATGCTTAAGATTACCAAATAAAAATTTTATTATATCATTATGAACTAGTTTATTTTCCAATAAATCATTTGCTAACTGGGATACGGATTGCCGTCTTTTGTTAAAATAAATTTTCAGTGTATTATTAATTGATTTAAAACCAGACTCCACGATTTGGCAGGCTGCCAATTCCAACCGGTACTGGTTTAACTGCAACAATTCATTGAAACACATGACTGACACTAAATTATTCGGTTGTTTATTCTGGCTATGTGTAACTTGCATGACTCACTCCTATAAATGTTTTAATGATTTAAATTATACATGAAGATTGTTAATTAATTATTAAGTTAATATTAAATTATCGTTAATTTTTTGTTCAATATGAGAAATATAAGCATTAACTAGCAAAATACATAAATTTTACACAATTGAAGTTCTTCGGTTAAAGAAAGTGGCGGAACTGGCAATATTGGCCGGAGAGTTGTCCCAATAGGGTACAAAACTCCCAGGCCAGCCTTTTTTTAAATCAAAATTTCATATTAAAGGTTTATTTACGCCAAATGTTATGAAAGGAGATACCTTCCAGTAAATTTTGACCGGTTTCCCGCCTCTTCTTCATGATGTATCCGATAAATTCACTCAGAAAACTCTCCCAGACTAGAGCTACAGTTTTTGCTTCAGCCTTGCCACGGCTCCGAATAGCCACACTGGAATCAATAGCATTGCGCAAATCCGCCAGTATTGTGGAAAGGTGTGCTGTTAATTCATCCTTACCGGCCAACCTGCTACCTCCTTTAAACCCACTATGAATTACTTGGCAACGTTTCGTCACCTTGAGGTGTCTTGTTATCTTGAGGCATTTCATTTTTCCCAGACATGCCTTCATTGGCCAGAGGTCCATTCATCGAAGCTGTTAACTTATTAAAGTTTGCCTCGGCTACAATATCTTCGAGCTCTTCTTTAGCCTGGGCAAAAACACCTTGGACACGTTCGTTCATCTCCATTGCTTCTTCCATTGCCTTACAGATTAGCGGGCGAACGGATTTTGCCACCGAGGGTAAGAGGAGTAATCCCAATAATGCTGCTCCTGCCCCCCAGCCGAAACTACGGCGGTCAATATCTCTCAATGGACTTGTAGCCCGGTTCCAGAAGGGCCCCATGAAGCCGCGGCTACCGTTATTCATAGCTAAGCTATCCAGTAACTCTTGAACCCCCATACCCTGTTCCTGTGCTTCATGTAATAAATCATTTAGCATCTGGCGAATTTGCGGATCCCGGACTTGACCCATTCGCTGGTTCATTTTAACCAAAGATCTTAATTCGCCCTGCAGCTGTTTTCTCGCCATTGACATATTGCGCTGGTAATCGTACTCTTCTCTGTCGTTCCACCAATCGTCTTCAAACTTTGGTTGTCTCCGGCTGTGGTATACCTGTTGTGGATTGCGATTACCCCGGTGATTGCCGTTGTGGTAGTATTTCTCCTGCCATTCCCGGCGGTCTTCTAGCTCCCCAATAATTTCCTTTTTAAGTTGTTTAATGACCTCAGGGTCATATTTGCTAAATGTTTTTTCATCTTGTTCTTGCATTTACTTCTCCCCTCCAGACCTATTAAATTTAGATTATTTTGTCCAAGTAGAAACCAGTTATTACAATTTTTTTTAATATTTGATTTTTTATATTTATATTGCCATTGAATACATGAAAGGTTACAGGTAAAAAATATAATATATTTAAATTGAAAGGGGGTGGATAGAGCGTTGAAATGGTTAATGGCAAGTCCTTTGCGTACACTCTCACCTTTGGGCTTGTTAGCGGTTGGAGCGATAGTGGGTGTAGCAGGTGTTCCTGCAATTAAAAAAACGGCCCGGAGCTTGGCTGTCTTAACAGTAAAAAGCGCGCTTACGATCAGTGATGTAGTCAAGGATGCCGGTGATTCTCTTAGAAATGGATGGGGAAAAATGATAGAAGAAGTCCAAACCATGCATACGGAAGTTGAACGAAAGTCTCCCGATAAATCACATCCGCAGGCGAAAGAGCAGGCTATGCATATGGAAGACCGCGAAACTTCGGAAAGGCTGCCGGTAGAAGCAGTTAACGAATATCAAGCATCGCATATAGCGGACTCCCGGCACACAAACAATGCACAAGAACAAACCGGCAAGCAGGAAAACACAGATATAATATAAACATACCCTTAATAAGTGGCACCGGCTGAAGATGAAAATTATATTATTCAGAATAGAGCCCTATGTTCTGTTAGAGCACTATCATATGGTGAAAATGTATTTTTCAAAATAGATAAAAAATATAATGGAGAGCTGGCGTTTTAACCGCTCTCCATTTTATTATTTTCAGGAACAGCTTTTACCCACCTAAAATGGACCGGTTTTTACCGTGCGTTTTGGTGTGATTAAGCCGGTGGTTTGCTGAGTCACCGTTTCTTTTAGCTTTGTACCTGTTCTACTGCCGCACCATAAATCTGCAATGGCCCGGTCCAAAAAGGTAGTCAGCCCGGATGTACCCAACACAACGGCTGCATCCATTAGTCCGAGCGGACTTGTTTTGAAGATCCTCTTGCCTAATGACAGGTAAATTGCTCCCGCCAGCAAAGCTGCCGAGAGAGCTACCGAGCTAGCCAGGATATGGTTGGATTTATTTTTTCGTTCACCGCAATCCAGGGCTGCCAGCAGCTGACCAGATGAAATGGTCGCCAGGGCGACTGTCCTGGCCCGGCATAGGTTACCCTGTTGCAAAGCCCAGTGGTAGGTTCCCAATCCCACCAGACCGAGGGATAGACCCCGGCTTACGATCTGGGTTTTCAGATCTTCATCAAAGAAACTTTGGTTGGCCGGCCTGGGCGCCTGGTCCATTAAATCTTTGGCCAGTGGCTCAACTCCCAGGGCTAAAGCAGGCAGGCCGTCTCCCAATAAATTGAGGAAGAGCAATTGGATGGGCAGTAAAGGTACCGGTAAACCAAAAAGAACCGACAGGAACATCAAAAATACTTCACCGGCGCTGGTAGACAACAGGTAACGTAAGGACCGCCTGATGTTGCTGTATATTCCTCTACCTTGTTCTGCAGCAGAAACCAGCGTGGCAAAATTATCATCAATCAGCACAATATCGGCTGCTTGTTTGGTTACATCAGTTCCGGTCCGGCCCATAGCCACCCCGATGTCTCCTTCTTTTACAGCGGGAGCGTCGTTAATTCCGTCTCCGACCATTGCCAGGATTTCTCCCTGCCGGCGAAAAGTCTTGACCAGGCGCAGTTTATGTTCCGGCAGTACGCGGGCAAAGACCCTTACCTGCCGCACTGCCGCCGCCAGTTCAAAGTCATTAAGCTTTTCTATTTCCCGTCCGGTTAGGACCCTGTTGTTTTCAGTAATACCCACTTTTCGGGCTATAGTCAAGGCAGTATGGGGATGATCACCGGTGATCATCACAACTTTGATCCCCGCGCGGTGACAGGTGGCAATAGCATCACCAACTTCCGGCCGCGGCGGGTCTACCATACCGGCTAGACCCAACAGTATCAGCGATTGTTCCGGGTCGGGCAGATCCGGATCGGCCAGCGGGCGGTAGGCAATTGCCAGTACCCTCATGGCATCTCCGGCCATTTGCTCACTTGCTTCCAATACCGCCTGCCGTGAGGCGCCCTCCAGGGGAATAATTTTACCCTGCTGCTGAATTTGTGTACAAAGGTCAAGAACAACTTCCGGCGCCCCTTTCACAAATGCAGTGTGCCCCAGGGTATTATCTTTGCAGATCACTGTCATTCTTAAACGCCCGGCATCAAAGGGGATTTCCCGAATCCGCGGCCATTTTTCCTGAATTTCTTTGTAATTCATCCCTTCATTCAATGCAGCCAGCAACAGGGCGCCTTCGGTTGGATCACCTGCTACCTGCCACTGTGGTTTTTTTACCCCGGCCGGTTTGTTTTGTGACCAATGTAGACCGGCATCGTTACACAGTACTCCGGCAGTTAGTAAACTCACCAAATCCTGAGGGTCGTTGTGCCCGGTTTGGACCGGCTTAAGCTCTTGGTCACCCGGTTGGGCCTGCCACCAGCCGCGACTGGTGTATACCATCTGTACCAGTTGACGGTTTTGAGTTAGCGTACCTGTTTTATCAGTACAGATTAAAGTCGCGCTGCCCAGTGTCTCCACCGCCGGCAGATGCCTGACCACAGCGTTTTCTTTAGCCATCCGCGCAACACCTGCAGCCATGGCAATGGTAACGACAGCCGGTAGACCTTCCGGGATAGCGGCAACTGCCAGACTGACCCCGGTTAAAAACATCTGAAACAAAGAGCCGCCTCGCAGTACACCGATCAGTGCTACCAGACCGCTTGCTGCCAGGGAGTACTTTAATATTAAGCCGCCTATTGAAGCCATGCGGTTTTGTAGCGGTGTCGGCTCTTGCTTGTGCCCATTGAGCATGCCGGCAATTTTACCGATTTCAGTAGACATTCCGGTAGCTGTCACCAGTCCCACCGCTCGTCCCCGGGTGACATTCGTACCCATAAAGGCCAGGTTGTTGCAATCTAATAAAGGAACGCAATCTGTGATTAGGTCGGCTTTTTTAGATACCGGGTATGGTTCGCCGGTCAGGGCCGACTCCTCGATTTCCAGCCCATGGGCTTCAATTAGGCGTAAATCGGCAGGCACTCCATCTCCCTGCTCCAGCAGCACAATATCGCCCAGCACCAAATCGGCTGACGGTATACGCTGCACTTTTCCATTCCTTCTTACTTTTGCGGTAGGGGCTGTCATTTTTTCAAGAGCTTTTAGTGAGCCCTCAGCCTTTTGTTCCTGCAGTGCACCCAGAATGGCATTCAAGATCAGGATAGTCACTATGGCCAGGGCATCGATGAATTCACCCATGACTGCGCAGACCACGGACGAAGCCATTAAAGCTTTTACCAGAAAATCCTTGAGTTGGCCCCATAGCCTGTAAAAAAAACTTTGCGGCTTTGGCTCCGCCAATTTATTGGGGCCAAATAAGTTCATTCTCTGCACTACCTGGCGCTTACTTAAACCATTTTCAAGGTCCGCTCCAAGTTTGTTTAAGGACTCAACAACTGACAGGTTATGCCAGTTGTTATTGCTATCTTGTTGCCTATCTTTATTTTGGAAGCCTTCATTTTGATCATTGATATCATCATTAACAAGAGCTAGCGTCGCTGCTATTTCCTGTCGTGCTGCCTGCAATATCCGGCGATGGTTTCTTATATTGCGGGGCTTGCTTGATAAAAGCCGGATAGAATTTGCTCCAACGGCAACAGAAATTATATTATTATATACAACGGCCGCCATTGGCGGCAGCCGGCCTGTTGCCCCCAAAGCTAAACCTACAGCGTTGGCTGCCCGGACTAAAGCTAAATTCTGTTTGGCCCTCTGTTCGCCAAGCATCGCCGCACGAAATACCTCCGGCAACAAGGCGGGGTGGGAAATAACCACATCCACAGGGTTGCCTTTCAGATTAGTAGTCAAGCAAATACTAACGTCAGCTTCTCGCAATATAGAAGTATCGCTGGTATCTCTCAGCACTAAGGCAATCTTTTTCCCCTGGTGCTTCAAGTTGGTGATCAGCTCTATTGTGCCCTGTTTCGTTAACCCCGTCCAGACCTGGTCTATTCCCAGTTCATGGGCGGACTGTCGCAGCACACTGCTATTCTGTTCCATAGCCAAACCAATGTGACTGATCCCCTGAGCACGCAAGCTGTTGACCATTTCACGCAAATCCGCTGCCTGATGCCTGATCCCGATTAAGCCGGCCAGCCGGCTATGCAACGCCACAAATACCGGAAATTGGTCTAGGTGTTGTAACCGCCGGGCTTTAAAAACTCCCGGTCTTGTATCAACACCGGCTGCTGTTAGGCTCTGCCCGTCGCCTGCCATTATTGTTCTTGTTCTCCCCGGGCCGTCACCTGTAGCTATTAAGCGTTGTACCCGGGCTGACAGCGCTTTTCTTAAGACCAGACCGCAATAACTATCCATATGGCAGGATGCTTCAGCAGCCAATTCAAGCAATTTATTCTTTGTAATCCCGGGCATCGGCAGTACGTCACCTATTTGATAGGATGCTTCAGGCAGCGCCTCCGTGCCGGCAAAGATCACTGTGTCCACTGTTGAAAGGATCTCAAGCTTATGCTCATCACAGTAGAGGATTCCTTTTTTCCCTGACCTGGCCATAGCTGCGGTCGCAGCGGTAGGGGCGGCCAGGCCGGCAGGAGACGGGTTGGCTGCCAGCAACATGGCTAGGCCTCTACTAAAACCACCGGGGCCTCCGGTTAATCCCGTTAATGCCGCCAGCCCGAATACCGGTAGGATTGCTTTGCTACTATACTCTTGTCCGGCCTTATTCCAGTCCTGTACCGTTGATGCCACAGTCTTTTGCTCAGGCATGCCGGTTGTTTTCGGCATCGCCGGCAGGGCGTTACGATAGCTCTTTAGCACCAGGGATTGTCCCAGGGCAGTGAGGTTGGTCAGCCAGATTACCAGTAATCCGGGGATGCTTTCCCGCAAAAGTACAGTACCCAAAGCAAGAGTGCTCATCACCAGGTCATGGTTGATCCTTCCTTTAGCCAGGCTTTGAAAACCGCTGCGTAAAACCGGGTACCCTGAAACAATAGCAGTGACCGCCGCAAGGTTGAAAATACCAGCATTATCAGCCAGGGGCGTGCGACCGACCAGAATGCGCTTTAGCCCTAAATAAGCGAGTATTCCCCCGCCCAGGGCAACATTTAGCAGTTGCCTGTTGATCGGCAAATCCTCCGGTTCTTTGGGCTCCTTCAAAGTTATTGGAAATGCCCGGTTATTCTTTAGAGGCGGCTGAAACTTGATTTCTGGTCTATAATTATCATTAATGATTTTAATCAGGCTATTTAGTTTTAGCTCTTTCTCCTTAAATAACACTAATACGTGGCCTGTCAGCGGGTTTGCCTGTACGCGGCGGACACCTGCGGTCTCAATCACTCTCCGGATAACACCCGCGGCCATTTGCCGGTTGCCTTTTAGTCCAGGCACATGCATTCTTACCCGGCCGGGCAGGCGGTGTATTACTACGGCCTCATTAGACTCTTGTTTATTTTTGAACAAAGGCTCATTATCCACCCCCTCTCATTGGAATTAACCTATTTTCTCCTGTATTATGGGGTTTTATGTCTGACTATTTAAGGATAAAAAACACTAACGAAATAGGGGTTTTTGCCGGGAAAGAGCAAGTAAAACCCGCTCCAATCCTGCGCCCGATTAATTGATGAAAAATAAAAGATATGGAACAAGCAGAGGAAAAATTATGGACATTTTCGCTTCAACACAAGCATAATCTACTACAATTAAAAAAACCCGGTCAGCTGATAATAATTGCTGACTGGGTTTTTTATTCTAATGACTCTTATTTTTTGGCCACTATTTCATGCGGTTACTGGCGATACGTCCGGGTGGCCCGGCTACTATCTGGTCACCTTAATGCTGTCATAGAGGAAAGTGTCTTTGACGATGGAGTTGGTATTGGGGTCAAAGCCGGTCATATAGGTATCAAATTCAATGGTTCCGTTGGATACGGTTACTGCTGTGAAGGTCGGGGTGCGGAAGAAATTCAGATCTTGGCCTTCCAGATCATCGTTGGTACAGGGGCCCGGGTTCAGCACTTTTCCGGTGACTTCCGAAACATAGCCGGCCGGCAAAGCTGAGTTGATGTCGAGGTAGCCAAATTGGGGGGACACCGGGTCGCCCGGTTGGATCCAGCTGTCGTCCATGATTGGTGCGTAGAACTTAAGGCTGCTGCCGGTATTGCCACAGTAGTAAAGGGGAGCATTGTCCGGATCTTTAGCCATATACTCCCGGTCGGAGACCTGCCTGGTGATATCAGCGGCGTATCCGTCAGCCGTTATAAAGCCACGGCTTAAAACATGGTCATGCCCCTGGAGCACGAAATCCACATCCAGTTCGGCAAATTTGGGCGCCCAGTACTTGCGGTTATTGATGACATCTCCATCATCCATGTGGTTGGCTCCGGAATATAAGGCTTTATGGTATCCGACAAATGTCCACTTGCCCTCTGCCTTGGCCTGAGCCACTTCCTCCTCTAAAAACTCGGTTTGGGCTAAGCGATAAGCTTCACTATTTTGAGAGTAAGCTGATTCAAGATTGAGGATAATTATCCGTGCAGCGCCGTAGTCAAAAGCATAGGATACCGGCACGCCATTAACTTCACTGCCCCAGGTATAATGGCTGGCCATGCCGCCGACACCGCCACTGCCGGCATCATGGTTGCCCATTGCCGCCGCCAGGGGCAGTTCCGAAATCAGGTTGCCACTGAAGTCTTCGTTAAACATGGCATTGCCGGGCTGATTAAAGAATGCTTCCCACTGCCCCTCGTTTTGGGCCTTATCAGTGAGATCACCGGCAATATAGATAAATTTGGCGTCGGGATACATTTCCTCGGCTATATCCAGGTTGGCCTGCCACGCCAGGGAATGATTACCTGCTACCTGTGAGTCAGAGAAATAGATGAAGGTGTACTTCCCGTTGTTATCCGGAGCGGTTTCGAAACTGTGCACCTCGCTCATTTCTTCTTCAGTACCGCAGCGGTAACTGTATTGGGTATTGGGTTTTAAACCCGTGATGGTAGCGGAATAGAAGTTTTTCTCGGCTGCACCCATGGTTGAATAGGTAACCGCTCTTTTTTCGGCTTGGGCGGTAAATTCCACCGCACTGCTTTCATCTTTATTTGCCTGCCAGACCTGAACTACAGGATCCGTGAGCGTAGTATCTATGGTTGTCCAGTTGATAATGATGCTGTTCGTTGGTTCACTGGTCATGGCCAGGCCAATCTGACTGGGAGTCTGGGCGGAATAGTATGCAGCATGAGCAACGGTGGGAAAACTGGCTGTCAAAATAGTGGCGCATAGCAGAACAGTAGAGAATGCTTTCCTGACCTTTTTTAACAAATTTACCTCCTCCTTAATTTGCAAAATACTGTCAGCAAGCCTGATAAGGTGCTCTACCCTCCTTCATTTAGTTTTTATGATTATGCCAACAATTATAAGGGACCAAGGTTAAATCCCATGCTAACTCGTGTAAAATAAATGTAAAATTTACATTAAATTTGTAATGATAGTCAAGGGAGTAAAATCTGAGGTCGAAAATGTCATGCTTTTGGATGGTCTTTTTCTGAGAGGAGAGTTTGAAAAATTAAAGGAGAGACTAAAGTCAATAGCCAGCAAACAATCGACTATGATGGAATGGTTTTGGGAAACTGTGTTTTCAGAGTGCCGCCGATCGGGGAAGGAACCTTGATAGCAAGAGCCTCCTCAGTTTGGGGAGGCCTACTATTATTAAAGCTTGGAGTCTATTCTATTCAAATCCTGACTGAAACCAATTGTTACCAAGTATCTCCAGTCATAAGTATGTCTTTGCCGCTAGGAGATTAAAAAGAGCTTGTTCATTGCGAGTAATGGCTGCTACAGTACGAGAAATGTTCAAAGGAGGTTAAGGAGGAGAATCCCAACTCCGGTATGATGTTGCCCTTATTCCTCAAGATCTTTATTCAGATCTCGGAAACGGTAGCCAACTCCACGTACTGATTCGATGTATTTCGGGTTGGAGGGATCTTTTTCAATTTTCTGCCGTAAATGTCTGATATGCACGTCTACGGTACGTGATCTCTGGTCGTGATAATACCCCCAAATTTTCTCCAGCAGTACATCCCTGGTAAAAACCCGGCCCGGGTTTGATGCCAGCAAGTACAGCAGTTCAAACTCCTTTTGGGTAAGCTCCAGTCTTACACCGTCAAGGAGCACTTCAAACTGCTCGGGACTGATCAGCAAGCGCTTAAGCTTGACCTCTTTTTTGGTCACCTCCGCTACGGCTGAAGGCGTTTGCTTGTGGCGCAGGCGCACCTTCACCCGGGCTACTAATTCCCTTGGTGAGAATGGTTTTGTAATATAATCTTCCGCCCCCAACTCCAACCCAACCACCTTGTCCACCTCTTCACCAAGGGCACTCAGCATGATCACGGGGATCAGGGCAATTTGCCGGTTTGCCTTTAAAGCCCTGAGCACATCATACCCGTTCATTTCGGGGAGCATTATGTCCAGAATGATCAGGTCCGGCTCTTTTTCCGCTGCCAACCTGATGGCGTCGCGTCCATTGGTTGCACTAATCACCTGATAGCCCTCTTTGCTTAGAATATGCTTAAGCAGCTGCAAGATATTAGCTTCATCATCCACAACCAGTATTAAAGGCACTGCTCAACACCTCGCTTAACTTTAAGGCTGTTTTAATTCCTTATTCAGATTTATCGATAGTACCTGTAACTTTTGCACAACAGCCTTTCATTTGCTCCCAATTTCACTTTCTGAAATCCTCTTGAGTAGATCAATTACTTTTTCTCTGATCGTATCCCGGACTATTTTAAACGTTTCGATAATTTCTTGATCATTGCCGGTCGCCCTGGCCGGGTCGGGTAAATCCCAATGTTCCCTGTTTACACCAGATGGAGTAACCGGACACCGGTCATTGGCATCACCGCAAAGAGTAATAACATAATCACTTTTCATTAGTATATTCTTATCGATTAAATCCGAGGTCTGTTGCGAAATGTCTACACCGGCTTCGCCCATCACCTGCACGGCTCTTGGGTTTACTCCATGTTTTTCAATCCCGGCGCTGAAAATATTAAAATCTTCACCATTATAATATTTCGCAAAGCCCTCCGCCATTTGACTGCGACAGGAGTTTCCTGTACAAAGGAAGTAAATGACCGGCTTAATAACCATAATATACCCTCCACCCCACATCTGGTTGCAATTTTGCTTATCTAATTTACAGTAACTTTTTCCAGAAGCACTTTTTAAGGCGAAATGTTTTGAAATTGTATAAGACGGATTCAGTTTTTATACTCCAATTATAACTTATTTATCTTTACCTGTGTCTATTTACTGGCAGCATTCTATATTAGGGGGCTTCTTTAACATAAACTTAACATTACCATAACATTCACTTAACAATTTCATAACTAAAACTTAATACGGTTATGTTAATGTAAAGTAAAATCATAGCTGTCAGTAGCACAACGGGTCGTTTGATGTATCATTTTGTAAATAATTCCTCCCTGGGGGGTAAAGTTCGTGACACAGTATAAAGTATCCGTAAAAAATTTAAACATGTACTACAGCGACTTCCACGCGTTGAAAAATGTGAACCTGGAAGTTGAGGCAAACCAGGTGACCGCGCTAATCGGACCGTCCGGCTGCGGCAAGTCAACCTTTTTACGCGTGCTAAACCGCATGAATGACTTGATCGAAGGGGTCAGGGTCGAGGGCACGGTGCTGCTTGACGGTCAGGATATCTACCGGCCGGAAGAAGACGTGGTCAGCCTGCGCAAAAAGATCGGAATGGTTTTTCAGCGCCCCAACCCCTTTCCCATGTCTGTCTACGACAACATTGCCTACGGGCCGCGCATTCACGGGCTAAAAGACAAGCGCAAGCTTGATGAAATAGTAGAAAAGAGCCTGCAGGCCGCGGTTATTTGGGACGAAGTCAAAGACCGGCTGCATAAGTCAGCCATCGGGCTTTCGGGCGGGCAGCAGCAGCGAATTTGTATCGCCCGGCTTTTAGCGGTGGAACCGGAGGTGTTGCTGATGGATGAGCCGACCTCAGCCCTGGACCCGCTGGCGACAATGAAGATTGAAGAATTAATCCAGGCGTTAAAAAAAGAATACACCATCATTATAGTAACTCATAACATGCAGCAGGCTGCCCGCGTCTCGGGCATAACTGCGTTTTTCTTAACCGGCGACCTGCTGGAATACGGAAAAACGGAAACAATATTTACGAAGCCCTCGGATAAGCGCACGGAAGATTATATTACCGGCCGCTTTGGCTAGGATAAAAGGAAGGGAATGTTTAGATGAGAACCAGAGCCAGCTTTGACCAGGCGTTAAGCGAACTGCAGCAGGATATTTTGCGGATGGGTTTTTACGTGGAAGAATCAATCGCTAAAGCGGTGGAATCACTGATCAAGCAAGATATGGACTTAGCCAAAAGCGTAATTGACGGAGATGCCCTGATTGATATCCAGGAGCTGCAGATCGAGGACAAGTGCCTGATGCTGATTGCCACCCAGCAGCCGCTGGCCAAAGACTTGCGCCGGATCGCGGCGGGGCTGATGATCATCATTGACCTGGAGCGGATGGCCGACCTGGCCTGTGACATTGCCAAGTCAGCCAGGCGGATCGGTAATCAGCCTCTGATTAAGCCGCTGATCGACATTCCCCGCATGGCTGAGCTGGCCCAGAAGATGGTCAAAGAAGCGCTGGACGCCTATGTGCGGGAAGACGCCCAGCTGGCGATTAACATGGCGGCGGAAGACGAGATGGTAGACAACCTGCACGACCAGGTCTTGCGGGAGTTGCTGTTGCTGATGATGGTGGACCCGTCCGTTGTGGATCAAGCTACCGCCCTCCTGTTTACCAGCCGTCACCTGGAACGGATTGCCGACCATGCTACCAATATTGGTGAAAGAGTTGTCTATCTAGCTACCGGCGAGCGCAAGGAGCTTAATTAATCAGAGGAAAAAACATGGGACCTTGAAGCGGGTCTCCAAGTTGATATGAAAAATTAAAAATAACAAGGAGGTAAATTCATGCGTAACAAGATGGCTTTACTGACCATCGCCGCACTTTGCCTGTCAGCATTAGTAATACTGGCGGGCTGTGGCGGTCAAGGTGCTCAACAAGGAGCAGGGAATGTGTCCGGTAACATTACTGCCGTAGGCTCTACTGCAGTTCAGCCGCTGATGGAGCAAGCTGCTACTGAGTTCATGGCCACCAACCCAAATGTAAAAATTGTGGTCCAGGGTGGCGGCAGCGGCACAGGGCTGACCCAGGTGGCGCAGGGAGCGGCTGATATCGGCAACTCAGATATTTTTGCCGCGGAGAAGTCGGGCATCGATGCGTCGCAGCTCACCGACCACCAGATCTGTGTTGTCGGTATGGCTTGCGTGGTCAACCCTGCCATCACTGTCAACAACCTGAGCAAACAGCAGGTAATTGATATTTTTACCGGCAAGACCACCAACTGGCGGAGCGTCGGCGGACCGGACCAAAGAATAGTGCTGGTCAACCGCCCGAAGGCCTCCGGAACACGGGCAACCTTCAAGAAATACGTGCTGGGCGGCGCTGAAGAAGCGGCCGGCATTGAGGAAGACTCCTCCGGCACCGTGCGCAAAATCGTAAAAGAGACTCCCGGCGCAATCGGCTACCTGGCGCTGGCCTACCTGGACGGCAGTATAAAAGAAATCAGCCTGGACGGAGTGGCGCCCACTAAAGAAAACATCATCGAGGGCAAGTATCCGCTATGGGCTTACATGCACAGTTACACCAAGGGCACGCCAAGTGGCGCGACTGAAGCTTTCTTGCAGTACATGCTTTCTGATAACGTTCAGAAAAACATTATTCCGGAGCTAGGCTATATTCCTGAAACTGAAATGAAGATAGTCAGGGATATCAACGGTAATATTAGAAACAAATAATTAAACAGCAACATCACTGTCTTCACGTGAAGCCTAGAACTAAAAGAATGCGCATTAGTTAGAAATACCGGGGGCATTTACCGGCCCCCCTTGCCCCATTTTCTTGCCGGGGGTGGCTTGATGAAAAACAGTTTTGTGCACAAGTATCTCAACCTGGGCGGCAGCGAGTCGCTGGGCAGGTTCCTGACAACCGTGGCGGCAATCATCGCCATTGTTTCCACTATCACTATCGTCGTTTTCATTTCTCTAAAGGGATTATCCACCTTCACAACCAACGGTGTGAGCATAAAGGAGTTCTTATTTTCATCCAACTGGCTGCCGGACCGCTCGCTTGCGGAAGGCGGCCCGCAGGTAGGTGTGCTGGCCTTTATTTTCGGCTCACTGATTGTCTCCATGCTGGCCGTATTGGTCAGTGGCCCGCTCAGTATCACCTGCGCCGTGTTTATTGTTGAGATTGCCCCTTTCTGGGGCCAGCGGTTCCTGCAGCCGGCCATTGAGCTTTTGGCCGGCATCCCCTCAGTCGTATACGGCTATATCGGATTAAGCGTGTTGGTGCCTTTTATCCGGGACAATATCGGTGGCCTGGGCTTTAGCGTCCTGGCCGGCTTTCTGGTGCTGTCCGTGATGATCCTGCCCACGATTGTAAGCATCCTGGTGGACAGCCTGAAATCCCTGCCCCGAGATTATAAGGAGGCATCCCTGGCCCTGGGCTCCACTCGCTGGCAGGCAATCCGCCATGTGCTCATCCCGGCTGCGCGCTCCGGCCTGGTCACCGGAATCGTGCTGGGCTTGGCCAGGGCCTTTGGCGAAGCGCTGGCGGTCCAAATGGTGATCGGCAATACCAGAACAATTCCCACGTCCATCCTGGATCCCGTGATTACCTTAACCAGCGCTATCACCATGGATATGGGCAACACCCCGATGGGGTCTCTTTGGAACAACACCCTCTGGTCAATGGGCCTCTTACTCTTATTTATGTCGTTCGTTTTCATTCTGGTAGTACGCTACGGAGTGAGAAAAGGAGGGATTAACAGGTGAATGCCCGTCTAGCCGACAAAATCGCCACTTTAATATTCTGGATTGGCGCTCTGATCGTAATTGTTATTCTTGGCGCAATGATCGCCTACCTGCTCTACCACGGCGGCAAGTATATCAGCTGGGACTTTCTGACTAAACCGGCGCAGGCCATCCGCGCCGGGGGCGGGATTGGGCCGCAGATCTTTAATTCCTTCTACCTGCTCTTCTTATCCATGTTGATCACCGTTCCCATCGGTGTGCTGGGTGGGATTTACCTGGCTGAATACGCCGGTAACAACAAATTGACCGAGGCGATCAGGCTGTCCATTGAAACGTTGAACTCACTGCCTTCAATCGTGGTGGGCCTGTTCGGGCTCTTGGTTTTCGTCAACATGACCGGCTGGGGCTACTCGCTGATTGCCGGGGCGCTGGCCCTGACGGTGATCAACCTGCCGCTGATGGTCCGGTTCACTGAGGAAGCTATCCGCGGTGTGCCGCCCAGCCTGCGCGAGGCCAGTCTGGCCTTAGGCGCCAACCGCTGGCAGACGATATTGCGGGTGGTCCTGCCGGGCGCCTTCCCCGGGCTGGTCAGCGGCGCCATCATCACCTCGGGCAGGGTCTTCGGCGAGGCCGCCGCGCTGTTGTTTACCGCCGGCATGTCCAGCCCGGCTCTGGACTTCAGCCAGTGGAACATCTTCCACCCCGCCTCGCCCTTAAACCCGTTCCGCCCGGCGGAAACCCTGGCCGTGCATATCTGGAAGGTCAACACAGAGGGACTCATCCCTGACTTAAGAAGAGTGGCGGACGGCTCCGCCGCCGTGCTGATCCTGGTGGTGCTCGGCTTCAATATGGCCGCCCGCTGGCTGGGCAGCAGGATATACCGGAAGATGACCGCAACATAGTATTCACAAGGTAAATGGTGTTTAAAGCAAAAATCATAACAGAAACAATTATATTACGCAAACAAGCCACCGGCGCCGAGCCGGTGGCTTGACGTTTTACCTTTGGCTTTTAATTGAATCGCAAAAACACATGTGCAAACAAACTAATGTGAACCCAGCAAACAGTTTAAACAAACACTCACTATGTCTAAAGGCAACACCTATAACCTGCTATACACCTTGGACTTATAGGTTAAACAAGCTGCTGACGCATACAGCAGCATAAGAAATCACCTGCACACAAGCTAAGCATTAATCGTCCAACAGCTGGGCAATTAAACTGCCGACAAGCTCTAATTTCAGTTAATTGGATTCAGGGTAATAATCGTGATCTCCGGTCTGCAAAAAAAACGCACGGGCAGCAAGGTTGTCCCCACCCCCCAGGTGGTATAGAGCAGTAAATTATCTATCTTGTATAAACCGGAATGATATTTTCTCCCCAGCCTGGTTGTGATCAGCGGCCCAATGTAGGGCAAGCGGACCTGGCCGCCGTGGCTGTGGCCGGAAAGCTGCAGGCTGACCGGGCGCCTGGCGACGGTGTCAGCGAAATCAGGCTCATGGACCAGCAGGATGCTGCAGGCCTCCTCCGGAATTTCTAACATCGCTTTGGTCAGATCCGGCCTGCCTTTAGAAACGTCAGCGAGACCAATCATATAGAGCCGGTCTCTATTTTTTTGTAATACCGCATGATCATTGCTAAGGACCCGAAAGCCACCCAGCTCTAAAGTCCTGCCGACTCGATTAACACCGGCCCAGCAATCGTGGTTGCCCAAAACTGCAAACTTGCCTAAAGAAGCTTTCAACCGGCCAAGGATTGGCGCCGCTTCCCGCAAAACGCCCGTACCGGCATGCGCGTCCAGGAAATCACCGGTAAAACAAACGATGTCCGGGTGCTCGCGGTTAATCAGCTCAACAACACCTGACAATCGTTTTGGCGAATAAAAAATGCTTAAGTGAACATCACTAAACAGAGCTATGCGCAGCCCCGAGCAGGAACGGGGCAACTTCGAAAGTGGTATGTCTACTCTCCGGACCTCCAGCCGGAATCGCTCAATGGCAAAGGCGTAAAAACCCATTAACAATAATCCCGCCCCTACAAACCAAATAAATAAGGGGAATTCCATAGTAAAATGCATTTTAATAAACCACTCCCGGGCAATAAACGTTGAAATTAAATACCCTCAATAGCTGACACTGTTTTTTGAAGTTTTTTCAACCTGTCCTTAGGTATACTTTGCAGATACTTTTCCAAATATCGCTGCATTTGAATTGCCGCTTCTGAAAAATCAAGGGGATCCATTTCCCGGTGGTGCGGGTGTCGCTTGATTAAAACAACAATTTCAACATCATCAAGCATATTAAAAACAGCCAATGCTTCCGCCTCACTCAACCCGCCGTCTATAATTATATCCTCAAAATCGGCAAGTGTTTTTATATGCTCTTTTATGATTTGAATTTTATCATCTAAATATCTGCAAGCCAGCATCTCGTTTACGATATTTCGATATTCCCCGTCATCCATCTTATTGCCCATAAAAAACTTGATTACCTGATCTACAGTACGGCTTTTTCGAGGCACAAATATTGTTTGCAAGGTATCGTTATTAATTGCAAAGTGTATTCTTGAAGCAAATTCCGGCAAGCTGGCGTAGATATATTTCATCAATGATATGTTTGAGATTGATAAGGATTCTATAATATTGTCAGCTGCCCGCTGCAATATACTAAAAATTGATTCCTTTGTTTCAGCTTTTAAGGTCATTTTTAGTTTTTGAATATCTGACAATACCAGATTTAAGGACAATAGGTCTTTTCCTAATAACGTACATCCCAAAGCATTTTGAAGCACTTGTTCAAAAATATTGACCAGCAAATTTTTGTATGCTTCATCGTACCCACACATGACCTCATGGATGATGGCAGCATCAAACTTTGAACAAAACAGGTTTTCCTCATACAAGTTTTGCAGATATCGAATCATATATTCCACACCGGCTAAGCCGGTCACCGGATTCATTAGCTGATAATCAATTGATGCCGGAGTTTCATGTGCTTCATAGTCTGCGTTATATTGCTTGAAAAAAATCTTAATGCCTTCTTCAATTGTAGCATTATAGGTATAATTTGGGCTTTTAATTTTTGTTTGGCAGACGAGCTGATATAAGTGCCTGGCGACATTGAGTTTGGTGTTAATTATTCTGCGGCCTTGCCGATAAAGTTTTGAAATAGGTTCTTTTCTCAAATTATCGAGGGCAGATGATGTATCAGGCAACGATTTTAGATATAAGCCGATTGTATAGAAGTTGGATAACATAAGGGTTTGTGCCACTTCAATCCTAACAGAACTGCTTTCTCCTTTGTTGTAGAGCTCTGTTTTATCAGCCAAAAGCTTAATGCATTGCATCTGAAGGCTTTCCATTTCCGAGTCGCTTAGCTCTGCTTGATAATATGCTTCTTGTAAAAGCGACTGAAAGTAAAATTCCTCGCTGAGTTGTTCACTTCTAATTTTTGAATACTTTTCAATATTCCCCAGTGCCATCATCCCCCGCCTCTTGGTTGTCAATTTCATCGCAATCGGGATCATAACCGTACCTTATATTGCGAGCCATTTTTTCAAGCTCACGGCACTTAAGCAGGTCCAGCGAGCCCTGGCACTTACCGTCAAAATACTTCTTCATAAACTTGATTAAGTTATCGTCACTCATTAGATCAAGAGTCTCATTTTTATAGTAATAAAATATCTCTATAAGCTCATGTAAAGTTCGGGCATAATTGCTCTGTAAAATATAGGGCGAAGTACAAAATGCTTTTATTATCTTATCAATCACACCGCCGCCAAATTCTATTCTTCCGGTATTCTTAAGGGAATGGGACCGGGTTTGAACAAGCTCAATCGCTTGTTGTTCGGTTAAAGTCAGTGCATATTTTTCAGTTATTTCATTGCATCGGATTATCTCTGAAACGGCTTGTTTTTTCAGAAGAGAACCGGAAAATATCATTAAATCCAACGACATAGAGCTTCCCTCCAAGAAATGGTTAACAAAAAACTAAGAAAACAAATTTCCATATTGACAACGTGCCGCAGATGTGCTATAGTGTTTATGCGTATGGTTGTAAAATGTGGTTTTTTTACACATCTTTCATAATATCACTTTATTTACGACATTTCAATCGTTTTTTGAGTATATAAAAGGGACACACCTTTGAGGTGTGCCCCTTTTCCAATCCCCGTCTCGACCTGCTGGATAAATTGCTGCAGGACGACTGCCTGACTCTTTACCAATATAAATACCTTGCTTTATGCTGCTGGGGTACTTACGGCCTACGCCTGGGGAAAACCCCTCCGTGGATGGAGCGGATATCAGATATATTAAAAAAGGTGTCCGGCTCGACCTCATTTATGGTATTTATAATCCCGGGGATGTTTTTTCTCTTAGCGGTGACAATCAGCACCTCCCGCATACCAGACCTGCCCTCTCCTGCTATTTTAGTGACACCGTAGTTTTCCTCCCTCAGGCGGCACGCCATCTCCTCGGAACATGATTTTATCGGAAAAACCTGCACGACCACATAACCGACGGCCGTTTTTTCCTCTATGAGGGCTCCAACGATGTTCCCTGTGGCAAACCCTCCCGCATAAGCGATTATTTTGAGAGGTTCCATGCTCCCACCCGATATTACCGCACCTAAAACCAACACAAAAACAGCCACCTCGAAAAAGCCAAAGATTGCTGCCACTATATAATAACCTCTGGTCAGCATCAAAAGCCGCAGGACGTCAAGCGAGACATCCACTACTCTGGCAGCAAATATCAACAAATAACCATAAACCGGGTTGGAAAAAAGAGTTTCCAGAATAAGCTGCCCCCTCAAAGGATGTGGTTTTTGGCTTAATTATTAATTATTGTTGGTGCTTTATCCCAAAATATGCATAAGAAAAAATCCAGCCGCAGGGCTGGAAAAAACGAGGGGATGGAGGAGGGTAATATATGAACCGGGCTACAATATCTTTCATAAACCCGGAAATTTTGCCTAAGGTGTATCTGTTGGATATATTAACACCACTTGCTTAAAAGAAACTGAAAAACAGCTTTAATTTCCATGAAGAGAGAGAAGATGACCTGGGTGACCCAAGGCTGCATTACCATTTATTGTTTTATTAGACCTATCCCTGTAGACAAATATTTAGTATAGTGTTAACATATAGAAAACTTAATAAGCTATCCAGGAGCTCCCGGTTACGCCGGGATGAAAAGGGAACCGGGTGCAAATCCCGGACGGTCCGGCCACTGTAAGTGGTGAGCGGCTCCCATGATGCCACTGGGTCCAAGACCCGGGAAGGCGGAAGCACGCCATGAGCCACAAGTCAGGATACCTGCCTGAATAGTGTGATTGCTGCTTTTAACCTTCCTGAGAAAGGTAAGTGGTGAATTTGAGCTTTGATTGATCGTACATTATTGGCTCAATTTTTTACCCCGGCTTTTTTCAAAGGCCGGGGTTTTAATTTTTAAAAGGGGGTATATCGCGAGTTGCGTCAAAATCACATTAAAAAAATGAACAAAATTAGAGTATTGACGGCACTGCTGATAGTGCTGAGCCTGCTCTGCTCTGCGGCAGCCGGCCTGGGCGTCCCTTTGCAACCCGGTTACGCTGAAACCCAGGCTGCGGGATTGGCCGAGCGGGCAGTTGATTTTATCAACACGCAGTACCAGAGCGGTGAAGCTGTCGACGGTTATGCCGCCTACGTCCTGGACCTGGCCGACGAGGACCTGGCGGCGGACAAGTGGAATAAAGACGGCCAGAACGTAAAAAGCCGGCTGGAAAGCCTGGCCGGCCTGCTCGGCAACAGCAACAGCCTGATTACCTACATCACCGCCACCCAGAACGCCGGCGGCAGCTTTGGCCCCTACTCCAACGAGTACGGTACCAAGGCGCCGCTGCAGGCGCTGGCGGCAATCAAGGCCGGTGCTACCGGCACAGCCCTCTCCGGTCAGGTAAACGATGCTATCGCTCAGGCCGTAGGCTACTATCAAAGCGGCTACCAGAGCGGGGCAATGCCTTACGAAGCCACCGGCTGGGGGTTTGACTACCGCTGCGTGGAAGCGCTGGTGACAGCCGGTGAGGACCTCTCTGCGGGCGCCTGGGCCAGCGGAGGCAACTCTTTAAAAGAAGCGGTGATCACCTCGGCTGCCGCCGCGGCGGAGACACCTCAGGCAGGGGCCGTGGCTCTGGCCAAGGAGCTTTCCGTGCTCTGTGCCATAAATCCTGACTCAGCGGATATTAAAACCATCGCTGATTTAATCCTGGCGCAAATTAACCAGTCCGTACCCGGACAGGTCTACTTCGGCGGCAGCGTTTACGATAATGTCCTGGTCCTGACCGCCTTGGGAAAGGCAGGCATGCTGGACGATATCGATCAGGGCCAGGCGCTCATTTACCTTAACTCCTTTAAGGTACCGCACAGGGACAGCTGGGGCATGCCCGCCGGGGCAGCCTGGCGCGGGGTTACCTCAGAGGAACCGGTTTCCCCGGAGGAACCGGATCTCACAGCCCAGGTGCTGACCGCGCTCAGTTACTTTGACGGCGCCGGCGACCAGGACAGCATGGTGTATCGCTCGATCCAGGACGGCCTGGCCTACCTGGCCGACATCCAGGACCTGGACACGGCGGCTATCACGGCCCAGTGGGACAGCACCTTCGCCACGGCCGAGACCCTTTTGGCCTTGCATTCCCTCGGCCGGTCTTTTGCAGAATACGCCGGTGACCAATCACCCTGGGTCAAGCAGTCCAGGACCAAAACCATCGCCCAGTGCCTTTTGGCGCTCGGCCGGTGGGATGACACCGCCCAGGCCGACCGGCTGGCCGCCCTCCTGCAAGACAGGCAAAAGGGCGCCGGGCCGGGCCAGGGATCCTTTGAAAACAGCGTCTACAGCGATATGTGGGCCTATCTCGCCCTGGGCGAAGCGGGCCGGATTAATGAACTGGACACCGCTGCGGCCAGGGACTACATCATTTCCAAACAAGGGCCTGACGGCTCCTGGGGTGAGACTTTCGACAGCGCTTACTATGCCGACTTTTTGTCCACCACCCAGGCCATCCGGGCGCTGACCTACCTGCCGGACGCTGCCGGGGCGCCGGTCCAGACTGCGGTCGCCAAAGGCCTGACCTACCTGAAGGGGCTGCAGCAGCCGGACGGCGGGGTTTATTCCACCTGGGACGACCCGGCTGTTGACAACTCCGAGCTGATCGTCACCTTAGCCAGGCTGGACCAGGACCCCGCCGCGGGCGAATGGAAAAACACTCTAGGATTAACCCCGGTCGATTACCTGCTGTCCGGCACCATGAATGCAGATGGCAGTTTTGGCTCGGCCGGCAACATCTTCGGCGCGGCGGAGGCCCTTTCCGCTTACCTCTTGGTTGATCCACCGAACAACCCCGGCGGAGACGGACAAAAACCACCGGAAAAAGATGAGCTCAGCGTCCGTATCGCCGTGGTGGGCATTGACAACGAGCTGTTATATCCCCCGGGGGAGGTGAGCGTAAGCAACGACAGCAAATGGGGCAAAACGGCCCTTGGCGCGCTGCACGCTACCGGACTGAATTACAATGCCGACCCGGGCTCCGGGTTTGTAAATAAGATCGAAGGCCAGGCCAATAACGGGATGAACGGCTGGATGTTCAAGGTTAACGGTGTCGTAGCCGCAGTGGCAGGCAAAGACAAAGAGGTGCGCGCCGGCGACCGGATTATCTGGTGGTACAGCGATGATATCAACTCCAACGGCCCGGACTGGGACAGCCTGACCGGCGGCAGTGGCACCGGGGCCGCACAAACTACTGGCATTACCGCTGTCAGCCAGACAGGCCAAGCCCTGGGGCTACCAATTGCAAAAGATGTCCTGGCTGCCCTGGAGAGCAAAGAGCGACAGTCTTTTGATGATGTTAACCAGTCCACCGGCGCCTGGGCCAAAGAACCAATTGAGCTCTTAGCCGGGGCGGGGGTGCTGAAAGGGGTTGGTACAGGGCGCTTTGAGCCTGGCCGGCCGGTCACCAGGGCAGAGATTACCATGATCCTGTCCAGGGCTTTTCAGCTCCCGGCGTTAGACAATAAACCGGTCTTCACCGACGTGGCCGGAACGGAGTGGTATGCCGGCTGTGTGGCCGCCGGGGCCGGGGCCGGGCTGGTCAAGGGCTATGAGGACCACAATTTCCGCCCCAACAACAATATCACCAGGGAAGAGCTGGCCGTGATCCTGGCCCGGGCGCTGGACCTTTTAGGCGAACCGGCTACAGTCGGGACAAATTTCACCGATGCCGGCCTGGTTTCCCCGTGGGCCAAAGACAGCCTGGCGGCAGTGGTGGCCAAGGGGCTTGCCGGGGGTCACCCGGACGGCACCTTCCGGCCGCAGGAGCCCGTGACCAGGGCTGAGTGCGCGGCTATGGTTTACCGCGCGATCGAGCGCCAATATCTCCAGGGAGAGCAATGAGCATGAATAAGAAATTATGGTACCTGATTCCTCTGGCGCTGGTGATAGTTGGCCTGCTGCTGCCCGCCTTCCTCAACAACAAGCCCGGCCAAAGTCCGCCGGACCAGGCCTCTGTTTCACAGAACAGCAACAGTGCAGGTCAGCCCACCGCCGCCGATTCTGCCGGGGAAGGCCGAGCCGCAGAACCAGCTTCCTCTGCAGCGGGGGAACTCAATAATGAAGAGGACAGTGGTTTATCTACAGAGACCAATCGTCCTGGTACTACCAGGGAAACCAGTGCTGCAGCCCCCTCGCCCGGTACAGCCGGGCAGCCCGAAAACGGCGCTTCCACAGCACCTGCTCCTGCACCGGAGCCAGCGGCAAGCGCCACGGCCTCCCCGGCCGGTGCCGCCGACGGCAATCCAGTGACCTGCCAGCTGGCGGTAGTGGGTAAAGGCGGCGAGCTGCTCTTTGGTCCCGCTCCAGTGAAGCTATCGTCCAGCGGCACCCGGGGGCCCACCGCCCTGAGTGTGCTGGCAGCCACAGGGCTACCCTACAATGTATCCCAGCGCTGGCCGGACTTTGTTGAGTCGATCGCCGGTCAGCGCAACCAAGGCCAGTCAGGCTGGCTCTATCAAGTGAACGGGGCGGTCCCGCCGGTCGCCGCCGGCAAGAAGACGGTGGCCGCTGAGGACAAAATTATCTGGTGGTACAGCGGCAGCATCAGCGACCCGCCCCCTGTCTGGGGGCAGTTGGCAGACCAGGCTGCGGGGAGCCGCTAGCCATGTTCCAGAAATTTTTCTATCAGGAAAAGGGCCTGTTCCTGCAAAGTTTGCACCCGGCCACATCGCTCACCTTAATCGCGGCCTTGTTTTTCCTGGCCCTAAGCTTTTCTCACCCCTGTTACCTGCTTGGCCTGTTGCTGGTCATATTACTTTCCCTGTGGGCGGCGGACGGGCTGGATGCCTGGGAGGGTTACCTGAAAGCCGTCCTCTGGATTGTCCTGTTAATTATGTTGATTAACGCCCTGGTCAACCACAACGGCAGCACCGTCCTCTTGCGTAGCCCGGAGCTGCCCCTGGTCGGGCGGTTGTCAGTAACTATGGAGGCCATATCTTACGGCGCCGCCATGGGGGTACGTTTGCTGGACGTGGTGAGCGCCTTTTGCCTGTTCAACTTGATTGTGCACCCGGACCGCTTCTTCGGCCTGTTTTCCACCTTTGCGCGCAAGTCTGCCCTGGTCGTTTCGCTGGCCACCAGGCTGTTCCCGCTGCTGCTGGCTACGCTGGGAAAGCTCCGGGAGGCGCAGCAACTGCGGGGCGTCGATTTCAACCAGGGCACACTGCGGGAGCGGGCCACGAAAAGCGCGTCCCTGTTCAACCTCCTGCTCCTGTCTGCCCTGGAAGACTCTCTGCAAATGGCCGAGGCGATGCAGGCGCGGGCTTTTGGCAGCGGGCCGCGCTCCCGTTACCGGCGAGATCCATTCCGCCCCCGGGACGGCATCTGCCTGGCCGGCCTTGGCTTCGCCCTGGTTATGTCGGTGTACAGCCTGACGCGTGGTATGGGCTCTTATACCTACTTTCCGGAACTCGACAGCCTCTGGGGCGGCCAATCGCTGCTTGCTCTCTTAGCTCTATTACTGGGGCTGACCTTGCCGGCCCTACTCAGCTGGGGGTGCCAGCATTGGCATTATTTAAATTCGAAAATCTGACTGATTATCGCGCGGTCTGCCCTAACCCGCCGTCTATCGCTGCTCGACCTCTCAACTAGATTACTGGGGTTGTCTTTAACGGCCTTACTTAGCTTGGTGTGTTCAGCATTAACATTATTTAAATTCGAGAATTTTACTTGCTATTGCCCCGGATAATGCCGTATCACCAGCACTGGTATTATTGGTGCTGTCCTTTCCGACTTGCTGCCTGGGTACTATTGTTATTATTTACATTAAAAAAACCTACTTACTATTGCCCGGACGCGGCAGCACTGGTATTGCTGGGGCTGACCTTCCGGACTTGATAGCTGGGGGTGCGACTATTGTCTTTATTTGATTTAGAAAACCTGACTTACTATTACCCGGACGCGGCAGTGCCGGCTCTTCATAGCGTGGACCTGGCCGTCGAAGAAGGAGAATTCCTGCTGGTGGCCGGTGGCTCCGGCTCCGGCAAGTCCTCCCTGGCCCGGGCGCTGACCGGCCTAATTCCTGATTTCTACGGGGGCAGGATCGGCGGCAAGGTTTGCTACCAAAACCGGGACCTCAGCTCCTGGCGCAGGCAGGACCTGGCCAGGGAGATCGGGATGGTCTTTCAAGACCCGGACAAGCAGCTGGTGATGACCGGAGTGGAAGCCGAGGTAGCTTTCGGCCTGGAAAACATTGGCCTGCCCCAGGCCGAAATGTTTCGCCGGGTGGCCGAGGTGATGAGCTTCCTCAACCTGGCCGCACTCAAGGAGGAGTTTACCGCCACCCTCTCCGGCGGCCAGAAGCAAAAGCTGGCCCTGGGCTCGGTGCTGGCCATGCAGCCGCACACACTGATCTTAGACGAGCCGACCTCCCAGCTGGCTCCGGCCGCGGCGGAGGAGTTCTTTAACCTGATCAAGCGGCTTAACGAGGAGATGAATTTGACCATCGTCCTGGTGGAGCAGCGGCTGGACCGGTGCTTTCACCTGGCCGACCGGGTGGTGGTGATGGAGAAAGGGGCCATCGTACAAGACGGCCCCCCTGGTGCTGCCGCCGTGTGGCTGATCGAAAACGGGATACCCTTCGTGCCGCCGGTGGCCGCCCTCTTTGCCCGTGCGGGCTTAGAAGAAATACCCCTCACCGTGAAGGAAGGGCGCCGGCTGCTCAAGAAAATAATATCCTGCGGAAGCCCACTGGGAACAGGTCAGGAACCGCCGGAAATTGCTCAACAACACCGGCTATACAAAGACAATTTACCCGGAGACAGTGAGACGGTAAATACACCGGCACACCACCCTTTTATCAACGTGACGGAGGTTTGTTCATCTCAACAGCAAGAGACCAAGCAGGAAGAATCCAAATTTAGCCAATTGGTAAATAAAGTAATTGCCCCGGCCTGGCAGCAGTTACCAACTAAAAAGCCGTTGATTGAAGTAAATAACCTATGGTTTTCCTACCCGAACGGGCGGGAAGCCCTGCGCGACATCAACCTCTCGGTCACCCCGGGAGAATTTGTGGCCATACTGGGGGAAAACGCCGCCGGCAAGACCACCTTATTAAAACAACTGGCGGGGCTGCTTAAACCTAGCCGCGGCAGGGTAACAGTAATGGGCCGTGACACCAGGCGGGCCGCCACCCATGAGCTGGCCCGCCACATGGGCTACCTGCCCCAGAACCCGAATGACTGCCTTTTTCAGGAAACCGTGGGGGAGGAGCTGCGCTTCACCCTAGCCAACCTACACTTGCCCGACGACGGCCGGGTCGACGGGCTGCTGGCCAGGCTGGGACTGGCCCACTACAAGTGTGCCAACCCGCGGGACCTGAGCAGTGGGGAAAGGCAGCGCGTGGCCCTGGCCGCAGCGCTGGTGGCGGAACCGCGGCTGCTGGTGCTGGATGAGCCGACCCGCAGCATCGACTACGGGATGAAAGCCGTCCTGGGCGGTCTGTTGCAGGAAATTGCCCGGGAGGGCATCGCCGTGGTAGCAGTAACGCATGACGTGGAGTTTACCGCGGAATATGCCGGCCGGGTAGTGTTGCTCTTCGACGGAAAGATCGCCTTCGACGGACCCAAGCACGCGGCGCTGGGCAGCTCCATATTCTACTCACCCCAAATAAGCAGGCTGTTCCGGGGAATTGACAGCAGTGTGCTCACCCTGCGGGAAGCGCTGGACAAAATGCTTTCATCTGATCATATTTGATTGTCCAACAGTTGGACAATTATCTTGTTGGTGATTCACTGGTGCGCCTGGCCATGTTTTGAGCAAAACGTGTTATACAAATCCTCTCTGGTTAGCTAAAGCATTTTACTGGTAGATAAAGCAGTTTGGAGGGGTTAACTTTAATGTCCAAATGGAAATTTCCGCTTTTCCTTCTGATCGTAACCGGCCTGCTGACCTTTTCCGTAACCGGAGGCGGACCGGTTAAAATAAACTGGAGCCTGCTTTCGGCCGGTATAGTTGGCGTCACCATTGTTTTTTTATACTGGGGCTTCGAGCAAAGCCCTGCCTCGCCCCGGGAAATTGCGGTTATTGCCGTGCTGGGAGCAGTGGCAGCCCTGGGCCGGGTATCACTGGCGGCACTTCCCAACATTCAGCCCGTTACTTTCCTGGTCATCATCTCCGGCTATGTTTTTGGAGCGCGGACCGGGTTTATGGTCGGCTCCACCGCTGCCCTCGCCTCAAACTTTTTTCTCAGCCAGGGGCCGTGGACTCCCTGGCAGATGTTTGCCTGGGGCCTGGCCGGCGCCTGTGCCGCTTATTTCAGGGCAGCCTTTCCCGGCGCCCGCAAATGGGCGCTGGCCCTCTTCCACTTCGCCTGGGGCTACCTTTTCGGCTGCATCATGAATATCTGGACCTGGACCGCCTTCATCTACCCCCTGAGCTGGCAGTCCTTTTTGGCCACCTGGGCCGCCAGCCTCTGGTTTGACTCACTTCACGCTGCAGGCAATGTGTTATTCTACCTCTTCTTTGGCGAGGGCGTTATTAAAATTTTGAACAGGATTAAAAAGAAAATCGAAGTAAGCCGGCTGCCGGTACAAAGTATATCCACCAAACAACCATAATTAATTAGTAAACCTCCAAATCAGTGCCCACCGGCATTCCAGAAATATTTGCACCTGCTTCTCCGTAGCGTGTTATTCCCTTTATTCCAGACTTTTCAAAAATCGCTGTATAAAAATCCACCGCCTCTTCCGCTTGATGATCAAACCATAAATGAGGGGTAATTTTTTGCATGAACAAATACCTCCAAAATATTAGCCTTTCTATCATTGTAGCTCAAAAACCGCTATAGCGAAAATCTTATCCGCGCCAGGCGTAAAAATGCCAGGTGGAGTTATGGGCTCCACCTGGCATTTTATTTTTGTTAACGGGGATCGTAACCGACAACCGACCAAATACCCGTCTCGTCCTGCCGGACAAGCCGCTCCAGGTAGACCTGCTTGATCGGACCGCCGGTAACATCCACCACAGCCTGGGCTCCGTTGTTAATTGCCAGTTTAAAAGCTGATACCGGTATTTTGGGTTCGCCTTGAATCCCATCCGGCGTTACCTTTAAGTTAACAAAGGTCGTTGCCACTTGCAAGGGATCCAGCTGCCAGGGACTGCTGCCTCGATCCACTTGCTGCTGGTTGGCCTTGACAATCTCAAGGTCCACCGGAACCTTGACCTGAGCCCTGTTTAGCAGGTTCTGACCGGTATCCGGCAAGGTCAGGTCAGCCGCGATCTGACCGGCTAACTCTACCCGCCGTATGCCGTCGATCTGGATTTCCAGTCCCTCCTGCCGCCAGCGCAAACGCTCCCACCATACTTCCAGTGGACCGCCGGCTGCAGTACCAAGAGCGGAATTCGCGACCGGCTCGAAAGAGCCCTGAGCAACCGTTTCCACAATTGTCGTATCACCGTAATCCAGGACGATCCGATCCTGGAAAGCAAAGATGCGGCCCGGCGCTTCCTTCGGCACCAGCGGCAGCAAATTGCTGATGGCAGCCGCTTCCTGCACTGTAGTTATCATTTGCCCCGGATCTTTTTCTACCATCTTATAGCCTTCCGGCGGCTGGTAGGCAAATACGCCGGGGTCAAGTTGTGTATTCGGTTCAAAGCTGGTAAAAGTGAAGGTGGTCTTTAGAGCATTTTGCATTGTTGTTTGCAGCTGGACCGGCATGTTGGTTTCAGTATCAATCCATAAATAGTAGGCCAGGCCTCCAGATGGTGAAATTTCCAGTTTTGCAGCCTGCCGGCCGGCTACCAACTCCGTTCCTACAACAGTGTGCGGGTACTGTTGAGCCCTTTTAGCTTCATCTTGCAGATCAAAACCAGTTTTAGCCGGGTCCGGCGCCGGCGGCAACAGGGCTACTTCCTTGCTTTGAGGGCGGACCTGCCATTTCCGCTCGCCATTGTTGACGGTTAAGGTGCCATCGTCCTGCCGCTGGGCATACTTATCTCCCTCTGACCAAAGCTCCACCCGGCGGACCAGCCATTCCTCCCCGGCTGCATTTTGGGTACGCACCTCCAGGACGCCATGATAATTAGACAAGCGGGCAACCGCTTTCTCCATGGCGTAAACCACATCACGGTTAGATAAACCAGTCCAGCTGACTAGCACTGTAAATAACAGCAACCCGGCTGCCAAGGCCACAAATGGCCCAATCCACCTGTTGCTCGGACGTCTGGTCTCCATTTGATGGTTACTGCTATTATTTTCTTGTATTTTAACAGTTACGGCTTTGGCCAACCTTTCCGGGTATCCGAGAGCGGGCAGATCTGGTTCTTTTAAAGTGCGCACCAGCTTAACTGTTGCCATCAGTTTTTCCAGTTCCGGAGCGATGGCCCCGGCCTGGTTTTCTTCAGGCTCCTGTTCTGCGTTCAAGGCATCAATATAATCGGAAAGCCTTCTTTCCGGCTCATTCATTAATTCATCCCCCCTTGTCTAAGCGTTGCTGTCCAGGATTTGCGCCAATGCCTGCAAAGCCCGGTATTGCGCTGTGCGGACAGCGGCCTCTGTTTTCCCTGTGAGCCTAGCGGTCTCAGCTACCGAATAGCTTTTAATGATTCGCAAATCAAGAACCGTACGCTGGTCTTCGCTTAATTTGGCTAAAGCACTCTCGAGTTGCAGGCGCTGGGCAACAGCCTTTTGATGCTCCTGGCTTGCTGTTTCTTCCGGGTTTATTTCATCAAGATTCACCGGTATCCCCCGGCGTTTCTTTTGCCGCCAGCGGTCGCGCAATACATTCATGGCCACGGTTTTCATAAAACCCAGGAAATTTCCCTGGGGGGCCTGATGTTCTTGCCAATAGGTCAGAGTTTTAACATAGGTTTCCTGGGTAATGTCCTCTGCCTCCTCCCGGTTCTGCACTTTAAAATATATAAAGCGGTAGAGCGGTTCCCATGTGGTGGAGCACAACCGTTCAATTGCTTTGAAATCACCCGCTTTAGCCTTTTTAAGCTCGTCAACAGTAGTCACAGGTCTTTACACCTTCTTCCCCGGCCGGTTAATTATATCTATAACAACGATTAAGTTATCCCAAACGTTACATGAAAATTCTGGCACTTGCCTTAAACAAATGACACATAAGCCCCTATTCCAAAAGAAGGAATTCTCAGAAAAATGTCTAATTTTAATCCTAGTATAAAACCGGGGGGGGGTGACTAAATGGCTGACCAGGAAGACCTTGTGCAGAGACTGGCATTGCTGGAGGAGGAGGTTAACTCGCTGAAAGCAAGGCTGGCCACCCTGGAAAACCAGGCCGGGCCGGTCAGTTCTCCCGGGGAAGATACCGACGCAAACATCAGAGCCAAACAGGCTGGCAGAAAAAAACACAGCGCCGGCAAAAGACATCCGCACGGCCGCTCGCTGCATGACACAATTCTGACTAAAGACGGCCTGGAAAGTTTAATCGGCGGCCAATTGCTTAACCGGATCGGCATCATTATTCTGCTGTTTGGAGTGGCCTACTTCCTAAAATACGCCTTCGACAACGGCTGGATCAACCAAACAGGCCGGATCGTCATCGGCCTCATCGCGGGGGTGTCGTTGCTGACAGCCGGGGATATGGCCATGAGCCGGAAATACACTTACTTTTCCCAGGGGCTCACCGGCGGCGGGATCGCCGTCATCTACCTAACCACCTTTGCCGCCGCAAACTATTACCAGATTTTTAGTCCCCTCGTGGCTTTCGTCCTGCTGGTTATAACAGCCCTTGCCGGCGGCTTTTATCCGTCCGGCAAAATGCTTATGGCGTGGCCATTATATCCACTATCGGCGGATTTTTAAGCCCTTTCCTGATCGGCAGCCAAAGCGACCAGGCCGCGGCCCTGCTTGGCTATATCGTCGTCCTCGATTTGGTTATACTATATCTGGCCTATTATAAGAACTGGCGCAGCTTAAACCTGCTCTCCTTTGCCGGCACCGCTATTGTCTATATCGTTTACAACTCGCAAAGCTCGCTAAATCAGGAAACACTAATAATTGAGCTTTTCCTGGCCGCCTTTTTTGTCATTTTCGGAACGCTGGCCTTCTTTTACAACTTGCGCCACCAGAAGCCCACCAAGGCCCCCGACGTCTTACTCATGGTGGGCAACATTGCCTTTTTCCTGTCCGCCAGCCTGGAAAACCTTAACCAGTTCAACGACTGGCACGGCCTTTTCGTGCTTTCACTGGCAGTGCTTTACCTGGTGGTCAGTCTGAACATCCAAAGAAAAAAGTCGGGAGACAACCTGCTATTCCTCTCCCTTTTAGGCATCGGCCTGGCACTGGTGACTATTGCCATCCCCATCCAGCTGGAGGAACCGTGGGTTGACATTGCCTGGCTGGTGGAAGCCATAGTACTGGTCTACGGCGGGATCAGGGCGGAAAATAAAGGGGTCTGGCGGAGCGGGGTTTTGCTCCTGCTCTTTTCCAGCCTGGCCCAGATGAACACATTTGTCCTGGGAAAAGCGATCCCCGTCTTTAATTTTTATTCTCTGGGCGCTTACCTGGCGATTGCCGGATTCTTCCTGGTTTTTTACTGGTTCTACTCCCGGCCTGACACTTTTGACCGCTTGGAGAGGAAGATTGTTACCTGGCCCACCGCCGCACTCGGCACCGGGCTCGCCCTCAGGCAACTGGCCCGGGAAGTCTCCGCCATAGTGCACTATTACCAGCTGGGGTTTCAGGATATTTTTGCTGTGTCCCTGGCCTGGGCCGTATTGGCCATCATCTTCATGGCCATCGGCATGCTCAAGGAAATCAAAGGGTTTCGTTATATTTCCCTGGCCATGTTCGGGATCACCGTGATCAAAATCATGCTGTTTGACTTAAGCAGCCTGGCTATAGTCTTCCGGGTGGTGATCCTCCTCACCGTGGGGGCCATATTGGTGGGGGTGTCCTTCGCTTACCTGCGCAAAGAGAGGGGAGAACAAAAATGAACCGGCAGGCACTGCCTGGCCCGGCACGACTGCTCTTACTTATGGCCGGGTGCTTTTTAAAAGAGAGTATGATCCACAAGGTCCTTTTTACCGCTACCATGTTTTTTTTGCTGGCTGTGCCGGCTTACGCCGCCATTGAGCCCCAAAGCTGGCAATTTACTAAGCAGGTGCAGGCGCAAAAGGATGGCTTTGCCTTGATTGAACTGGATGCGGAAGTGCTCGGTCACACCCGGGACGACCTGGCGGACATCAAGCTGTCAGACGCAGCCGGCCAGGAAGTGCCCTACCAGCTGCTGCAGCCGGAATTCTATAAAGAAGAGACCTTTCCGGTGCAGCTAATTGATAATGTCGTGCAGGAAAATGAGTTTTCCTCCGTGACCCTGGACCTGCAAACCGGTGATCACCGACACAACCGCATCCAACTTGATTTGGAAAGCAAAGAGGATTACCTGCGCGATGTGAAAATCGAGGGCAGCGCGGACAACCGGACCTGGAACCTGATCTCCTCGCAAAAGGTCTTTTACGTATCTCCAAACTACAGGCAAAACGACCTGTCTTATCCAACTGCCAGCTTCCGATACATGAGGGTTACCATTGACTCCAAAGGTAAAAACCCCCTGAACATCAGGGGGGCAAAAGTCAAATATGTCCAGGATGCAGGGGGCCTGCCGCTAGCTTTCAAAGGTCCGGACGGACCGCCTGCCTTGCGGGAGACAGGCGATGCGGCGTGGCACGCTGATTCAACCAGTGCGCGTGCCGGGTCAATTATTCCGTCCACCCTGCTGTCCAGCCGGACGGACACCAGGACCAATCAAACTGAGCTGATTATCGACCTGGGAACCAAAGGCTACCTGATCAATTATATTGCCCTGCAGGTGGACGGTGGTAACTTTAACCGGCTGATCAATTACTATGATACTAATGACAACAGGTGGCGCCACCTTGGCCAGGAGCGGATCTACCATTACCAGTGGCCGGATTACGAGGCCTCGAAGAACACCCTGCTGCTCAACTACAGCGGGGCCCGGTTTATCAAGCTGGTGCTCTACAACCAGGACAGCCCACCCTTAAATGTTGAAAATGTGATCGTTTGGGGGGACCACCAGAAAATCCTCGCAGACTTACGGCAGGGAAGCTACACCCTGTGGTACAGCAACTCCAACAGCAAAGCACCTCAATATGACCTGAGCCAGTTTGCACAGCTGGTCGACAAGAGCCAGCTGGCCGTACTACAGCCGGGCCATGAGAGCGTCAACGCCAATTACCGCCCGAAGCTTACCGACAACCGCTGGTTTTTAAATATTGTCACACTTTTAGCTGCACTAGCGATCGGCCTGATCATCCTGAAAAACATGAAGAGAAAAGGAAATTAAATTCTGTACGGGCTCAAGTCCCATCTCCGACACCAAAAAAAACAAAGCGTGATACATTGATTTTCCATGCTTTTTTTAACTAATATTGTCTGTCTAAATAAAATTTTGTATGAACTGTCGCAGCTCAGTCAGCATTTCCTGGCGTTCATTATCGGAAACAGTGGGCACAGCAAAAAAGTTTTTATGCTGGTATCCGGCAAAACCCGAGAAGCCAAAAACTGCATCTACTAATGATTTGTTGATCAGCTCCATCATCCCGCTTTGCTCAGCGGCATGTTTATCAACTCCAGATGTGGTGATCAGCAAAGCCTTCTTGCCGTTCAACATTCCCCTTGGCCCCGATGCCGTGAATTCATAAGCAAAACCAATACTGAACACCCGGTCGATATAGCCTTTAAGGATGGCTGGTACTGAATTCCACCATACCGGACAAATCATAATAATAACATCCGCCCAGCTAATATCGGTTTGCTCCGCTTTAATGTCTTCCGCTGTAGTCCCGTTATCGTAGCCCGCATAGTCCTTGGCACTTAAGACTGGATTCCAATGCATTGCATACAAATCTTTAAATTTAATCTCAGCGCCTATTTTTTCCAGTTCTTCTCTAACGACTGCCGCAATGGCTGCGTTGAAACTCCTGGGATCGGGATGAGCATAAATTAACACAACTTTCATTAGAACACCTCCTAAGCCTATCATTTACCATCTCTTTATTTTATTCTCAAATTTAGAATGCAGGTTACGCCTGTTCATATAGCATCAGCTTGTACTCATCGGGGTCGCTGAACTCGGCTAATTTGACCACATTAGGCACCTCCAGAATACCGCCTGTAAACTCGACACCTTTTTGTTGGAGCATCAGCACCGCCTGCTCAATGTTTTCTACTTAAAAAGTGATACACGTTGAGGAAGGGATTACCGGTTGCTCCTCGGCGAACCCGATAAAGCAATCTCTGGAGTTTGTTGAGATCATCGCCTGGCCATTGACGGAATCAAAATTTAGTACTTTGAAACCAAGCTTCTCGGTAAAGAAGGCTAAAGTGCGCTCTAAATTGCTTACATTGTAATTAAAGCCAATACCCGGTTTAAACATAATGACAACCTCCCTTTGCTCTAATTATGGAGAACACCTAACCAGCCCTCGGAAGATAAACTTTTCTTTATTCCCATCCTGACATTGTAAGGTATCTGTTAGTACCGTGACACCAATATTTTACGTTATTATAGCACTAATTTTGCCCAGATTACCCAAAGTTTTAGTGATTATTTGAATATGCCGGGTCAAATTGAACAGTTTGACCGCTGAGATTGAACAGTGTCTCCGTTTGAAACTGGACACTCTTTCCGGCAAAATTGAACACTGGATATGGCCTTTCTGCTAAATTGAATTTATGCATCTGAAAAGGTGCAAATAAATTCAAGGAAGGTAATAGAGATGACCAGTTACAAAGAGATTCTGCGGCTACATAGCCTCGGAATCAACAACAGCCGCATCGCATCTGGATGCGGATACTCTCGAACCACGGTTATTAACGTGCTTCAAAGAGCAAAGGATCAAGGGCTAAGTTGGCAGACGGTTGCCGAAATGTCGGACAAGGAGTTGTCACAGCGTCTTTTTCCTTCGGAGAGCGCTAAGCCCGAATACAAAATGCCGGATTACGAGTACATCCATCGTGAGATGGCAAAAAGCGGTGTGACCTTAACTCTATTATGGCTTGAATACTGCGACCAGTGCCGCGAGTCCGGGCAAGTACCGTACAAGTCTACTCAGTTCAACAAATACTACGCTGACTATGTGCAAAGCACTAAGGCAACCATGCACATTCACCGTAAGCCTGGGGAAATCATGGAGGTGGACTGGGCGGGACAGACCGCAAGGATTATTGATATAAATACGGGTGAGATAATTCCGGCCTACGTGTTTGTGGCCGCCCTACCGTACAGTGGTTATGCCTATGTGGAAGCATTCCTTTCGCAAAATCAGGAGTCATGGATTACTGCCCATGTCAACGCCTATCGCTTCTTCGGTGGAGTCACTCGCATTTTGGTACCGGACAACTTAAAAACTGGCGTGGAAAAGGTGAGGAAAGGCGAAACAGTAATCAACAAGACCTATCAGGAGATGGCTGAACATTATGGCATAGCGGTTATTCCAGCCAGGGTTAGGGCTCCAAAGGATAAACCGACTGTAGAAGGATCGGTCGGCATCATCTCGACGTGGATACTGGCTGCCCTGCGTAATCAGCAGTTCTTATCGTTACGAGAGCTGAATGCTGCCATTCGAGAAAAGTTAATGGTTTTCTTAGAGAAGCCTTTTCAGAAGAAAGACGGAAGCAGAGCCACCTTGTTCGCTGAGGAAAAGCCCTTCTTGCTGCCGTTACCCTCAAAGCCATTTGAATTGGCGACCTGGAAGATTGCCACTGTTCAGTACAATTACCATATCAGTGTGGACACACAGAATTATTCGGTACCCTTTGAATACATCAAGCAGAAAGTTGATGTCAGAATTACCCGTAATGTGATTGAGGTCTTTTTCCAAGGCAATCGTATTTGTTCTCATCCCCGGCTCTATGGCAGGAGCAATCAATACTGCACTCTGGAAGCCCACATGCCGCCGGAACATCAAAAATATGTGGCTTGGAATGGTGAACGCTTTAGATCCTGGGCAGCTAAAATCGGTGAGCATACAAGTGCTGTCATTAGCTTTTTTCTAGGAAGTCACAAAGTCGAGCAGCAGGGGTACAAGGCTTGTATGGCGCTTTTGAAACTGGCCGACAAGTATTCGGTACAACGCCTTGAATCGGCCTGCGCCAAAGCATTATCCTATACTGTACAGCCTAGCTTAAAAGGCATTCAGGCCATCCTAAAATCCGGTCAGGATAAGATACCAAAAGAAACCCCGGCCCATTCCTCCTCTGAATTTGGACTCACACCAGGAGCCGATTACTACAGCAGGAGGGATGGAAAATGCTAAACGATTCAACCGTAACCAAACTTCACGAAATGAAGCTTAGTGTGATGGCTGCAGCATTCCGGGAACAGCTCAAAAACACAAGCTTGTCTGACATGGCTTTTGAGGAACGCTTCGGTCTGCTGATCGATGCTGAATGGGCAGCCCGTAAAAACAATCGGCTATCGCGCTTGATCAAAAACGCGGGTTTTGCCTTCAATGACGCGTGTATTGAGAACATTGAGTATCATGACGATCGCAAACTCGACAAAGCTCAAATCATCCGCTTGGCCAGCTGCAACTACATCCAAGAAGCCCATAACATCATAATCCTTGGAGCCACGGGAAGTGGGAAAACCTACCTCTCAAATGCTTTTGGTATGGCCGCCAGCCGGAACTTTTACACGGTTAAATATGTACGCCTTCCGGATTTGCTGGGTGAATTGGCTATTGCACGCGGTGAGGGAACCTATCGTAAGGTTATTAAAGCTTACAAACAGGTAAAGCTGCTCATTTTGGACGAATGGCTTCTGTTTCCGCTTAAGGAAAGTGAAGCCCGCGATCTGCTTGAGATCATAGAGTCTCGTTACAAAAAAGCCTCTACCATATTCTGTTCCCAGTTTGAGATCGGCGGTTGGTATCATAAAATTGGGGAACCGACACTGGCCGATGCCATCTCAGATCGTATTGTGCATGATTCCTACACAATTTTTATCGACGGTAAAAACTCTATGCGGGAGCGCAAGGGTATTGCCGGCAGATAATTTAAAACAGCCTTACAGCTATTGAGGGCTCTGCCCTCAAACTCCCGAGGTTTATCGCTTAGTTTTCCAAGGAGAGTGATGTTATGTTGCCTTTAATAAAAAAGAGCGATGCCCACCAGCATCACTCTCCCCGCAAAACTCATAAGCCGCTCGGGTCACTCCTCAGTGTTGCCCTATCCTGCTTATGAGTAAAAGCAGTTTGAGTATACCATGTGGTTCTTTGGCTATCAATGTACAGTCTATGCGGTAAGACTGTTCAATTTAAACGGTCCAAGTGTTCAACTTCGGCGGTCTAGGTGTTTTTTCTCAGCGGAATATACAGATTATTTTTACAGCATAAGGTTAATCAAATGGAGTTCAAATTTTTAATAAAGGAGAAAGAAGTATGAGATTATCAGCGCACGAGCTACATGATTTACACGAGTTAACAATGAGCTGAGTAAATTCGATTAAAATATGGTCGGGCCTCGGTTGGCAGGCCAAGCTGGTTATGCATATCGGGGGGGGGGTTATAAGGATAAGGAAAAATCCCTTGAGCGTTTTCAGGAAAATTGGAAGCGCTTGACCGGGCGGGTAACAAGCAGACTGACCCTTGAAAATGATGATAAAACCTTCAATGCCAAGGATGTTCTTATATTGTGCAATAAATTATCAATACCGATGGTACTTGACCTGCACCATTTTAAATGCAACAACGAGGGAGAAACATTAATGGATTTACTGCCGCTTATTTTCTCAACCTGGAATAATACAGAACTGCCAGCTTTACAATAATGCCTGGGAGAAAACATTGCTCAAATAAAACTACAAAACCTGGAATATTACCATCATCATTAGTAAAATACCTGCAGTAAATAGATAAGTTATAATAGTTTTCACATAGGTAGGATTTTGTAGTTTTTTGTTGAATATTAATATTTAGGTAGTTATTTAAAAATTAAAGGAGGGTATCTGATGAATAGTATAATTACTTTGTTCTTGTCACTAGCCTTTGCAATTTTAATGCTTCTCCCCGGTACATCTCAAGGTGCTACCACGGAAAACATCCATTTCTATTCCGTACTATTTAATGAAAATGATATTCCTGGTGATTGTAGGATGAGCATTGCGTCTTTGGGAGGGGAAATTACTTATACTGTTCCTGAAATAGGGTTTGTACAAGTGAAAAGTAATAATAATATTTTATCTGATTTAAAAAGCTTGCCTTCGGTAAACTCAGTTAATCCTTCAATTTCCTGGCCCGTACCTGCGGTTCAAAAAACCGGCCTTGAAGAATATTTAACCCTGGATTATTCAGATTATCCTTACATAAGAGATCTAGAATGGGATATTAATCGTGTTACTGAGAATGGTGCAAGTTATAATTTAGGAACGGGTTCCAATGATGTTGTAATAGGAATAATAGACAGCGGCATCGATCGCGATCACCCGGATTTGGTTGAGAACCTGTTGCCGGGCTCAAAAAACTTTGTCCCCGCAGGTGGATACCGGAATACGGAACCACAAGAAACAGGTGCTATCCACGAGTTTGACGATAAAATAGGGCATGGTAGTCACATCGCCGGAACCATTGCAGCAAATGGACAAATGCTGGGCGTAGCACCGAACACGGGAATTCGTGCATACCGTGTATTCGGGGAATCCAGTGCAGAGACAGCCTGGGTTGCTGCTGCAATTGTAACAGCAGCAAATGATGGTGTAGATGTTATTTCATTGAGCATGGAGGGTTTTTATCTAAACGGACAAATCTTTTATACCGACCCTTTAACAGGAGAAAAAGTTGCATTAGGAAATGATATAGCTGACTTTTTAGCTTATAAAAGAGTTATCCAATATGCAATAAATAAAGGTTGCTTAGTGGTCGCCGCGTCCGGCAATGAAGGCATGAATATGACTGAAAAAAGACTTGTTACCAACTACCTGAACTCCATTTACAGTGGTAATGGTTTATATTTTGTAGGGGCAGGATTTGAAGTACCCGGTACAATCCCCGGTGTGGTGACAGTATCCTCAACAGGGCCTTATGATACTTTAGCTTTGTACTCAAATTATGGACCTGGTTTTATTGACCTGGCTGCCCCCGGTGGTGATATTTCTAAGTATCTTGAGTATCAACTAAGCGGCAGACCACCTGAGGATTACTTTGCGGAGCAACTTTATAAAAACGAGTTTTGTTTAAGCACAAATCATCAAGGTGGTTATATCTACAACGTAGGCACATCTATGGCTGTCCCTAAAGTAGCTGCCGTTGCTTCTCTAATTATTGATAAGTATGGGAAAATTGGGCCCCAAAAGGTAGCGGAAATGCTCTATAAGAAGGGTGTTGAATCAGTAAGCGGGAAGGAACAGGCTTATTACGGAAGTGGTCGTTTGAATGCAGTTAAAGCTTTAACAGATTAAATGCCTAAACCATTAAAAAATTATAACGACAAATTGAACTTTGGTGGATAACGGTCTTTGAGGCTGGTGAATCATGCCGCTGGTGCTGAACCAGCGGCATGATCATTAGTAGTATTAATCTTCTAACAGTTGGACAATAAAATCACACATTTTACCTTTTTATTTTATTCAAGGCATTAACATAAGCCTTGGCACTGGCCTCAATGACATCAGTGCTGATGCCCTTGCCTACTACCAGCCCCTGCTCACCGGAGCGAAGCTTGACTGTCGCTTCCCCCAGGGCCTCACTGCCCCGGGTCACCGAGCTCAAAGAATAATCCTCCAGCCGCACCTCTAAACCGGTCAGCCGGTCGATGGCATTAAACACAGCGTCAACCGGGCCGTTGCCGCAGGCAGCATCCATACAGCCGGTGTCGTCGATATCCACTGACACGGTGGCAGTGGCTGTGGATACACCGGAAGTGGCCACGGCAATATTTTTTAAAGTAATCCAGTTGCTGTTGCCTCCCGGCATGCCCATCAGAGCGTGGAGGTCTTCATTAAAGATTTCCTTTTTTAGGTCGGCCAGCTGCAAGAACTGCTGGTAAACTCTTTCCAGCTCATCCTCGTACAGCTGGTAGCCCATTTCCTGCAGGCGGTGCCTGAGCGCGTGCCGGCCGGACCGGGCACTCAAGCTAATCGTGCTGCGCAACCCGCCGATGATCTCAGGTTTAATTATTTCATAGGTCAACCGGTCCTTCAAAACACCGTCCTGGTGAATGCCGGAAGCATGCATAAAAGCACCCGCCCCGACGATCGCTTTATGGGCCGGCACCGGCACCCCGGTGACCCTGGCTACCAGCCTGCTGGTGGCCGCTATTTCCCTGGTGTTTACCCTCATCTCCAGGCCGTATTGATTGCGCCTGGTGTAAACGGCCATGATCACTTCCTCCAGCGAAGTGTTTCCGGCCCGCTCACCAATGCCGTTAATGGCCCCCTCGACCTGCCCTGCCCCGGCCAGGATGCCCGCTAAGGAGTTGGCGGTGGACATGCCCAGGTCATCATGGCAGTGCACACTCACCACTACTTTCTCAATCCCCCTGACATTATGCATCAAATATGAGATCAGCTCTTCATATTCAAAGGGAGTGGCATAGCCCACAGTGTCAGGGATGTTCACTACCGTGGCGCCGGCCATTATCGCGCTCTCGATCACAGCAGCAAGGAAGGACCGGTCACTGCGGAAAGCGTCCTCTGCATAAAATTCCACATCGCCGACATATTTTTTGGCGTGCTTGACCGCAGCTACCGCTACCTCCAGCACCCGCTCCGGCGCCAGCTTGAGCTTTTTCTCCATATGTACCGGAGAAACCCCAATCCCGGTGTGTATTCTTGGATATTCCGCTCCTCGCAGGGCCTGGGCGCAACAGTCAATGTCACTCTCCACAGCGCGGGTCAGACCGCAAATAGAAACGCCCTTTACTTCCCTGGCAATTAAATTTACCGCCTCTGCGTCTCCCGGCGAAGACGCCGGAAAGCCCGCCTCAATCACATCCACCCCGAGCTTGACCAGCTGCCTGGCTACCTCCAGCTTTTCATTGGCATTTAAAGTAATTCCAAGCGATTGCTCCCCGTCCCTTAAGGTGGTATCGAATATATAAAGCCTGCGCATCAATAATTCCCCCTTGAACAATCCTATTATTTATTAAAACTAGACCGCTAAGATCGCTAAGGTCTGATTCCATCAACACCACCTCCCCGCTCAAAATATAAAACCCCGCGCCTCTTTTGAGACGCAGGGTTATCCTACGTGGTACCACTCAAATAAACGGCAAATTAACGCCGTCCACTCATCAGGATACGGGATAAAAATCCGATACCCCCTTCCTTTTAACGGCGGAAGCTCCGTCCGGGCCTAGTCTCAACCTCGATTTCAGCCGGCTACTCCAGGGAGAGTTCTGCGCTAAGCCTTCGGCCGCCTTGCACCACCCGGCGGCTCTCTGAACCTGGCCATAAGCACCTACTATTCCCTCTCATCGTCTTTAAATATAGTATGGATTTTACCAGCAAATAAGTGCCTGTGTCAATGGGGCTGGAAAACTTTTTTACGCAACTGCAGCCTGGAAAAACTGGCTACGGTTTATCAATGCGTCATTCAAAAGATTCACTGGTTGCCTTAAAGCCTCTTGAGGTGATAAGATTCAACCAGGATTATCTTAGGGGGTAAGACCATGCAAAATATTTTTACGGTCAGCACCAAAAAACGCGAGGAGCTTATCGACATTACCGCCGAGGTGAAAAAAATAGTGGCCGGGGCAAAAGTGTCCGCCGGAATCGTCAATATATATGTGCGCGGCGCTACGGCGGCCATAATGATCCAGGAAAACTGGGATAAAAGCGTCCAAAATGATGTGGTGACCCTGTTAAGGAAGCTGATCCCCAGGGACGTTTGGGAGCACGATCAACAAGACGGCAACGGCGACTCACACTTAAAATCCGGTCTAATCAGCCCCAGTGAAACCATACCAGTGATCAACGGAGAAATCGGCCTTTCCACCTGGCAAAACATATTCCTCTGTGAATTTGACGGTCCGCGGCCTAAGAGGGAAATAGTAGTGACTGTGCTGGGCGCTTAATCAGAACCGGGGTCCGGCCAGACGAACTGACCAGATAGATAGCCTGAAAGGCATTTATCCCATTCTAAAAATAAGCTTTACCAGCCACCATAATCCGCCTTCAGGTGTAACTAAAGCATCCTTGGATAGATGCATTCAAACACCACTACCAACAATCACTGCTTACTTTATCAATAACCTTGCCTGTGCTGTGATCACCAACGTACTATAACACTACCGATAATCATTGCTTTACTTTATCTATGACCTTTTGCCTCTCCTGGACCACCTTGTCCGTCAAGGTATAATTTGCGTTCTTTAATACCTCAAAATAGCCGGAAAAGGCTTCGGCGAACTTTCCGCCGGCTGTGGGATCAAAGTTATTATAGCTTTCCTGAAAATCTTTCCTTAAAACCCTGGTGTTATAAGCAAACGCGGGCGTATTGTTTAACCCGAACAAATAGAAATTCACATACCGCAAATACAACTCCTCAATATCTTTCAGCTTTGCAGAGCCCGGATAACCTTTAAGATAGTTCTCCTGCGCTACTATTCTCTTTAATATTTCGTCCGGGGTGATCAGCAGGGCTGCATCAGCAGCAGGCGGGCTATTGCTTTCAGTGGCCATTAGAACGTAATAATTTTTTATATCCTCCGTCAAATAGGCATAGTACCTTTGATAAAACTGATAATCAATCACCGGAAAATACATGCCCTCCGCACTGCGCACCCGGTACCCAGTGTCCCTTACTTCCTCCAGCATTTTTTTGATTTCCGGATCCTTTATTTCGCCCAGTTGCTGCATGCTGAAGGAATAGCCGAACTCTTTTTGCAGTCCATTGTGTATGGTTTTAGTCCACTTTTCCTCCTTGCCACTGGCGAACTGCTGGTCCAGTTCCTCCAGGGCCTTTTTTTGCCTGGCCTCAAAGCCGGTGACTAACTGGTTTGCACTTTCTTTAGTTACTTTGACGATATTGGCATCAATATAGGCCAATATTTCTTTTTCCGCCGCGTTTTCCCGGATTAACCTTTCAAATTCAGCAAGCACCCCCTGGTCTTGATTTTTTTCCTCAAGCACTGTCTGTTCCTGCGGCTGTTCTTCTTTTTCCTGGCCGCCGCGCCCGGTGCAGCCAAACAGAAAAACCGCTACTGAGATATAAGTTAAGATTAAAACTAGGGGTTTTATTATTCTCATGACTACTCCTTTATAAAGATATTTTATGATCGAGCCTTATGCGTCCTGTCCTCTGGTTTAGGTCCCGGCTACCCTTTTCATTGGCCGCCTTTACAAATCCGAAGAACAAAAGGATCCTGCCATTGATTTTAAGCAAGCTCCTCTTGTTCTTCTTTTCATTATATCTTCTTGGCCACTAATTACAATCTCTACTTACCTGTTTTTCTTAAACAAAGTTTGACAATCGCTTGAGGTCTATTACTTTATTTAAGCTCCAACGCACCCATTTCCACCAGGCTGTCTAAATTATTGGCCTTGATATATTTCCCCGACAGGGTATACAGCACGTCACTAATATAGAGGATCCTGCTAATATTTTTTTCGCTGTCATACCAGTAACTGCCGGCCTTTTGATAATCATCGTCCGAAATGTGGGTGATCCGACCTTTTAGCTTAAAGCCGCTGTCTAGATCGATATTATAGACATAGGCTCCCTGGAAGGTAAAATCGCCGTAGGCTGGGAAGCCGCTCTGCACTTCACTGCCCTTAACCTCCGAGACGTTGACGGGAAAGGCCAGCAAACCCTTATCCCTGTCAAACAGGAGGGCCTTGTGGTTATACAACAACTCGGAATCAGTGCCTCGGTCGCCGATTTTTTCTACGAACATCTCCACCGGGTTGGTGACGTCAGTGACATCAAAGATGGCCATTTTCATCCCTGTATAGTAAGCCATACTGTCCACTTCGCCTTTAGCCCCTTTTTGTCCGAGCTCAATGGTATCCTTGCCAAAGCCAATCACATGGTTTTCATCATAGGGGTGCAGGTAGTTGCTGTACCCCGGTATTTTCAGCGCGCCCAGTATTTCAGGCTGGCTGGGGTCCTTTAAGTCAATTACAAACAGCGGGTCCACCGTTTTAAACGTCACCATATAGGCCCGGTCTCCGGTAAACCGCACGGAGTAGATCCTTTCTCCGGGCGCAATATCCTCCAGCTTGCCGGCAATATTTAGGCCCTCATCCAAAACGTACATATTGTTTTTAGAGGTATTTTCGTCAGTGCGCCAGATCTCGCCCTTGGTTGTAGCAATGCGGAAGTACCCGTCATACTCATCCATGGAAAACTGGTTTAAAATAGTCCCAGGCACTTCTCCTTTAGTGGAGTAGGTCAGCTTGCCGTCATCCATGGCAAATTTGTAGACCCTGGTGCTATTCCGGTCAACGTTCCAGGGCATGGGCAAAATGCCCGCCTTATCTTCCATTACTCCATACTGATAACTGGTTACCGCCACATAAAGATTTTTTGTGGAGGCATAGATATTCTCGCCGGAGCCAAGGATAGTGTCGATGTCCGCTTTTTCCTCCGGCTGGTCCAAGTTAATGCCGGCCACCAGCAGGTAGTTGGGCTGCACCGCATCAGGAAAACATTTGATGCTGTTATAGTCAATGTCGATAAGCTCATCGCCTGCTGCTGTATCTCGGTAGAACGGCTGCGGGTTGTCAATCTCCCGCATAGGGTAATAATAAATACTGCGGTTGGCCACCAGGTAAAATGCTGACCCGATCTTGCGGGAGGAAACATATCTGCCATCGAGATCCAGCTCACGCACCTGTTTGATATCGGACTTGTCGCTGATATCGTAAACAATGGCGCTGACCAAATCACGCTGGTAGGGTGGCGGGTATATTTCTGCGCTGATTTTGCTGCTGCTGTCTTTCATAATGATTGGCCCGTCCCTGTACATACTGGTTTGGCCGATCACAATCATGTGCTTATCATCCACGTATAATTCGCTGGGGTAAAAGTTTTTTCCGACAAAGTCAATGGTGTCTGCTATCTCCAGGTCGCTGGCCGGGTAGGCCTTGGCGACGACCACCCGCTGTTTGTTAACGAGATAAATATAGCTGCCGTCGGTTTTTACAATATCAGCCTCATCCACACCCTCGACCTGGACATTGGTTTGGGAATAGTCGGAACCGCCCGTTGTGGACCGGGCAGTATTAGCCGACTTTGACGAACTCCCTTGATCCATCGCCGCCTCCGGTGCTGCCGTCGCATTTTGAGAACCCGCTGTGCCACCTGCCCCGTAGCTGCGGCCGGACTGAGCCTGGGCGCTTGCCAAGAGGTTCTTCAGGTTTTCATAAGTGCCCACTACCGGCAGGTCACTGTTTTCCGACATTGGTGCAGGCAGGTTGCCTGGCGGGCCAACCAGCACCGCCCAGTTCTGCTCGTCCCAGTCCACCTCGTACCCAAAGGCTTCAGCCAGCCAGCGGGCCGGCACAAAGACCCGGTCACCGGCCAGCACGGGCACAACATCCATCGTCCGCTCCTGCCCTCCCACGGACAGCAACTTGCTGCCCACAGTCATCCGGACCGCCGCGCCGGCGGGGTCAAAGGTAACCGATTGCGTCACACCATCCCAGATGATGCTGTCATCGCCAAGGCCCAGCGCCCGGCCCAGGTAGCGGACCGGAACATAAGTCCGGCTGTCCTGGATAAATGACGGAACATCCATGGCAGCGGCCTGGCCGTCACTGATATACATTTTTTGGTCCACAAAAAATGTTGCCTGATGCAGGTCCACCGCGTGTCCTTTTGGCTGCAGCCAGGGAATAAAAATTACTGACAGGGCTAGAAACAATACAAAAGCTATAAATTTTTTCATAAGTTCACCTCTTTACTTTGTTTTTTATAATTAGACGTTAAATAAATTTAAAAGGTTCAATATTTTTTCTCAATAGAGCTGCAAAAAGTCCTCGCAAATTATCCTGCAAGCAAGGCTGCAGGAGATAAAACGGTAATATCTGCTTTAGATGGTCCTGCAAGCCCGGCTGGCCTGGATCCGGGCGCTGTAATCGCCTTTATAGTCCTTTCATGTAATTATCCTTCAAGCCCGCATCAAAAAAAATTACCGCTAGCAGTTAATTACTGCCGCGGTAATTGGATATTATATATGGTAGCCCCAAGGGGACTCGAACCCCTGATTCCGCCGTGAGAGGGCGGCGTCTTAACCGCTTGACCATAGGGCCATACATTCAACACGCTTATAATCTTAACAACTATAACCAAGTGAGTCAAGCATGAAATAGCATAAAAATTCCCCTGCTCTCTTTAACTCCGGCATGTCCAGCCCGGCCCTGGTACTTGTAATAATATTAATCCTTAACTCCCCTGCTGCCCCCAAAATATTTGCATTAGAATATGTGGCAGCTACTCAGTCTCCGGTTGCTATAAATTAAGATTATTAAAGCTCTACCGTTGCTCCTTTGATACTCACCACACCATATAAATAACTCGTGCCATACCACCGGAAACATACTATTTGACGTTGATGTTTGCTACCAACTCAGCGCTAAAGACATAGAATTATTTTATCATAAGATAAAAAACAGCGAAACGGCACAACCCGTTCCGCTGTTTTCTAACTAATCAATTAGTTTTTTAGTCCTCAGTGGTAAATCTCCAGTCAGAGCCGGCAATACCCTCGAAATTGACTCCCGTGTCTTCCTCTTCAAAATAATCTGCCTTAACGTTTACCTGATAGGTGCTTCCTGCCTCCAAATTGTCTTCGAGAGTGATCGTAAGTATATCACCGTCAATTTCAATCTCATCGATATCGACATCCTGATTATCGCTCACGTTGTAAACCTCAACGGCGTTAAGCAGGGTTTTTCCAGAAACTACCTGAATATCATCACTGAATTCCACTTTGAGGACGCTGGTGTCGCTGTCAACATCATCCGCACCATCTTCAGGGGTTAAACTGACTATTCCAAAGGTCTCACTAGTGCTGAATTCCCAATCGCTGCCGCTGATCCCGCCGAAGTTTTCTCCGGAATCCTCAGCTTCGATCAGATCTTCTTCGATGGTAACCCGGTAGGTTTTATCGCCTTCCAGAGCCTCGTTCAGTTTAATGGTCAGCTTTTTCCCTGAGATGGACACCTCGTCAATGTCCACCACTTCATCATCGGTCACATTCTCGACGGTTATTCCGTCCAAGACGCTGTCAAGGTCTTCCACAGCCTGCACACTAACATTGAAATTAACGACCAGTTCATCAGTATCCTCAGCTACATCATCGCTGCTGTCGGAGGGCTGCAAACTGTTGATTTCCAAATCCTCACTGGTGTTATCATCTTCATCTTCATCTTCGTCCTCGTCCAGATCAAGATCTGCCTGTAAAATTCTGTAGAGCACCATGGCCATCTCAGCCCTGGTCACCGATTTGTTGGGCTGGAAGAAGTTGCCGGGGTAGCCAATCATATAACCGTATTTGTTCATCCCCCCGACATAGCAGCGGGCATAGTAAGGAATTTCATTCAGGTCCAGGAAGGAGAGCTCTTCATCCTGACCCAGGCCCATGGCCCTGTTTGCCCATACCGCAACCTCATACCTTTTAGCAGCCGCCTGGCCGTTTAAGTTTTCGGCCTCGTCTTCCGTCAGGATTTCCTCATCGACAGCAAAGCTAAGGCAGTCGTTCATCCAGGCCGGAATGTTTCTACCCCAGTCATGGTCCGAGTCATAGGTGCCGGTAAAGCCGGCAGCCCTAGAAATCATCAGGATCGCCTCAAATTTGCTTACAGCGGAATTCGGGCGGAAGCTGCGGTCGGGATAACCCTTAATAATCCCATACGAGGAAATTGTCCGGATCGGTTGCGCCGCCCAGTGTGAGTCAACATCATTTAATTGGATATTCGTTACTTTAACAGCTTTCCAATTGACCATGCCTTTGGTTTTACCGTTTCCTTTACCTTTCCCCTGATCGGCATAGGACGCGGCCACAAGCCCTAGAATTAATACTACTGTGAGCAGCAAGGTAAAAAAACCCTTCTTAAACAAACAACACACCTCCAATTTAATAATTTTTTTGGAAAACAAAATCAACCAGAACCTATGATAGCACTTCCCCCCTTAAATAATATTATTTTTATTTCACATTTAATCCAATAATGGATTAAATTAGTTGCAATAGATAAAACTTACCCCAGTTTTAATAAACTTATTAAAGCTCAAAATAAAATTCTCTATTCACCCGATGCGACTAGTAAATTCATTGCTTGCCGGTAAAAGTGATCCGCCTCTTATGTATCTCACTACAATTAATACGACTTAGGAGAACTTTTTGGAGGTGTCATAATTTTAAAAATTTTTCTGTAAAACACACTCCAACTTAATCATAATAAACACCGGCTTATTTTCACTGAATAACACGGCATTCATAATGTTGACCAGCCCCAAATTTAAACTCTATATCTCAAGCAGTTCCCTGCAAATTAATTTCAGGCGCGGCGTGCAAAACCGCGCCAAAGGAGGTAAAAAAGTGCCAGCGATTTGGCGGAGTTAGCTTAATAGTAAATTGGTTCTATTCTAAGCTTTTCTTTTCTTTTCTTTACGAATCTCTGTTGCTATACAAACATGATCCTCACGCCTTCCCACCTGCCGGTCTCCGGCCCGGCTTACTATAATACTACGCAGCGCCCTCGGCAATTTCCGGTACCGAATTATGTCTTTTGCCTACGCCATAATTTCCCAGATAGAAATGGGAGGACGAAACCACTAGGGCTTTGGCCTCCCGCTAAAATATTGAGGAAATGCTTTAATATTAAATTTATTCGATATTATTTTAAATCAAGCCTTCAGACCAAATCCAGCCTGAGCCTCCCTTCAATTTAGATTTTGTCATCAGGCATAGCTGTTTAGTCATAAAATAGGTGCATTCTGCTTCTGCTTCTGCTTCTATTTCTGCTATTGCTATTAACTTCTACTTCTACTCCTACATCTGCTTCTGCTTTTACTTCTGCTTCAAGTATGACAGATAGCGCCGCGTGTATATATTTACTGTTTCTTATTCTCTTGATAAAAAACCACCTTTGCAATTTTCGCAAGCAAAGGTGGTCTTGTCATTTTATTTTAATATTTGTTCATGCTTGGTTACCAGGTTAATGGTGCTGTTTTCCATTATCACTCCACCGTTACGCTCTTGGCCAAATTCCTCGGCTTATCGACATCGCAGCCTCTCTCTACTGCCGTATGGTAAGCCAGCAGCTGCAGGGGAATTACGGTCAGCACCGGGGCCAGGACCGGATGGGTTTTCGGAATATAGATCACTTTGTCTGCTACCTTTTCCACATCCTTTAGGCCCTCCATAGCAAAAGCAATCACATTGGCGCCGCGGGCGTTGACCTCCTGGATATTGCTGACCATCTTGTCAAAAAGGTTTTCCTGGGTAGCCAGGGCCACTACCGGCATCTGCTCTTCAATCAAGGCCAGGGTGCCGTGCTTCAGTTCACCGGCAGCATAAGCCTCAGCATGTATATATGAAATCTCTTTCAGTTTCAGGGAGCCTTCCATGGCCACGGAATAGTCCAGGCCCCGGCCAATAAAAAATACATCTTTGCAACCGGCAAACTCCCGTGCAAAATCCCTGATTTCCACCGTGTTTTCCAGGATGGTCTGCGACTTGGCCGCAAGCTTTTTCATTTCCAAAATTATTTTTCTAATTTCCCCGGGCTCAACTGTGCCACGCTGCTCAGCCAGGTAGAGGGCGAACAGGTACATCGCCTCCAGTTGGGTAGTATAAGCTTTTGTTGAGGCAACAGCAATCTCGGGGCCGGCCCAGGTGTAGATTACACCGTCAGCCTCCCTGGACACGGAGCTGCCGACAACGTTGGTTACAGCGATTACCTTAGCCCTAAGCCGCTTGGCCTCCCGCATTGCGGCCAGGGTATCGGCAGTCTCGCCGGACTGGCTGATTACCACGACCAGGGAGCCCGGATCGATTACCAGGTGCCGGTAGCGAAACTCCGAGGCAATATCCACCTCTACCGGCAGGTGCACCAGTTTTTCAATGATGTACTTGCCGACAAGCCCGGCGTGATAGGCAGTGCCGCAGGCCACGATATAGATCTTTTTCAAGTCCTTGATTTCCTCCGGGGTCATTTTAATTTCGTCAAGAATGACGCCGGAGCCGTCTGCCGCAATCCGGCCGCCCAGGGTATCATGCAGGGCTTTGGGCTGTTCATTTATTTCCTTGAGCATAAAGTGGTCGTACCCGCCTTTTTCCGCCTGCTCCGCTTCCCACTTAATTTCCATTACTTCTTTATTAATCACGTTAAGCTGCCAGTCCGAAACCTTAACCTCACCGGACTGAATTAATGCTATTTCTCCATCGTTAAGGATATAGGCCTTTCGGGTATGTTTTAATATTGCCGGGATGTCCGAGGCCAGGAAGTTTTCGCCTTCACCCAGGCCTACTACCAGCGGGCTGTCCTGCCTGACAGCCACCACCCGGTCCGGTTCATGACTGGAAATCACGGCCATGGCAAAAGAGCCCTCCAGCTTTGACACCGTGTTAAGGACGGCTGCGATTAGGTCTCCTTGATAAAAGTGCTCAATTAAGTGCGGGAGCACCTCGGTGTCGGTCTGTGAATGAAAAGTATGGCCCTGTGACTGCAACCATTCCCGCAGGGTCAGATAGTTTTCAATGATCCCGTTATGCACCACGGCAAAACACCCGGTACAGTCCGTGTGGGGATGGGCGTTGTTGTCCGAGGGCTTGCCGTGGGTAGCCCAGCGGGTGTGACCGATACCCATTTTAGCCTGATAGCTTTGTACTGCCAGCTTTTCCTTAAGTGCGGCCAGCTTGCCGGTTTTCTTGATAAAATTTAGGCGGTTTTCTTCCGGAAAGACCACACCGGCAGAGTCATAGCCCCGGTACTCCAGCTTCTCCAAACTTTCTACCAATAAAGGAACAGCTTCTCTATAACCAATATATCCTACAATTCCGCACATTATTTTTTACCTCCTGATTTTTCCCAAAGTACACAAAGCTTTCTTCCTTTAATTAACAAGAGAGAACTCCCGTAGGACGATTTTAACTGACAAACCTCAAACCAGCTACTGCTTGCTGCTAATGGCTAAATTTCATACGGTCCCGTTTTCGCCGGGCTGAGATATTATGCGTCAATTCTAAAAAAACAGAAATGCCGGGCATATGAAAGCCACGGCACTTAAGATGCAGTTTATGGGTATTCTCATCAAGGCAATACTAACCCTGTAGGTGCTACGCCGCTATTGGCCGCTGGCAATTTTGTCCCACTAGTTACCCGGTGGTTTTGTAATGCCGCTGACGGTCCGGCCGGACCGGGGGGAACCCGCCGAAAATTCGATTAACCCCCGCCTCGTCAACCCTGATTATGACCTAAGAAATGTAAGCAAAGCTTAAATACGATCAACAACAGTTTTTCAACTAAGAATCAGGCAAGCCTTAAATCCAGGTGATTTATTTCCAGCTCTGTAACTTTGTCGGCTGCCTATATAAACAGGGTTCTGGCGCTTTTTATTAAATTTTCTCACATAAGATCAAAGTGACCTTATACCAACCAGTCATTCCCACCCCCATTGGCTTCTAGTTTAATAAAAACTCCTGTTTGTGTCAAGATTTAATAAATTTAAAAAATTTATTAAATAGCTGATTTTGCTAATTTTGCTCATTCGACATACAAATGGTTCAGATCATTTGATTTTCTCGATTATACTCGCCAGTCTGCCGACAATCTCCTTCAGTTGCTCCATATCCCTTCCTTCAGCCATTACCCGCACCAGAGACTCAGTACCGGACGGGCGCACCAGGATGCGTCCTTCTCCACTCAACCTATGTTCAATTTTCTTGATCGCCTCAGCCAAAACCGGGCTATCCATCACTTGAGCTTTATCAGCAACCGGCACGTTTACCAGCAACTGGGGAAGCCGTTCCATCTGGTCGGCCAGCTCCGCTAGCGAACGGCCGCTTTCTTTGATCACTTTTAAAAGCTGCAAGGCCGTCAAAATACCATCACCGGTAGTGTTATGCTCCAGGGAAATGATGTGTCCGGACTGCTCGCCGCCAAGGCAGGCACCGGAGCGCTGCATTTCCTCCAATACATAGCGGTCACCGACTTTGGTCTCGATCACCTGGATATCAGAATCACGGAGAGCCAGGTGCAGCCCGAGATTGCTCATCACCGTAACGACCACGGTATTTTTAGCCAGCAAGCCCTTCTCCTTTAAGTGGCGGGCACAGATAACCATAATTTGGTCGCCGTCAACCAGCCTGCCGCCGGCGTCTACTGCCAGTACCCGGTCGGCGTCACCGTCGTGGGCAAGACCAAGATCGGCCCCGTTGGAGACAACAGTCTCCATTAAAACTTCCGGATGGGTGGAGCCGCACCCGTAGTTGATGTTGATCCCGTCCGGTTGGCTGAAGATAGTGGTGACTTCTGCACCCAACTTGTTAAAAATCCTTGGGGCAACCTGATAAGCCGCACCGTTAGCGCAGTCCACAACAACCTTAAGTCCGCTTAAATCCATTTTAAAAACGCTGCAGGCAAAATCAACATAACGGTCGGCGGCATCGGTCATGCGGTATAAGCGTCCAATCCCCCCGCCGACTGGGCAGGGGATGCCGGTACATTCATTTAAAACTAACTCTTCAATATCCGCCTCGACTTCATCGGAGAGCTTGAAGCCGCTGGCACTGAAGAACTTGATGCCGTTATCGTCAACCGGGTTATGCGAAGCGGATATTACTACCCCAGCCGCTGCTTTAAGTTCACGGGTCAGGTACGCGATGGCCGGTGTGGGCAACACTCCCAATGTTACTGCATCTATACCGGCGGAACATATGCCGGCAACCAGTGCGGCCTCCAGCATATCCCCGGAAATACGGGTGTCTTTACCAATGACCATGCGGCTGCCGTTATTACCCCCGGCCAGGACAAATGCTCCGGCCCGGCCAAGTTTATAAGCTAGCTCTGGTGTTAGATCACGGTTAGCTACACCCCTGACCCCATCTGTACCAAACATTACCCCAATCGAACCCGTCCCCTTTCACCGCCAAGGTACGTTATTTAATTGAAAAATGTTCTTTTTTTAATTAAATATAAAATTATATATCATTTTATGTGATCCGGCATCTTTGTGTCAATCCCCCGCCCAGGCAGATTATGGCTTCGGTGGATTGGATCCATTGGTATTTGGCTCCTCTTCAACCTGCTGCTCTGTTTTGTTAACATCCAAATAAACTTTTACCCGTCCCGGCTGGGCATAAAAAATTCCGGCAACCGGCGCCAGGCTCACCTCTCTCACCAGGTTTTGGCTAACGCCGTTAATATCCACAGGCATGGTCTTTATTTCCGAAATTGTGTTCAGCACTTCGACTGGGCCGGATATCTGTACCGAGGCCGGCTCAGCATAACTGCGGGTAATGGTAAACCCAGCGGCAGGCGTCCCGGAAAACTGCGGCTTGACCGGAACAGCCTTAGAAAGGGTAGTGCCGGCAATGGGCACTGTAACCTGAACCGTAGCCGGTTTCACAGTAATGCCTGCCACACTCACGCTAACCGTAACAGCCTCATTTACGTCCTTTGTGGCCGTATTGATGTCTACTACTGCTGTGACCTGGCTGATTGTATTCACTACTCTTCCCGGACCATTAACAGATACGGTCTCAGGCCGGCATACCGGTGCCAGGGCCGTGAAGCCCGGGGCGGGAGTTCCCCTCAAGCTGACGGTGACCGACAGCACTTTTTCCACCAGTGAGTCTAGCGATAGACGCACTTCCGCCGGGATGACCTGAGCTACACGTACACCTGGCGGAGCGCTAATCTGAACTGGCAACGTAATATCACCGGCCTCACCTTGTGATAAATCAACCACCGCCTTCAAATCTCCCGGATTGATGTTAGCCAGCTGGGTTTTGTTCCCGACCACGCGCACCCTGACTATTTCCGGCATTCCATCTGCAATTATTAAATCCCCGGCCAAACCCGTTTGCACCAGGCCGATATCCAGTAATTTTTCCCCGGTCGGGTTCTGTTCATTGCTGACGTATATCCATAAAATTAAAGCCAGCAGCACAGATAGCAACTTAATGGAATTGTTCTGCCAATTCTCCTGCGCCATGGCTACCTCCTAGCCCAAAGTGATGTCAGTGTACTGCCTGGTTTGCTGCTAAAAAGCGCGCTCAGCCTTTCCTGCAGGCTAGCCTCATCCAAATTTCTTGTGAGAATACCTTCCACTGCCATTGAGATGATCCCGGTCTCCTCGGATACAATCACTGCTACCGCGTCAGAGTGCTCGCCGATGCCGATACCCGCCCGGTGTCTAGTGCCCAAGTCACTGGTGAGATTGGGATTTTCACTAAGAGGTAAAAAGCACGCTGCCGCAACGACCCGGCCATTCCGAATAATTACCGCACCATCGTGGAGAGGGGTCTTAGGTATGAATATATTAACCAGGAATTCAGCAGACACAAGCCCGTCGATTTTTAATCCGGTATCAATATGTTCCTCCAAGCCGGTCTCACGTACTAACACAATCAATGCACCGATTTTGTTTTTAGACATGATGGTGGTCGCCCGGGTAATTTCGGCAATAATCTTAACCTGGCTGATATCTCCCTGGGCCTGCGGGGCAAGTGAGCCATGCTTCAAGAATTGCCCACGGCCAAGCTTTTCCAGCGCCCGCCGGAGCTCAGGCTGGAATACTACCGGCAGCGCTACCACCAGGGCGGTCATAGCCTGCTTTAAAAGCCAATTCATAGTGTATAAATTAAGCATACTGGAGAGAGCGGTGGCGATCAGCAGAACAGCCAGTCCCTTGATTAACTGCACAGCCCTGGTTCCCTTAATCATCAGCATTAATTTGTAAACTATATAGGCCACAATAAGAATGTCGATCACGCTGTAAAGGTTGAACTTGAGCACCGTTTCTAAATAATCAAGGTTGGGGAACCATAACTGCTCCACCGGACACTCCCCCCTTTCCTGCCATCCCAAATATTATCTCTCTGAATTAGATAAAACTTTCATGTCTTACCGGTCACAGGCTATAATGAATATTACTCATAAAAAAACCGCATCACCATTATTTCGGTGACGGCAGTCTGTTTCCTGCACAAACGATTGTTTTTTGATTTTATCGTCATTACAGATCAATTGAGAGCTTCGGCAGAGGTTACAATTGCTGCAGGTTTTCTAAACTTGCAGCAGGTAATAGGCCGCGGCTTACCTTATCCTTTAAAAATTTCTTCCCAAAAAATATCCCCGGCGCCGTTAGGCCGGAGAATAATTATCCGTTTCTTCGCTTTGATCCTGATCAGTCTTTCCACCTTCAAGCAGGCCGTAAGCAATACTATCCGCCAGGGCTTGCCAGCTAGCCTCGATGATATTCTGGGATACGCCCACTGTGCCCCAGGAGCGTTGGCCGTTGCTGGTTTCAATGTGCACACGCACTGTAGCCCCGGTACCATCCTTTTCGTCAAGTACCCGCACCTTATAGTCGGAAAGATGCATGGACTTAATTTCCGGATAAAACTCTTCCAGGGCTTTACGCAGGGCATTGTCCAGGGCATTTACCGGCCCGTTGCCCTCCGCGGCGGTGTGCACCACCCGCTCGCCAACCCGCATCTTGATGATCGCCTCGGAATAAGCCTGATTATTTTCCCTTATTTCTGTTAATAACCGCAAGGCCTCCAGAGAAAATGGCTCACTATACCCGTTAAAGGCCTTGCGCATCAAGATAATAAAGGATCCCTCGGCTCCCTCAAACTGGAAGCCCTGGTTTTCCAGCTGCTTAATCTCTTCTAAAATAAGTTTGCCCTCGGGACTCTGTTGATCGATCGACAGATTGTGCTCTTTATACTTATACAGCATATTTGACATGCCGGAGAGTTCGGATATCAGCACCCGGCGGCCGTTTCCCACCAACTCGGGATCAATATGCTCATAGGTTTTATAGTCTTTAATCAGGGCGCTGACGTGTACGCCGCCTTTATGGGCAAAAGCACTTGCCCCAACATAAGGCTGGTGCGGATCGGGGCTGACATTTGCTACCTCGCTGACAAAATGAGACAGCTCGGTCAGCCGGGTTAATTTTTCCCGGGGGATGGTTTCGATACCGCACTTTAGGGTCAAGTTTGGAATAATGGAACAGAGGTTAGCATTGCCACACCTTTCCCCATAACCGTTCACCGTACCCTGCACATGCACGGCCCCGGCCTGAACCGCCATTAGGGAATTGGCCACCGCCATCTCGCCGTCATTATGGGCATGTATACCCACGGGTACGCTCAAATTGCTTTTGGCCACCTGCACTATTTCCAAAATTTCCGTGGGCAAGCTGCCGCCATTAGTATCGCAAAGCACTATTGTTTCAGCCCCGTTTGCACCGGCAGCTTTGATGGTTTCCAGGGCATAGGCAGGGTTGGCTTTATATCCGTCAAAAAAATGCTCTGCGTCATAAATTACTTCCAGACCGCAACTTTTTAAATAGGCTACTGTTTCACGAATCATCACCAGGTTCTCTTCCAGTGTCGTCCCTAGCGCCCGGGTGACATGAAAATCCCAGCTCTTCCCGAAAATAGTGGCCACCGGAGCACGGGAATCCAAAAGAGCCTTGACATTGGCATCGCTTTCCACAGCCACACCTGGCCGGCGGGTCGAGCCAAAGGCAGCGATCTTAGCCCGCTTCATTTTTATTCCTTGGATCCGGTGAAAAAAATCAAAATCCTTGGGATTTGAGCCGGGCCAGCCCCCTTCAATATAATGAAAGCCCATTTTATCCAGACGCTGGGCAATCTTTAGCTTATCTTCACACGAATAGGAAATACCTTCCGACTGGGTACCATCGCGGAGCGTAGTATCATAAATTTGCACAAACTGCATTATGTCACCTCATTTACACTCCGGAGTCAATCTGCTCAATAATACGGTCTCCCATCTGGATGGTGTTTACCAGTTCTTTTCCTTCTTCCATCAAGTCAGCGGTTCGGAAACCTAAATCCAGCACCTTGGTGATCGCGCGCTCAATGCAGTCCGCCTCCTCCATCAGATCCAGGGAGAAGCGCAGGAGCATAGCCCCGGACATAATGGTAGCAATCGGGTTTGCCCGCTGCATGCCGGTGTATTTTGGGGCAGAGCCATGGCTGGGCTCATAGAGGCCGATTTCTCCGCCAATACTGGCAGACGCCAGCATCCCCAGGGAGCCGGTGAGCATAGAGGCCTGGTCGCTTAAGATATCGCCAAACATGTTCTCGGTAACGAGTACATCAAACTGGCGCGGGTTTTTAACCAACTGCATCGCACAGTTGTCCACGTAATAATGATCCAGTTCAACATCAGGGTATTCTTTTCCTAGGGCCGTGACCACTTCACGCCAGTAGCGGGAGCTCTCCAGGACGTTGGCCTTATCCACGGAAGTTACCTTGCCCCGCCGCTTTCTTGCCAACTGGAAGGCCATGTGGGCAATGCGTTCGATCTCCGGGGTGGTATACTCGAGGGTATCAACAACCCTGATAATGCCGCCGTCAATGGACTCCCGGTATTTTTTACCAAAATATAGCCCCCCAGTCAGTTCCCTGACCACCATGATATCCAGGCCGGAAACAACTTCCGGCTTTAAGGTAGAGGCATTAATCAGTGCCGGGAATACTTTCGCCGGGCGCAGGTTGGCATACAGCCCCATCTCTTTACGCAAGGGCAAGAGCGCCCCATTCTCCGGGCGCAGGTGGGAGGGCAGATCGTCCCATTTAGGCCCGCCGACGGCACCCAGTAAAATGGCATCACTGCTGTGACATAAATCCAGCGTCTCTTGCGGTAGCGGGTGGCCGACCGCATCGTAAGCCGCTCCACCGATCAGGCCCTCTTTAAACTCGAATTCGTGACCGAAACGCCGGGCCACCGCTTCTAGCACCCGGACCGCCTGCACGGTAATTTCCGGGCCGATTCCGTCGCCAGGCAAAACAGCTATTTTGTACACGTTTTGTTCATCCTTTCCGCTACATAATTAATCAGGCCACCAGCAGCGATGATACTCTGCATAAAGGGCGGCACCGGAGTGGCCTGGTAAGTCCTGCCCGTCGTCTTGTTGGTAATGATCCCCGTCCCGGCGTCCACCGCTACCTCATCGCCCTCACTGATTTCTTCAGCAGCCTCAGGCGCCTCAAAAATTGGCAGCCCGATATTAAAGGCATTGCGATAAAAGATCCGGGCAAAGGTCTTGGCGATCACACATGATATACCCGCGGTCTTAATTGCAATGGGCGCGTGCTCCCGGGAACTGCCGCAGCCGAAGTTCTTACCGGCGACAATAATTTCACCGGGCCTGACCTTTTCAGGAAACGCCGGATCAGCATCCTCCATGCAGTGTTTGGCTAGTTCAGCCGGGTCAGAAGTATTTAGATACCTGGCCGGGATAATGGCATCGGTATCAACATCCGAACCAAATTTCCAGGTCTTGCCTTGTAATTGCACCTACTCCACCTCCCCGGGGCCCGCAATGTGGCCTAATATCGCTGACGCAGCAGCTACAGCCGGATTGGAGAGATAAACCTCACTCTCCGGGTGCCCCATCCGGCCTACAAAGTTGCGGTTAGTGGTAGCGAGAGCGCGCTCCCCCTTGGCCAGGATGCCCATATGGCCACCCAAGCACGGCCCGCAGGTGGGGGTGCTAACAGCACCGCCGGCCTCAACAAATATTTCAATCAGTCCTTCTCGCAGCGCCTGCAGATAAATCTCCTGGGTGCCAGGGAAGATTACCATCCTCACGTTTTTATGCACCTTCCTGCCCTGCAGCAATTTTGCGGCCAGCCTCAGGTCCTCAATTCGCCCGTTGGTGCAGGAACCGATGACCACCTGGTCAATTTCCACATTTCCAGCCTCACTTACCGGCCGGCTGTTCTCCGGCAGGTGCGGGAAAGCCACCTGGGGCTCGATCTTGGAAACATCATAATGGTAAACCTTGCTATACTGAGCATCGGGATCACTCTGATAAAACTGATACGGGCGCTTGCAGCGGCCTTCCACGTAAGCCCTGGTAATATCGTCGGGAGCAATAATGCCGTTCTTGCCGCCGGCCTCAATGGCCATGTTGCACATGGTCAGGCGGCCGTCCATGGACAGGTTTTCAATGGCCGGCCCGGTGAACTCCATCGCCTGGTAGAGCGCCCCGTCGACCCCAATATCACCAATGGTGTGCAGAATTAAATCTTTGCCGCCAACCCAGGGCTGCAACTGACCGGCAAATTCAAATTTTATCGATTCCGGCACTTTCAGCCAGGTTTCTCCCAGCGCCATGGCCGCAGCCAGGTCGGTGCTGCCGACACCGGTGGAAAATGCCCCCAGCGCACCGTAGGTGCAAGTGTGCGAGTCCGCCCCGATAACCAGATCGCCAGGCCCAACCAGGCCTTGCTCGGGCAGGAGACAATGCTCAATACCCATGCGCCCGATTTCAAAATAGTTGGACAGGCCATACTTATGGGAAAATTTTTTCAAGAGCAAAGCTTGTTCAGCTGACTTGATATCTTTATTAGGCGTAAAGTGATCAGGCACCAAGGTCACCCGATCCCGGTCAAAGACATCCGCCACCCCGATTTTTTCAAACTCCTGAATGGCTACCGGCGCCGTTATATCGTTTCCCAGCACAAAATCCACCCGGGCATTAATTAGTTCGCCGGGTATGACCTGCTCTTTACCGACGTGTGCCGCTAGGATTTTTTCAGTTATGGTCATCGGCATATAGTTTCACCCCGTTTTGCATTGATTTCTAGGTTATTTGTTTTACTGCGCTATATTTTTCAACCGGCCGGTTATCCCAAACCAGTTTGTTTACAGCGTTAACATAGGCCTTGGCGCTAGCGTCAAGGATATCGGTACTGATCCCGCGCCCCATATAGATTTTTTGCCCATCCATGGTGATTCGCAGGGTCACATCTCCGAGAGCATCTTTCCCCCCCCCAATGGCGTTGATGCCCCAATTAACCAGAGTACAGTTCAGCCCGGTGATTTTATCCACTGCCTTGCATATAGCGTCTACCGGGCCATTGCCGCAGGCGGCCTCCTCCAGCAACTTGCCTTCCCGTTCCAGACGCACAGTTGCTGTAGGCACTATGGTAGTGCCGCTGGAAATATGAAGGTACTCAAGTACGTAAGTAGGAGGGATCCGGCGTATTTCTTCATCGATAATTGCTTCTAAATCTTCATCAGTAATATCTTTTTTCTTGTCTGCCAGTTTTTTAAAAAAGGCAAATGCGTTTTTTAACTCCTCTGCGGTAAGGTCGTAGCCGAGTCCTCCCAGGCGCTGGCGGAAGGCATTGCGTCCAGATAGTTTTCCGAGCACCAGGTTGCTCTTGCTGATCCCAACCATGGCCGGGTTCATTATTTCATAGGTGGTGCGCTCCTTGATCACCCCATCCTGGTGGATGCCGGACTCGTGGGCAAAAGCGTTTTTTCCAACTACGGCCTTATTGGCCTGCACTTTCATCCCGGTCAGGGAACTGACCAGCCTGCTGGTGCGATAAATTTCCTCGGTATTGACATTTGTGTAATAGTCAAAGTAATCCTTCCGGGTCCGGAAGGTCATCACCACTTCCTCCAGGGCCGCATTGCCGGCCCGTTCACCGATCCCGTTGATCGTGCCCTCTACCTGCCTGGCGCCATTGGCCACCGCAGCAAGGGAGTTGGCGACAGCAAGGCCCAGATCGTTGTGGCAGTGCACACTTAAGATAACTTTCTCGATACCGTTAACCTTGTTGAAGATTGTGCTGATAAACCTGCCCCATTCTTCCGGAACAGCATAGCCTACCGTATCGGGAATATTCACTACAGTTGCGCCTGCTGCAATAACGGCCTCCAATACCCGGCACAAAAAATCCAAATCAGACCGGGAGGCGTCCATGGTTGAAAATTCAACATCAGCGGTATAGGATTTGGCACGTTTAACAGCCGCAACGGCCGCTTCAAACACCTGCTCCCTGGTCAGACGCAATTGGTGCTCTAAATGGATGTCCGAAGTAGAAATAAAAGTGTGAATCCGGGCCTGCTCGGCAAAGCGCACTGCCTCCCAGGCCCGGTCGATATCCTCAAAATGAGTCCGACATAGCCCGGCCACAGTTACCCCCTTAACTTCCCGGGCGATCGCGCTGACAGCTTCGAAATCACCAGGTGAAGCTATGGGAAACCCAGCTTCAATAATGTCTACTTTGAGTTTAGCCAGTTGCCTGGCTATCTGGATCTTTTCACCCATATTCAGGCTTGCCCCTGGCGACTGCTCGCCGTCTCTTAAAGTGGTATCAAAAAGATAGACGCGCTGGCTCATGTTTCCTCCAAAAGTTCCTTTATTAATCTATGGCCTCGTTGATGTTTGATCCCGCCAAAACCATGGGCAGAACATTTTCTTCGCCACTGACCAGGCAATTTACCATCACCGGCCCTGCGATAGACAATATTTCCGGCAGAAGGTCCGCCAGCTGCCCGGAAGTTTCAATCGTATAACCGGCCATCCCAAAAACCTTCCCCAGGGCGGCGAAATCAAGATCTAGCTGAAAGTCTATAGCAATATGCCTTTTATCGCAATAAAATTCCTGAAGCTGTCGCACCATACCCAACTGTCTGTTATTCATAACAAATATTTTCAGGGGTAATTTCTGCTCCACAGCGGTAGCAAGTTCCTGCAAAGTCATCTGAATACTGCCGTCGCCAGTAATCAGGATCACCTGCCGGTCAGGGGCGCCCATCTGCGTGCCGATTGCCGCCGGCAATCCAAAGCCCATAGTGCCCAAACCGCCGGAGGTGATAAAGCTGCGCGGCTCATTAAATTTATAATACTGGGCTGCCCACATCTGGTGCTGCCCGACATCGGTAACGATGATGGCGCTGCTGCCGGCTGCTTCAAAAATCATTTCAATGACACACTGAGGCTTTAAGTCGCCTTCACTGTTGTAATTCAGAGGATAAGTTTTTTTCCATTCCTGCACCTGCGCAACCCACTCAGAATTCTTCCTTTTCTTTAACATCGGCAAAAGAGCTTCCAACACCAGCTTAATATCGCCCACAATGGGCAAGTCCGGACGTACGTTCTTACCGATCTCTGCCGGGTCTATGTCAATATGGATTATTTTTGCGTTTGGCGCAAACCCCTCCAGATTGGCCACAACACGGTCGTCAAAACGGGCGCCTACAGCAATTAGACAGTCACACTCAGTGACAGACAGGTTGGCATAGCGGGTGCCATGCAACCCTAACATGCCCAGAAAAAGAGGGTGCTCACCGGGGAAACAGCCTAACCCCATTAAAGTATGGGTTACAGGAGCCGAAATTACCTCGGCCAGCTGTCTCAATTCAGCAGCAGCGTTGGATATCCTAACCCCCCCGCCGGCATAGATCACCGGCCGCTTGGACGCCATGATTAATTTGGCGGCCTGACTCACCATCGCCGGATGCCCTTTGTAAGTAGGCTTGTAACCAGGCAACTGAACATTCTTTGGATAGGTATACTTGATCTTAGCCTGGGCTACATCCTTTGGTAAATCAATTAATACCGGGCCCGGCCGGCCGGTGGAGGCAATATGAAAAGCTTTTTTAATCACCTGTGGCAGTTGCTTTGGGTCTTTAATCAAATAATTGTGCTTGGTTACAGGTATCGTTATGCCTGTAATATCAACTTCCTGAAAGGCATCGGTACCGATCTGACTGACTGGCACCTGACCGGTAATCAGGATCATCGGAATAGAGTCCATGTAGGCGTTAGCTATGCCGGTAACCAGATTAGTGGCGCCGGGCCCGGAAGTAGCCAAACAAACGCCTACTTTGCCGGTAGCCCGGGCATAACCGTCAGCAGCATGGACAGCGCCCTGCTCGTGACGGACCAGGACGTGCTTAATAGTTGAATTACACAAGGCATCATATACAGGGAGGATTGCGCCACCCGGGTATCCAAATATCAGTTCAACGTTTTCTTGCTCCAGACAGCGGACTAAAGCCTCAGCAACGGTAATCTCCAAGCACACTCCCCCCAATTAGTCACCAGACGTCAGATCTTAGAGGTCAGACGTCTGATGACACAGACAAATTTTAAATAAAACTTCTTTTTATAAAAAACACACATGAAATTATGTTATCCGTCTGAAGTTAAACCCTTCTGACATCCAAGACATTCAACAACAGACTACTATTTCTTCAGCCAGGGCATCATAGCACGCAGCTCAGTACCCACTTTTTCGATCAGCTGCTCTTTTTCACGTTTGGCAATGGCGTTAAATACGGGCCGGTTGGCCTGGTTTTCCAAAATCCACCGCTTGGCAAATTCCCCGTTTTGGATTTCTTCAAGAACCTTTTTCATTTCCTTGCGGGTGTCCTCAGTAATGATCCGCGTCCCGGTCATATAATCCCCATATTCAGCGGTGTTGCTGATCGAATACCGCATATAGCTCAACCCGCCCTCATTGATCAGGTCAATAATCAGCTTCATCTCATGCAGACACTCGAAGTAAGCCATCTCCGGAGCATAGCCCGCCTCAACCAGAGTCTCAAATCCAGCTTTGATCAACTCGGTCACGCCGCCACAAAGAACTGCCTGCTCACCAAAGAGATCTGTCTCGGTCTCTTCTTTAAAGGTTGTCTCAAAAACACCCGCTCTGGTGCAGCCGATTCCTTTGGAGTAGGCTAGACCCAATTCTTTAGCCTTGCCGGAAGCATCCTGGAAAACAGCAACCAGACCCGGCACCCCTTTGCCTTCCTGATACATCCGGCGGACCATATGGCCTGGGCTTTTCGGTGCAACCATAATCACGTCGATATCTGCCGGCGGCACAATTTGGCCGTAATGGATATTAAAGCCATGGGAAAACATCAGTACATTACCGGGGGCCAGGTTAGGGGCAATGTCTTGATTGTATAATTTCGCCTGAATCTCATCCGGCGCCAGAATCTGAATAAAGTCAGCCTGAGCAGCAGCCTCAGCCGGGAGCACAATTTTAAAGCCATCTGCCTCGGCCTGCTGGCGGCTGGGAATTTCTTCTGTAGGCAGACCAATCAATACTTCCATCCCGCTGTCCCTGAGGTTTTGAGCCTGGGCGTGACCCTGGCTGCCATATCCCAGAATAGCAATCTTCCTGCCCTTTAATAAATTTAGATCGGCATCTTGATCATAGTAAACTTTTACCATTTAATTTGTTTCCTCCTTTTTATGATTAGTATTTATAGTTGTGGATCTGAAGCCCCGCAGCATGGCAACTTTTCCTGTGCGGACCATTTCCATAATCCCAAAAGGACGTAGCGAACTTTCAAAAGCATTAATTTTACTTTCGTAACCGGTCACTTCGATAGTAAGAGTTTTGGGGCCGACATCTACAATCCTGCCGCGAAAAATATCCACTAATTGCATAATCTCGCCGCGGGTTGATGATTCAGTGTTTACTTTTATCATGACCAGTTCCCGGTCAACAAAATCATCCCTAGTCACATCAGAGATTTTAATAACATCAACAAGTTTATGAAGCTGTTTGGTCACCTGCTCCAGGATCTGATCGTCGCCTTCAACAACAATCGTCATTCTGGAAATCCCAGGGTCTTCAGATCTACCCACTGCCAGGCTGTCAATATTAAAGCCACGCCGGCTGAAGAGTCCTGCTACCCTGGCCAATATACCCGGGGTATTTTCTACTAAAACTGTAAGCGTGTGAGTCATGATAAAAACCTCCCAATTTAGTCGTGGGTGGTTAAAATTCAACCTCTGGCAAAAATACACAATACTATATGCACGTATTCAGCATAGCCAGGTTTACCCGAGCATATTGTTTAAAGACTCGCCCGGCGGGACCATCGGCAGACAATTCTCTTCTCTTTCAACCATAAAGTCAAGCATTACCGGCTTGGAGGAGCGGATGGCCTGCTCCAGCGCCGGGGTCACTTCCGACCGCCTATTTACCCGGATCCCCTCAGCGCCATATGCTTCAGCCAGCTTAACAAAATCGGGATTGAGCAGCTCGGTATGGGAATAACGTCTCTTGTAAAACAGCTCCTGCCACTGCCTGACCATCCCCAAATAACCGTTATCCATGATCGCCACATTAATGGGAAGCTCGTAATTAACAGCCGTGCACAGTTCCTGAATGTTCATCTGAATACTGCCGTCACCGGCAATATCAAACACGGTCTCATCCGGGCAGCCGGCTTGAACACCAATAGCGGCGGGCATGCCATAGCCCATTGTGCCCAATCCGCCTGAAGTTATGAAAGAGCGCGGTTTAGTAAACGTATAATATTGGGCCGTCCACATCTGGTGCTGTCCCACTTCGGTTGTAATTCTGGCATTACCCCCTGTAGAGTGGTATATTTCCCGGATGACTGCCTGGGGTTTCAGTCCCCCGCTGTCACAAAAACTAACGGGATACTCCTTTTTCCATGTCATTATTTTTTCTCGCCAGGCTTCACCTAGCCTGGGCTGCAGAAGATCAATAAGTTGCTTTAAAACCGTTTTTACGTCACCGATAATTGGTATGTCAACCTTCACATTTTTTCCTATTTCAGCTGGATCTATGTCAATATGGATTACCCGGGCTTCGGGAGCAAAGGTTTCCAGTTTTCCTGTAACCCGGTCGTCAAAGCGTGCCCCGATAGCAATCAAGAGATCGCAATCGCAAACAGCAAAGTTCGCGTATTTAGTGCCATGCATCCCAAGCATACCAAGTGACAGGGGATGATCGCCCGGGAATCCCCCCAGCCCCATCAGGGTGGTAGCCACCGGCGCTATTATTAGCTCTGCCAGTCTCACCAACTCCGCATGGGCGCCGGATATAACCACCCCTCCGCCGGCATAGATTAAAGGCCGCTCCGATCTGGCTATTGCCCTGGTTGCCTCCATCAATTGCTGCTGATCTACTTTCCCCTCAGGCTTGTAGCCGGGCAGGTTTATTGCTTCAGGCACTACGTACTCGTCTACGCTGGCGGAGACATCCTTCGGTATATCGATCAGCACCGGTCCTGGCCTGCCGGTAGTCGCAATATAAAACGCTTCTTTAACTACACTAGCCAGCTCAGATAAATCTCTGACCAGGTAGTTGTGCTTGGTGATCGGGAGAGTGATCCCTACGATATCGGCTTCCTGAAAAGAATCTTTCCCTAATAAATCTTGGACAACCTGCCCGGTTATGGCAACCAGGGGTACTGAGTCCATGTGGGCGTTGGCAATGCCCGTCACCAGATTAGTCGCACCAGGGCCGGACGTCGCCAGGCAAACACCCGGCTTCCCGGTAGCGCGGGCATATCCATCAGCCGCATGGGCCGCCCCCTGCTCGTGCCGACAAAGGATGTGCCGGATATCAGCAGAGTATAGGGCGTCATAAATAGGTAACACCACTCCACCGGGGTAGCCGAAAATAGTATCCACAGCTTCTGCTTCTAAACTCTTAATCAAGATTTCTGCCCCGGATAGCTTCACTCCGCACACCTCCACATTAATCCTTGATAATTGCCCCGGTGCTGGCCGAGGTCACATGGCGGGCATAACGGGCTAGATAGCCCTTCTTAACCTTTGGCTCAGGGGGTTGCCAATTTTTCAGGCGATTAGAGATCTCATCCTGGCTCAGGCGTACATTTAGAGAATTGTTCGGGATATCAATATCAATTATATCCCCCTCTCTGACAATAGCAATCGCGCTGCCATCAGCCGCCTCTGGAGAAATATGTCCGATCGATGCGCCCCGGGTAGCTCCGGAAAAGCGCCCGTCGGTTAAAAGAGCCACGTCTTTATCCAGACCCAAACCGGCGACAGTAGCGGTGGGGGTAAGCATTTCCCGCATCCCTGGTCCACCCTTTGGTCCTTCGTAGCGGATGACGATAACATCGCCCTTGTTTATTTTCTTTTCGGTTATGGCCTTCACCGCTTCGTCCTCTGACTCAAAAACCCGGGCCGGCCCGCTGTGTTTCAACATTTCCGGTGCGACCGCAGACTTTTTCACTACCGCTCCGTCCAGGGCCAGGTTGCCACGCAGAACTGCAATACCGCCGCTTGGGCTGTAAGGGTCCTCCACGCTGCGGATTACATCACGGCGGTAAACGATCTTACTACGCAGGTTATCACCAACGGTACCGGCAACTGTACGGGCTTCCAAATTGATTAGGCCCTTTTTGGACAGTTCGGCCATGACCGCCTGGATGCCGCCTGCCTCATCCAGGTCCTGCATAAAGAAGGGGCCGGCCGGACTCAGCTTGCAAAGGTTCGGTGTCCGCTCGCTGGTCATATTTACTATGTCTAAGTTTATCTCCACACCTGCCTCAGATGCTATGGCCGGCAGGTGCAGCACAGTATTGGTGGAACAGCCCAGGGCCATGTCAACGGCCAGGCCATTATTGAAGGCCTCTTTGGTCATAATATCAGACGGGCGAATATTCTCCTGCACAAGTTTCATTACCTGTATCCCGGCCAGTTTGGCCAGGCGGCGCCGGGCCGCGGATACTGCCGGAATCGTTCCGTTGCCGGGCAAAGCCATTCCCAGCGCCTCGGTTAGGCAATTCATTGAGTTAGCGGTAAACATCCCGGCACAAGAACCACAGCCAGGACAGGCTGTTTCCTCCACTTCATGCAGTTCAGCCTCAGTCATACTTCCGGCATATACTTTCCCAACCGCTTCGAATAAATTGCTTAAAGAAAGTTGCTGCCCGTTATGTCGTCCAGCCAGCATCGGGCCACCGCTGACCACGATGGCCGGGATATTTAACCTAGCTGCGGCCATCAACATCCCTGGCACAATCTTATCACAACTGGGGAGCAGTACCAACCCGTCAAAGGGGTGTGCTTCCGCCATCACTTCGATGCTGTCGGCAATTAATTCCCGGCTGGCCAAGGAGTATTTCATCCCGGTATGATTCATCGCAATGCCGTCACACACAGCTATTGCCGGAAATTCAATGGGTGTGCCACCAGCCAGGCGCACTCCTGCCTTGACTGCTTCAGCCAGATCATTCAGGTGCATATGGCCTGGTACTATTTCATTATGTGAGTTTACTATTCCAATCAAAGGGAGTTCTAATTCCTGGTCGACATATCCCAGCGCTTTAAAAAGCGAGCGATGGGGCGCTTTCTCGATACCTTTTTTCATAGCGTCACTGCGCAAAACCCATTCCTCCTTAACTAGCCGTTACGGATTGACAAATCTCATTACGGCAGTATGCTAGTTTTACAAAAAAATAGCCGGTTTTATGGCCGGCCTGAATGCACGTCTTTTAACGGCCACAACAACCTGTTGTTTCACCGGGAAAGATCAGTGGGCCATCTACTTTAGTCAACTCGCGGTAAGCTGTAATTAGTTCACGGGTCATGCTGCCTGGTCTACCGTCAGCGATAACCCGGCCATCCACCATAACGGTAGGAATAACCTCAGCGGCGGTACCGGTAAGAAAACATTCCTCTGCGTTATATACATCATGCAGGGTAAAAACTCTCTCTTCTACCGCAATACCCTTTTCACGGGCTAAATCCATCACAGTATTGCGAGTAACCCCTTCAAGCAGGCCAATGTAGGACGGAGGGGTAATCAGCACACCTTTTTTCACAATAAAAATATTGTCACCGGTAGCCTCCGCCACATAACCCTGGGCATTAAGCATTATCGCTTCGGGCACACCGGCCAGTTTAGCTTCCATCTTAGCGTAAATATTGTTAAGGTAATTCAGCGACTTTACCCGCGGGGTTACAGCATCTGGCACGTTCCTGCGGGTAGAAACAGTTACTACAATCAGGCCTTTTTCGTATAATTCTTCCGGGTAAAGCTGGATCGAGGCCGTAATGCAAAATACGGTGGGCCTGATACATTTATTTGGATCCAGCCCCAGGTCACCTTTACCTCGGGTAACCACTAGACGGATATAGCCATCACGCAGGTTATTCCGCCGCAGGGTCTCTAAAACAACCTCCTGCATTTCAGCTTCGGACAGCGGGATCTCCATATCAATAGTTCGGGCCGATTCATAAAGTCGGACCAAATGGTCATCCAGTTTAAAGACCCTCCCGTTATAAGCACGGATACCCTCAAAAACTCCGTCTCCATACAGCAGGCCATGGTCAAAAACCGAAACAACCGCTTTCTCCTCGGGCACATACTCCCCATCAAGATAAATAATTAGGCTCATAGCAACTCCTCCGTTAAAGATTTACACCATACAATTAAAGAAAAGCCCTATTGGATAAAATTCCGGTCCCGGAACTATCCTAAAGGGTCTTTTAAAACTTTAGTATTATTTACTCCCTCCCTAAAAAATTGAAATTTTACAAATAAAACAACCTCTCACCCTGGTAGTTTAGATAAACTGCCAGGGACGAGAGGTCAAAACCTTGCGCGTTACCACCCTGCTTGCCTCCGCATTACGGAAGCCCCTATTGTGCCTTTAAGGACACTACGTTATAACGGACGTTTGACCCGGCACGGCTTACTGAAATTTCAGCCGGCAACTCTGGGGTGATCTGAAGCAAAGTATTCAAGGCACCGGCTTTCAGCTCCTCCGGCTCTCTGCAGCCCAATACATAAACTTCCTGTCCCCTTCACAGTTTTTTAAGATATGACTTACTAACCAGTATACAAAAAACCCGATATTGTGTCAAGAAATTTTACCAGACAGCATTACCTTTCGATTTCTATTATATAAGCCCGGCTTTTTCGTCAATCCCTACGAAACTTCAATAAGGGCAAACAACTATTTAATTCCACAAACATTTAATTCCTCGGCATCGTCAAACAAAGACAGTGAATTAACCACAATGTCTTTAACATCCTGGAGCTCGCTGACAAAAGTATTTAGTTCATCAGCAGACGCCTCCATGGTCAGGTTGATGATGCCACGGTCACAGGCAGAGTATGGGATACCGCTGCGGTGCAAAATAAGAGAACCGTATTTTGTCAGCACTTGCTGCACTTTAGGGGCATGCTCAGATTTTTGATTGACTAAAATACCAACAATACAAATATGTTTTTTCATTTTTTCAACTCCTTTAAAAAAACACTTGTTCAAACAAAATACATATCGGATTATAAAAAATTTTAATCCTCGATCAAGTATTGTCCATTTCTTAGCTAAATTATGAAATGGACCAGCTTTTCCGGCAAATCTAAAAGTAATAGAATGGGTATCATTACATGCCTCAAACCACTCCTGTTCCCGTTTCCCTTTTTAGCTCTGATCGCATTCTATTCAAGCAAATAGTTCTAGAAATCTAACTGGACATACCCGGTAAAGCACAGGGTAAAAAAGAGTAGCCTGCTGAATATACGATCGCTCCTGTATACAATCGGTATTTATATTAAATATAACAGTTAAAATAGACCTTTTTCAATATATTTGTATATTTTTAGTTATTGACAAATTAACTAATCTTACAAAAATCAACCTCATTATCAAATTTATAAAGACTTTTTGTTATTGTGTGCATTATAAATTATTTTCCGTTTATAGTTATAAACTGTTCCTACTATAAATATATAAAAATAAATTCACTAATAGCAGGAGCAATATTTTATGAATGCACTCAATAATTTTATTGCCCGGTCAGAAACAATAAAGGAGTTTGTAGGTCCGGAACTGAAGCCTTCGGTGGTCATTCTAGGTTCCTTCAATTCTGGTAAGTCCACCTTACTGAACAGTCTGCTAGGAGATAATATAAGTCCGGTGGGAACTCTTCCCACCACTGACTGCCTGCTATATTTTGATTATGCAGATTCCTTCAGCGCAAGTTATACCAACGGCAGGGACAAGTGCTTATTTACAGACCGTGACAGTTTAATCTCATTTTTGGAGAGGCGGCCTCACTCCGGCGGGCGGGTAGAAATTAAGCTCCCCTCGCCAATATTAAGAAAGTGCCGGCTCTTTGATACCCCGGGCATAGACGCATCCTCTCGTGAATCGATCCACCTGACTGAACAAGCGGCAGGCGATGCCACCAGAATTATTTATCTTTTTCACCAGCGTGGCATAGAAAACTTCAGCCGGCTGTTTTTGTATAAACTTGCGTCAAGCTGGAAAAATAAGAACATGGAAAACATATCCTTCTGGCTTAACTGCACCCGGGATTGTGAGGGTACCTCGCTAGAAAACACCCGGGTAGAGCTAAGAAAAATCTTTCTAATGAAGGTTAGATTAAATGCGATAAACATTTTAAACCAGGAAAATATAAGGCAAATCCGTTTATTTATAGATGTAGAGCTGGCTCGGGATAACTTTAATAGTTTAGCAAAAAAATTAAAAGAATTTGACAGTGAACTGCCGGCCAGGCTAATAAAAATTTCTAAAATCAAAGATGATTCCTTTTTTTTATCTGAATTCTGGCCGGTATATGAAACAGCAAAAAAACTATTTAACGCAATTCAATCTATTCATTCTGCACCGCTTATTGCTAAAGAAACGGAAGAATTATTAAGCTCAATTAACTCTACTAATCTGCTCGCGCTGGAAAGCAACCCAATTGGACAGAAAAATAATTTGATCATGACCAGCATTAAGGAAAGTAAAGAATTGGTGCTGGAATTGATTGATGACTTGCTTAATAATAATGAGTTACGTGGTTTGTTGGAGCACTCCACACTGAGAAACTTATATAACGAAATTGACCAAAAGCGTTTTACAGTTGCAGCAGCGGGGGGGTTTTCGACCGGTAAGTCCACGTTCTTTAACGCGCTAATGAAAGAAAAGCTATTGCCTACAGGCAGCGGCCCGACAACCTCGTCCATAACCCGGATTTCTTACGGCAACAGCAAAATAGCTTCTGTAATGCTCCCAATGCAAGTTACCCTGCCGATCTACGAATCAGCCGGAGGAACAAACCTCCTTTGCCACAATGAACTGAACACTATAGAAAAGTGGCTTACAGACGAGAATATTATTAATCTGGAAGCTTTCCTAGAAGGCCACTTCAGGCAAGTGGACAGACAGGAATTGACTGCGCTGATCAACCAGTCCAAGGACTTATTCGCCGCAGGTAGTTTTGCCGGGAATAACCGGGCACCGGTTGTTTTTAAACCCGTTTCCAACAGATTAATATCACGTAAGAAACTACCTCAAAAAGTCCGGATCACTTTTAAAAATTCGGGCCTGCAGGAATTTCACCTGTCCAGCCCTGCCTCCGCCAACAAGTTTAGAGAATTAATTAACGCAGAAAACGCATTCCGGATCGCAGACATTAATATTCAACACCCATCAGATTTCCTCAAAATCGCAGATTTTATCGACACGCCTGGCCTTGACTCGATTCAACAGCACCATTGCCATGAAGCTTTAAACAGCTTCCAGCTATGTGACGCCTGTCTTATTTTTCTTAATGCCAGGCATATTCTTCATGACATGGACAGAGAAAATCTAAAGCTAATTTTGTTACCCAAGCTACCTGGTAATCTCAATAAATTTTTCTTTGTTATTAATTTCTCAGATACCCTTACCCCTGCCCAACGGGAAATAGTAGCAAACTACGTTCGCAGGAATTTGAGCAATCCTCCCACTTCCGTTATACAGGCCATACCAAGGCCAAAGGTATTTCTAATTTCGGCCCTGGGCGGGCTCACCGGACAGGATCCGGGCATAAAAATTTTATTAAGGCACCTTGAAGAAGGGATTTTGCGCTACCGGGGCTGGGAGTTTTACAGTTCTAAACTGAATGAGCTATACAAAATACTTCATGATTCTTCAGAAAAGATTACTTATGAATTATTAAATAATAACCAGATAGCCAGTGAAAGAAAAAATAAAATGCACCGGGCACTTAATATGCTCAAACAGTCCCGCGGTAAGATAAAAAATATCAGAAGTGCCATATATCACCTCAGGAGGTCATGAGCGAGTGGAAAACGCCAGATTGCTGGATGAGCGACTTCGTAAAATTATCGGTGAGGTTAGTCATAATACCGGAGGGGAAATAAAAAAAAACCTGCTTCAGGACTTTGAAGCTAGTTTCAACAAAGCGTTAGAAAAGAATCTTCAAAAAGAAACGATTAGAATACTTGCGCTGCTTAAAAGCGCCATTGATAAAATCTAATGACAGGAGGATAAAAAATGGATTTAAAACTAGAGCATATGGCAGTTGAAAAAAATGGTGACGTGCTCATCAGGCAAATGCTGACGGAAATCCTCACTGGCCTGAAAACAAAACTAGTGCAGCCAGTGCTGGAGGAGAATAACAAAATTGCCGGCCAGTTAAAAGATTTGAGGGAGCAGGAACAGACAGATATAGCTATTTTAAAAGAAAACCTGGCGGTACTTGACAACCGGGTGCAACAACTACCCTTGGTAATTCTTGCAGTCCTGAGAGATGCCATCAATCAAGCCGGTGAGGACAATCAAAATGGCGACTGAACTGCCAGATAAACGCGATGAAATAGTCTGTGCACTGGCAACAACCATCCAGGGGAAAATTATACTACCGGCTCAGGAGAAAACAGCTGCCCTAAAATATGCTGTTAATGAAACAAACGAAAGAATTGATTTCCTGGAAAATACTATAGCTGAGCTGGCCGTCGCACACAGCCGGACAAAGGCAATGGCAGTAATATCAATATTGGGCTTGCTGATTATATTTACCGTCTGGCTGGTCCACCTATAAAAAAGGTCTATTCTTTCCTGATTCCCCGGCCGGACTTCATTAAAGTGTATACAAAAGTAGTCGCCGCTATAATTACAAGCACTTTAATCACCAGATTTATTGTCTCAGATTTAAAAGATGCTTTTTCTTTTCTAATTTCAACCACAGGATCCATCTTTAAATCGAAGTAACTGCCTCTTTCAATTTGATACGCTACTTTTTCAAGCTTGACCATTTTCTCTTCATGCTCTGCTATACTGGTCATAAAACTTACTACCTGAATACCGAGAAAAGCCAGCGCAAATAAAATTAATAATAGCCGGGAAATACGCGAGTTATTCATAAACTTCTCCTTATTAAAAAAATATATTTTACTGGTGTAAGAGCATATTGATTGGGCTAAGTAGTAATAGTAAGATCAATAATCTTCAACTGAGGCGCAAGGAAATTTAATTTTCCTTTGGCCGGGGGAATAACTTTGTATTAGAATCTTTTTAAACAATGAAGAACCTTGTAGTAAAAATAAAACCTGTTATTTTCTAACTTAAATTATGTCTTCATCATCAGGTATATTATTACAAAAAAATTTAAAAACATTGATCATTCTATTCAGCAAGAATTTAAAAATCCCTTCCACTGTCATCATATATACTTAGGAGTGTGATATGGAATATTTATTAAGGGAAAATATGATTGCTCAGCTGAACTGGATAAAAAGCTGCCAGATCCTTAGCCCTGGGCATGCTGCAGACGGTGCTATTAAAAAATACCCTGACCAAGGCTGGATCATGCCTTATTTTGCTAATTTTGCTGCAATGGCTATGTTGGAGGACCCTTTAAGCTATCCACTGGTCCAGCGTTATCTAAACTGGTATATCCTTAATCTGGAAAAGAACGGCACCATCCTCGACTATCACTATGACGATAAATTACTTTTCAGAACAGCCAAACCAGACTCTGAAGACTCTTATGCCGGTACTTTCCTATCTTTGGTCAACTTATACCGTTTACGGACCGGACAAACAGACTGGGTCAGGAAAAACCTTAACCAATTAAAAAGAATTGCCGGGGTAATCATCAATCTAATGGACAGGGACGGCCTTACTTTTGCCCTGGCCGGCTATCAGGTCAAATATCTCATGGACAACTGCGAAGCCTACCGTGGTATAAAGGATTTTGTTACCCTATTGCACTCAATCGGCGATCAAGAATCCGGGTACTATGAATCCAAAGCCAATATGATCGCCGCCGGCATCGAAAAGAATCTTTGGAACCCGCGTGCCGGGAGCTACCATGCGAGCAAAACAGGCTGGTTCAAAAACCGGATCAACCTTAGAAAATTTTACCCGGATGCAGCCTGTCAGGTTTTCCCGGTTCTGTTTGGGCTAATCAAACCGGATACAAGGCGGGCTGAAAATCTTTATCGGTTATTTAATAATTTCCAGCCGGATTGGGTTTATATTCATCCAACAGATTTCCCCTGGATGCTTCTAGGTTATTATGCTTGCCTGCATAGTGATTTCAAACGCGCGCTCGAAAAAATTAAGCAGGCAGACAAACTCTATGTCGAGACCGGGTCAGGGAACTGGTACTGCGCTGAGGCAGCCTTTTACGTCTTGACCTGTGTAAAATTAATTAAATCAAATTAATTTGGCAATAAATCTATTCCCCCGCCATTCACCGGGCATTAGTGGGGCATAATATGTAAACCATGATGCTAAGGTGGTGAATAAAATAATAAACCCGACACCTCATCCTGAAATGCCCGAAGCAATAATCGGGAACTCAAGAATGCTCGTCTCGATTAGAAATAATGGGGAAATTTACAGGCTTTTTTGGCCACAAATTGAATACGGGCAGCACCTCGGGCACTTTTGGCCGGGGATCAGACTGTCCTTGCCGGAGGGACATAGTCTCACCAAGTGGTTCCATCTAAATATATGGAGATCCACGCAACGCTACCTGGATGATACTAACATATTTGAAACGGAAATGTCCAGTCAGACTCATCATCTAAAAGCGCTGCAGCAAGACTTCGTCCTTCCAGACCGGGATATCCTGGTCAGGCACTATCTGCTGACAAACTACAGTGAAAAAACTGAAAAGCTAACTTTTATAGTATATTGCGCTTTTGAAATCGAGGAATCTACATTGTACGATGGTCTCCAGTTCGATTTTTCTAATCATTCCCTGGTCTTTTTCCGGAGAAATATTTACGTGGCCTTAACCGGGGCTGGTTACCCGTTGACCGGCTACCAGTGCGGCAGGCGCGGCACTCATTCCGACCCTTTTCAGGATGCCTCAAGGGGTACGCTTAGGGGTAACAGCGACAATATTAGATATAGTTCCGGTAGCATGGAATGGGACATGGGTGAACTTAAACCGGGGGAAACAAAGAGCATGACTCTCTACCTGGCCGCGGGAGCAAGGCAAGAAGCGGTCAGAGCACTGATCGCTGAAGCTGCTTCTAAAGATTGTCAAGCCTGGCTGGATCACACACGACAGTACTGGTACAGCTGGCTCGGACAAAGAAAGGCAAATTTATGGGAAAACGAGGATAATAAAGCCATCCACCGGTCACTTCTGGCCATGCAGCTGATGTCAAACAAAGAAACAGGCGCATCAATTGCCGCACCGGAGTTTGATCCTTGCTATTTAATGTGCGGTGGATACGGCTACTGCTGGCCCCGTGACGCAGTTTATGTCGCCGCTGCTTTTGATGAAACTGGTTTTCACCACATCGCAGCGCAGTTTTATAACTTTACCTGTTCTGTCCAGGGAAAAGAAGGGAACTGGGAACAGAGATATTTCACTGACGGCTCAGTAGCGCCGGGCTGGGGCAGGCAAATTGACCAGGCTGGAGCGGTATTGTGGGGTTACAGGCATCACTACGGGCAAACCGGAGACAACGATTTTCTAGACCGGATATGGACATCCTTGGTTAAGGGAGCAAACTTCCTCACCAACAACCTGGCAAAAAATGGCCTTCCCTCTCCCAGTTTCGACCTTTGGGAAGATGAATTCAGCCAGAGCACTTACTCCGCTGCGGCTGTGTATGGCGGTCTTAAGGCAGCAAGCGAGATCGCTTTAACTAAAGGTGAACAAGAAGCTGCAGAAAGATGGCGCCTGGCTGCTGAAAAAGTAAAAGCAGGTATTATCAACAACCAGTATTCACCCAGATACGATAGATTCATGCGCGGCATCAATAAAAAGGTTTACCAGGATGCTTATCATCATGCCGCATATGAAGGGAAAAAAACCTTTACAGGAACAGACCCGGCCGGTATTTACCCGACATACTGGATTGGTGAAGATGAGCGGGTTGACTCTGCTCTATTAGGTCTGGCTTTTCCATTCCGGGTATTGGAACCAAAAGACGAGAAGCTGCAGGCGACCGTAAAGGCCATTGAAGAAAAGTTATGGAACAAAAACACCGGTGGTCTGCACCGCTATGAGGGGGATAGCTACAGAGAAGGCAATCCCTGGTTATTAACCACCTTGTGGCTGGCGATCTATTACTGCATGTCCGGAAATCGCCACCGGGCTGATGTACTCTATCAATGGTGTTTGGAACAGGCAAACCGCCATTTGCTGCTTCCCGAGCAAGCTGATAAGAATTGTGGCGGGCCAGCCTGGGTAATACCTTTGAACTGGTCACATGCAATGCTTGTACTGGCCAGGCTGGCACTCAATGACCGTTTAAGCATCATTAAACTTTAAATTAACCACCAGTTTTGCTGGTGGTTAATTGCTTCGCCTGTCGCATCGTCATATTTGACAAACTTTTTCGAAGATAGTCTGTACCTGTTTATGAAACCTGAACAAGGTCATCCAGCGTCTTAAACGAATATCCCTGAGCTTTAATATCCTTTAACATACGGTCCATCGCCTCGGCATTTTCTTTTGAAACTGCATGGAGCAGGATCACGGCTCCATTATGCAAATTATCCATTACTGTCTGGTAAGCTTCCTGTGCACCACCAGGCATTGGCACCCAGTCTACCATGGCCATGCTCCAAAAGACATTGGTGTAGCCAAGTTCTTTTGTAATAGCCAGGGTGCGCTCACTATACTCGCCTTGAGGAGGCCGCAAGTATTTCATGTTGGTATTGCCGGTTATCCTTTCATACTCCTGTTCAACTGCCTGAAGCTCCTTGATAATTTGCTCCTCAGATATGTCCGGAAGGCTTGGATGGGTATCGGTATGGTTACATACCAGATGCCCCTCGCTCACCATTCGCTTAATCAGTTCCGGCTGGGACTTTAGATAATGACCGGTAACAAAAAAGGCAGCCCTTACATTATTGGCTTTTAAGGCATCCAAAATTGGAGCGGTATAACCGTTTTCATAACCGTTATCGAAAGTCAAATATACTACCTTTTGGTTTGGGCTTCCCACCCAGTAAGCGCCATTGCGGCTGAGGTTGTTGCTGATGGAAGCAGGCATCTCCGGCTGCAAGTGCTGGTTATTACGCTTCAAACCCCAGCCGTGCTTAGTATTAGACACTTGTCCGGTTGTAGGGGTGGCTTTAGGCTCACCTCCAGGTGTAGTGGTGGCCGCAGGCGTCTCTACATTCTGCGCTGGACCGCCGGCTCCTGTCTCACCTGTATTTACTCCCGACGCTGGTGAACCGGGCACATCTTCGTTTTGTCCATTCTCTTTGCTGCTGTCGCCTGGCTGGCTGTCCATCACGGCCACATCGGATCCGATCACCCCGGGATCACCGGTCCGTGATCTTTCCTGCTGGCTTTGGGGGGCACATCCATATATGACCAGCAAGAAAACAACTATTGCCAGAGCAGTAATCTTTTTGTTTTTTAAATTTTCCAGCTGTTTTTTCATTATTGACCCCCTAATTTTCTTTAAGATATTAATATAATTGACGGATTGTTACCTAATTATCCTTCACGCAACACTGCTTTGCGTGTTAATTCGACAGAAATAAACAATTTCCTTTTGATCTTAAAACCCTTCCCAGGGGAAAAAGAACTAAAAACTTCCACAAAAAATTAACGGGAAAAAGTCTTTATAATCAAGCTTTCTCCCGTTACTCTAACAATACAACCAAGGCCGGTCCTATATAATTTAATAATAACGCCGAACTAGCCGGCAAAAAGTGCATCAACAAATTCTTTGGCATTAAAAGTCCTGAGGTCTTCGGGACCTTCCCCGATGCCAATCATTTTTACCGGTATATTTAAAGACTGGCTCACGCCGATAACAACTCCGCCCCTGGCACTCCCATCCAGTTTGGTCAGGGCAATCCCAGTTACCCTTGCCGCTTCACTGAACTGCTTGGCCTGGTTGATGGCATTCTGGCCAGTGGTAGCGTCTAATACCAATAAAACTTCATGAGGCGCCCCGGGCATTTCACGATCCAATACCCTGCTTATTTTTTTTAATTCCTCCATCAGGTTGCTTTTAGTATGCAGCCTGCCAGCAGTATCAATTATTAAAATGTCTGCCCGCCGCGCTTTTGCGGCCTGTAGGGAATCAAAAGCAACAGCGGCAGGATCGGCCCCTTCCTGGTGTTTGATTAGTTCTACACCCACGCGGTTAGCCCAGAACTCCAGCTGTTCTATCGCAGCCGCCCGGAAAGTGTCCGCAGCGCCCAAAATTACTTTCTTACCCTCAGATTTAAAAAGATAAGCCATCTTTCCAATAGTAGTAGTCTTACCCACCCCGTTGACACCAAGGACTACAACCACCGTTGGAGCTTCATTACTCAAGCTGATTGACCTTTGTCCATCACCCAGCATAGCGCTGATCTGCTCTTTCAAAATTGCTTTGAGTTCTCCGGCGTCTTCCACATGACGCTCCCTGACCTCACGCCTAACCGCCTCCACTAGCTCAAAGGCGGTGGTTACCCCTACATCAGCCTGAACCAGTAATTCTTCCAGCTCTTCGTAAAGTTCTTCACCAATGGACTTATGGTGATGTACCAGGTTATCGATCTTTTCAACCAGCCCCCGGCGGGTTTTGGCCAGGCTTTCCTTTAAACGGTTAAACAACCCCATCTATCCGCTAATAGCCTCCCTACCGGCAAACTTCAGGCATTTGCCGGTGAAAATATTTGCCATACTCAAACCTTATTGAGCCTTGCCAAGGCCATCTTGGCTGCCTGTTGTTCGGAATCTTTTTTTGAGCGCCCGTCTCCAGTGCCTATCACCTTACCCCGGTAAACCGTACCTGCGGTAAAAATTTTATCGTGATCCGGGCCCTCTTCATTAATAATTATATATGATACAGTATCCGTACCGCGCCGTTGAACAATCTCCTGCAGTATTGTCTTGTAGTCCCGATCCAGCCGGCCCTCTATGACATCAGCAATAACCGGCGTCAGAAACCTGATAATAATTTCAGCAGTCCGGTCCAGTCCCTGATCCAGGTAAATTGCCCCCAATAAAGCCTCGTAGGCATCGGCCAGGATCGACGGGCGCTCCCTTCCCCCGGAGCGTTCCTCACCCTTACCCATACTGAGGCACAGCCCCAGCTCCAGTTCACCGGCTGCTCTGGCGAGAGAAGATTCGCATACAACCGCAGCCCGGAATTTAGTTAATTCGCCTTCACTCATACTCGGGTTATTCCGATACAGAAAGTCGCTAACCGTCAGCTCTAATACAGCGTCACCTAAAAACTCCAGGCGCTGGTTGTTTGTTAATCCAGTATGGCGGTTTTCACTGATAAAGGAACTATGGGTTAAAGCCTGAGCCAGTAGGCTTTCATCGTGCCAGCTGATACCAAGCTGTTTGATTAAACGGACCCGGTATTTCTCCGTTTTGGACACTATACCACCTCTAAAATTCCGGTAAGGTTGATTTTATCAATACCGTTTAAACAGCAGCGAGGCATTATGCCCCCCAAATCCAAAGGAATTGGATATGGCAACACCAACATTCGCATCTCTGGCTATATTGGGAACAATGTCCAAATCGCAATCTTCATCCGGATACTCGTAATTGATTGTAGGTGGAATAACCCCGTGATTTATGACCATTGCACAAACTGCAGCCTCCAACCCACCGGCCGCACCCAGCAGGTGACCGGTCATGGACTTGGTTGAGCTGACAGCCAGCTTATAGGCATGTGACCCGAAAACATTTTTAATCGCTTTGATTTCAGCCTTGTCCCCAATCGGTGTAGAAGTTGCGTGAGCGTTAATATAGTCTACTTCTTCCGGTTTGATCCCGGCATCTCTGATCGCCCCAAGCATTGCACTCGTCGCACCGCGACCCTCGGGATCTGGTGCAGTGATATGATAGGCGTCACATGAGCTGCCGTAACCGGCTATTTCAGCATAAATTCGCGCTCCCCGGCTCAAGGCATGTTCTAGTGTTTCCAGCACCAAAACCGCAGAACCCTCACTGGATATGAAACCATCCCGCTTTGCGTCAAAAGGCCTGCTCGCTTTTTCCGGCTCATCGTTGCATGTTGACATGGCCTTCATTGAACAAAAACCGGCCATAGCCAGCGGGGTGATCGGCGCTTCTGTTCCTCCGGATATCATTACATCCGCGTAACCCCACTGCAGCATTCTAAAAGCATCACCCAGGGCATTGGAACTGGAGGCGCATGCTGAGACACTGGTAACATTAGGGCCGAATAGATGGTAACTGATCGCTACCTGAGCCGCACCCATATTGGCAATCATCATTGGTACAAAAATAGGGCTGACCCGCCCCGGCCCCTTCTGGGACAAAACCCTGGCCTGCTCCTCCAGTGTTTCAATACCGCCTATGCCCGACCCCAAGATCACTCCAATACGATTTCTGTCCGCCACCTCTAGGTTAAGTCCAGCGTCTTCAATGGCCATTCCGGCAGCAGCTACTGCAAATTGAGTGAAGCGGTCCATGCGCCGGGCCTCTTTTTTGTCCAGATACTTAGTATGTTCAAAATCAACAACTTCACCCGCGATTTTAGTGCTATGGTTGGTCGGGTCAAACCTGGTTACCCGCCTGATTCCGGAAATCCCACCGGTAAGAGAGGACCAGAACTTTTCCAGACCAGTACCCACCGGAGATATTATCCCCAGGCCGGTAATGACAACCCGCTTTTGCAACAACAATTCCTCCTTCTTCAAAAAAGTCCCGTGGTTTCCCCCGGGACTTACAGTCTGACGAAAAATTATTGGCGATCCTGAATGTATTTAACGGCCTCGCCCACAGTACGTATTTTTTCCGCATCCTCATCGGGAATTTCCAGGTTGAATTCTTCTTCCAGAGCCATGACCAGTTCAACAATATCTAAAGAGTCGGCTCCCAGGTTATCGACAAAGGACGCATCCTCTTTTACTTCATCTTTTTCTACACCTAATTGATCCATAATGATAGATTTAACTTTGTCAGCGATTGACATAACGAAATCTCACCCCCTTTCGTTACCTAACCAAAGCAGTTTTGTTAAATACAGACCATACCCCCGTCTATGGTTATAGTCTGACCTGTTATGTATCCGGCCGATTCTGAAGCCAGGTAAACCACCAATCCGGCTACTTCATCCGGACTGCCAAACCTTTTCAATGGAACTTGTGCCAACATTTTTTTCTTGACATCTTCAGGCAGAGAACTAGTCATATCCGTATAAATTAACCCCGGCGCAATAGCGTTTACGGTGATGTTACGGGAACCGAGTTCTTTTGCCATAGTCCTGGTTAGCCCAATTAAGCCGGCTTTTGCAGCACTGTAATTAGCCTGTCCGCTGTTCCCAACCAGCCCTGCCACTGAACTTATATTTATAATGCGCCCAAAGTGATTTCTAAACATACCGCGACCGGCAAATTTGATACAGTTAAAAGCCCCTTTAAGGTTTGCACCGATTACAGAGTCCCAATCTTCGTCCTTCATTCTAAAAATCAGGTTGTCTCTGGTAATACCCGCATTATTGACTAGAATATCCACTTTACCAAATTCGGCCTGGGCCGCCTTAACCATAGCCTCCGCCTCTGCCGGGTTGGCTACGTCGGCCTGATAAACCATGGCCCGCCCGCCTATGCCCTGAATAGCCTCAACCACTTCAGCTGCTGCACTTGCCCCACTCTTGTAGTTCACTAAGACAGCAACCCCCTCTTTGGCCAGAGCCAGGGCTATGGCCCGGCCGATTCCCCTGGAAGAGCCGGTAACAATGGCAGCCTTGCCGTTAAGAACCATTTTAGCTAACCTCCTTGACAAGTGCAAGGGCTTTTTCTAAAGAAGCTCTATCTTCTATATTGGCAACCCTAATATCCCTGCTGATCTTTTTGACCAGACCGGATAGGACTTTGCCAGGGCCAACCTCGATAATAGCAGTAACACCAGACTTGGCCAGCAGCCGAACACTCTCCTCCCAGCGCACCGGGCTATAGACCTGACGAACTAATAATTCTCTTATTTCCGTTCCAGTGCGGGAATACTCCGCCGTCACATTGGCTACTACAGGAATGTCGGGATCATTAATCGATATTTTTTCCAAATCCAATGACAACCTATCGCCCGCCGGCAGCATCATGCTGGAATGAAAAGGAGCGCTGACCGGTAATGGAATAAACCGCTTGGCGCCGGCTTCTTTGGCAAGCAGCCTGGCCGCCTCCAGACCGGCATTATCACCTGCAACTACAACCTGGCCGGGACAATTAAGGTTGACCGCCTCAATAATACCTGAACCTGAGGCCTTGCGGCACAACTCCTGGGCGCCTTCCCCAGACAGCCCCATCACAGCGGCCATACCACCCGCTCCTAAAGGAACCGCCTCCTGCATATACTGTCCGCGCTTGCGGACCAACCGTAACGCGTCAGCAAATAAAATTGACCCTGCAGCCACCAGAGCTGAGTATTCTCCCAGGCTATGTCCCGCCACAGCACAAGGGTCCGGCCCGCCGGACTGTCTCAATACTTCCAGACAGGCTATGCTGGTAGTTAATACAGCCGGCTGTGTATTGATGGTCTTATTTAATTCTTCATCTGGTCCAGAAAAACACAATTCGGAAATGGAAAAGCCCAGGGCTTTGTCGGCCTCATTAAATACTGCACGGGCCTCCGGAAAGTGATCATAAAACTCCCGTCCCATTCCGACATACTGTGCCCCCTGGCCCGGAAAAACATAGGCAATACTCATGGCTTTTGCACCACCAATTTATTCAAATTACTTATTACCTTATTGGCTCCTTCAACAGTTTCCATGATGATTTCCCGTGCACTCTGTATTTTCGCGACCATAGCACTTACCTGGCCTGCCATTATTGTGCCGTTTTGAACATCACCGTCAACCATTGTCGCCCTGAGACTACCCATGCCTAATTTTTCCAACTCTTCCGAAGAAATACCTGCCTTCTCCATTGCCTGATATTTTTTTGTCAATTTGTTCTGCAGGGAACGCACTGGATGACCAAGCGAGGCGCCTGTTATAGTTGTATCACGATCCTTTGCTTTTATGATCGCCTCTTTAACCTGGAGGGGAATCGTACACTCGGCAGCGCACATAAATCGGGTGCCCATCTGCACGCCAACCGCACCCAGTGCCAAGGCGGATACAAACCCCCGGCCATTAAAAATACCACCAGCAGCTATTACCGGAATGTTGACAACATCTACCACCTGAGGAACCAAAGCCATAGTAGTTATTTCGCCGATGTGCCCCCCGGACTCCATGCCCTCGGCGATCAAGGCGTCTACTCCAGAGCGGGCAAGCCTCTTCGCCAGCGCCACCGAGGAAACTACCGGAATTATTTTTGTCCCCACATCCCGTAAGGCAGGCACGTACTTGCCGGGATTTCCTGCCCCGGTTGTGATCACCGCCACAGGCTCTTCCTTGAGCAAAGCCATAATTTCCTCCACAAACGGTGAAAGAAGATATACATTGACGCCGAAAGGTTTTTTTGTTAATTGTTTCGCCTGAAGAATTTGTTTTCTGAGCCAATCAGCCGGTGCAGAACCTGATCCGATGACGCCCAGCCCTCCCGCCTCGGAAACAGCGGCAGCTAGTTCGGCAAAAGATACCCAGGCCATGCCGCCCTGAATAATGGGATATTCTATTTTAAGCAAATCACATAACGCGGTACGGAACAATACCTCCCGCCCCCTGTACAATAAAATTCAATAATTCACAATGAAAATACCATAATTAAGTTTAAAAGTAAAGTACTACCATTTAATAACTACAGAACCCCAAGTCAATCCGGCGCCAAAACCTACCATGACAATATAATCACCGCTTTTGATCCGGCCCTCGTGCACAGCTTCATCCAGTGCCAGTGGAATTGAAGCTGTCGATGTATTACCATATCGATTGACATTAACCAGAACTTTTTCCATTGGTATACCCAGCTTCCTGGCAGCGGGTTCAATAATCCGGATATTCGCCTGATGTGGAATAAAAAAATCTATGTCCGTTTTATTAAGCCCAGCCGCAGCCAGCACCTCCTCAGCAGATTCCTCTATTACTCTGACCGCAAATTTAAACACTTCCCGGCCATTCATCTGAAGGTAATGAAGCTTGCTGTCCAATGTCTCCCTTGTAGCAGGATATCTGGAACCACCTGCTGGGATAAGCAGGTGAGGCCCGCCAGCCCCATCTGAATAAAGCTTAAAGGCTAGAATGCCGCTGTCTTTTGGCACAGGTCTTAGGACCACCGCCCCGGCGCCATCTCCAAAAAGTACACAGGTGCTTCGGTCTTCCCAGTTGAGCATCTTGGACAACGTCTCGGCGCCGATAACCAGCACTGTTCGGCAGGAACCGGCGGCAATAAACTGGCTGCCTACGGTAAGTGCATGAACAAAACCGGTGCATCCGGCAGCAAGATCGAAAGCTCCTGCCTGTTTCTTAATCCCAAGCCGGTCCTGCACAATGCAGGCGGTAGCAGGCATTAACATATCCGGCGTGCTTGTGGCAACAATTACCAGGTCGACTTCTTCCGGGTTTATCCCGGCGTCGGTCAGTGCCCTCCCGGCGGCGACAGTTGCCAGATCAGAAGTAGCCTGCTCAGGTCCTGTGATTCGTCTTTCCTGGATCCCTGTCCTGGAAAAAATCCATTCACTGCTAGTATCTATTATTTGCTCCAGCTCGACATTAGTTAGGATCCTGTCCGGCACACAAGCTCCGGTACCTACAATCCCGGCGTTAAGCACTTCCCTGTGCATCGGTACAATCAACCTCTTTCTTATCAACAATTATAATACTCTCCCGAATAGCATTAACCAAATCATTATCAACTGCTTCTTTTGCCACTCTTATTGCATTTTTTATTGCCTTAGCCGTGGATCTGCCGTGGCAGATAACTGACACTCCATTCACCCCAAGTAGTGGGGCTCCGCCATACTCTGTATATTCAATCCGCTTTCGAATTCCTTTTAAAGCAGCCCCGGCCATTATCCCGCCAACCTTGGCCAATAAACTCTTGGTGATTTCTTCCTTCATGATCTTGAACAAAGATTCCGCTAGTCCTTCTCCTGCCTTTAAAACAATATTACCCACAAAACCGTCACAAACTAAAACTTCAACTACATTACGATATATATCTCTTCCCTCAACATTGCCGACAAAATTAATTTCTGCTCCAGCTAAAAGGGGGAACGCCGCCAGAGTTGCTTCATTTCCCTTTGTTTCTTCCTCTCCATTGCTCAAAAGCCCAACTTTTGGATTGGCCAAACCAAGGATTTGCCTGGCATACTGGCAACCCATAATGCCAAATTGAAGCAAATGCTGTGGCTTACAATCTACATTTGCGCCAATATCCAATAGCAAGGTAAAGCCATTTTCACCAGGTAATAATATTGCTATAGCCGGACGGTCGATACCTTTAATTCTTCCCAGGCTGAGAAGAGCAGCCGCCATGGAGGCACCGGTGCTCCCTGCGGACACAACAGCTTTAGCAGTACCATCCTTGACCAGTTGAGTGGCTTTAACAATCGATGAATTTTTTTTGCGCCGCACTGCAACCGCCGGGTGATCCCTCATTTCAATAACCTCGGGAGCATGCACGACTCTGACCAGGTCTATGGCATCATATTTATCCAACTCAGCACAAACCTGTTTTTCATCCCCAACCAGATCAATGGCCAAGCCATACTCCTCAACCGCCTGTAGAGTCCCCTTCACAATTTCAGCAGGGGCAAAATCCCCACCCATCGCATCAACAGCTATTCTCACTGCGATACCTCCCCTGGTATCGCAAATACTGCATATTTACCTTTAAGCACAACCTCTTCCTCGACTTTTGAGTCAATATTTAACATCATGTATTTCCTTTTTTGAATTGATTACGCACTAGACGGCACTATTGCTTATATTTTTCCTATTCATTTTTACCACTCTTAAGCCTGGTAAAATATTAGTACCAAGTGCTAAAAATAGTATAATGTACAGAAAGCATATTGGCAAGTTAATGGAAAAAAAATAAGCTCCCGGCTTAAAACCTGAAGCTTATTTAAAATCGTCCGGTTTTTTGTCTTATTCTGTAGCAATTACTTTTCTGGCCTTATAATACCCGCACTCCGGGCATAGATGGTGGGGCATAATCAAAGCCCGGCATTGCGGACAATTTACCAGTGCAGGCGCTTCAAGGTTCATATTAGCCGCACGCCTTTGTCTGCCGCGTTGTTTAGAAGATCTCCTTTTTGGCACACCCATGTTAACATACCTAGTTTCTGAAACCTAAACGATGCAAGATGCTTAGATTCCTCTTCCGCTGACTAAACGGAAGGCAGTCTCACCGTCTTTTATTGCAGGCTACAATTTATCATTTGCACTCCGAGTATTAATTAACCGACACATTAAGCATTTTTTCACGAAAGTAAATTTACGCCACATGTACTGTTTTTCCCATAAGCGCGGGCTTTTCTTGTAACCTGGTGCAATTCAACAGATGAGACTGCAAAGAAACCTTTTCCTTCCCTTTTTATTTTACCTGATATGCATAAACACAAACCATATTCACGTTTTTTCAGAACATGGTTTTTTCGTAAACACCGATATTATTTTTTAGAATGGTTGGGGTTAAAAACCAGCTTCACTCTCCCTGTAGGAAGACATTTAGTGCTCAAGAGTTCGTTTTCTTCAGCAACGCCTGCAAGGCACTTAAGCGCGGGTCGATATCTTCATTTTCACACTCACACCGGCCCTTATTTAAGTTGCAGCCACATATGGAACACAGACCCTGACAGTCCTCACTACAAGTAAATTTCATCGGTAGAGACAAAATAATGCTCTTGATCACCTCAGGAGTTATATCAATCACATCACCGGTATAAGACACAGCCTCCACCCCACCCTTATCCGGTATTTGGGTATAGCTCTCATTAACCGGAGCTTCAAAAAAACAGTCAAAAGGCTCCAGGCAACGGTCACAGGTGAGATTGATTGTCCCTGATACTTTTCCATCAACAATGATAGTTGAACCGTTATTACTGACGAGCAAACTTAACTTTACTGGAGCGGGGAAATGCAAAATTCCGCCATGCAGTTCGAATGAAGGAAGATCTTCCTGTAATTCAAGCCGGATAAAGTCACCCGGCGCCATTCTCAGCCTTTCAACATCTAGCTGCAACAAAACTTACCACCCCATAACACGAAAGATTATATATAAAATATCGTGGTTTTGTCAAGATTTTTCCTGCTTTAAGCAATAACCGGTTGCTTTTTACTTCTAAAACAACTGAACCGGTCAATATAATAATGATAAACTGGCTGGTGAAATATGATTACCTCAATTTCTAATCGTTTAAGGGGCCGCAGCGATGACCTGCGACGCCTCCTCTGGACAATCTGCGCCCTGGTTTTCGTAATTAGTATGATCACAAACCCCAAAATAGTATTCGACGGAGCCACGACCGGCTTGGCAGCCTGGTGGAACATCGTCTTCCCAGCCTTACTCCCCTTTTTTATCGCCTCTGAGCTGCTGATGAATTTCGGTGTGGTACACTTCATGGGGGTGCTGCTGGAGCCGGTAATGCGCCCGCTATTTAATGTGCCGGGGGCAGGCTCTTTCGTTATGGCTGTGGGTTTTAGCAGCGGTTATCCAATTGGCTCTATGGTTACCGCCAGGCTGCGCGCGCAGGGTCTCTGTACGCGAGTTGAGGCGGAACGGCTGATGTCTTTTACTAACAACTCCAGCCCTCTTTTTATGCTTGTTGCAGTTGCCGTAGGCATGTTTCACAATCCTGCTCTAGGCTGGGTTATTGCCGGGGCGCACTACTTGTCCAACCTCACTCTGGGATTTGTCTTGCGCTTTTATTCGCGCAGAGATACAGAGCACATCCCCGGGCCGCCGCCTCACAGCAAGAATTTAATAAGCCATGCCTTTGCACAGGCACTGCAAGTGCAGCGCCAAGATAACCGCCCCCTTGGTAAAATAATCGGGGATGCAGTGCGCAACGCCGTAACAAACCTGCTCAACATAGGCGGCTTTATTATCCTTTTCGCCGTGATCATAAAACTACTGACTTACGCCGGTTGCATTGATACTATCGCCCGCTGGATGGGCATTTTTCTTCTCCCGCTTGGATTCTCCCCGGAGATTCTACCTGCTCTGGCCAGTGGATTATTTGAAATGACCATTGGTTCAAAGCTGGCCAGTGAGGCAGCAGCCCCGCTGCTCCAGCAAGTTGTTGCCGTCGGAATGATCCTAGCCTGGAGCGGCCTGTCTGTACATGCACAGGTAGCCGCCATGATCAGTGAAACCGACATCCGCATGCCGGCCTTCATACTCACCCGCATCGCCCACAGCTTGCTGGGCGGTCTCTATACCTATATCATTTTCCAATGGTACAACCCACTGGAACCAGCTGCGGCATTAACAGCCACCACTGCAAAGTGGCAAAGCCTTAACTTTGCCACTTTGCATTTGCAAATATTTATTTTTTTTATAATATCTCTCATCTGTATGATATTCCTGGGGATAATCCTCCACCTTGCCAGCAGAATCAAAAGATTCGGCTTCAGGATTAGATAATTATTGAGCTTAAAAATATCCCGTAAGCTGGGCAATGAGCACAATCGCTCCCAGTAATAGCACATAGACGGAAAAAACTTTTAAAGAACCTCTTTTTAGAATCGATATCATCCACTTAATCGCCAGGTACCCAAAAATACCTGACATCACTGTACCTATTAACAATGAAGATAGGGGTATTAATTCTCTCTGCCCCTCAAAGAGCTCAAAACTTTGAAGAAGTACTGCTCCTGCAATAGCTGGAATCGAAAGCAGAAATGAAAAATAAGCCGCGGTTTCTTTGTTCACTTTACGGATTAAGGCGGCAGCAATGGTCAGGCCGGAACGTGAGATGGCCGGCAATATTGCCAGTCCCTGAAAGGTCCCAATGAATAAAGCATCAGCATAACTGATATCATTAACCTTCTTGAACCCTTTTTCCTTAAGGTTATCGGAATACCAGAGGATTAGCCCGGTAGCAATGAACTCCCAGCCTATGGTCACACCTGTTTTTGAAATCTCCTCAAAAAAATCCCGGAAAGTCAGTCCTATTACAATAGCCGGGAGCGTTCCAATAATTAATAAAATACCGAGACTGCCCAAGGGTTTTCGCGCGATTGCAAGCAAATCAGTCCAGTAGATTACTATTAATGCAATTAAAGTGCCCAAATGCAACATTGTATCTAAAAATAAACCTGCTTCATCCAGTCCAAAAAAATGCCGGCCTAAAAAAAGATGACCTGTGCTGCTAACCGGCAGAAACTCGGTCAGTCCCTGAATAGCACCTAAAATTGCCGCTTCCAACCAATTCATTGCTCTACACCTCAAATTCATAGATTATAGTCTTATATATTATCAAAGAGTCTAAATGTTTAATGTTATTTCTTTCTAGAGTATAAGGTCAAAAGCTCAGGCAAATTGGGGTTTTGCGATTAACGTGCCCAAATATAACAGGGCTGCAACCAATACAATGGTGGCCCCGGTGGCCGTTGACCAATAATAGGACATCAGTAAGCCCGAAGTACTGGAAATAAGCGTAATTATTACAGTAATCACATGGTACTGCCTCATATTCCGGGATATATTTCGTGCAGCTGCAGCAGGTAAAATTAAGAGAGAATTAATAATCAAAATCCCTATCCACTGGATTGAAATAGTAACCACCACCGCTGTGATGATACAAAATAAAGTTTCGACCAGACGCACCTGGATTCCTCTGCTAAGCGCCAGGGATGGATTAACGCTAACGAGTAAAAACTTGTTGAACAGGAGACCCCACAGAATAATCACTCCCGCCAGAGATAAAGCCAGCAAAAGTATTTCTTGTGAAGTAATACTCAACAAATCTCCAATCAGAAAACGGGCAAACTTATTAAATTCACCCCCGCGTGAAAGGATTACGATACCCAGGGCAACCATAGTAGCAGAAACAGCTCCAATGACCGTATCTGTGGAGGCAGTGGACCAGAACTTTAACAAGGATATGACAATAGCCAGGAGAACAGAAAAAACCACCATAATCAATAATGGGTCCTGGAAACCAAAAAGCACCCCGATGGCAATACCCGTGAGTGCGGAGTGCCCAATTGTATCAGAAAAAAAAGCCATTTTATTGTTTACGACCATTGTCCCTAAAATCGCGAACATCGGGCTTGCTAATAGGACCGCCAGCAGCGCATTTTTCATAAAGGTATGGTTGGTCCAGGCAAAAGGCAGTAGATAATCAACTATTTCATACCATAATTCAATCATGCCCTGACCCCCCTGCTGCGGTGAAATATCTGCGGCTTCATTTGGACGTGTCCAACATCCTCTTGAACAACCGGCCCGTAATTCTGCTGGATCTGCTCATTTGAGAAAACTTCATGCGGTGTCCCGCAGCACTGAACTGTATGGTCGAGGAGGACAATGCGGTCCGCATAATGAGACACCAGTGCCCAATCGTGTGAAACCAGGATAATAGACAGGTCAAACTTTCGCCGCAAGTGGGAGACCAGCTCATAAAACATATCCTTGCCCTGAACATCGATACCGGAGACCGGCTCATCCAGCAACAACAGGTCGGGAGTGGGATCAAGGGCAATAGCCAGAAGCACTCGCTGGAGTTCTCCCCCGGATAATTCACCCAGACGCCGGTTCAACAAATGGTCTGCCTGTACACCGGCCAGGTCGGCCACTGCGCGCTCCTTTAGTTTTTTAGAATGACCGAGAAAGATCGGCCAGGACAACAAGCAGGCCGCAAACAAATCCAATACGCTCATAGGTGTTCCAATATCAAAATCAAGCCGCTGGGGGACGTAGCCAATCACAGGTGTCTGCAGGCGGTCCTGAGAATCAAGAAAACATAATTTTCCAGTATGGTTTATCTCTCCAAGAATTGCTTTTAATAGAGTTGTCTTGCCTGCCCCATTCGGACCGATTAGAGCAGTTAATTCACCGCAGTGAATATGGAGGTCAATACCTTGCAGAATTTCTGTTTTACCCACAGTTACCCCGAAATTAATCAACTTGGTACAACACAAACCACAGGGCTTTCTATGCATTCTCTGAATAAAACCAGGGTAAGCCATTTTAATTCAACGCCTCTTCCAATATTTTTAAGTTGGATTCCATAATTTTTATATAAGCGTCAGGGTCCATCGGACCGGTCACCACCGGGTCCAGAATAAATACCTTTACCCCGGTTTCACGGGCGATTGTCTCAGCAGCTTTTGCCGCGTACTGGGGCTCGGCAAAAAGCGCCTTGATTTTTGAACTGCGGACAGTTTCTATGATACCGGCCAATTCGGCGGCGCTTGGTTCGGAGCCAGGCTCCTGCTCAATTACAGCCACAATGTTCAGGTTAAATTCCTGGGCAAAGTAGTTGAAGGCTTCATGAAAAGTAATTATATCCCTGTGATTTGCCCGGTCCAGGACCTGATGCATACTGGCGCGGAGCGCCTTTAGTCTATCAATGTAAGCAGTAGTGTTGGCACTGTACTGTGCTGCATGGTCCGGGTCCAGCGTGGCTAGCTGCAGCCCAATATTACTTGCCTGCTTGATCGCATTAGTTAAACTAACCCAGACGTGCGGGTTGTCTCCTTCCTCACCTTCATTCTTAATTAACTGAATCCCCTCACTGGCATTGGCGATTTTTATACCCGGCTGTTGCTCGACCACCTTGTCCATAAATGACTCCATCCCAGCACCATTTATCACAAGGATCTGAGCCTCACTTAATGTCTTTAGGTCATCAGGCCTAAGCTGATAGTCGTGCAGGCATCCGGTTGTCGGCTGGGTCATATTAACGACGTTGACACCAGGTATATCTCCGGCAATATTCATTGTCGCAATATACACAGGATAAAAAGACGTGGCAATGGTCAATGTCTGGCCGTTTGCCTGCTTCTCCGGAGCTGGAGGAGTTTGTCCCTGGCATGCTGATAAAAATAGGGTAATTATAACGAGCAGGCAGGCAAATATAAAAAGATAAGCTAATTTACGCATTTAAAAAACTCCTCCTATGTTTTTAACTAGAAAACTATATAACTTATAAACCATAATAAAAAATCTGTTTTCATAGCAACTGTAATTTGGTGCAGGGCCAGCAATAAACTAAATAATATTTATTCTTATTTACAATTCAATATTACTTATATCCTGAAAATTATAAAGTGTCAATAACCCCTCATTAAATTAGAATAAAATACTTTACCATGGATTTAGCCTCAGAGGAAATTTTAAAACTTTAGCGAATCATATTAATTACCCAACTGAAATAGAAAGGGGTTGCTTGCTATGCGGTTTCTCCAATGCAAATACGCTGAATACGCTGCATGTATTGATACGATCAGATGTTTATATTATGGAACGGACTGTCTTTTTGAAAAATGCGAAATTTTCAAAAAAGATCCACTCTTAAATTCTTTGAAATAATCCAATAAAAAATAGCAATAATTTAATATATGAATACTATTGGCGTTCCCGGCAAAATATAAACAAGACATTTGCCAGGGCGCCTTTTTCATAATCATACTATTGGCGCCTGCGGAGGTGAAGAAATTTGGCCGATCTGACCAGTTTTTTTAACCCCAAGTCCATTGCTGTTATCGGCGCCTCAAAATCACCGGAGAAAATAGGAAACGTAGTCGTAAAAAATATTCTTTCCAGTGGCTATAATGGTGAGGTTTTTCCAATTAACCCTAAGGAAAGAGAAATCAATGGGCTGCCATGTTACCCAACAATCGACAGCGTGCCCAAACCAGTAGAACTGGCGGTTATTTCGGTACCCTCGTCAATGGTGTTGGATGTTGCGAAGGCTTGTGGTACAAGTGGCGTTAATAACCTAGTAGTGATCACCGCCGGGTTTAAGGAAACTGGTAAGGAAGGGCTAGGGCTGGAAAAAAAGCTTGCCAGCATTTGTCGCCAGTACCAAATGCAGATGTTAGGACCAAACTGTGTTGGTTTTATGGATACTCACACTCCAATAAATGCATCTTTCGCTACTGGTTTTCCCTTAAAGGGTGAAATTGCTTTTATCTCTCAAAGCGGGGCTATGGTAGTATCCATACTCGACTGGAGCTTTTCGGCAGGCCTGGGCTTTAGCAAGTTTGTCAGCCTTGGCAATAAGGCCATTTTAAACGAAGCCCATTTTATTGAACACGCTGCCGATGATCCGAATACCAAAGTGATTCTTTGCTATATCGAAGATGTGGAAAATGGAACACTTTTTCTTGATACAGCCCGGCGGGCCAGCCGAGAAAAACCGGTGATCATCCTCAAGTCCGGCACTAGCCAGGCTGGCGCCCGGGCAGCTTCATCTCATACCGGTGCACTGGCGGGCAGCGACCTGGCCTATGAAGCTGCTTTCCTCCAAAGCGGAGTAATCAGGGCTAGGAGTATGCCGGAATTATTTGACCTGGCTATTGCTTTTGCCAACCAACCGATACCTCGTGGAGATCGGGTGGCCATCATCACCAATTCCGGCGGCCCGGGCATTGTGGCTACCGATAACATCGAATCAAAAAATTTAAAAATGGCCCGCTTTAGAAAAGAAACGATTAGGCAATTGGGGAATTTTCTCCCGGGCGAGTCGAATATCTACAACCCGGTGGACGTGTTGGGGGATGCTAAAGCAGACCGGTACCGCTTTGCTTTAGAAAAAGTCATGGCTGACCCAGGCGTTGACAGCACTATTGTCCTGCTCTGCCCTGGAGGTGTGACCGAGCCGGCGGAAACAGCTAAGGCGATGATTGAAATCAGAAAAAAACATTTGGACAAACCTTTAATAGCCGCATATATGGGCGGTGAACAAATCGCGGAAGGGGCAAAAATACTTGCTTCAGCTAGAATACCCTGTTTTACCTTTCCGGAACCGGCCATCTTAGCAATCAGTGGCATGGTCAGATATGCCCGGTTCAGGAATTTGCCGGAGGGTGAGGCCTTACCGCTTTATGATCATATAGACAAAAAGACGGTCAAGTTGACAATTGATCAGGTAAAAGCAGAAAAACGGCTGGTATTACTGGGCAGTGAGGCGGCAAAACTGGTTAATGCTTACGGCATACCGGCGGCAAATACTATATTGGCCACTCAACCGGAAGAGGCCGCTGATGTGGCCGATCAGCTGGGCTACCCGGTAATCCTGAAAGTAGCATCACCAAAAATAATGCATAAAACCGATGTGGGCGGGGTTAAATCCGGGCTTTTTTCATATGAAGAAGTGCGCAGAGGTTTTATCGAAATCATGGAAAACATTCAAAGATATATGCCCCGGGTAGCTGTGTACGGAATCGAGGTTCAAAAAATGATGCCCCGGGGTACTGAATTGATCATAGGTATGACCCGGGATATCCATTTCGGGCCGCTAATCGCCTTTGGCCTGGGTGGTATATATGTAAACTTGATTAAAGATGTTTCCTTCCGCCTTGCCCACGGGCTCTCATTAAGGGAAATTAAGAAATTAATCTCTGAAACCAAAGCTTATACCTTACTGCGTGGCTACCGGGGAGAACAGGCCGCTGACATGGAGGCAATTGCAGAAGTAATTGGCAGATTTTCAAAACTAGTAACTGATTTCCCGGAGATTACCGAGGTAGATATTAATCCTGTATTTGTATATAACAAGGGAGTATCGGCTGTAGATGTAAAAATAACAGTATCGTGAGGTGTTTACAGGTGAAGAGCCTTTATATCATGGGAACATCAGGCAGTGGTAAAACCAGTGTAGCAGTTGGCCTGGCTCTTAAATATCGCCAGGAAGGTTACCGGGTAGCCTATTTTAAACCGGTGGGAAGCACTGCGGGCAGTACTGCACAACATGACGAAGATGCTGTTTTAATGAAAGAACTGCTGCAAATGGAGCACCCGATTGAAACAATTGTTCCTTACCTGGCAGGCCCATCCTATCTGTCAGGCTATAAACACTCCTGTGTATCGGTGAACACCATCCGGCAGGCCTATGAAACGGTGGCGGCAGGTACAGATCTGGTAATCATCGGCGGCGCCAGTTTTCCGCACATCATGGGCTGCCTCGGACTTGATGCAGCCAACCTAGCCACAGAACTGAATGCTCTTCCACTGTTTACCATCAAAATAGAGAACGACTACAGCCTAGATATGGCCATTTTTTTCAACAACTATCTTGAATGCAAAGGCATCCCGGCACTGGGTAATATTTTTCATAATGTACCACAGTCCTTGCTTGCTAAAACCGAGGGGGTTTACCAGCCAATACTTGAAGATCGTGGCTATAGTATTCTTGGTATTATTCCCAAACATCCGGTGATCACCTCGCCCACAGTTAAAGAATACCTTGAGGCGCTGGGCGGGGAAATCCTGGCCGGTAAAGAAAACCTGAATCGCGCTGTAGAAGACGTAGTAATTGGCGCCATGACTATTGAAAGTGCTTTAAGTTATTTGCGACGCACTGCAAATAAAGCGGTCATCACTGGGGGAGACCGCCCTGAAATAGCCCTGTCAGCGCTGGAAACCAGTACTTCGGCGATAATTCTTACCGGGGGCTTGTACCCCAACGTAAAATTAATCGCCCGGGCAGAAGAAAAAGGTGTACCATTAATTCTGGTACACTCTGATACCTACACGACCATAGATAAAATGTCGGATGTGACCCGGCGGCTCAGGGCTACTGATCAACAAGCGATTAATATAGCTATGGAAAATATAGAAGCACATTGTAAATGGCAAGACATCTTAAAAGCGCTGTAAAATAGTCCATTATATGAAAAGGCCTTACTCTGTATCGTCCAATATAACCGGACCCCCCTGGTCACTAACTAACATATTTAAACCTACTTAATATTTCGTAGTTCTGTGCGGCCCTGCTCAATCTGGCTTAGCATTTTCCCCATGCTCTCTTCCAGGTTTGCTAAAATTTCATCAGCATAACTACGGGCACCTTCCCTGATCTCTCTGGCTATCGCTTCCGCTTTTAGGATGATCTCTTCAGCCATTACTTTAGCCTGGCGGGTAATTTCACTATCGTCAGCCTGTTTTTCCAATTGCCTTTGGGCATCCTCCATGATCCTTACTGCCTCTTTTTGAGAATCGTTAAGCACTTTTTCCCTTTCTTGAATAATCCATTTAGCCTGGCGAATTTCTTCAGGTATAGTTGTCCGGATCTTGTCTACAAGGTCAAACATGCGCTCCTCATCCACCAGCACTTTTCTGGTTAAGGGGATTTTACCACTCGATTCAATCAGCTCTTCCAGTTCATTAAGCGCGCTCAACAAGTCCACAGTTATTATCCCTCCCTACTGTCACAACTACCACTGATCGGTTTACCGTTTAATTTTTCCTTAAATTTCCCCACTACCAGAGGCGGTACAAGCCGGTCAAGTGGTCCGCCAAATATCGCTACTTCCTTGACAGCACTAGAACTGATATAAGAATATTCAGCTCTAGTCATTAAAAATAAAGTTTCAACATTACAGGCCAGACTTTTATTAACCAATGCTGTTCGGAACTCATTATCAAAATCAGAAAGTACCCGCAACCCGCGCACAATAGCTACCGCCTTCTGCTCCACGGCATAATAAACCGTAAGCCCATCAAAGGAATCAATCGTCACATTGCGGTAAGGCTTTAAAACTTCTTTTAGCATTTCAACTCTTTCTGATATAGAAAACATCGGATTTTTAATCGGGTTCCTGGAGACCGCCACAATAACCCGGTCAAATATCACCGAGGCTCGGATGATGATATCAAGATGTCCCAAGGTTACAGGGTCAAAGCTACCCGGACAAACTGCGGTCCGCAAACCAATTCCCCCCTGGCAAAGTTTAGTTTATGCTGTAAAAAGAAAGTACGTTATCCCCATAATATTCCTGACGTGCCAACATTAAAAAAAGCATCTCCTGAGGCAGAAGGTCTTTTTTACTGCTTTCAATAATGACCATCCCTTCCCGGATTAACAAATCGTTCTTCACTATGCCTTCCAAGGTGCCCGGCACAAGATCCTTATGATAGGGCGGATCAACAAAAATTATATCAAACTTCTGTCCCTCCCTGCCTAACATCAGCAAGGCCTGGTCCACACTTGAACATATTAAACGAGATTTTGCTGCTAGCCCGGTAATACTCAGGTTCTGCCTGATGATTTGGATATTTTGCACCTTTTTCTCGACAAAGACTGTGGTTTCAGCCCCCCTGCTCAATGCTTCAATACCAACGTTGCCGGTACCGGCAAACAAATCTAAAAATCGACTTCTATCTACTAAAACACCTAAAATGTTAAAAAGCGCTTCTTTGACCCGGTCAGACGTTGGCCTGACTGAAAGTCCATGAGGAGCTTTCAACTGTCTTCTTTTGGCACTACCAGCAATTACACGTAAGATATTAATCCCTTCCTTTATTACAAAGTATTATAGCATAATATATAAGGAAAATCGAATTCTTTAATAATTTGGAATAATAACCATAACAAATTTATCTTGTATATTAATGCTTAAAGCGGTTAAGCTATCGATGAAATAGGGGGATAGTCAATATGCAACTGGATTTTTACAAGGCCTTTTCTATAAATGTCGATTTAGCAGTAGAAGCTCACGACTTGGTGCGGGGACAAACAGGTGGGGAAATACCGGGTGTAATTGTCGACCGGGAAAAATATGAAAATTCATCAGTCACAACTGTAAAGGTAGTCGAAGAGCAAGCTGAGCAGTTAATCGGAAAACCACGGGGGAACTATATCACCATAGATGCGCCAGTTCTGCGTGATAATAGTCGAACAGCCCAGCAGGAAGTGGCAGAAATTCTAGCCAAGAAATTGTCTTCACTCTTTAACCTGCCGGAAAATGCCAATATTCTCCTGGTGGGTCTGGGAAACTGGAACGCTACACCTGATTCCCTAGGACCGAAGGTAATTGATCATAGTATGGTCACCCGCCACTTATTCAAATATGCGCCCGAAGAGCTTGGTGAAGGCATGCGTTCGGTAAGCGCCATAGCGCCCGGGGTATTAGGAATTACCGGTATTGAAACAGCGGAGATAATTAAAGGCATAGTTGAAAAAATCCAACCTGAGTTAATGATTGTAGTCGATTCACTGGCCGCGGGCAGTGTCGATCGAATTGCCACAACCATCCAAATTGCGGATACAGGCATTAACCCTGGTTCCGGAATCGGCAATAAGCGCGCAGCAATAAATCAAGAGAGCATGGGCGTGCCGGTGATTGCTATTGGTATCCCGACAGTCGTCCATGCAGCTGTTATCGCTCAGGTCACTGTTGAACAGTTTTTAGAACAACTTAAAATGAACCCCGTGCTTGATCAAATATATAAAAACTTACGGCCGGATTTTACCGAGAGTATCATTAATCAAGTCCTGAAACCTTTTGCCGGTAATTTAATGGTAACACCAAAAGAAATTGACACACTCATATTAACAACCTCAAAAATAATTGCCGGAGGGATTTCTATGGCACTGCATCCTTCTATCGACTTTGATGATTTCAATATGTATTTAAATTAATATAAATATTAGCAAGCAGGATACTATCCCGCCTGCTAAGTAAAACTTAGATTAACTTGAAAGTGGGTTGACAAGTTTTTCGATACCCGGGTGACGTTATGAAAAACATCACCCGGGATTTAAGAAACCAACCAGCTAATCTTAGTCGTATTTCCTTATTGTGTTAAGTTGGCATTAGTCACCTGCGGAGTAGGTGGCACTGTGCCCGATGCCAGGCTGTTTTCGTATGCCGCAATCATCTTCTTGACCATGTTGCCACCAATAGCACCGTTCATCCGTGAAGGCAGGTCACCCATGTAACCGCCATCAGGAACCTGGATACCCAGTTCGCGGGCAGTCTCCCATTTGAAATCTTCCATCGCCCGGCCGGCTCCACGAATCAGGATCTGGTTTCTCTTTTGTCCTTGCGCCATTCTTTTTCACCTCCTTAACTGTTTTATGAGACTAGTATGAACTCAGCCGGGTATCTTTATGCTAGAACATCTTCCCTCATTAGCTATCAAAAATTAAACAATCAATAATTATGAAGAGTATGAAATTTGCTTTCATAAAATCAATTTTAAACAAATCAATTTTAAACCTAGAAAAATATTAATCTATTAATGACACGTCCCCAACCACGGTATATCAAGCCGGTCGATTAATTCTTCATAACCCATTTCATCCAATTGGTCCCGGCTTTTTAAGATATAAAACAGAATTTTCCCCTGACGGATTAAATTTTTAAACTCTACCAAGGCATTGTTTTTTAATTCCCGGTATAATGTATTTAAAGCCGACTCATCGAGAACAAAAAGCAAATCTACATCCACGCTGCGAAAACCAGGGAAAGGCTGGATAGTGACAGCCATACCTGTTTCCTGCACTTCCCATACTTGCATTATATTTCCTTCGGCTTTGACAGCCCGCCTGGCTGCATCGGCATGCTCTTTAATACATAATTTTATATCTTCTTTACTCATTTCACACGGAGGGCGGAAGTGGGGCAGTGTTTGGGGCACCACCGACGGCACCACACAAAAACCGTTATCAATACCGCCGTACCTTCCCGCGTGCAAAAGCTGCTGAATAGCAACTGCGCCTTACGGGAAATCCGACAAATCTATAATTTGCCGCCCGGCTATTTACTTGAAGCTTTCTCACTTTTTAATTTTTCAGTAATATCATCGCGTAGTTTACGCTTGAGAATTTTGCCTGCAGGGCTTAAAGGAAACGCGCTAACGACTTCCAGTCTTTCCGGAAGTTTAAAGGAAGCAATGTTTTGTTTCTTTAAAAAATCAATTAACTCCTTAAAATCCATTGCTTCACCAGGTTTTAGCAAAACGAAAGCACAGCCCTTTTCACCGAATACTTCATCCGGCATTGCCACCAAGCAAACGTTTTCGACCTTGGGATTTGCTAAAATAAAATTTTCCACCTCTTCACAGCTAATTTTCTCACCACCACGGTTAATGAGGTCTTTTTTCCGCCCTTCGGTGAAAACGTAACCACGCTCATTCTTTCGCACTATGTCTCCCATATAGTAATAGCCGTCCGCAGTAAAGGCTGTTTTATTAGTCTCGGGCGCATTGTAATAGCCTCGTATAGTATACGGACCACGTACAATCAGTTCTCCCTGCTGGCCGTCAGGAACCTCATTCCCTTTGTCATCCATTACTTTGATTTCGTCACCGGGGGAAATAGGCTTACCTGAGCTATTCATAATCATATCCTCATCAGCATCCAGGGGAACAAGGCATAATAAGCCCTCCCCCGTTCCAAACACCTCCTGGGGTATGCATTTGAATTGCTCTACTATGTGTCTGCGCAATTCCGGCGCCAGCCTGGCCCCACCATTTTGGATCACTTTTAAGGAACTAAGATCATAACGCTGCGGCACTGGAGAACTTGCCCATCTTGAAATTAGCGGCACGGCGGCAGCTATATGGGTTATTTTTTCAAACTTGCGCACTACAGTAGGCGTAAAGGTAGCTACCGCACCTGAGTACTGAACAAAGTGATTAATTTCTGTAAAGCGGTGAGCCGGTAAAGCCATAACCGGGATCACACCGATTTTGATCAGGGCTAAAAAGGTAAAAACGTGTTCAACTGTGTTGGCTAACTGGAATACTACTATATCCAGTGGTTTCAAGCCCAAATTAAGGAAATGGCTAGCTAACCTATCAACTTTTTCACCGAGCAGGTTGTAAGTGATCCGCAGGTCACCATAAATCAGCGCTTCTTTGGGACCGTATTTTTTAATTGAAACGTCCAGTACTTCACCTAGAGTTAAATCAGCCCAGTAGCCCTTTTCACGATATAATCTGCCAAATTCCTCCGGATATGGGGTGCAACCTGCTAACATCTCCTTCACTCCTTATAAAAAAATTTTGGCACATACCACTTTCCAAGCTTTTCCCAATAAAACAACCACCCCCTATTCTTGAAGATTCTATAGGTTTTTAGAAAGAGCAAAAAACATGCCACTGATTAATTCTGTAAAAGCACATCACTATGGAAACATTAGTTTCCGGAAAGCATTATTTTGGAACAATAAAATACCACCTGGAAACATTAGTTTACAGGTGGCAAGAGCAGGTAATTATAATTGATACTTTTTCAATTTTTTTAAGACCGCCGTGTGAGAAATACCCAGTGCTTTTCCAATACGCCGTGAGTTTTTATATTTTTTTTGGGCCTTAATCAGGATGTCTCTTTCAGTGTGCTCTAAAGATTGCTTCAATGTGGTAATCGCTTCTTCCGGCTGCTCTGGCCATGGTGTGCCGTCAATTGCACCGTCAGAAGGGGGTTGTCTTTTTACTGTATAAATATTTTCAGTTGATGTTGCCCGGCCAGTGATAATCTAAAAAAATTTGCAACATTTTAGGTGCAATAATCTTATTAGTGCTGTACTTTTTATTAAAGTCTTGATCCAATATTGGTGTCCTGTTAACAACAAAGGTCTTATCATTAAAAATAAATCGCTTTCCATATTCACTCCGGCCGGTATCAACAACGTCCAAGAGCTTTGTTTCCGCAATCAGGGAAGTTATCGGCCGGCCAAGCACAGGCTCGTCAAACTTCAGCATTTTTTTCGCTGCCTGATTACAAATTATTACAACTCCGCTCTTATCGATGGCAATAATTCCATGATGTATATATTCCAGAATAAAAGGTATAATTTGACCAACCAGCATAAAAACTATTCCCCCTCAACCGGACAGGGCAGCAACAGAAATCAGCTAACACCTCTTGAGCAGATAAGAGGTATTTCCCCTACATTTACAGGATCAACAAGGGTGCTAGTGAGTTATATATATTTTTACCCTACGTCAATATAACTAATAGCATTATAAAACCGGGCTTTTACCTCTTCCAGCAGCAGCCGTCTTTCCGGTTTCCGGAGCTGCGGGTCCTCCCTGACCCAGGCCAAGGCCTCTTCCCGTGCCAGCTGGAGCGCCCTCCAGTCCCGCAGGAGATCGGCTACCTTAAATTCCGGCAGGCCTGACTGGCGGGTGCCGTGAAATTCGCCTGGCCCGCGCAGGCGCAGATCTTCTTCAGCCAGCTCAAAGCCGTCTGTTGTGCGGGTCATGGCCTTGAGCCGTGCCCGCCCCTCAACAGTCTTTGGACTGGCAACCAGGATACAGTGGGACTGCTGCGCACCACGCCCCACCCTGCCCCGCAGCTGGTGCAGTTGCGCCAGGCCGAAGCGGTCGGCGTCAAGTATGACCATGACTGTGGCGTTGGGCACATCTACCCCGACTTCGATCACGGTTGTACTGACTAAAATATCAATTTCACACCGTCTGAAGGAGGTCATCACCGCCTCTTTTTCATCCGGGTGCAGCCGCCCGTGCAAAAGCCCGACCCGCCAGCACTTGAACTCTCCGCCGGCAAGTTCCTCCGCAAGCTCGCTAGCCGCCTGGAGGTCAATTTTTTCCGACTCTTCCACCAGTGGGCAAACGATAAAAGCCTGCCGGCCCAGCCGTACCTGCTCTTTGACTAGTCCGTACACCCTTGCCAAAGCGCCAGGGGTAACGGAATAGGTCTTTACCGGTTGCCTGCCGGGGGGAAGCTGAGTGATTACCGATACGTCCAGGTCACCGTACAGGGTCAGGGCTAAAGTACGGGGGATGGGAGTGGCAGTCATCACCAGGGTGTCCGGGCTATTACTCTTGTACTGAAGCGTTGCCCGTTGCCGCACCCCGAACCGGTGCTGCTCGTCCACAACGATCAGACCCAGCCGTTTAAAGTGCACCTTATCCTGGATCAAGGCCTGGGTGCCCACCAGTATATCTATCTCGCCGTTTATGACCCGCTCCAGGATGTTTTCCCTCTCCTTTTTCCGGATACTGCCGGTCAGGAGGGCAACCTTTACACCGATCCGGTTTAAGTCTGCTTTCATCCCTAAATAGTGCTGCTCGGCAAGAATTTCCGTGGGGGCCATCAGTGCCCCTTGCAGGCCGCTTTCCACCGCTCTGAGGAGCGCAATTGTCGAAACCACGGTTTTTCCCGCACCCACATCACCCTGCAGCAGGCGGTGCATTGGTGCGGGGGACTCGAAATCGCGCGATATTTCTGTACATACTTTTAACTGGTCTTCGGTCAGGCGGTAGGGTAAACTCTCCACATAAGCTGTGGATATATCCCCTTCCTTTACATACATATACAGTTTTTCCCGGCTGCGCAGTTCCTTTTGGCGCATGGCCAGGGCCAGCTGAAAAAGAAACAGCTCTTCAAAAATAAAGCGTTTTTTAGCCCTCTCCGCATCAGCTGAGTTCTCTGGGAAATGTATGTCGGATAACGCCTTTTCAATACTGGGCAATTGGAATTTCTCAAAGATCAGCCCCGGCAAAAATTCCCCGGGGCTATTTAAATCCTCCAGGGCATTCTTTACAATTGCCCGCAAAAAGCGCTGGGTTAACTGCCCTGATAAAGGGTAAACAGGCACCAGGCGAGCAAAGCTTAAGATATCTCTCCCGTCATCAATTTCATAATCTTCTACCGTTACCTGAGTCCTTCCAAATTCCTTTTCCACCTTACCGGTTATTATTATTTTCGTGCCAGGTAAAAGATTTTTTTTGACAAATGTTTGGTTAAACCAAACAGCATCAAATATTTCCAGCCCGTCTTGCAACGCCACTTTAGACACTATTAAGCCACGTTTCGACCTGATTTCCTTAGTAGTCAAAACCGTTCCCCGCAATACAGCAGTTTCTCCGTTTACACATGCCCCTGCCGTCCGGATCTGGGTGCGGTCTTCATAACGGCTGGGGAAATTGTACAACAAATCCCTGACCGTAAATATACCAGCTTTTTGTAAAGTTGCTGCCCGCCGTGGTCCAACCGACCTGATATATTGCACTGATTTTTTTAAAAAGTCCTTATCCATTCAAGATCCTCTTAATAAAAAAATAATCCTGCAAGTAAGTCCTGCCTTGCAGTTGAAAATATTTTTTGGTAGAATATATAGGTGGTCAAAGGAGGTGTGTAAAATTATGGCTAGAAAGTGTTCAGTTTGTGGCAAAGGAATTACAGTTGGTATTAAAGTGAGTCACTCACACATACGCACTAAAAGGACTTGGGCCCCCAACCTGCAGCGGGTCAAGGCAATTATAGACGGTTCACCGAGAAAAGTGCTTGTATGCACCCGGTGTCTCAGGAGCGGGAAGGTTCAACGTGCTGTATAATTAAAATAGGCGGTATGTATGGTACCTTTAACTTGGACCCGGCTCAAAAAGCCGGGTCCAAGCGTTTTCCACGTGTTTTCTTGGCATCTTCAGTCGGCCATATTTTTCAAAAGATTGGCCATCTCAATAGCGGTTACTGCCGCGTCCCAGCCTTTATTCCCGGCCTTGGTTCCTGCCCGCTCTATGGCCTGCTCAATAGTCTCCGCGGTAATGATCCCAAAAACAGTAGGAACACCGCTGTCCAGACCCACTCTGGCCACACCCTTGGCTACCTCGGCAGCGATGTAGTCAAAATGAGGTGTAGCACCACGGATTACTGCCCCCAGACAAATTACTGCATCATACTTTTTCATAGAAACCATCTTGCTGGCTGCCAGTGGTACTTCAAACGCACCAGGTACCCAGGCAACCTCTATGTCCTGCTCCGCTACCCCATGCCGGTTTAACGCATCCAGGGCGCCACCAAGTAGCCTGTTCGTAATAAACTCGTTAAACCGGCCCAGCACCAGCCCGAACTTTAAGCCCTGGCCCAATAAATGACCCTCATAGAACTTCGGCATTGTGATAATCTCCTTTATTGTAACTTTTGGTATAAAAATTTGATTTCGCCGCTGAAACAATAACTTATGCCTCCAAGTAGACCTGGAGCTAACGCCGCAAATCAGAAGCTCAACCACGTAATTAAAAATCTAGCGGTCACCACTGCTTACATTGATCAGGTGGCCCATTTTTCTCTGCTTGGTGGATAAATAGAAGCGGTTGTTTTTGCCCGGCTTGATTTCAATCGGCACCCGTCCCACAACCTGCAGCCCGTGGCCTTCCAATCCGGCGATTTTACGGGGGTTGTTTGTAATTAAGCGGATTTTTTTAAGACCCAGGTCGACCATGATTTGCGCTCCCACGCCATAGTCTCTTAAGTCAGCGGGAAATCCCAGCGCCAGATTTGCCTCCACCGTATCCTTCCCCTGGTCCTGGAGGTTGTAGGCCCGCATCTTGTTCAACAGGCCAATGCCGCGTCCTTCCTGGCGCATATAGAGCAGCACCCCGACGCCCTCCTCGGCAATCATTTCCATGGCTCGGGCCAACTGTTCTCCACAGTCACAGCGAGTAGATTTAAAGACGTCCCCCGTCAGGCACTCCGAGTGTACCCGCACCAGGGGCGCTTCCACCTGATCCAGTTCACCCATGACCAGCGCCAGGTGACCTTTGCCGTCGAGGACACTCTCATAAGGTATAGCCGTGAATTCCCCATATTTAGTCGGCAAATAGGCTGATTCGATCCGGCGCACCAACCGCTCAGTACGCCTTCTGTACTGAATCAGGTCTGCTATGGTAATAATTTTCAAACCATGTTTTTCAACAAACTCCATTAACTCGGGTACCCTGGCCATAGTACCATCTTCTTTAATGATCTCGCAAATTACACCCGCCGGTCGAAGACCGGCCAGTCTAGTCAGATCTACGGCCCCCTCGGTATGGCCGGCCCGCCTTAACACACCGCCCTCCCTGGCGCGCAGTGGGAATATATGACCCGGGCGGCGCAAATCTGCCGGTTTGGTGTTAGGGTTCAAAACTGCTTTGATGGTCAAAGCCCGATCGTGGGCGGAAATGCCGGTAGAACATTCCATGGAGTCAATAGATACAGTAAAAGCCGTTGCATTGGGGTCAGTGTTATGGGATACCATTTCCGGCAGGTCAAGTTCATCAAGGCGTTTCCCCTCGATGGGCAGACAGACCAGCCCCCGCCCGTACATGATCATGAAGTTTATTGCTTCCGGGGTGGCCATCTCAGCAGCCATAATCAGATCCCCTTCGTTCTCACGGTCCTCATCGTCCACCACAACGATCATTTTCCCCTGTTTGATATCTTCAACCGCTTCTTCAATCGTGTTAAACTTCATAGCTGCAGATCCTTTCCGTTTTTATTTATACAAAACCATGCTCGGACAAAAATTTTAAACTTATTTTGGACTCCTTGCCATAATTATTGGAATTTGGGAACAGTCTTTCAATATACTTACCAATCACATCCCCTTCCAGGTTCACATTGTCACCAACTCTTTTCAATCCCAGCGTGGTTGCATGAGCGGTATGAGGGATCAGTGATACCTGGAAGTTATCCGCCTGAAAATCTACAACTGTCAGACTGATCCCGTCTATGGCCACCGATCCTTTTTTAATAATATAACGCATTACTTCTCTCGGGGCCCGGATGGAAACAAGTGTGGCAATATCGTGTTTTTCCATCCGGATAATCGTTCCCGTCCCGTCAACATGGCCGCTGACCAGGTGGCCGCCCAGCCTGTCCCCGAGGCGCAAAGCCCGCTCAAGATTAACGGGATTACCCGGCGTTAGTTTTTCAAGATTGGTCTTGGCCAGGGTTTCCGCCATAACATCGGCTGTGAAATCGCGCGGTGTAAAATGAATTACTGTCAGGCAAACCCCGTTAACTGCAATACTGTCGCCAACCTGCACATCCTTCAGCACTTTTTCCGCTCCAATAACCAACTGTGCAGAATCAGCGCCTTGCCTGGTCCCCCGGAGTACTCCCAGCTCTTCAATTATTCCGGTAAACATGTTACGCACCTCAATATTTTATATATCCCTCTACGCAAAGGTCAGGGCCCACCCGGCTGACTTTTACACGCTCCAGATCCGCAGCCCCGGACAGGTCGCTTGGCCCCCGACCGCCAACCGGTCCGGGCGCCTCCCGGCCGCCGATAATCTTGGGGGCGATAAACCAAACTGCCTTGTCGACTATTTTTTCAGCCAGCGCGCAGCCGTGAACCTCAGCCCCACCCTCGATCAATATGCTGGTGATCTCCCGCTGGCCTAATACTCTCGTCAACTCTGTCAAATTAACCCGTGGGCCTTCATTTATAACTAGAACTTCTGCGCCGGTCTGCCGCAACGCCTCCAGCCGCTCCGGCGGTGCACCTGCCGTAGTCGCAATTAAAGTAGGGGCCGGCGACCGCTGATTCAATACATTTGCGCTCAAGGGAGTGCGAGCCTGGCTGTCCAGGATTACCCTGACCGGGTCATGGCCTGTACCATCAGGCAGGCGGGTGGTGAGGGAGGGGTCGTCAGCCAACACTGTGCCAATACCAACCAAAATCGCGTCGTACCAGTCTCTGAGCCGGTGGCCACAAGCCCGTGCCTCCGGACCGGTAATCCACTTTGAATGCCCGTTACGGGTGGCGATTTTTCCATCCAGGCTCATCGCCGCCTTGGCCACAACATAAGGCCGCCTCGCTGTGATGAATTTAATAAAAACCTCGTTTAGCTCCAGCGCCTCTTCTCCCATCACCCCCTGTATCACTTCCAGCCCGGCCTCTCTTAGCCGCTTGATTCCACCACCTGCCACCAGCGGGTTCGGATCAGCCATCGCAATCACTACTTTAGTCAGACCAGCGGCAATTACCGCTTCCGTACAGGGTCCTGTGCGCCCCTTGTGGCAGCAGGGCTCGAGCGTCACGTAGAGTGTCGAGCCAGCAGCGTCCCGCCCCGCTTCCTCAAGAGCCAGCACCTCAGCATGCGGAGTACCCGCCCGGAGATGATATCCTTGACCGACTATACGGCCGTCTTTAACTACTACTGCACCTACCATCGGATTTGGGCTGGTGCGGCCGCGGGCCCTAGCAGCAAGCTCTAAAGCTATTTTCATATAATGCCTGTCCATTAAATCTCCACCAATTAAGATTAAAAATAAAAAACCCCCGGGTAAAACCTCAGGGTTGTTTTAAAGATATATAAATAGATATGGCCTCTTTAATTTAATCAGAAGACATATCCCTACCCTCTCCCATCCAGACTTTTACTGTCGGCCCCGGTTTCTCACCGGATCAACCCTTTTTAAGGGCTCGCGGGCTAAAGCGTTTTTCGCTACACCGCCGGTACGGAATTGCACCTGTCCCTGAAGGTACGTATTATTAATTTATAAATATTATATGGCTTTAATAATTAGCTGTCAATATAGTGAAGCCCGGCTTAACTTGAGTTTCTTTCAATCCGGACATTTTTATTATAAAATATTGCACATTTTGCCATAATCAGCTTTTAAGCATTGAAATATGATGAGAAATTTGGAGCAAAAGGCATTATATTGTCCGTAAAATAATTGATTATCAATAACTATTGCTGCTTGCCGCCTCCCTGATCTCACGCACCGCGGCAATGATATCACCCTTACCGAAAATTGCTGAGCCAGCCACCAGAACAGTGGCACCAGCCTGCACCACTGCGGCAGCCGTATCCCGGTTAACTCCGCCGTCTACCTGAATCTCAGCGTTAAGGCCCTTCTCACTGAGCATATTTTTGATGGCCTTGATCTTGGGCAGCACCTCCGGGATGAAGGACTGTCCGCCAAAACCAGGATTGACGGTCATTACAAGCACCAGGTCCACCAAATGTAAAACATACTCCACCGCACCGTGTGGCGTAGATGGATTAAGTGCCACTCCGGCAAGCGCCCCTTTTTCTTTAATCATAGCAAGTACCCGGTGCAGGTGCGGTGTTGTCTCCACATGTACCGTAACCAGGTCGGCGCCTGCTTTTATAAACTGTTCTACATAAAGTTCGGGTTTCTCAATCATCAGGTGTACATCAAACAACATGCCGCTCCTTGGTCTGAGTGCCTCAACAACCAGGGGGCCAATTGTAATATTGGGAACGAAATGGCCGTCCATCACGTCTATGTGCAGGTATTCCGCACCGGCCTCTTCAGCTTTTAAAACATCATCTAAAAGTGCCGCAAAATTTGCGGATAATATTGAAGGGGCCAGCTTGACCATCAATAACGCCTCCTGCTTTTTAATTCCTGTAAGAAATCCAAATATTGCTGGTAACGTATTTTATCAATGCTGCCAGATTCAACAGCTTCCTTGACAGCACATTCCGGCTCCCTATCGTGGAGGCAGCCGGTAAAATAACATTGCCCGCGATACCGCTCCATTTCCGGGAAGCATCTAGATAAATCCTCCGGCTTTAAATCAGGCAATTCCAGACTAGAAAAGCCCGGGGCATCCGCTACCATGCCACCTTGCGGCAAAGGAATCAATTCAACATGCCGGGTGGTATGCTTTCCCCGTTTTAATTTTTTACCTATCTCTCCAGTCTTAAGTTTTAAGCCGGGCAGGATAGCATTTAAAATAGTCGACTTGCCTACCCCGGAAGGGCCGGCAAATACTGAAATTTTACCTCGAAGCAACTCTATTAGCCGGTCTAAACCGACTCCGGTAATGGTACTGGTTTGGATCACCCGGAAAGCTGCCTGATAACGTGAAACAAGCTCCATTTCGTCTTCCGCCGCCAGATCAACTTTGTTGAAGCAGATCAACGGCTCGACCTTGTTTATGATCGCCGCAATTAAGAACCGCTCAAGCAACCCTGGGTTTGGTTCAGGCTGCCGAACAGAAAAAACAATTACAGCCTGCTCAGTATTGGCAATAGTTGGCCGGAGCAAAAGTGAACAGCGGGGCCGCACCTTAACAATCACTCCGGCCCGGCCCGGCCTAACCTCAAGTTCCACCCGGTCTCCTACCACAACTTGTTGTTTTTCGTGGCGAAAACGTCCCCGGAGCGAGCAGACATATTCATCGCAGCCATTGTGAACATAATAATAGCCACTATAAGCTTTAATTACTATACCTTTCACTATGCTTTCCATGCTATTGAAAATTCTTTTCACTGATCAGTTTTTTATCAATATAGACTTGAATTAATGCTTTACCGTAATAAGGAATTTCTCTAACCACTAATTGTTTGCTCCGGTGAGTGCTTTTGTAAGCCTCGTTAGTTCCCCTCGCATCAGTAACCACTATGCTCAATTCGTGCTCCTCGTTATCGTCCGGCATTTTTGCCTCGACCCTGGCGGTACTCCTGCTTGGCCCTGGCCCGTCGCTGACGGTTACCTGCACTGTTGAGCCTTCCTGGACCTCCGTACCTTTGGCCGGGCTTTGGGTAATCACTTGCCCGGAGATGAAATCAGTGCTTGCGGCCCTGTTTATATTCTCGTCCAGCTTGAGCTTGACTTTTTCTAATTCAGCTCTGGCTTGCTCCACAGTCTTACCAGTCAGGTCCGGAACCTGTTGGGGCATGGGACCTTTACTTACCGTCAGGGTAACAGGCGCCCCCTTGGCCAGGGACACCCCGGCATTAGGGTCTTGCTCCATTACTACTCCCTTAGGGTAGTCATTGCTATACTTTTCCTTGACCGTGTCAAAAACGTTTAGTTCACTCTGATTGATAGCAGCTATGGCATTGCTTAGCGGAAGCCCGGTGACCTTAGGTACAGTTTTATGATCTACCCCCTGGCTGACATTGATCGTGATAATCCGGTTGACTTTAACCTTTTCATCAGGTGAAGGCTCTTGTGAAATCACCCTGTTAGAGGGCACAGTAGGGTGGTTGTTCCAGGAGACCTGAACATTTTTGAACCCCTTTTCTTTTAGAACACTCTGGGCTTCTTCACGTGTTAACCCAACAACTGAGGGTATGGTAATTTCATCTACATTAAAATAAAATTGAAAAATCCCTGCCCCGGCGCCAAGCAGAGCCAAAACTAGGAGCACCATCCAGATCCATGCAGGACGCGTTTTTTTTAATTTTGGATCCTTTATTGCCGGCTGGGCGTCTCCGGCAGCAACCCTGCGGACAGTAGGGATCACCCTGGTGGCAAATTCATCATCAGGACCAGCTCGATTTGATTCTGCAAAGCTGCTAGCAGATATTTCACCAAGCTCACGCGCCATTTGTCCGATGGTTTCATAACGATCAGATGGTTTTTTGGCCATCGCCCGGGCGATGATCTTTTCCAGCCTGAAGTTTATTGACGGGTTCAGGCTGGAAGGGGGAACGGGCTCATCTTGAATATGCTTAATTGCTACACTGATCGGGGTATCTCCCTGAAAAGGCAGTCTTCCGGTAACCATTTCATATAGCACAATACCAAGAGAATAAATGTCGGACTGCGGTCCGGCAGTTTCTCCCTGGGCCTGTTCAGGTGAAAGGTAATGGACCGATCCCACGATGGTGTCGGTCTGAGTCAAAGTAGCGGCAGTTGCTCCCCGGGCAATCCCGAAATCGGTAAGTTTGGCCCGCCCGCCACTGGTAATCAGAATATTTTGAGGCTTAACATCCCGGTGCACAATGTTGTTTTCATGGGCATGCTCCAGCGCATCGCCAACCTGGCGGGCAATTTGTACGGCCTGATCAGCAGGCAATACGCCCTGACTTCTGATCAGGTTCTTTAGGTTGTCTCCCTCTACATACTCCATAACCAGGTAGTCTACCGCGTCTACACGCCCAACATCATAGATACTGACTATATTTGGATGCGAAAGGCTGGCGATCGCCTGAGCCTCCCGCCGAAAACGGTGAACAAAGTCATCGTCGCTGGTAAACTCCGGGCGGAGTACTTTTATGGTAACCAGCCGGTTCAAAACGGTGTCGCGGCCTTTATAAACAATGGCCATCCCCCCGCCGCCCAGTTGCTCCAAAATTTCATACCGGTTCCCCAAGAGCTTCCCAATCAATATATCCACCACCTCAGATCATGCTTAAACAATTATTATCCTATTATTGATGTTATAATTTTTTTCATATATTGTCCAGCAGACATATCAATATCCTTTCGATATTGCTGCTGAAAGCATTTTGCCGGCAATTGGAGCGGCAACAGCCCCACCACCCCCGGCGTTTTCCAGGATCACGGCAACAGCCAGCCTGGCTTGCTCAGCCGGTGCAAAACCGATAAACCAGGCATGTGTCTGTCCATGCGGGTTCTCGGCAGAGCCGGTTTTGCCTGCCACTTGCACGCCTGGCAGAGCTACCGCACGCGCTGTACCGTAACTAACCGCTTCGACCATTCCCGCTTTAATTATCCTGGTTATTTCCGGGGTTGTAGCGGTAAACCAGGGGCGGCTAACCGTCTGCTGAATAGTGTCACCAGCCGAATCACTAACCGAGTATACCACAAAGGGACGCATAATCACCCCCTGGTTGGCGACAGCCGCCGCGACAAGCGCCATATGCAGAGGGCTTACCAGCAACTCACCCTGTCCGATGGCACTGCTGGCCAGCTCAGTCGCAATCATTTTGCTAGGCGCAGCCAGCGTGCCCGGCCTTACCGGAACCCCGATGCCCGGGTCTTGATCCAGGCCAAAAGCTTTAAAAGTGCGGTATAGTCCATCAGCTCCCAATTTCAGTCCCAGTTGAGCGAAAGTTGTGTTGCAGGATACAGCTATTGCCTTTTTCAGGTCAACCTCACCATGAGCGGAAAGGTCAGTCAATTTATACCCGCCCACCATCAGGAAACCGGGACAATTGAAGGTTCCGGCAGCATAGCCGGGGTTAACTGCCAGCACTCCTGCCGCTGTAACCACTTTGAAAGCAGAGCCGGGGGGATAAGCTCCCTGGACGGACCGGTTCAGTAGGGGCGCGTCCTCCATCTGTACCAGGTTCGGCCAAAGTTCTTCCAGCCGGTTCGGGTCATATCCCGGGCTGGAGGCCATTACCCGCAAGGCTCCCGTCCTGGTATCGATCAGGACCACAGCCCCGCGGCGGCCACCCAATAGTTCCATTGCCTGCCGCTGAAGAGCAAGATCAATGGTCAGATTCAGAGCACCGCCCTTTTGCTCCCTGCCCAGCAGCTTATTGATCAAATTCCGGACCTGGTCTGGACCTTCCATTCCCAGCAGATAGCCATCGTAGGCTGACTCCAGCCCCGCCCGGCCGTACTTGCTGGAGATATACCCGATTAATTGGGGCGTGTCTTTTCCCCCCGGATAAACCCGCCTGCCCTTGCCGCCGGTCAACTCTGTCTTAGCCAGAGCTGTACCACGGACATCATAAATATTTCCCCGCTGAACTTGGTCTTCCAATTCCTGCAGGCGCCGGTTATATGGGTTCGCGGCCAGGTCCGAACCCTTGACTACCTGTAAATAAGACAGATAAATAATTAAAACCAATAGCAGGCTCAACAGAAGAAAGCCCAGTTTTAAGATATTCTGTTTCATAAATCAGCATCAGCCTCATGAGAAATATTCAGCAAGAGTCCGAGCAGAATAAAGTTTGCCACAAGTGAACTTCCACCATAACTCATATACGGAAGGGTAACCCCGGTTAGCGGCAGCAACTTGGTTACCCCGGAAATAATTATGAAAGCCTGCAGTCCTAAAAGAGCAGTAAGTCCCGAAGCTGTCAGGGCGGCAAATTCATCCTTTGTGTTCAGTGCTATCCTGATCCCTCGAAAAACAAAAATCATGAATAATATAATCACTCCGGTACCGCCCAGCAGGCCTAACTCCTCACAAATGGCAGAAAAAATAAAGTCAGTGTGCACAGCAGGAATATATTCAGGGAAGCCTTGCCCAAAACCCGCCCCCGATACTCCGCCGGAATTGATCGCAAAAAGAGACTGGATCACCTGATAACCGGTAGTTTCGATATGTGGCCAGGGATTCAGCCAGATCTCTACTCTGGTCCTTACATGATCGAAAAGATAAAAGCTCGCCCCCGCTCCCGCCATAAAAAGCCCCAACCCAAAAAGAACGTAGAAAAAACGGGAGGTGGCCACGTACACCATGGTCAGAAAAGTGCTAAAATAAATTAACGCAGCGCCAAGGTCCTTTTGAAAGACCAGCAGCAAAAGTGAAATACCCCACATAACAGCCAGCGGTCCCCACTCCTGCGGACCGGGTAGCGAAAGCCAGCCCAAATTTCGCGTTCCGGCGGTTAAAACAGCTTTATTTTCTGTCAGGAAACTGGCCAGAAAAAGCACCACCAGGATTTTTACAAATTCAGAGGGCTGCAATTGAAATAAGCCGAGATCCAGCCAGCTTTTTGCACCCCCCTGCTCATTACCGAAAAACACAGGTAAAACCAGGGCAACCATTCCAGCCAGTGCGTAAATATACTTATAATCACCTAAAAACCGGAAATTAACCAGATATCTGGTGGTTAAAACCAGTGCCACGAGGCCGGCTAACAGCCAGACGAACTGGCGGGTAGCGTAAGCCGGATCCAACCGGAATAAGAAAACCAGCCCGGTAGAAGAAAGTAAGGCAATCACCGGCAGTAAAAAACAGTCCCCGTGATACCCGGTGTAACGCCAGTACAAGCTAACCAGCAGAAAGGCAAATACAGTCGCAGCTCCAACCAAAATAGTTTGCGGCTGTCGTTCTCCGGCAGCGCCAAGATAAAGCAGGAGCATGCCGGTCATCATATAAAGTCCTGCCCACAGGATCAATTTTAATTCTGCCTGGCGGCCTGTACTACCGGGAGTCATATTCTTCCTCCACAACACCTGAACAGTAAAAATATTAAATCTCGGCTAAAATAATGGTAATGTTATCTGCTCCTCCACTCTCCAGCGCCTTGCTAAGGAGAATATGCACTGCAACATCGGTATCTGGAGCAGAATTTATTGCAGATGACAGTTCATCCTGGCTAAGATAACGGGTCAAACCATCCGTACAGAGCAACAGTAAATCTCCCGGAAGGACTCTGAGTATATCAAGGTCAACCTGGACCGATTGCTCAGTGCCCAGCGCCCTGGTTAACACATTGCGCTGTGGATGCAGCATAGCCTGCTCTTCGTTAATTCCACCATTTCGAAGAAGTTCCTGCACCAATGAATGATCCTGGGTTAATTGGTGGATGTTGCCGTTGCGCAGCAGATAAGCCCGGCTGTCGCCTACATGAGCGATAAACAAGTTGCTTTTTTGCTTTAAGCAAGCAGTGATTGTTGTGCCCATACCTTTTAGTTCCTGATTAAGCAAAGATCGCTCATGTATTGAGACGTTGGCCTTGTTAACAGAATCTAATAAAGCTTTTTGCGGTGATACACCTATCCGTAGCAAGCGGGGCAATTCACTTTCCAACGTTCGCATAGCCATACCGCTGGCGACCTCACCCGCCTGATGACCACCCATTCCGTCGGCAACCGCAAGCAGGCCTATCTCCGGAGAAACATACAGGCTATCCTCATTTAACTTCCTGACTAACCCTGTATCAGTTACCTGCGTCCACCTCATACCCCCACCTCACAAACTGAAAAATAACGCTCCCGATCCGGACTCTATCACCATTTGCCAAAACAATTGGCCCGCTCACCTGGATCTCGTTTAAGAAAGTACCATTTGTACTCTTGAAGTCCTCCAACCAGTATTGTCCTTCCTTTAAGTATATCCGCGCATGCCTGGCAGAAGCAAATGAAGCGCCAATATTTATATCACAACTTCCATCTCTGCCCAAAAGAACTTCCTGGCCGGCGGCAATAGCTATTCCGGGCTTGAGTTCCGGCAATGAACTCTCAACAACAACTAATTCTGCTCCTGCACCTGTTTCAGCGGCAAGTGTTCCCGCCCGATGGTGGCCGGGCCGTTTATCTTCATTTTGCGAGGCTATTTTTTTCAGGTCCCTGATCATCCATTTGATTAACTTTAAAATGGACAGAAATAAGAGCAGTAAAAAAACGTACCTCAAAACCACAATAGACAATGCAAACATTTTATTCCACCTTAAAGGCGCAGATAGTAGTCCCTAAAGCCAATTTGTCACCGGGCTCAAGAACTCTGGCCGTCACCTTAACCCCGTTAACCTTGGTACCGTTGGTACTCCCTAGATCAGTTATGGTATACTGACCACGGTGCCATTCGATTTGCGCATGGCGGCGTGATACGCTGGAATCTTTAAAAACAATATCACAACCTGCACGACGCCCCAATACAAGTGTTTCTTTACCAAGATTAAAACATTTGCCCCGGTCCGGACCGTCTTCAATCCGCAGCCGGCCAGAAGTATCTTGAGTCTGGTTCATTGCTAAGTTATCTTTATTAAGCCGAAACTTCTGAGTCTGCTCAAGCGGCGTTTTTTCCGCAACAGCTCGATCATCCTCCGGAGGAGTCTCGCTGAATCCCGATTCTATTTCAATACTGCCGGCACTTCGCTGACTATCATTGTCAAAACTCACAGCCGGCGGGCCGGTTAACGTATATCTTTTTTCGATTGCTTTCTGCTGGACATAATCCTGCAGTTCCCTGGTCAATGCCGATACAAGCGTCGAGATTTGATCGTATTCGGGGGAGCTAAGGTGGACTTTATACAGGTTGGGAACGTAAATTTTATTAACACTCACCCGCCGGTGGTCCCGCATCTCTCTTGCTAGCCGCTTGGCGATCTCAGCAGGCTCAACATGCCCCTTGTACTTACCCTTAAAAAAACCTTCAATATACTTTTCCAGGCTTCCTTCCAGACCTGAGAATACTCCCAAGATAACCACCCCCCGCAGCTATTCGTTGAATATTATTGACAGTTCATGACCCTTCGCCGCAATTGCCCGCAGGCAGCATCTATATCTCCACCAAGCCCGCGCCGAATTGTCGCATTTACCCCCATCGCCTCAAGGGTATTTTGGAACGACTCGACCTGTTGCCTCGAAGGTGGTCTGACACTCCGCTCCGGCACCGGATTAACCGGGATAACATTCACATGACACATCATCCCCGCCAGGATCCGGCCTAGCTTGACAGCGTGCTCCCGGCTATCGTTTAAGCCGGCTATAAGTGCGTATTCAAAGGTTACGCGGCGCCCGGTCTGCACGGCGTAATCACGGCAGGACGCGAGCAATTCATGAAGCGGATATTTATTATTAATTGGCACCAGGGCATTGCGCAAATGGTCCTCCGGGGCATGCAGCGACACGGCCAGGGTAATCGCCAGCTTTTCCCCGGCAAGATCTCTAATCCGGGGTACCAGGCCGCAGGTAGAAACCGTGACATGGCGCTGGCCGATGTTAAGCCCATAAGGGGCAGTGACATTCTTTATAAAGGTCAGTGTTGCTTCATAATTATCCAGAGGCTCACCGGAACCCATTACTACCACATGACTTACCCGCTCACCATTATCTTTTTGAATCCCAATAACTTGCCCATATATTTCACCAGGACTAAGGTTGCGGACCAGGCCCTCCAATCCGGAGGCGCAAAGGCGGCAACCCATCCGACAGCCGACCTGGGTAGAAACACAAACGGAGTTGCCATAGCTATGCTTCATCAAAACACTTTCCACAGCTTGCCCGTCCTCCATTTCAAAAAGATATTTGATAGTATCCCCAGCCCGGGCTACCTGCCTGGCCAAAATATTTAAATGTCCTAGCCTCGCTATAGCGGCCAGACGTCTGCGGAAATCTTGGGGCAAGTTAGACATCTCGTCAAAGGATTTGGCTCCCTTTAGAAAGATCCAGCTTGCTATTTGCCTTGCCCGGTACTGTTCGACTCCCAGCTCCTGACACAAGACAGCCAGTTCAGGCATGGTGAGGTCTCGCAGGTTAATTTTGAGCGCCATAGCAGCAGAAACCTTCCTTCTTAAAACTATTCTCTATCATTTTACTTTAACCCTTTTTCTCATCCGGGATATAAAGAAGCCGTCCATACCATGCCGGTGGGGCAATAACTGCAAATAACCGTGGGGCATTGTTCCTTTTAAGTCCAAAATCACCGGAAGGAATTGAGACAAATCCTCCGGCACAAAATCCGGGTGCAGGCCTAGAAATTTTTCAACCTGTCCCTGGTTTTCCTCATGGTTGATTGTACAAGTGCTGTAGACCAGCACTCCTCCTTCTTTCAGGCAGCAGGCCGCGTTTGTTAGAATTTCCGCCTGCAATTTAACGATAGCCGGAATTTGGTCAGGCTCCTTGCGCCAGCGTGCGTCCGGCCGGCGCCTTAATACCCCCAGTCCACTGCAAGGGGCATCAATTAGGACAAAATCAGCCCATCCCTGCAAGTTTTTTGGTAATTCTCTGGCATCTGCAGCAAGCTCCTGGACTATGCCGATGCCGAGGCGCTCGCAGTTCTCTTTTATTAAATTCAGCTTATGCGGGTGGATATCCACCGAGAGGATTTCACCCCGGTTATCCATTAACTGAGCCAGGTGGGTTGTCTTACCGCCTGGTGCGCTACAAGCATCTACTACACAAGCCCCTGGAGAAGGCATCAAGGCCCTCCCAGCCAGCATGGAACTTTCATCCTGCACCTGAAATAATCCTTCATGAAAAGCAGCCAGCGAATTTAGAGAATAAAAACTAGCTATATTCAGCCCCTCCGGGGCATAGTTGGTCTCGCGAACCGTTAGTCCATCTTCGGTCAACCTGGCCGTTAGGCCCTCCCGGGTATTTTTAAGGGTATTCGTCCGCACCGTGTTTGGAGCCGGCTCATTATTAGCCTGGCAAAGCAAAATTGTTTCCTCCAGGCCAAAAAGCTTTAGCCATTGTTCTACCAACCAGACCGGATGTGAATAACGCAGGGAAATATGTTCAACAGGGTTCTGTTCAATTTCAGGAAACCTGATCTCCTTAATCCTCCGCGTCACGTTCCGCAATACACCGTTTACAAACTTGACTGACCCAGGATGCCCGTGCCGGCGCGCCATCTCTGCCCCTTCATTACAAACGGCAGAGGGAGGCACCCGATCCATAAACATCAGCTGATATACTCCCAGTCGTAAAATATTGCGTAGCGCTACCGTTTGGCTGGTTAGTGGCTTCTTGACAAATTTGGCCAACACCCAGTCCAGCGTATTAAGAGTGCGCAAAGTCCCGTACGTTAGTTCAGTGGCAAAAGCCCGGTCAAGCTTGCCGGGCCGGTATCTTTCCAATACCTGGTTCAAAGCCAGATTGGCATAGGCGCTCTTTTCATCAACGGATCTAAGTACCTGCAAAGCCAATTCCCTGGCTGATATTTGGGGCACTATTTTCATCCTTTCCAGGCAGCTAATATTTTTAGCCGGCCAGCCGCTCTTTATCTTTTATTAGAAAACATATCGCTTCCTCAACCTGAGGCACTTCAACCCGGGTGTTAAAGCAAGGACCATTAGGACGCTCATTGGTAACTCCAAGCACCGGGATCGGGTTGGAGTCCTGAATACCGCTGGTAAGATCACGCTCACAAGCGATAGCCACAATTCCGCGAGGACGATAATCACGAACAAATTTTCTAGCAAGCGTTCCTCCTGTGGCCATACCCATATTAATTCCATATTTATCTCTTAATTCTAAAAGGTCATTAACTGTACAGCCGCCACAGCGGTGGCAGTTATCAATTTCTACCGTAATCTTATAAGGGCAGTCGCTTCTTTGCAGGCAGTGTGGCGCAAGCAGGAGGATTTGTCCGGGAGATAGTCTGAGTGCTTTGGATTTAACCAGAAAATTATTCACTTCAATAAAAGAATGCTTAATCCTATCCTTATCAATATGAAAAAAACGGCCAAGCGCCAGGGCCAATGGAAAGAAGAGATTAACTGCCACCCTGATTGGCCCTTTGAGTGCGGAAATATCCCTCGCATAGAGAATGGTCAGGATAATCCCTCCGATACCAAAGCCTGCAACCACGATACCACCCACCAACATCGTACCAAGAGCAAGCAGCAATATCTGGTGCAGCATACTTCTGGAAGGATTGGCTGCAAAATACCATATTGCAGCCAAAAGTAATACTGTCCCGATCAGGCCGGCACTTAAAAGACCGACAAAAAGCCTTTTACGCACATGCTCGAAAGTAGCTGCTTTCACTTGCGGCCGCCTCCCCGGTCAGGCTCATTTGTCAGGACGCTCCCTAAAATACCAGGTGTTCCTCTTAAGAAGTCAGCCGTCATCATCCTTTTTGCCCCCTGCAGCTGCAGTTCGTCAATAACAATTATGCCTTTACCAGTTAGGACCGTAAGACCCTCCCGCCCGGTTCCAAGTATTTGTCCAGGTTCGGAATGCGGATACTCTTGTGCCTGGTTTTCTTCAATGACATGGGCACGCCAGATCTTCAATCTCTTGCCCCCTAGGAAAGTACGTGCACCAGGCCAGGGATCCATGCCCCGAATATGGTTAAAAATATCCCGGGCAGGCTTATTCCACTGAATCAACTCATCTGCCCCGGTAATCATCGGAGCGTAAGAAGACTGATCACCCTGGGGTGTCCGTGGCGCCTGTGCCCGCTCGATTAGGTCCAGTGTTTTGCTCAACAGCCGGGCGCCCATTTCGGCCAGCCGGTCATGTATAGTTCCTACTGTATCCTTATCAGAGACCGGCGTATTTTCCTGAAGGATTATATCACCGGTATCCAAACCCTCGTCCATAAACATGGTTGTAATACCGGTTTCCTGCTCACCGTTAATCACGGCCCAGTGTACCGGTGCAGCGCCCCGGTACTTGGGCAGCAAGGAGGCATGAACATTAACACAGCCATATTCAGGTAATAAAAGAATATCCCTGGGCAAGATCTGACCGTAGGCCACCACCACAATTATTTCTGGCGAAAAACCTTGCAATGACTTGATAAAATCCTGGTCTTTCACCTTTAAAGGCTGAAGCACCGGCAGGCCTAAAGCCTGAGCCTCCTCTTTAACCGGGGGGGGAGCCTCCTTTTTTCCGCGGCCCTTGGGCCGGTCAGGCTGGGTGACAACAGCCTGTACAGTGTGTCCCGACTCAACTAAAGCCCTAAGTGACGGCACTGCAAAATCAGGTGTGCCCATAAAAATTACTCGCATCTCTCATCCCTCAAAATCTTTCTTATTGCCGCTAAATTTTCTTTATATTTATGGCACGGTCAATGAACAAGACACCATCCAGGTGGTCGATCTCGTGCTGCAGCGCCCTGGCCTGCAGACCACTGGCATTGATCACGCGCTCTGCCCCGGTGCGGTCCCATCCGCTTACCTCTACCTTTGCTGCCCTAATGACATCTCCGGTAGTGCCAGGTACACTAAGGCATCCTTCATTGTCAGTCTCATGTCCTTCAGATTTTAATATTATAGGATTAACCAATTCAATTAATCCATCACCTGCATCCACAGTAATTACCCGCTTTAAAACACCCACTTGTGGTGCAGCCAGACCTACGCCTTTGGCGTCGTACATTGTTTCAGCCATGTTATCTAGAAGTTTAAGAATATTTGGGGTTATTTTTGGAACCTTCTTCGCATGATCCCTTAGGATTTTATTTCCCACTTCAATTATTTTATATACCGCCAACTCACTTTTCCTCCTTCTATAGCATCCCCTGAGGGTTTATGTCCACGTTGACAGCCAGCTTGAAAACAGCACGCTCTCGCTCCAGCCCGGATAGGAATTCTTTTATTACATCTCTTAATAAATTGCGGCGGGAAGCTTTAAGCACCAGTTGCCAGCGGTATCTGTCCTTAATCTTGCTCAGTGCCGCCGGGGCGGGACCAAGTATAGAAATTCCCTGAGCCTCACTGGACAAAATTTTTTTCAAGGTATCTTTCGCCAGCGCGGCACTTCTTTTAACTACCTCTTCATCTTCATGAGTAAAAAGGAGCCTGGCTAAATGGCTGAAGGGAGGGTAGCCCAGGGACCGCCGCACCGGCATCTCACTCAAAAAAAACCGGTCGCAGTCATGCGCTGCAGCAGCAACAATACTGTAGTGTTCCGGGTTATAGGTTTGGATCAATACCTCTCCGGGCAAACTTCCCCGCCCGGCGCGTCCGGCTACCTGGGTCAACAACTGGAACGTCCTCTCCGCAGCCCGGAAATCAGGCATATGCAAGGCCGTATCGGCATTAATTACACCAACCAGAGTCACTCCCGGAAAATCCAGACCCTTGGCAATCATCTGGGTACCAATCAATATGTCCGCTTGCCTCTTTTGAAAAGCGTTTATGATTTGGGTATGGGATCCCTTACGTGCGGTAGAGTCGCTGTCCATGCGCAAAATCCGTGCCCCTGGGAAAAACTGAACAGCCTCTGCTTCAACCTTCTGAGTACCTGCACCAAAAAGCCGGATATTATGGGCACCACATTTAGGGCAAAGTTCCGGTGACCTGACCTGGTGATTGCAGTAGTGGCACCTCAAGCGCCCATCACGGTGATAGGTCAGGGATATATCGCACCGCGGGCACTTTAAAACCAGCCCGCACTCACGGCAAATCACAAAGGTGGAAAACCCCCGCCTGTTTAAAAAAAGCAAAACCTGCTCTTGACTTTCCAAACGCCTGTTTATTGACGCAATCAGCGTGCGGCTGAAAATACCGCCGTTTCCTTCCTTTACTTCCCGGCGCAGGTCCACCACCCTGACCGGCGGAAGAGGTCGCCCGTCTACCCTGTCGTTTAGCTTTAACAGCTGATAAGGGCCGCCAACTGCGGTCTTGATCCGCGATTCCAAGGAAGGTGTAGCACTGCCCAGCAGTACTGTCGCCCCGGCAAGCTGGGCCCTTTTCAAGGCAATCTCCCGGGCATGGTAGCGCAAATGGTCATCCTGCTTATAGGAGGACTCGTGTTCTTCATCTATAACAAATAGCCCCGGCCTGGTCAGAGGGGCAAAAACCGCCGATCTGGTCCCAAGAACTACAGGGGCTCCGCCTTCTTTTATCCGCTGCCATTCGTCATATCTTTCCCCACCCGGCAATGCGCTATGTAAAACCGCCACTTGCGCGCCAAACCGCGCCCGGAACAGTTCTATCATTTGTGGAGTAAGGGCTATCTCCGGGACCAAGGTCACAGCCTGTCGCCCTTCTTCCAGCGCAACTGCAATAGCCTGCAAATATACTTCAGTCTTGCCGCTGCCTGTAACACCATGGAGCAGAAAGGTTTTAAATGCACCCCGCCTGATCGCTCCCGCTGCCTGTGCGAGAGCATTTTCTTGATCAGCGTTTAAGGTTAGCTTTTTAGTTTCGACATTATCCAGATCAACCTGGACTGCATGTCGCGAGATTTTCATGGCAGAAACTGTTAACAGGCCTTTTTTGATCAGCGCATTTACAACAGAAGTCGATACTTCCGCTGCCGCCGCCAGTTCCTTTCGGGTTAACCCCGGGCAGGCCAGGGCTCTTTTCAAAGCAGCCGATTGTTTTGAGTTCCCGGCTATTGAGGACAATTCCTCTGTTGATTTATCCTTGGGTAATGCTGAGTAAACTCGTTTCACTTCACGTGAGCCTTTAACCAAAAAACGCGGGGAGATTATGCGCTGCAGCGCCTCCGCCGTGCTGCAGATATAATTTTCCGCCATCCAGCGGGCTAATTCCAGAAGTTCCGTAGTAAAAACCGGCTCTGCGTCAATTACACCGGCTATCTCCTTAACCTTTACTGTACTATCCGGATAACCGAAGCCTGTTACATATCCGGTTAGCCGCCTGCCACCGAAGGGAACAATAACCCTGCTTCCAATAGTCACCTGATCCTGAAATTCATCCGGAACAGCGTAGTGAAAAACCCGGTCAGTCCTCCGGGTGTTGAGTGCTACGATTACCTCGGCAAAAGGGCCGATTTTGTTCATTTTACCCTCCGGGGGAAATCCTTTCAAACACCATCATCATTATATCAAAAAAAACCCATATAATAAACAAACCGGTTTTTTTGAAACGCTGCAATCTAATATCAATTAATCAGGACCAGGATAATTATTCACATACTTGGTTTATGTAGATTAGTTAAATGCCAAACAGCCGGCGAAATAATAATATTTCCGGTAATGGAAAGGCAACGATATCTACAGAAATGTAAATATCATCTTATTCAATACTAATATTAGTACTCAGCTAAATTCTATTGCTAAACAAGTTAGGGCGCCCAGAGCGCCCTGTTTTTGAAACCTTATAATTTGAAATATCCACTAGAAGTCCGGCAAACCGGGCAAACTCAGGCCTTAATTTTTCTTATTAAATATATCTCAATTTTATTCTTATGATTCCTTTTGTAAACAATTCGGACAAATTCCGTAATAATAAACACTGAAATTTTCAACCAAATAGCCATTGTTCATTGATGGTATCTGTATTTCCATGGAACCGGAATCCAGATCAGATAAAGAATCACATATTCTGCACAAAAAATGACCGTGAGGCGCGGGGTTTGGATCAAAACGTCTTTTTTCAGCCCTAATTCTTATCTCCTGCAATTCACCAGCTTTAATCAGCATTTCAAGATTGTTATATACTGTAGTGAGAGACAGGGACGGATATTTAAGTTTTAATTGATGATAGATTTCTTCTGCAGAAGGGTGAGTTTTATTACCATCAAGTAATTCTAATATTGCCAGTCTTTGAGGGGTCAATCTCAAGCCTTGTTTTTTAATTTTATTTACTATCATTTTAATTTCATCATCCCTGTAATTTTAAAATTATAATAAGTTATTAAACAGGATCTGTCAATCATTTTGCTTTATAGAAGGAGCATCCATTCCTCAACTGCAGGAATAGCCGCCGCAATAATTGGTGACGGCCAAGCCGCTTACCATACCAATAAAGTAAATAACTTGACATACAATGTCGTTTAAAGTAAATTGAAGTAAATTGAATAAAAATAACCTTGGGGGTGCCGGATGAGTCCGGCTGAGAAAACTTCACGACGAGGAAGTTTACCCTTTGAACCTGATCTGGGTAATACCAGCGAAGGGAGAGGATTGTTAAAGGTAAAGACCTCTTCCTTCAATATGGCAGGGGTTTTATTGTTCTATTACCGGCTGTAAAGGAGAAGAATAAATGGAGCTATTCAGAATTATTGACGCGAATTTGAACCGGGCCAGGGAAGGGATCAGGGTGGTCGAAGAGATTAGCCGGTTTTATCTTAACGATCACGATATTTTTATTAAACTAAAAGGACTCAGGCATCAATTAATTGAAGGTGAAAAAAGTTTAGGGATTTGCGCAATTACCTCCAGAAAATCCGGCAGTGATGTTGGCAATAAACCACATCCAATGGAAAATGTTCGGGGAGATTTAAGGGAAATTCTTGAGGCAAACGCCAACCGGGTTGAAGAAAGCCTTCGGGTATTGGAGGAGTTTTCTAAAATCCAGGGCTATTCCGGAGAACTGTTTAAAAAGGCCCGTTTTTCAATGTATGAACTGGAGCAGGAAATATTTTTAAAACTACCCAAACCACTGGATTACTGCCTTTACCTGGCAACTGACGATTATTACCTGAAACAAGGCAATTTTTATGATATTGTTGAGCAATGTCTTCAAGCAGGAGTTACTGTCTTGCAATACAGAGCCAAAGAAAAGCCGGCCAGGGAGATGCTTGATGAAGCTCTGAAACTAAGGAAACTAACTCAACAATATAACATACCGCTTATTATTAACGACCGGTTGGATTTAGCCCTGGCGGTGGATGCAGACGGTGTCCATTTGGGACAGGACGACTTACCCTTTGATATAGCAAAAAAATACATGGGGGAAAAGGTAATTGGCATCTCTGCCAGCAGCTATGAGGAAGGCCGCGCAGCTCTATTAACGGGAGCAGACTACATTGGAGTGGGACCTGTTTTTGAAACTCCAACCAAAAAAAACGCCAACCCCATTTGCGGCCTGGAATCCATAACCTGTCTCAGAAAAGAGTTCCCAACGGCCAAGGTCATCGCCATTGGTGGAATTAACCTGAAAAATGCTGCCGGGGTATTAGCAGCCGGTGCAGATGGACTTGCAGTAATTTCCGCCATTTTGGGTAGTAGTGAACCTGCTCGTGAAACTGCAGCCTTCAGGAAAATAATTGGGCAATCTGCGGATCAGCATTGGGAAAATATCAAATAGTACGATTTAAACATACTTTCAGTTAACCTGGGAATACATGGTTAAACGCACTTTATTTATTCAGGTCAGGCCTCAGCATTTGATAAATTGTCAAACACACTACATTTGTAACTTAATAGCAAAAATATAAAGAGGATGTGGGAAAATGACGCAATTATTAACAGCGTTGGAGGGCATAATCAGCAATGAAATGCGCGAGGTCGCCAAGGAGGAGAATACTGACCCTGATTTTATCCGGGCTCAGATAGCTGCAGGGAAAGTGGTGATCCCAGCCAATATCAACCACAAGAGCTTAATCCCCAAAGGTATCGGTGAGGGGCTGACGGTAAAAATAAATACCAATATCGGCACCTCTGAAGACCGGTGTTCTTATGAAGATGAGCTCTTGAAGCTTAAGATGTCGATTAAGGCCGGCACAGATGCGGTAATGGACCTGAGCACAGGGGGAAACCTGGACCAAACCAGGCGGGAAATAATTAAAGAAAGCACTGTCCCGGTGGGCACGGTGCCTTTGTACCAGGCGGCAACCGAGGTTTTATTGAAAAGTGACGATATTGGCACCATGTCACCTAATCACCTTTTCGAGGTCATCGAGAAACAAGCTGAAGACGGAGTTGATTTCATCACAGTCCACGTAGGCGTGACGAGGGAAATCCTGATGGCCATGGATAAACATCCCCGCTTGACCGAAGTGGTCAGCAGGGGGGGATCTTTAACCCTGGACTGGATGGATCGAAACAACGCTGAAAACCCGCTATACGAACGGTTTGATGAGCTTTTAAAAATTTGCCGCAAGTATGACGTTACCTTAAGCCTGGGGGATGGCTTGAGGCCCGGCAGTATTAACGATGCCACCGATACGCTGCAGCTGATGGAATTGATGAAGCTGGGCGAGCTGGTCAAAACCTCCTGGGACTATGGCGTCCAGGTCATGGTCGAAGGGCCGGGGCACGTGCCGATCAACCAGATTGAAACGAATATCAAGCTGATGAAGCGGCTTTGCCACAATGCTCCTTTTTATGTACTGGGACCGCTGGTGACAGATATCGCCCCCGGCTACGATCACATCACAGCAGCAATTGGCGGAGCCTGGGCTGCTTATTTTGGGGCTGACTTCTTGTGCTATGTGACCCCCGCCGAGCATTTGGGCTTACCAACGACAGAAGATGTGGAAGAAGGTGTGGTTACCTTCAAGATCGCGGCCCACGCTGCCGACCTGGCCAGAGGCAACCAGGAAGCCCTGAAGCGGGACTACATGATGAGCAAGGCCAGAAAAGAGCTTAACTGGGAGGAACAGTACCGACTCTCGATCAACCCTGAGCGGGCAAGACAAATCCGGGCGTCCAGAGGCGGAGAAAAAGAGGATAACACCTGTACCATGTGCGGCAGACTATGTGCCGTAAAGACGATGAACGAGCTGCACGAAAGGAGAGTAGTAAAATGCTCGAAAAGCTCTGGGGAATAAAGGAGGAGGTCAGCAGTAAACGGCCTCTTGTTTACAACATTACCAATAATGTGGTCACTAATTTCACGGCCAACGTGCTGCTGGCTGCAGGGGTGTCCCCGATCATGTCGGAGGGAAGCCCGGAGGCCGAAGAACTAGCTAAAGTTTCCAGCGCACTGCTTTTAAATATCGGCACCCTGCATCCCCGCCAGGCAGACTACTTTTTGTGTGCCGGAGAATTTGCCAATAAGTTTGACAAACCGGTAGTCCTGGACCCGGTGGGGGCAGGTGCGACAAGTTACCGCAGTGATATTGCCGCCGTTATTTTACAAAAAGTTAAAGTCAGCCTGATCAGGGGCAACTACGGGGAGATCAACTCCCTGATGGGTGTTTCCGGAATGACCCAGGGTGTAGACAGCCTTGCTGCCGGGGTGGATTTGGCGGCCATGCAGGCACTTGCCAAAGCGACCGGCGCCGTGATAGTTGCCACCGGCGAGACTGATTACCTGCGCAGCGACGTCAAAATATACCAAAACAAAACCGGCCATAGTTTACTTAAAACGGTGGTCGGGACCGGCTGCGCTTTAAGCTCGCTGATGGGAGCCTTTGCGGCCGTCAGCGCTGACCGGGCCCTGGGTGCTCTAGCCTGCCTGGCTTTTTATGGCGCGGCAGCTGAAAAAGCAGCCGGGATGAGCCGGGGGCCGGGCAGTTTTGCCCAGGCTTTCTTAGATGCACTGTATAATTTAAGTTTTGACGAATTCAAAAAAATTGCAGCAGGGAAAGTAGGGCCGCTGGAGGACCGGGCGTAATGGAAATCAATAAATTGGGCGAAGGAAAAATTATCGACCTGATTCATTCAAAGGTATTAATTACCAATCCCAAGATTGTCGCCGGTATTGGAGATGACGCTGCCGTGATCGAGGCCGGCGACCACTATGAAATTATCACCACCGATATGCTGGTAGAAGGAGTCCATTTTAGCATGGATTTTACCGATGCATATCACCTAGGCCGAAAATCACTGGCTGTCAATCTAAGTGATATTGCCGCGATGGGAGGGGAACCCCTCTACTACCTCGTATCCATCTCCCTGCCTGGGCATACAAAAGTACAGTTCGTTGAGGACTTTTATCAAGGGATGCAAGACCTGGCCCTAACCCATGGAGCACACTTAATTGGCGGGGATACAGTCGGGGCCGAGAATAAAATCGCTATTGCCATTACCGTTACCGGACAGGTAAAAAAAGACGAAATTATCTTTCGTCGCGGCGCCAACCCGGGTGACCTGGTTTACGTGTCAGGTTTTCTGGGGGACAGCGCTGCCGGCCTGAAAATTATGCTGGCAGGCTTACGCGGCCAACTTGCTCCTGAAATTGAAAGTTATCTAATAAAAAGGCATATTGCCCCAGAGCCCAGGCTTGAACTGGGGCGAATACTGGCGATCAACAGGCTTGCTTCAGCGTTAAACGATGTCAGTGACGGCCTGGTCAAAAAAGTTTGGGAAATTGCGATCAGCTCTCAAGTGGCGATCAAAATCAACCCGGCCGCAATGCCAATTTCCGCTCAGCTCGGCAAATTTTCGAGCCAATTAAATGTTCCGGCTATCGATTTTGCCCTGCAGGGCGGGGAAGACTACGAGCTATTATTTACCGTCCCGCCTGAGCAGGAGGCTCGATTAGCTAAATATCAATTGCCAGTCAAAAAAATAGGCCAGGTTGTCGCCAGGGCGAAACAGGGCGAGGTCTGCGACCTGGACGGGCATGCACTTTACGATGAGGGCTTCAAGCATTTTTGAAGCCCTTCGCCATGTCAAGGTTACCTTTCTGAACTGCAGCATGCGCTTTCACCAGCCTAACAATAGACGGCCTCCGGTCGCCACTTCAGTTATTTCTAAATGTTCACCCTTCAGGTTATTATTTCAAACCATTTGGGGAAATCATAATAGATGAGGTGGGTGATCAAATGGCCTGGCAAAAATTCAAGCGACTGCCGAAGCATATTGGAGTGATTCCGGACGGCAACAGAAGATGGTCGGTAAACAACGGCATGCCGAAGGAAGCCGGGTATGAAAAAGGCCTGCAGCCCGGTCTGATGCTGTATGAACTATGCCTGGAACTGGGCATTCCCGAGCTCACCTTTTACGGTTTTACGCAGGATAACACTAAACGCCCGTCAATTCAGCGCAAGGCTTTCCAAAAAGCCTGTGTTGACGCTGTAAAGCTACTTTCCAACAGGGATGCATCGTTACTGGTTATCGGTGATTCCACCTCACCACTTTTTCCAACCGAACTGGTTCCTTTCATTAAGAGACATACTTTCGGCAAGGATTTAATTAAAATAAATTTCCTGGTTAATTATGGTTGGAAATGGGACCTGAACAAGGCTTTAATGAACAGGGACTACCAGGCTGAGGACCAGGCTGGAAATATAATTAATTCAATTGCCTCAGCAGATATCTCCCGCGTCGACCTGATTATTCGCTGGGGCAACCGCAGGCGGCTCAGCGGTTTCCTGCCGGTTCAGTCGATATACGCCGATTTTTACGTGGTAGATGAAATGTGGCCCAATTTTACGCCGGAACAGTTCTATCAGGCTTTGCGATGGTATGAGACCCAGGATGTTACCCTAGGCGGTTGAATTTTCCGTGAAATGACATTTACAACTACTATCTTTCGCTCTATTTAACACCCTACCGGACATGTTTTCATGCAATTGAAGCACATGTACTGGTTGCCTAAATGTGCTGATTGTTTGAGATTCGCATATCTTTCACGCATGAGCATCTCTTTTTGTTCCTCCGGCGAGCTATTTGCAAACTGAATCCAAAATCCAATATCTTCTACCAGACCATAGGGCAATGAATTTTTCATACACTTCATTACATCAGTTATACCTTCATGATCTAAAGCTCTTCCCGGGCAGTTTTCAACACATAAATCGCAGCGAACACACAAATCTTCGTGCTTTTGCAGTGTAGACTCCATATCAAGGTTGGAAATTATACTGACAAAATTAACCCGAGTGCCAAAACGGGGGTGAATTACCAGATTGTGACGGCCAAACGTCCCCAATCCTGCAGCAACCGCCGCGTGCCTATGGGAAAAATCAGCCACAGCTTTGCGATCATTGTGCATTTCAAACGGATAGGCTATCGGGATAGTCGCCACCTTAGCACCATAGTTGTTCTCTAGAAACCGTGCTGCACGATATGACGTTGAACGAGCGAACCCCTGCAAGTCAAGATAGCCGTTAAGAGCCGTAGTCCAGCTCGAACTCTCGCAGCTTGATAACACTTTGTACGCCAACACAATAATGGATTTCGCGTCGGGCAGAAACCCCTAGCGAGACTCAAACTCTGACAGCTCGTCTTTTCGATAATTATATCAGTAAACTCCAAAACTGCCGAAATTAGAGTATAATTAATTGAATTATTTTTTTATTAGGGCTAAAATTTATTTAATTAGTGAGATCAACGGAGGGTGTATTATGATCGAAATTGCTTTAACCAAAGCAGAGAAAACGAGTTCTTTACCTATCGGCCAAGAACTCGTTTTTGGTAAAATTTTTACTGATCACATGTTTGTAATGGACTATACGACGGGAAAAGGCTGGCATTCCCCGCGCATCGTCCCTTATGGCGATTTTCCGATCAGCCCGGCGATGCTTAGCCTTCATTATGGACAAGCAATTTTTGAAGGCATGAAAGCTTTTCGCTCAGCTGACAATAGGGTTTGGGTATTCAGACCCTATGAGTATTTGAACCGGTTTAACCGCTCCGCACACTTCCTGCAAATTCCCCAAATGGATGTTGAAGATATCCATACGGCTTTATTTACACTTTTAGCTTTAGAGAAGGACTGGATTCCAGGCAAGCCCGGTACTTCCCTTTATATCAGACCCCTTGTTTTCGCTGATGAATCGCAGCTTGGCGTCAAGGTAGCGGATAGCTATAAATTGTTTATTATCCTTTCCCCGGTCGGCGCTTACTATAAAACCGGCTTTAATCCGATCAGCATTAAAGTCGAAGATAAATATGTCCGGGCTACTAAAGGCGGGCTGGGTGAAGCGAAAACACCGGCTAATTACGCCATGAGTCTAGCCGCACAACAGGAAGCTTATGCTGAAGGTTTCGGACAAGTTCTCTGGTTAGATGCAGTCCACCGCAAATATATTGAAGAAGTAGGGACCATGAATATACTCTTCAAGTTTAATGGTGAAATCGTTACACCGGCACTCAACGGCAGTATTTTAGGAGGCATCACCCGCAAGACTGTTCTCGAATTATGCCGTAGCTGGGGGATCAAGGTATCTGAACGCCAGATTTCTGTTGAAGAAGTATTTGAAGCCCACGCAAAAGGCGAGTTGGAAGAAGTCTTCGGCTCCGGTACCGCTGCGGTCATCTCCCCTGTGGGCGAGCTAACCTGGAAGGGACAAAAAATCGTGATCAACAATAACCAAACCGGTGAATTTGCCCAAAAGCTTTTTGATTTCATCACCGGCGTTCAGTCTGGTAAAATTGCGGATCAGTTTAATTGGATGGAGGAAATTAAAGGCTAATTGTCTACTTGCTTAGGGTTTGTGGGCCACACGCCGGAAAATTTGCAGCAAACGGCACTCAACCCTAAGGTGTATCATTTAATTACGAGCAATATTTAAAGAAGACACATATTTAAATGAATAAATGAAAGAGGTTAGCGTTACCGTATTCGGTACTAACGGTCCAAAGCCTACCCTTAGCTGCTGCGAGGCATCCTCTGCGGGCGCATGCTGTGATCCTGCAAAGACTATGCAAGAACAAGGTGAAGAACTCAAGGAGAAGCTAGTCAAAAATTTTGGCCCGGCGATCCAGTACACCTACGTGGATGTGCTAAGTAATGAGATGAAGAATTACCCGGAGATTGCGCCGATCATGGTTCAGGTAAACCTCCCTTTGATTGTTATTAACGGTCAGCCCCGCTTCCAGGGTGGTATTTCCAATGATAGGATCTCCGAGGCAGTAAGTGAACTGGGGAAATAACAAACTTATCAGCTGAAGTCATGGGCTGATAGCAATGCCGAAAAGGTTTAACTGTTCCAACAAACTTTGCCATTAAATGCTTTTTCAAAAAACGAACCTCCCCACCATGACTGCTCCTGGCGCACAGTACAGGAAGGCGGTAAGCTGGAGATATTCGATAACGGCAGTCAAATGGTCAGGATCAGTAGAGATGACGTGTTGGAACAATAATTAAGCTACGCTGTCCCTGCTGGGCAGCCTGCCCTTGGAGGAAGTGGATATAATATAACTTATCTTGCCGCTTTCCTGAATGGTTTGGGTATTATCGCCATCTGATTCATGGATCTTCTTAACGGGAATTACCTGCAAACCGGCTTGTTCGAGAGTCCTGGCGGTTCCCCTGGTAGCATAAAGAGTAAACCCGACCTCCCCAGCGGCCCCAAAAGGCATCCCTCTAAAATCCGCCCGTTTCCGAGGACAATATAGATTTGGATAATGGGGGAAAGCTAACAATGAAAAGCCTGGATTATTATCTTAACTTACCTTACGAAATTAAATTAAGAAAACTTGCTGTGGATGAAGGAGGCGGCTGGCTGGCCTCAATCCCAGACCTTCCGGGATGCATGTCTGACGGGGAAACCCCGGAGGAGGCACTGGCTAACGTAGAGGACGAGAAAAAAAGCTGGATTGAAACCTGTTTGGAATTAGGCCACCCGGTGCCGGAACCGATCACTAACGAGTATTCAGGACAACTTCGGATCCGGATCCCGAAATCTCTCCACCGAAACCTTTCCGAGAGAGCAAAAGAAGAAAATGTTAGCCTGAACCAGTTCATCGTTTACCAATTATCACAGGGGGTTACATTAAACAAAAAACCGCTTCCGGGTACAGTTTGAGCCCGGAAACGGTTATTTTTTAGAAACGCCGCTCCTTGAACACTTTCCAGCCTTCCGGCAGCGGCCGGTCCCCCTCTTCGATTGTGATCAAATACTCTACTGTTTTGTCGTCCAGCTTTTCCGCTGCCGGCTTGCCGTCCCCATCAGGATGGTTCCGGCCGGCATGGTCATTTTTCTTTCCCCTACTTGATATTCCTTACCTGATGCACTATAGTAAAGAAAGTAAAGATAGTAAGGGAGTTGCTTTCTATTATGGAGACACGCATTTCTTCAAAAGGGCAGATCACACTGCCTGTTGAAGCAAGAAGAAAATTAGGGATAAAAGCTGGTGATGTTTTGCAGGTAAAGCTCACTGAGGAAGGAGTAGTAGTTTTCCCTGAGAAAGTCAAATCAAGCCACGACCCGGTAAAAGTTCTAAAGGTATTGCAGGAAACCTCAGGGATATGGGCAGATATGAAAGAGTCAGGAGAAGAGTTTGTTAGGCGGCTAAGATCTGAGGATAACGAAAGATGGAAGGAACTTGGGATTGACTGATTTATTATTAGACACAAGCGTACTAATTGATCATCTTCGCGGTTACAAACCCGCCTCCGACTTTTTTGAGACAGTTTTTAATAGCGGGGTTCCGGTCATTATTTCCTCGGTTTCAGAAATGGAATTGTATGCGGGTAAGAGTATGGAGAACCCAGCCGTAGAAGAAAGCACAAAAAATTTTTTAAAGCTGTTTAAGGTTCTGCCAGTTACTGTGGCCATTGCCCGGCAGGCAGGGTATTTATTAAGACTTCACCGCAACCATGGTCTTACACCTATCGATGCTATAATTGCCGCCACAGCGTTGGATCAGAATGCAAACCTTATAACCAGGAATATAAAACATTTCCGTCCGGTCAAGGGACTTATTGTTTTTGATATACCCACTGATTACGATTAGTCACCACGCTAGAATAATATAATTTCCTTTGTGTTATTAAGTATAATGCATGGGAGGACTTTATTATGGCAAATGAAAGCAGCAAATTTACGATTGGTCAAATTATCTATATGATAATTTCAACTTTAGTATTTCCAGCAATAATTCTTTCCCTTGCCGGTGATTGGTTTTGGATGGAAGGCTGGATTTTCAGCATATGGTTCTCATTTTGTTTTTGAATTATTTTTATCTTCTATAAAAAAAACAACAAATTCCTACAAAATAACCAACAAATATTCCGACAAATTACTTTCTTATTCGACATAAAAAAGGAGCTGGGAGAAAAAATGAACCCCCTGAGATCTGTGTGGCCCTGGTTCCGAAACTAGCTAACTTCATCTGAGGCTACCCCTGCCAACCCGGCTTTGTGGATGGAGGCGCTTCCCAAGAGAATAGCTTTAACACTCAGGGGGCAAGAGATTGTTCCCCTTGCCCCCGAAAGCACTCTTCTTATCCTTAAATGAGTTTGTAGCCGAGCACAATGAAGATATCCGCAACCTCATCAGCTGTAATGCAGTTAAAACTATAGATACCCGGAGCTGTCTCTTTGCCAAAATTCAGCTGCCAGACAGCACCAGGTGAGCTAGCCAGGTCAATCGTTTTAGCCGAGACGTCCTTATGGCTATAGTGCATTTCGCAGGTTGCCCCGGCATAAGACAGACTGAAGATATCCGCTGCTGATTCCCCCACAGGAGGAGACAGCTTTACCACGTAGTCCTCAGTAGTCCGGCATTTTGCATAGATGTCGATATAAGTGATTTTCACCGTATCACCTTGGGTGAAGAACGGGAAGTACTCTTTAGTGATATTCAGGGCCAGGATATTATCCGCGCCGTCCGCCCCGTGGTGCAGGAACTTGTGCCATTGAGTGGGGAACTCCAAACGGGCGCTGATCAGCTGCACCAGCGAGACGGCATTTGCTGCAGATTTGACACCATGAATGACTGCTTTGAGGTAGTCTTTGGCTCTAGTTTTGAATTCGCCTGAATCTTCCTTGGCTGTATACCTTAGATGCATAATCACATCCGAAATGTTATTGTAATCAAACAACCTCAGTTCTTGCTCCTCGGCCAATTCGATGTCCCACTTGCTGACCGCACCGCACCCTTCAAAGGGGAGGTATCTTTCGTCCCTCAGATTCAGCTCAAACAGGCCGCTGTCGTTCTGGGCGCCGCTCAAGGCCACAGCTTGATTTTCATTCGGAACGTAATTGAACCTGGCCGTGTCGGCGGCATAGTCCGGACACTCGTAAACTGCCCCTGTGGTATTCATCCTGGTAACATGCTCCTTAAGCCGCAGGGTGCAGTTGATCGTCACATACGGTCCCGCCACGCCGGGAATGCTCAGGGAAACGGTTTTGAGCCGGCGGAAATAATGACCGGGGTAATCAAAGTCAAAGAGCGTCTCCGGTATTGTTACCGTGCTCTTCCCAGTTGTTCTCAGACTGAGCAGGGCAACCGGATCCAACAGGGCTACTGAAATGTGTTTTGTGAGTTCAAAGTCCCTCTTGTTGTGCTCTATATAGGAGGCATCCATCCGCCGCAAGTCATACTGCAATTTTTCCCCGCTCAAAAGGCCCTTCTTCAAGCTGTCCCAATAGCCGAACTGAATAAAAGAAGTATCGCTTATGCCCAGCTCCCAGCGGTAACAAAGCTCGGCCTTTTTGGCCAGGTCATAGGCCAGCTGGTAGCTTTGGAAGTAGACGGTGGCAATTTGTCCCACCATCCAGTCGTATAATTCCTCATTGGTGTATTTGCTGCTTAAATATTTCCCGATCTCTTTGGATTTTTCCGTCTGCAGGTCATGGTTGCCGAGTTCGCTTTGGGTGATCGCGGCGCGGATCTCCGCCGCGGCGATCTGCTTGTCCAGCATTGCCAGCTCTTTGAAGGCTGAATCAGCCTGGAACTTCCAGTCATCACTCCTGCGGTCATAGCCCCCGCGCACAGAACTCATGGCACCCTGGGTATTGTTGACGCCGGCCATGATCCCCAGGAAGGAGCTTACCGCCCTGAGCACGGATGCGAGATTGGCCCCGCCGAAAGTGGCGCCGACGGTGGTGGGGACCCCAAGCTTGAACTCCGGCACTGCCGCACAGACTGCCGCAATGGTATCCATCTCCCCCTGCAGGATCTGGAATACCATGCCCAACTGCAGGGAGTCCAGGTGCTGCTTCTCTTTCTCATTCATATAAGGTCTTGTCGAATAATAATTGTACCTTAGCTGGACAACGTCTTTTTGTTTTTTCAAAGCCTCCAGGGTCTCGGCTGCCTCATCGGCCTGACCGGCCTTGACCTCTCTTGCCGCTTCAAGAAGGTGTATTTCATGAACTTGACGCATCAAAGCCAACGCTTCGGCATCTTTCTTTTCCAGCGCGGCGAGCAGTGCGCTGCCAAGCATTTTCACATCATTGCACAGTTCATTGGCCTTTTGCAGCAAGATATTGAAGCGGTAAAAAGGCTTCACGGCAGTGACATCATTGATGATACTGCTGAGGTCGATCCCGGCTGCGGCCGCTTTGGCCAGCAGCGCCGGATCGATAGGCGGCTCAGACAGCGGCAGCTGGCGGGCAATGCCTTCAATGTTCATCCCGTGGCGGATTTTAAATAAGCGGTCGGCGATCGTGTCCCAGTACTCAACCAGGTGTTCATTTTTGGCGATGCAGAAATAGGCCATCTTGCCCAGGCTGCCACCGGCTCCCGTGGTTGATGCGGGGGGCGCCGAAGGTTCGATATACAGTTCAATATCCACCATGGCGTTGGAGAAGGCATCCAGCTTATCATCCAGGTCATCAAAGGTTTGCACTTCCGGCATCGCTCTGGGAGGTACACTTTCCGGCCGCTCGCCGAGTATTTTTGCGCACAAAACATAGAGCTGGGTCGCTTCGTTGATTGACTCAATGGTATCCCTTCGGAACAACTGGTCCCCCCAGGAGATCAGATTGTCAATATATTTCATAACCACATGCTTCATGTAGGCCAGGAGTCTCATCCTGGCGATGATGTGCGGCCGGAAGGGGTATTTCATCCACCTATCAACCTGTTCGGCCAGCTCCACCGCGCTGTTCATCAGGTCGTCCAGGGTCTGGATGGGCTTCATGGCCTGGTCATAAAATGGCTTGAACTGCCAGCCAGAAGCGCTCCTTGCCCCCGCCCTCGCTGCTGGTGGGATCAAAAACATAATGGAACCATTTTCTTGCCTCTTCGAAACGTTGGTCGTTGGAAAGTTTTACCGCGATCAGCACCGGAATGTGGAAGAACAGCTCCCAGTTATACTGCGAGTAAGCGCCGCCGTACTTGAAATCCACCACGTCGGCAGGATAAATATCCTTCACCAGCTTGGCATCAGGCGCGTACATCTCCTTAAAATACATGGTATCTGCCGGGGACTGCAGCGCACGGGCAAGCATACCTTCAACACCACTGAAATTAAGCTGCCTGATCAATTCCTGGACCTGCGGGTGGAAATAGGCCGAAAAAGTATAGCGGTCTTCATAATGGTACTTTTTGTTGGTATAGGAATCCACACCGAACACATTGACCCTGCCGGCATCTGGAATTGCATCCGCAAGGCCTGCATTGGCTTTAGCTCTCACCGGCACGTTGGTGTCCCCGCCAAAACCGGCCGGGTTCGCGCCAAGCCGCAATGCCGCGGTGCCAAACCTTAACGATTTCAATGCCAAGGACCGGCCAGATGCTCCTCCCGGGGTTGTCCAGTTATAACTGGTATGGCTGGCGGGAATATTTCTTAGCACCTCTGTGCCTTTGTAAACTTCCTCTTGCAACAACAGGTAAGTCCCTTCCCTGCCTGCGATCTCCCCGAAGACAGCGGTCACCTCATCCACGGGGTTGTCCTCGATCACGGCTGGGTCAGCCACCGTTACCAGCTCAGGATCCCACAGCGGGTCCTCCCAGGGATCAGGTTGTGGTTCCGGCAGGACCACCGGTTCTTCAACGTAGTACCACTCGCGCCAGAAATCATGAGGCAAATCCAGATCAGTGTCCTCTGGAACCTTAAGGTTAAGGTTGTCTTCCACCAGTTCCCTTTCGTAGAGGGCGAAAAGCGTATTCTGTGGATCCTGGAAGAAAAACGAATCTTTCAGCGGGTTGTATTGATAATCTGAATTTGTTGCCAGGCTGTACTGGCCATAAAGGGTCTGCCCCAAAATGGGATTGTTCGCGTCGTCCCGGTAAAGACCGGAATCCCCCCGGAACAGGCTTTTTTCAATCGCTGTGCCGGGCGGCGCGTATACTGCAGGATCAATCCCATAACCGCTATCAACGGTGGGCTCGGTATTGCTGTTGATAAAATCAAACCTGAAATTAGGCGTACCCTTGTAAGTTAAAACCAGGTTCAGCTTATTTATCTCTGTCGCCCTGCCGTTTGAATTAACTATTTTTTGATCCGGTTTGCTGTAGAAATAGATTCCGTCTTTGATATAATCAATATTATCTTTAAAGAAGGCAGGTAAATTCCAGTAGAGCCTGGACATTTTCTTGGCTGTCCATTTATTTTTCTTAAACTCGCTCCAGGCCAGCTTGACCTGCCAGTATTTCGGTGCCTTAGCCAACGTCTCATTTTCAGCCGGCATGGTTATATCTGTCTGCATGGCCTTTTCCGTAAAAATCAGCCAGAACAAATGCAGGCGCCGGTTCCACACTACGGGCAGGATATGATCGCCCTCGATGGTGTATTCCGGTCCGGGATGGCCAGCCCCAATATTTCACCAAACGCGGTTTCAGATTTTCGAAGCTTTTTGTCCAACACCAGTTCTGCCAGGGCATTATCCAACTGCTTGATTATTACATTTTGATTTTGCAGTAACCTGCTGTCAATGATATTTTTGGCGGCTGCTTCCTCCAGGGTGCGTTTAACCGCTTCCCGATCGTTTTGCAGAATGTTCTCCAGGTCCCTGGGGAAGCCCATCTTCATCAGAGCGTAAAAAACATCCGGGGCAATACCCGTTTTTTCGGCATATTGCCGGGCTTGCACATATAGGGCCAGCTCCTGCGGGGGCTTGCCGGACTGCAGCGACAGGAAGGAAATATCCCTTTGACCGGAATCCTCCTTAAGCTCTGCATACGGCAGATCGCCGACAATTGCTTTTATTGCTTCACCGGTGATGTTAAACCTGGGGTTTCCTTTATACTTTGGTGTATCGATAATGAAATTCAATTCATTTTCCGCATTTTTAACTTCACGCAAATCTGAAGCCAGGATTGTCTTTTCATTGCCTTCCTGCAGCTCCACTTGAAAAACCGGGTTTTTCTGATTTAGCTTAGGGTTTCTCACATTAAACTGCATTTCGTAATATCCGGTGTCAACTGTTTTAGTTTTGCAGATCAACTGACGATTTCTGAAGCCTTTTTCGTAAACCGCAACGGTTATTTCCGCAATCGGGTTGGCGTCAATATGGTATACATAGCCTTTGACTTTAACAAAGGAAATGTTGCTATCCGGCATGATCCTTTCTCCTTTCTCTTTTTTCACATTTTGAGACTATCCCCTCTTCACTTAATAACTTTGTTTGGATTGGTATATTATTATCTCATCAAACAGCGATTGTTGAGCTCTATCGGCAGCTGATCTTAACAATCCGATGTTTTCCAGAATTCTGCTTTCACCTACGGTAACAAGTGCTCTCTCAAAATATACATTACCCTGGTACTCTTCCATTAACTCCGTCAGATGATAATCTAATACTTCACCTAAATTTTGCGCTTGTGTACTTCTTGCCTGGATTGCCCTCATGGACTGAAGTACCTCCCTAAAAATTTCTATCTCACCGAAAGCAAGCCGGGTCAGGAAACGCAATGTATCTGCATCAATGTTCGCCCTTTCAGCTTCAGTGAGACCTTCTGCTCCAAAAACAACATCTTCCCTTACACCTCTTAGATAGGCTCCATAAGCTGCGATTAGATTGGCATAAGGAATATTGGTCAGCGGCTGGATTAGGACTCTATGTTCAGCAGACCTGTATGGTGTTACTGCCCGCCAGGTCGCTGCGTATCCCGGCGGTAGGAACCCCCTCATTTATGATAGGCGCGCTCCTCCAAAATCCAGCCCGCCTTGATAAAAGGTATCCGAGGGTGGAGTAATCGTTCCTCTTGTATTAAATATACCCGAGCCTCTGGTTTCCTGATTGGCAATAACTAAAACCAGCTCAGGATCAAAGTTTGGATCTGATTGTCCTAAGGCTTCTAACTGACTTACTATACTTCGCGTCACTTCTATATTGGATAAACTATTGCATATCCTTTCAACAGCTACCCGGTTGCCCTCCCCTTCACTATACCATTGCGTAAAATCAACTCTCACGCTCCCATATCGATTTTCATGGGTCCATCCACCCATAGGCACGCCCTGCCTAATAGTTTGCCTTTCGTTATCAGGAACTTGAAGCTCAGCTCTCATCTTTCCGACAAATTCAAAAACGGTTGACGGATCATCCCGATATTGCCGGGCTATTCTCTGCATCTCTTCCGGAGTTGTTAAAAACCCGTTACTATCTTTTTCTTTCACCGGCGCATTTCTTGAATATCTATACAGATTAATTCCATCCGCTAATCCGGCTGGGTCACTGTTTATCCATCTTCCCAACCACGGGGCATAGTACCGGGCTAGATGGTAATTCAAACCCGTTTCCTCATCCCGCTCCATCCCGATATACCGGTAACGCTTGGCAGCAGATTTTATATTAGCATTTTTGGCCTGGTAGGCCGTCGTGCCAAAGGGGTGGTATTCTTCGTAAGAAATCACCTGCGCCTCGCTTGTCCCATCCAGTTCCAGACCGGCCGAGCCCAAATGGTTATGCAGTTGGTAGCGCACCAGTTGTTTTTCCGTGCCGTCATCCACCTCGTTGCGGGTTTCAATCACCACAAACCGATGCTGTTGGTCTGTCAGGCTCAAGCTAGTGCGTACCAAGCCTGCGTCCGTACCGGTGTGTTTTAGATAGAGTTCATAGCCGGCCAGGTAAATTCGCTCCTCTTTTCTGGACGGGATCATGCCGGCGGCGGCTTGGTTTTCCGTAATCTTGCGCAGGCGCTGCCCCTGACCATTGTACTGGTAGTAAGTGGTTTCCGGTGTTCCTCCGTCGGTGCGGCGCTGGCGGATGGTTTTTACTATTTTCTCCTTGAAGTTCCATCCTATTTCTTCTAAATGAGGCATAGCAGTCATAAAGCCGTGCTGATTGTGATGGGGGTAATTGTATGTATTTGCCCCGACCTGGGTGCTGATTAACCGGTTGTTTTCCGCCTGGTAGTTGTAACTTCTGGTCCAGTCACCACCCGCTGCCTGGTGCCGCATCTGCAGGATATTTCCGACCGCATCATACTGGTAGCTTTGGGTGTATTTCCGGACCGGCATGCTGTCCCCCGGGTTGAACCCGCGCATAAACGGGGCGTCGTTCCAGTTGTCTCCGGCATCAAAATTAAGCGCGGCGCTGTTTTCTCTGCCTGTTGCTTCGATCAGGCGGTAGAGGGCATCGTAGGTATAGGTTGAAATCCCGCTGATTTTTTGGTTGTCGAAGAATGCAACAGGGACATTTTTGTCTTTAATGTGAGTGATGTTGCCAACCGGATCAAAGGTATAACGCCAGTCCTGCAGGGGACCGTTGCCCCTTTGGGACACGAGCCGTTTGAGCCGGAAGGTTTCCTTGTCGTAATGGAAGTTGGTGATCACATCGTTGCCGTAAACAATTTTGCAGCGCTGTCCTTTTTCGTTATAGCCAATGTCCTTGATATAGACAACGGTTACGGCCGGATCAGCATGAGCCACGCTTTCCCCGTTCAGCAGGCCTGCCTCGTTATAGGAAGAAGTAATGACGCTGCCGTCCGGTGCCGTTTGCCGGGTAATTCTGCCCAGAGCATCTGTTTCGGCAACAAAGGTAAAAGCATCAGGCTCCAGGTCAGCGGCCAGGTTGGCGTCGATCCAGTTGGCCACAGCTTGATAATTTTTGAATAACCGGTGGGTGGTTGATTTGGGTTGCCCCTTGAAGTCATAGGCGGGAGTCTCCACCATCCCCCCTGTATCATAACGGCGCACGACATTGCCCCTGAGATTTTTCAGCTCCGGGTCGGGCTCGTCCTCACCGTAGAAGATCCTTTCAAAAACATGGTCAAGAAGAGCGTGGCCGTCCCCGCCCAGCACCTTGCTTTGCGTGGGGCGGTGCAAAGTATCATAGAAGTATTGGAATTCATGACTGCGCTCGTCCCAGGTGCGAAGCGGGTTGCCCAGCATATCGGCAAACAGCCAACGCTGTCCCCCATCCATGCTGTTTTGATAGACATTATTGCCCAGCATATCGTATTTGTACTGCATTACCGGGTTGTTGCGGGCATCGGTTACGCTGCGCAGGTTGCCCTCCGGATCCAGGTCAGCCCTGGTATGATAAAACTCGCCAGCCCCAGTATCGGGATGTTTATTATAGTCAACGGACAGTACCGGCCTGCCTAAAGGATCAAAGTGCTGGGTAGCGGGTGTACCGGCATGCCGGGCGGCGTGGTCGGCGGCTGACTTTTCCCGGCCGGGGTCTTTGCCGGCAGCTAAGAGATCGGTGTCAATCAGCCGGTTGGCCCGGAGGCGGTGCCAGTCAGACTCCAGGACCGTGTCGTTTTGGTCATGAAAGCTTTGCTGCCAGGAGTCAAATTCAGTTTTACTGAAGGTTCCATCCGGCATTTCGGTCTTAATCAAGCGCCCGGCGTCGTCGTAATAGAGGATTGGCGTAACCCCGGTTTCCACCAGTTCCTTCAAGTCTTCGTACTGGTGCGTTGCCGAAAAATAAGGCTCGTATTGTTTTACAGCGCTGCCTTTATTGTTGAGCACCGTTCTGCCGCTGCCGATCCAGCGGAGTTGTCCCGGTTCAAGCACTGAAGTATCCACCTCGGACACAACATAGGCGCCATCAGCGCCGATAGTGACCATTTTCGCCGGGCCCGGCTCCGCCTGTGCTTTTTTCATCACCACCTGCCCCAGCCCGCTGGAGTACTCGAAACTGATCTGCACCGGCGCATCACTGTTTTTTTGAAAATGCTCCTCACGCAGGATAGAGGCGGCTACGACGGGCTTACCATCGTTTTGGCAACAATCAAAATCATAGACAAAGCGTGCGGTGGCATGCCGCAGCAGGTTTTTACCCGCGCTAACTAACTGGCTGGAAATCGGGGCATTGAAGAAGTCGTGCAGCAAAGCTTGTTCTGCAGCAGTGGTATACTCAGTGAAACCGGTCAGATCATCCGCCTCGCTGCCCTTACCCAATATGGCCGTGGCCTTGACCAAACCCAGTTCATCGGTAAGGGCTTCCGTTATATTGTCGTTGGCATCTTTAACCCGTTGTGCCGAGAGTGTGCGGTAATTAAATTCATCAACGGCAGCTTTATTGCCCAGGGCGTCAGCTGTTTCCTCAATAAATAAATTATATTCAGCATCGTATTTCACCCTGGTTTTAGCCCCGTACGAGTCAGTATAAGCAATGGGGACGAAGAAACGGTCTTGCGCATTTACCGCTGTCTCACCCGCGTCCACATCGATATATTGGACAGCGCCGGAGCGCACCCACCAGTTATTGTCGCCCTCACTATTGGTAAATTTCCCTTCCATAAGCAGGGCCGCGCCGACCCTTGCTCCGAAAATATCCGCCACCAGCTCAGGGGTATAAGCCAATTGATAGCTCTCATAAACGAGCCCTTTTGCCCCTAACTGGTGTAAAGGCAGGGCGCCGGTCAGGTCAGGATGATAAAACGTGGCGCGGGTGTGCTCAATCAGCCTTTTCTGAGCAGTCCCGGGAGCGGGGCTGTTGTCTATCTGATGATAAGCCACCTCAGCGGCACTTGCCAGGATGTGGTCAAAATCAGCCGGTGTGTAGTACGGGCCGGCTTTAGCCACACCTTTGAGCTCATAGGTCCTCACCTCCGAGGGCAGGCGCAGCCGGTAATGCTCCTGCTCAATCACATCGTTGGTGTAACTATTTTGGGTATAAATGATTGTTGTTGTGTCCTGTACCTGCCGGGTCTTGGCAGGGAGAGCGGGGTCACCCAGCAGGCGGGGATAAACCACGGCAACCTTTTCCAGGATGTTGCCATACTCATCCATCTTGAGGTTCAGGCTGTGGGCAATGCGCGGGTCCGTTTGCCTGCAGCCATGCTCATCCGGGTCTTTAATATTTCGCTCATAGCTGTAAGTGACGGCCTCGCTTTCTTTCACGGCGAAGACCGCGTGCTTATTCTGTCCCCTGGGTTGCAGCAGCTCAATCACACAATTGTGCGCGGCGACAGAATAAGGCATTAATTCTTTTTGGCGCTGGCCGGGGGTGGCACCGGACAAAGGGGCGTCTTGAGCAAAGACCTCCGAGCGCAGAATCATCCCCTTACGGGCCCGTAGGCCTTCCCGCCACTCGCCCGCACTCGATGGTCAATGAGGCCGGGATCAAGACCTGGGGCGGCAACCAGACGCGCATCAGGAAGATGAAGCTCGTGGTTTACGACAGCAAAACCCTGCCTGGGCATTTCCTCATACCAGAACTCCCGGACAAACTGGCTGAGTATTTTTTCCCGGCCAAAAAAGGAACCGGTATGAAACCAGCTTTTGTTCAGCACCGGCGCCTGATGCAGTTCCCGGTCGACGATATTGCCGGCTGCCCCTTTTACCCAGTGCTCGAAATGCTCAGTATCGGTCTGCTCCACTAGGCCAAAACCCCTGAATTCCCTTTCGGCATGGTCATAATAACCGTGGTGGTACCGGTAAGAGCTGACGAAGCGGCAGCCGGAGATCTTATCCCTGGTCTCAGTTTTTGAAAGGCAGTGGACCGGGAAATGCAGCCTGGTCACCCAGGGCCTTCCGGCCAGTTTATCTGCAATATAAAACCTGGTGGAGGGGGTATATTCCAGGGAAACCTCCTTGCCCAGGTTGTTTTTATAACCGGCCATCAGATGCGGTTTCCTGCCGTTCATCAGGTCGATATATTTTAAGGGCGCTTGTGTGTCCTTGGCCAAGGGGCTGGACCAGACAATGCAGGCGAGGCCGTTGCCCAGCAGGTCAGCGACAATGATATTGGCCTGACTGTGCACTTCCGGAAAAGGATCCATTTCAAAAGGCGTTGCTCCAAAAGCATTGCCGCTCAGGTTCATCCAGCAGCTAAACCTGCTTTTACCCAGGTAAATAATGTCGGTTGTGCCGGAGCCGTCGATGTCCGCCAGGCGCAGGAAGGAAGGGTTAAAGGCATCGGGCTGATCAAAAACCGGGGCGTTGTCCATGCCTATTTTGGCCCCGAACCGGCCATAGCCCAGGTTCGGCCAGTAGCACACTTCCCCGTTGCGGATCCGGACCAGGTCGGTCAGGCCGTCACCGGACATATCGGCCAGGAATACAGTCTGCTTGGGATCGGCAAAGACGATGTGCGGGCCGGCCTCCTCATCAAAAGGCTGCATAGTTTTTCGCGCGCCGGCAAAGCCTTCCCTGCCTGCAGACTCGTACCAGGTAAACACATTTTCTTCCGTGATCAAGATATCCGGCTTGCCGTCGCCGTTAAGGTCCAGCAAGCGTGCACAGGCGTCCTGCAGATCGATATTCGGGAACTGCCTGAAAGTCCGGAAAGGCTGCCATTTCTCGTCATCATTCAATTCAAAGTAGCCTCTGGGCTGTGTCGCATAGGCGACCAGTTGCCTGCCCCCGTCGGCATCCAGATCCAGCAGCTGCAATTGTCCGCCTAAGCCGGAGAAAGACGGTTTAGGTGAGACCAGCCCGGCCTCTTCAAATTTTCCATCACCCAGGCTGCGCTTGTAATAAAACCCTTGCGCCTGCTCGGTGAGCAAGCCCGGCAAACCTTCACCAAAGAGATCGGTGAGCTGGGTTTGCGGCTGGGCCAAGCCTGCCGGCAAATGAGTCAGGTTTTTTTGAGAGATGGTCCTGATCTCACCGTTCCATTCATGCTGTTGATAGGCAAACTCAATTGGTGGGAGGCTTTTGCCGGTGTAATTGCCGTCCGCTTTTTTGATATACCCATGGACAGTTATAGATTTCAGGAAACTAAAGTCTGACTGGATAGCAGTATCATATTGAAAGGCCAGTGCTTTGACCAGGGCCGAGCCGCCGGGCAGTTCACTGAAATAGTGAAAAAGCAACACCCGCCGGCATAGGCGTGTAGTGCGGATTTCAAAGCCGGCCTTGTAATCGGAAAAAGCATCCTCCCGGTATTCCCAGTCTTTTGATTTGCTGTGAGGCACATCTTTCTCATACTCACCATAGTCAAACACCGTTTGGAACATAAAGCCGGACTCACCGGGATAAGGGTCGTTGAATTGCCGGTAGGGTGTTTTATTGCCGTATAGAACCTTCTCCAAATAAAGATTGGTGTAGGTAATGGCCCCGCCTGCCATTTTGTTCCGGTTATGCAACAGCGTCTTGTCAAGACCTTGTGCGTTTTCTCTTTTATAAACATAGCGGACGCAATTACCCCGGTCATCAAAGCTAAATTCGGGCAGCCAGGAAAAAACGCGCCCGGGATCTTTCGGATCGTAAATTCTTGACGCATCGCTCCAGCCGAAAAGCGTAGTTAAGTTCTCCTTGTTGATTACCCGCCACTTAATTTCTGCTGCTGTCTTGCTTGACCACCGCTCAATCCGGGCAAATAAGCCCTCAATTCTCGGCTTGTAAAAACGGATGGTGAAATTGCCGTCTGTCGAGTCATTTTCTTTAATGCTGTAGTTTCCACCCGCATCAATGATGAAACGGCCGTCTTGGTCCCTCGCAAATTCCGGAACCAAGTCTTCAGCCTCAGAAAAAAGGAAGGTATCCCCGTCAACATCATCCAAATACTGAGGCAGCCCGTTGTCTGTTTTGCGCTTGATTGACGGCAGGTTCAACGCCCACCCCAGCCCGAACACACCATTTCCGGCGCCGGAATTGTAAGCCAATCCCAGAGCCGGTGAAGCGCCCCGGGCAGGTGAAAAAGGCAGGGGGATGGAAAAGGCTGCTGTGCCGTTGACCGCGTTTACAGAAAACTTTTCATCGATCCCTTTAATTGCCCCCCCGCCTTTAGGCAAGGTGATAGACGGCACATCAATGGTATTGGATTTGGTTTTGCCGCGTTCTGTATTTAGAAATTGTGAGGTTGAATTTTGGTCGTATGCTTCCCTGCTCATTACAGCCCTCTTTTCAAAACAATGCTTTAACAATGACACCCATGGAATATTGTTCCTATAATATAAATACGACAAAAACTTTTCATTTCCCACGTCTTAGTTGTTACTTGCTAAAATATTTAGTTGATTCTGAAAATAATTCCCCTTTACCATTGGTGAAACTGATTTTTCTAATCCTCCTGCGACTTTGGCCATGCATTGGCAGGCTTAAAAGAAAAGCACAGCCGGTGAACAGTACCTTAAGCGTTGGTTCTACTGGGCTACTCATTCTAAGTTGGTACCGATAGTCAATGTAGCATACACCATAAAAGACCACTGGGAAGGCATTCTTAACTGGTTTAATTCTCGCTTAACCAACGGTGTGCTAGAAGGGATTAACAGCTTAATTCAGGCTGCAAAAGCCAGAGCAAGGGGATATCGTAATAACAAGACCTTAATAACAATGTCCTACATAATTTCCAGCAAGCTTAAGTTTGATTTACCTAGTTTATAACTTTATTGTAGATATTTTTTGGTATTACCTACACGATCTAGCGAAGAGCCTCTTTTTCTTTCTATTCCGGTCGGTGGCTGACAACACATTTGCTTCAACGATGGTCAGGATACAGAATGAACGAAAACATCATGTAATTTCTACAGGTGTTTATAGCTTTGTGAGACGTCCCATGTATCTTGGCAATTCATTCATGCTTGTGGGGGCGCCTCTACTGTTGGGTTCATTATATGGGTTAATAATAGGCTTAGTTTCAATTTTTCTTATGTCTGTAAGAATAATCGGTGAAGAAAAAATGTTGCTCAATGAATTGGAAGGTTACGAAGAATATAAGAAGAAGGTAAAGTACAGACTTATACCATTTATTTGGTAATTTTGCTCATCGCTAACATAAAAAGTAGACCACCAAAGATATGCCAGTTAGCTAGCCACTTGGTTGAGGGGTATCCCCCGCCCCTCAATGAAATGATTCCGGGACGCCTAATAATAGCTGATGAACGGCCGCCGGCCGACCGTGCTACGTTAAGAGACCCGCAACGGTTACAATGGTCAATCCTATCCGATCTGATCTTCGAACAACCAACTTTTACCAAACTGACGGAATCAAGCTGTAACGTGTTTTAATTGAATAATCCGTGTACCCCGGTAGGTCTCGTAATAGCACTTCTTCTTCTTTTCTTATCCTGAATATTATCGTTGGTATGAAAAGGAAAGAGAATATTAATGCCCAATAAGAACCAAGGGCTAGAGGAATGAACAACTGCATTATTAACAACCCCGTATACATTGGATCACGAACAATAGCGTAGGGGCCTGTTGTAATAACCTGTTGCTCTTTCTCTACCTGTATGATAGTCGAAGCATAACTATTTTCCTTAAAAACTAAGAAAATGAATACATATCCTAAAAAGACCAAAACATTGGCAGCAATTATAATCCAAACCGGCACTGCCGACCAGTGATAACGGTAATCAAAGCCGGGAATTAAGTAGGCGAACAGAGATAAGAATGATAAGATGCGTATGATACCTGGTTGTTGCTCTTTTTCCCTGACTTTCATTCGTCTTGACAAAAGCCCTGGATCCTTTTTTAAAAAATAAGTTGTAATAAAAAGTGTCAGTGCAGAAATTATCGACCACCAAATCCATGCTTGCCAAAACTTTAAGGAGCCTGCGGGAAGAAATAACACAAGACCTATCACAATCATAATTATTACAGGTACTAGATAAGCTTTAAGCGCGGATAAATTATTAGTATTGTCTTCCATAAGTATTACCTCCTGACCTCGATCTTCTTTAAGGAATGGATCTTTCATCTTATTAAGAATATCCACTATTAATTAGTCTTCAGATGAGAGAAATTTTTCAAAAAGTTGTTGGTACTTTAATTGGGCTGGTGAAAGCACATCGGCGACCATCTCCTGATATAAGCTTTCTAGAGGTTTTTTCATTCCTGGATGATTGCATATTAGCTCTTTTACCGGAGGCATGCTGTTGATGAGAGCGACAGATTCGCGTGCAAAAACTTCAATCTGGGGATCGTCTTCGCTAAGGTGGGAAAGCTTGGCCCAACGCGCTCCTGAATCCAAAGCCAGTTGATATTGTTCGGGATGCGTTTTAAAATACTCGGCCAGGGCGCGAAAGCTCTCCCGATAATCTTTACCCCACTGTAAATCATCCAGGATGCCATACAATTTGCGGTGCTGATCATATATTTCAGGGCAGGTACGAGCGTATTTTTCAATTTGATCCGCCCCCAGTATCTCAGTAATCATTTGAAAAGAAGGAGAATCTAAACTGTCTTCATCCAAAAGAAGCGCATTTTCACTCAGAAGGGTATCAATTTTCGCCACTCGTTCTTCCAGGGTTTTCTTTTGATTTAGCAATTCAAGACGCAGGGATTGTAAGACTTCTCGCCATGTTTTGGGATTCTGTAAATCTCCCATTAGTTCTTTAATGTGCTTGAGACCTAACCCCAGGGATTTTAAGTGTTTGATTAAACGCATGCAGTTCAACTCAGCCGGCCCATATAAACGGTATCCCCCAGCAGAGCGCTCCGGTACAGGCAGCAAACCGATTTTGTGGTAATAATTTATGGTTTTTAATGTGCTTCCGGTCAGTTTAACGAAATCGCCGATCCTTATGCGGTTTTCCACTGCCATCCCACCTTTAAGGTCAGTATAAACCAGGCCCTAAGGGTCTGGTCAATATATTTTAGATAACATCATCAGTCAGCGTTTCCAAATACCCGGTCATCCCGGTAGTAAAGACAATCTCTCCGACAACCTCCCCGGCGGCCCCAAAAGGTATTCCTCTAAAAACCCACCCGTTTTCAAGGACAATATAGATACTTTTTTGCACTCCGATCCCTCCGTAAGTATTATCTATGGCAAAGATAAGGAGAACATTGACTAAATTATTATAATCCGAAATTCTGTCTTTAACATTATGGAAATTCTACGCTTTTTTTCTGCCCCAAATACGACAGCCGGCTAAACTATCTCACCTGTTTTGTATATTTGGAATATCTTATATGAAAACCCATGGTTGGTGTAGCCGCGGTAGTGATCAACAACCGGAGGCAAATCTTGCTGGGACAGCTACCAGGGTTTTGGTGCATTCCCTGTGGGCTATATATAGAGTACGACAAAGACGTTCGCGAACCTATGTCATTAATTATAGTCGAAACAAGGCAGCCACCCCTTAACAGGTGACTGCCAGTAATTTAATTAATTAGCCAGAAATTATCCAAGGGAAGGTTGAGCCTGATGGCTAAAGAAACTCATTTACGCTTGAATCGTCAAACTGTGCTGCTAGGGTTGATTAAAGTTACCCAGGAACTATTTCCTGGAGAGGATTTAACCCTTGATTATTCCATCCATGAGGGAGTTTTTTGTAAGCTTGCCAACTCTATGCTCTCCGTGAGAGAAGTAAGACAAATATGCATCAATCTGAGGGAATGGTCGGATTGTGACAGCTTAATCCAACTAGTTGGCCGGGAAGGCGGGTATTACCATTACAAATTAGGCAACACTCTAATCAAAGCACTGTACCCGGCGAATACCCGTTCTTCAAAAATTGATAACTTTAGATTAATCCCCTTTTCCCCCGGCTTTATTATCGACTTCACCGAAATTCAAAAAGAAGGAGTAAAGCCTTTTACTCTCCCCCAAAAGTTGGCGGAGACTTATGCCAAAACTAAAAATTGGCTGAAAAACCTCGGTTTGGGGACTGTCGCCGACGTAAATAATTATATTGCCTCGGGGAAAAGCCTGGAACTGCTTAGAATAGCGGAGGCCCTGCAGGAAAAGGAAATTTCCGATATTGCCGATATGATTATTCAACAGCGCCGCGCTGTGAAGATGATTCTGATTTCCGGCCCTTCTTCATCTGGAAAAACAACTTTTACCCGCAGGCTCTCCACTCAGTTGCGGGTGAACGGGCTAAAGCCGGTTCAGCTTTCGCTTGACGACTATTATTTAAACCGGAAGCAGATCCCCTGCGATAAAGATGGCAATTATGACTTTGATTCCCTACATGCTCTTGATCTAAAATTATTACAGCAGCAGATTAAAGATCTGCTCAAAGGGAAGATCGTTGAAACTCCAATTTTTGATTTTTTATCCGGTAGCCGTACCCCAAAGACCCGTACTATGTGTTTAGGACCAAACGAAATTCTCCTGCTCGAAGGCATTCATGCCTTAGATCCATGCCTGCTGCCGAACATGAGAAGAAACCAATTTTTTAAAATTTACATTAGCGCACTGTTCGGGCTCAATGTCGACTTGGTGAACAGGGTTCCTACCACAGAAGCCAGAATGATTCGCCGGACCGTCAGGGATGACCTGTTTAGAGGATTTACTCCCGATATGACCTTCGACCAGTGGGACAGTGTGCGCAAAAGTGAAAGTAAGAGCGTTTTTAAAAATCAGGAGGAGTGCGATGTGATGTTTAATTCGAGCCTGCTCTATGAACTAAACGCACTGCGCCCCTTCGCTGAGGCTTCTTTGGATAAAGTCCCTGATGACAGTCCTAACTGTGATATAAAAGAGAGGCTATTGAACCTCCTGTCATTTTTTGAACCGATGGATGTTTCTAAAGTTCCTTTCAACTCTATTCTAAGGGAATTTATCGGCGGCAGTATTTATGCCGAATAGGGACATCTTAACCTTTTTTACCGCCCCAAATGCGGCGGCCGGGTTGTATTTAAATGCTTTGCATATTTATTTATCAATCCCGGCTATTCGATTTCTAAAAAAGGAAAAGGTAGCCTTTACAGGCCACCTGTACAATTACGAGGAACATGGTGGAACAGTAGCTTCAGCACGTGAACTGGGTGTTGCTGAACACAGCGTCATTAAGACCCTTGTTATGGAAGATGAAAACAAGAAACCCCTGATTGCCGATTTATATGGATGAAACCATCCTTGACCTGCCTAAAATCTCATTAACGGTGGGAAACGGGGGTTTCTTATGATCCTTGAGCCAAAGGAATTGGTGCGGGTTTTAAACCCTGCATACAGGCCATTGGCTCATAACAAACCATTGGCCTGTAACTGTATTAGAAGTTGATTTTTTCAAAATTCCCCTGCATATCAGCAAACTCCGCCTCGCCGTCTTTCAGATAAAAATTGGCAAAAATCAGGCCACTTTCAACATTATAGGTCTATTTTAACATCGGTCTTGTTTCAAAGGCTTTTGCCATTGTTTCCTCGCTATCATCAAATACTGCGGTACCTTTGATTCTAATCCACTGCCTTTTTTGTTACCCTCCTCCTATTAAAGTGAGGATTTATTTGGTTTTTTTTATCATTCTTATGACTCATCTTTGATAAATCAGTCCTTGATTAAAACGAACGCTCAAAACCCCGTCGATTTTGCCCTGGAAAGTTCCGGAAGATTCATTGGTGTTCGCTTATTGTGGGGGGAAAGTATTTACCTGCCAGAGCTTTTAATGACTCGGGCCATAGTAGCAACCCCGCTGGTTCCGTCATAACCTGTTATAGAAAGCGGGGTGTTGGTTTGACCATAGAAGTCATCGCTATCAAAAATAATAGAGAAATGCAGGCTTTTGATGCTTTTCCGCGGAAAATCTACAGAAATTTTTTCAGAGCGCCTTCTTTTCCGGCGATAGAGTGGCCAAGTCAGAAATTCTCTGACCTATTATTTCATGCGATAGATGCACAGCCCTTTCTGGCATTTAGGAACGGTAAGTCTGTCGGGCGGATCGCTGTAAGCATTAACCATACCTATGACAGAAAAGAGACCGGCTTCTTCGGTTATTTTGAAGCTTTAGACGACCTTGACGCGGCATCAGCACTGCTAAAGGCGGCAGCCCAATGGCTGTCCGACAGAGGTATCAGCCGCATGATCGGACCGGTCGACCTAACTCCCCATGAACGTCTTGGGCTATTAACAAAGGGGTTCAACGGTTATCACCTGCCGGGCATGCCTTATAACCCACCCTACTACCCCGATCTCCTGGTACAATTGGGCCTGGAAACCGAAGTGACTCTCTTTGCCTATCGCTGCGACCTAAGACGGCCTATTCCAGAGCGGCTGGTTCGTGTAGCAAATCGGGCCGGCTTAAAAAAAGATTTGCTGTTGCGAGAAATAAATTTTGGTGATTTAGCCAATGAGGGTGTAATATTTTCTAAAATTCATAATGGCTCCATGAATGCGGGCTGGGGGTTTGCCCCTCTTACCCCCCGTGAAGGTTCTGCCATATGGGCAAAAATTAAAAACTTCTGCGACCCCAGCTTGATCATTATCGCTGAGATAGACGGGAAGCCGGCCGGTCTCTGTTTAATTTTATGCCCCGTCCAAAAACCACATTATACAAATTTATCTGGTCGTTTAACAGCCCGTCTAGCCGTTTTGGCGGTTTTACCGCAGTACCGCTTGAAGGGGCTGGAGGCGGCCATGATCCTGGAGTGCGCCAAGCGGGCGCGCAACAAAGGGATTGGTACCCTGGAACTATCCCAGGTTGCTGAGAACAACCCCATGATGAACCGGATTATTCAAAGCCTGGGCGATATCAGAAGAGATCGGGAATACCGCATCTATAAATCAGCAATATAGCAACTGGCCGATAAAAGAGCAGACACTTAGTTGTACCGGGTACAATCCCTACCGGTCAATAAAGTTGGATATTTACGATAAACAGCTAAAAGCTTGTAATTTTTCATAAACCTAGCTTTTATTCCAGCAATGTTATTGTACACTGGCAGCCGTTTGGTTAAAATAAGATAAATATAGCTTTAAGAAAGAACTGTTCGCCTCATGAATAAAAAAATTATCAATTATGTAATCATTCCAACATTATTAATTGCCGCCTATACTATTAGTATCAAAGTAACCACTGAAAACATTTTCTTTACTGTGATCGGCTGGGGCATATTTGGTCTTGGTTTATATAACCTTGCTGTTGGCAAGTACTCTAAAGGTATTTTAGCCGCGTTGATTGGCCTTATTTTAGTCTATCAATTTTAAGCTGCATTATTAAATATAATTAAACCACTCAACAAAGGAGATATTTGATGTCCTTATCAACTATTTGTGCCGATCCTGGCAGCCGGGCAGATGAGCGGGAGCGCATGGTTAAAGAACAGCTTATTCCGCGCGGGATCACTAATCAGGCTGTATTGGAAAGCATGCTGACAGTGCCCCGGCACTGCTTTGTCTCTAAACAATTCCAGGCGGCTGCCTATGATGATTGCCCGCTCCCCATAATCGCCGGACAAACGATCAGCCAGCCCTACATCGTGGCCTTGATGGCTGAAGCTTTAAAACCAGCGAAAACTGCAAAGATTCTAGAAATTGGTACCGGCTCCGGTTATGCAGCTGCCGTCCTTTCGCGGGTAGCAACCACGGTCTACACTATCGAGAGGCACGAAGTACTGGCCAGTGACGCACAAACACGAATTAAAGCATTGAAATACGACAATATTCATTTGCGTACTGGTGACGGTACCAAAGGTTGGCCCGAAGAAGCTCCCTTTGACGGGATCCTCGTGTCCGCTGGTGCCCCCACTATACCCCAATCGCTGGTCGACCAGCTCAAGCCTGGTGGACGTATTGTTATTCCGGTCGGTGATAAAATCACGCAAGAATTGCTTATACTGCATAAAAATGCTGATGGCAAGACTACTATGGAGAATATAGGTGAGTATTCCGTCGCATGAGTGCAGCTTGACCGTTTAATATTGTGCATGCGTTCCGCGAAGATTGTGCATAGATTCCGCTGCCGTTGAGCATATTCTCTGCTTTAAACGAAGACATTGACTGTACTGAATGAACAGGTCAAGGTGCTTGGATGGATGGGACACACGAGATTGCAATTCAAGAGAGCCAGCGTTCCGAGCCATCTCTCCGGAGAAATAAGCCACTTCTTTGCAGTCATAAGCCATCAACATATTATGAATATTAAGTTCTTTAAGTAGCCGGGGTTGTGGGCTGTGTGGTTAACGCGGAGCGTTATCCAAGCCCTGTGGTCAACCTGGTAGGGTTGTCCACAGGGCGGCACTGTCCACAACCCTTGAAAAAGTGTGGCGGGCAATGGTTTTATCTGTTGATACCTTTCTTCTTCCGCATGGAGTCACCCTCAATCATGATCGTGTAGGAATCGTGAACAATACGGTCGCAGATGGCGTCGGCCAGAGTTGGCTCGCCAATCTTGAGATGCCATCCAGCAACATCAAATTGAGAACAGAAGATGGTGGACGCTCTCTTATGCCTTACCTCGACTATTTCAAGGAGATCTCTAGCCTCGCTTTCTTTTAGTGGGAACAGAAGCCATTCATCCAGAATCAGGAGCTTTACCTGCTTGTATTGCTTCATGACCTTACGGTAGGAACCATCACCGCGAGCAACAGCCAGTTCGCTTAGTAAATCTGGCAGTCTCACGTACTTGACGGTATAGAAGTTGCGACTTGCTGCCATTCCCAGCGAACAGGAGATGAAGGTTTTGCCACTGCCTGTGGCCCCGAGAATTATGATGTTGTGGTATTCCTGGATATAGTTGCAGGCAGCAAGCCTTGTGATCTGTGCCTTGTCTAGCTTTCGGTCGGTGTGGTATTCAATGTCCTCGACACAGGCGGTGCTGATGGCATAATCCGCATTTTTGATGAGCGATCATGCGGTTACTTTTCCGGGCAGCCCACTCGGCATCGACCAGCAGCCCAAAACGTTCCTCAAAAGACATTCCGGTAAAGCCGCCATCCTTCATCTGCTCACGAAATGCTTGCACCATGACACTGAGCCGCATCTCCTGCAGCTTGGATACAGTGTTTTCGTTCAGCATCAGTCATTCCTCCTTTTGTAGTACTCGGCACCGCGAGTAAAACCGTATTGGGAGGCTGCTGATGTGGTTTCGGGAGCAGGTTCTCTTTCAAAGAGTTTGTCTTGTCCAGATTTTAGGATCGCTTGAACGCTCTTCAAGCTGGGCCGCGCGGTATAAGATAATGTCCTCGCGCAGGCAGCTTCCAAACGCTGAGCGGAATACTTGTCTGCCAGTTTCAACAGTGCCATACAGGATTTATAGCCCTGCTGCTCAACTTTATGACTGCTCAGGAAGTAACGGACGACTGCAGTAGTGTTTTCTCCTGTTTTAATTGCCCAGCTGATGAACCGTTCCGAATCCCACGTGAGGTATTTCTGGTGGTCTGGCGGCATATGATCCGCGTTTGTGCTGTACTGACCGGGACGTCCATACAGTCTGGGGTGAGAAGCAATACGATTGCTGTCAAAGAAAATCTCAACCACATTTTTAGTAAGACGGACATTCACCTTTTGCTTGATGTATTCGTATGGGCACGAGTAGTTTTGTAAGTCTGTGCTAATATGGTAGTTATACTGTACAGTGGCGACCTTCCATGTTGCCAGTTCGTACGGTCTATCGGGTAATGAAAGCAAGAATGGTTTTTCTTCCTCAAATGCAATCGCTCTGCTGCCATCCTTCTTTTGAAACGGCTTGTTGTTGAACTCAATAAGCTTTTCACGGATCGCTTCGTTTAGCTCGTACAAAGACAGAAATTGCTGGTTTCGTAGGGCAGCCAGTACCCATGTAGAGACAATGCCCACGGAACCTTCGACAGTTGCTTTGTCCCTGGGTGACCTGACGCGAGCAGGAATAACAGCTGTACCATAGTGCTCGGCAAGTTCCTGATAAGTTTTGTTGATAACGGTTTCGCTTCTAGAAACTTTTGTGATGCCGGTCTTCAAGTTGTCCGGAGTAAGAATTCGGCTAACGCCACCGAAATATTGGTAGGCATTCACATGAGCTGTTATCCAGCACTCTTGATCCTGTGCCAAAAATGCCTCTACATAGGCATAACCGCAATACGGCAGAACTGCCACAAACACATACGCCTTAATGAGTTCTCCGGTGTCCGTATCGATAATAAAGGCGTTCTGACCGGCCCAGTCTACTTCCATAACTTCGCCAGGCTTGTGGTTCAGGTGCATGGTCGCTTTGGTTTTGCGGACATAGTCGCTGTAATATTTGTTGAACTGAGTTGATTTGTACGGAATCTCGCCGGCCTCACGGCATTGATCGCAGTACTCCACCCACAGCAGACTAAGTGTGACGCCGCTTCTGGCCATCTCACGATGGACATACTCATAATCCGGCATTTTGTAGCTTGCCTTTACAAGGTTGGACGGGAACAGCTTCTCTGAGAGCTCCTTGTTGCTCCAGTCCTGCACGTGCTTCCATGTAAGCTTACAGTACGCTGCACGTTTCAGCACACTCGCCACAGTATTTCTTGAACACTCGCAGGCGGTTGCTATGTCCTGCTTGTTGATCCCAAGGTCTCCAAGTCTCAGGATCTCTCTGTAATTGGTCATCCGTATGACCTCCAATGAATTTATTTGCGCCGAATTACCGACACATAAATCCATTATATAGAGTCATACAGGCATTATTTTCCTATGCACAATACGTGCGGCTACCATGCACAACGGCAGCGGTCAGCGTGCACAATCTCGGCGGTTAACATGCACGTTCTGTGACGGCGTATTCATATAGGTGCAGTTCGCTTCGTCCCGTTAATCGGTGATGAAGGCTGGGACAGGCTTGAGTGATCAAGCGATAGCGATAACAGCAACGAATAATTCTGACAAAAAAAACGGGCCACCACCATCGTGGCGAAACCCATGCTTTACAGGTTTAAGTTAATCAGTTACGTACTTTAAGCTTTTTTACAGCCTGCTCCAGGCCGTTTAAGGACAACTCATACATAGGGAATATTTGACGGACTAAATTAATGGTATGTGCTCCATAATACATCCGCTCATCCCACTGCGGAACCGGTATCGGGTTTAGCCAAACCGCATATTTAAAATGTTTAATCAAACGCCCCAACCAAACCAGTCCCGATTCATTATTCAACGTATCCCAGTCAATCGCCCCGCCCACCGTGGTTAACTCGCTCGGGGCCATACTGGCGTCACCAACAACAATCAAACGATATTCCGGATCAAGGTTGTGTAAAAACTCATACGTGTTCATGGCATAGCTGGAAACACAGGCCGGATTAACATAAATTTGATCATAAATACAGTTGTGAAAATAATAAAACTTTAGGTCTTTTAAGTGATTGGAGCGTTTAACGGCGCTGAATAACTGGCTGCAAAGATTAATATGGGGGTTCCATTGATCCGCCTGAGTCCATCATCAGCACTACCTTTAGTTTGTTTTTACGTGGCCGGTCCCATATGATTTTAAGGTTGCCGGCGTTCCTGCAGCCTGCAGGTGGCATCAACAGTACCATCTATATCCAACTCATCCTTCGGGCCTTCATGACGGTTAGTCAGCTGGCAGAGGATGCGTAAAGCAGCCTCAAATTTCCTTACCCCCAGGATCATATCATTGCGGCACCCCCGGTAAAGTTAAGCAAAATAATATCAAAACTTTGCTTTAAGCCTTTTTACCGCCAACTCCAGGCCATCCAGCGTTAGTTCAAACATGGGGAACAACTTGCGAATCATGGCAATCGTATATGCACCATAATACCTGTGAACATCCCACCATTGTGACGGGATCGGGTTTAACCACACTGCATGCTTGAAATGCTTTACTACCCGTTCCATCCAGACCAGGCCGGGTTCGTCATTCAAAATCTCCCAGTCAATGGCCCCATCCACCATGGTCAATTCACTGGGTGCCATACTACCGTCACCAACAATAATCAGCCGGTATTCTGGATCTAGGTTACGTAATAGATCATATGTTTTAATTGCATGGCGAGAAGTGCAGGATGGATGCAAGTAAATATCTTGATAAAAACAGTTATGGAAAAAATAATATTTTAAATCTTTAAAGTGTGTGGAACGGTTTACAGCACTGAATAACTGGCTGCAGAGGTCAATGTAAGGATCCATTGACCCACCGGAGTCCATCATCAGCACTACTTTCATATTGTTTTTGCGCGAGCGATCCCAGACAAGCTCCAGCCGGCCGGCATTTTTGCATGTGGCATCAACGGTTCCGTCTAAATCCAGCTCGTCTTTTATGCCTTCGTTGCGGCTGGTCAATTGGCGAAGCTTTCGCAAAGCAACCTCAAATTGCCTTACACCTAGGGTCTCATCACTGCGATAGCCACGGTAACGCCGCTCGGCAGCCACCTTGACCGCAGAGTGGTTGACAGAGTGACCACCAAGGCGCACTCCGGCCTGGTTATAGCCACCATATCCAAATCGCGACCTGCCGCCAGTGCCAATCCAATTGGAACCGCCATGGTGTTCCCCATCCTGGGTTTTTAGTCTCTCCTCCAGTTCACGGCGTAACTTTTCCAGATCCCAGTCCTGAAACATCTTCCGTTCTTCCGGAGATATCATCAGGGGAGGTATTTCATTTTTCAGCCACTCCAAGGCTTGCTCAACCACATCAACCGGTGTCTCAATGCCTTTAAAGTAATTTTGGAAAGCCAGGTCGTAACTATCAAAGTGTGTTTCACTCTTTACCAGGACTGCCCGGGCAACATGATAAAACCCACTCAGGCTGGAGAATGCCAGTCCTTTGCTCAGGGCCTCCATCAGGGTCATCCACTCGGTCAGGGAAACAGGCACGCCAGTCCTCTTTAGCTCATAAAAGAAATTAACAAACACGGGGCATCACCCCCATATGCTTTGACCTCTGGTCTTGGTTTTGTTCGGGCTCTGCGTGCGTAGCCTGTTTAATATTACATCAAAGTCCTGGTTCTTTTTGATTAGAACCCCCAACAGGGGTATTTCCTTGCGGATCTTTTCTAAACTAACCCCTCCTACGGTCAGGGCCTGCACCCAGTCAAGCAGCTCACTGGTGCTCGGCCGCTTCTGCAATCCGCTCAGGCTCCGGATCCAGTAAAACGCCTCCATTGCCTCACTAATCAATTTATCCTCAAGATGCGGGTGGTGGACATGGACAATACTGGCCATCATTTCAGGTTCGGGAAAATTAATATAATGGAAAATACACCTTCTTAAAAAAGCGTCCGGCAGCTCTTTTTCGGCATTACTGGTAATAATTACGATTGGCCGCTGCTTAGCTGTAACCGTGACCCCAGTTTCTGGAATGTAAAAGCTCATCATATCCAATTCCCAGAGCAAGTCGTTAGGAAATTCCAGATCTGCTTTGTCTATCTCATCGATCAGCAGTACAACTGGTTTGTCAGAAAGAAAGGCCTCCCCCAGTTTTCCCATTTTTATATACTGGCTGATATCCGAAACGTTGTGATCTCCAAACTGGCTGTCATATAGCCTTTGTACTGTGTCATAAACATACAGCCCGTCCTGTGCCTTTGTTGTCGACTTAATGTTCCAGATGATAAGTTTCAGTCCCAGCCCCTCGGCAATGCTCCGGGCCAGCATGGTTTTACCCGTACCCGGCTCACCCTTAATTAATAACGGCCGGCCCAAGGCTGTGGACACATTGACACTGTTTCGCAGGTCCTCAGAAACAATATAATCCGCTGTGCCCTTGAATTCCTGCACTTCCACTTGCATTCATTCCCCCTAGATTTAATAAGATTGTTATCAGATAATAACCAAGACATTATCACTTTTCTCTTGTATCTGGCTGCCATTTGGCGGTCAATTTATCACCTATTACCCCGTACCATTATATATTCTTTATACAATGTTGTAAATGAATCTAGTTCATTATTAATAAAACATACTAAGAAATAGACGCGACCAATTGAGTATTAACGGATTAGTGTATCTTAGGCACCTCTAACAAGACTCCCGCTTTTCGGGCTTCAGACAACAAATTTTCGGCATAAAAAAATCACCACAAATTGTCACTATAAGGCTAATAACAGGATAACTCATGAAAAGCTCACTTTAAGAATATATTTTTATATTCAGAGTATGCATTTAATTTAACAGATAGATCAAATCAGTTCAATCTTAAAAAAATTTCCCTAAATTCCTCCCGAAGAACTAGTGTACCTAATTTTACACTTACTATAAAATCGCATCAAGAGATACTTTTTGATCCTTCCAATGTAAAATCACGGATATTTATCTCCAAAAAAAATCTATATCAGCCTCGAATACCGAGTCTGACCATAAAAAAGTGGCCACTTATAGTGGCCACTTTTTTAGATAAAGAACACTAATGTCATTCTTAGTCTGTTAGTTATCCAATTAAATACCTTCTCCTAGCGGTTTGGTGCGAATCCGAGCTCGATGTTAGCAATAATTTGACGGTGCATGTTAGAGGTTCCTTCCAGGGTTTCAAACTGTTTGGAATCGCGGAGCCATCTGCCGCAAGGATATTCAGTGGAATATCCGTACGAACCGTAGATTTTCATTGCCAGGTTGGCGCCGTGGACAGCTGCCTGACAACCTGCTAATTTAGCAGCAGAAGTTGCCTGCTGGCTGGGTAATTTATTATCTTTTAACCATGCAGCGCGCATAAACATGAGTTTAGCTGCCTCGTCCTCTAAGATCATTTCAGCGATCTGATCCTGAATCATTTGGTGTTTTCCGATTGGTACGCCAAACTGAGTGCGTTCATTAGCGTATTGCACAGAACCATCCAGGCAAGCCCTGGAAAGAGCCGCTCCACCAACGGCACAACCCATGCGGGTATTGTTCAACTGCCACATACAAATGAAGAAGCCCTTATTTAATCCACCTAATAGATTTTCTTTAGGAACCACTGCATTTTCAAAAATTATTTCTGAAGTAGGTGCAGCAAACATACCGAATTTCTCGTGCATTGGGATTCTTGTCACGCCAGGGGTATTGTTATAGTCAATTACGAAACAGGATATACCTTTAGCACCTTTGCCTTTTTCAGTGACAGCATAAAGCAGTCCGATATCACATGTATGTCCACCTGAGATCCATGTCTTGGTACCATTGATCAGCCAGTGGTCACCCTTATCGACTGCATTTGTCTTCATGCTGGCAACGTCTGAGCCGGTATTAGGCTCGGTAATAGAAAAGCTTCCTGCAAATGTCCCATCCAACAGGCTCGGGATCCATTTCTCTTTTTGTTCTTTTGTGCCATATTCATTAATGGTCATTGCGGGACCCCAGTTGTTACCGCTGATCGAAAGTCTCCAAGAAGTGTGCACCTTTGCTATTTCATACAGTGCGATAACGCCTTCCTGCCAACCCATGCCGTTTCCGCCGTATTCTTCCGGAAGAGTCCAACCCAACAGACCCAACTCACCCATTTTAGTTAATATCTCTCTGCGATAGTAATGGTTCTTTTCATCCTCTTCTACATAAGGAGCAATTTCTTTTTCTGCAAAATTGCGGGCCATATCCTGTACCATTTGTTGTTCTTCTGTTAAACTAAAATCCATTAACTATTCCCCTCCCAATTTGAAATATTATTAATATAATGGTGATTCTTTAAGTTATAGCTAATTACCCAAAAAAACCACCAAAAACACTTCTATTGACTTTTATTCTCCTTTAAACTCAGCTTTACGTTTTGGTTTAGCAAGAAATGCGCTCATACCCTCAGTCTGGTCGGCTGTTGAAAAAGTCATACCGAAAAGGTCGGCTTCAATATTTAAAGCTTTTTCCAAATCCATATTTAGACCTTGGTTAATCGCTTCTTTAGTGAACCTGATTCCAACCGGACCCATAGAAGCAATCTTCTTTGCCATTTTCTTGCATACGTCCATTAGCTCACTGGGCGGCACAACTTTACTGACCAACCCTATTCGCAAGGCATCCTGGGCGCTGTAGATGTCTCCTGTAAAAAGCATTTCCTTGGCAACACCTGGGTTTACCAACCTGGCCAGCCTCTGTGTGCCACCAAAGCCGGCGATGATTCCCAGGCTTACTTCAGGCTGACCAAATTTGGCCTTCTCGGAGGCTACCCTGATATCGCAGGCCATAGCCAACTCGCAGCCACCACCAAGAGCAAAGCCGTTTACTGCAGCAATCACCGGTTTAGATAAGTTCTCTATTTGACTTAATACTCTATGCCCCAGGCGGCTGAATTCCTTGCTCTGTAAGGCTGTCAACGGCAACATGTACGCTATATCTGCACCGGCCACAAATGCCTTATCACCGGCTCCAGTCAAAATAATTGCTTTTACAGCTTGGTTATCAGCCAGCTCAGCCATTGCAGCGCCCAACTCGGAGACAGTCTCGTTGTCAAGCGCGTTTAAGGCCTCCGGGCGGTTGATGCTGACTATTGCAATATCCTCATCAATTTCGACCAAAATATTATTCCATGCCATATTTTCACCCCCGTTGTTTAGTACTGATAAAATCCTCTTCCAGTCTTACGGCCGAGCCAACCGGCAGCCACGTACTTACGCAGGAGCGGGCAGGGGCGGTATTTTGGATCACCAAGGCCATTATATAAAACTTCCATAATTGACAAACAGGTATCCAGACCAATCAAATCGCCCAAAGCAAGCGGTCCCATCGGGTGGTTAGCACCAAGCTTCATCACTGTATCAATGGCTTCCGCTGAGGCAACACCTTCATGCAGGCAATATACTGCTTCATTGATCATCGGAATCAGGATACGGTTAACAGCAAACCCCGGAGCGTCGTTAACCTCAGCAGGGATTTTGCCCATCTTTTCGCTGGCGATCTTTACGATTTCATAAGTCTCATCAGAGGTTGCCAGGCCCCGGATAACCTCGACTAACTTCATTACCGGTACCGGATTCATGAAGTGCATACCGATTACTTTATCCGGCCGTTTTGTCGCAACAGCTACTTCAGTGATCGGCAGAGACGATGTATTAGTCGCAAGGATAGCTTCCGGCTTACAAACTTCATCAAGTTCACTGAAGATTTTGCTCTTGATGGCCATATTCTCAATAGCTGCCTCAATCACCAGGTCGACGTCCTTGGCGTCCTGCAGGCTGGTTGAAGGGGTAATCTTCTTCATCAAAGCATCTTTGGCCGCCTCGTCCAGGCGCCCTTTGCTGACATCTTTAGAGAGGTTCTTGTCAATAATTCCAAGGCCTCTATTAACAAAAGTGTCATTGATATCATTAAGGACTACATCATAACCGGCTATAATAGATACCTGGGCAATACCTGAGCCCATCTGGCCGGCCCCGATTACCATTATCTTCTTAATTTCCATTTATATACCTCCCATTCCCCGTTCTATACTAGGTTCCCCAAAAATGGTTCTTTTTTATGTTCAGCTAACTTAAAGAAGTTTATTAATATAGCTATCTTTCATCTAATGTTACTTTATGTTCTCAACGATCATGGCTACGCCCTGGCCGCCGCCGATACACATAGTGGCAAGGCCATAGCGACCTTCCTGGCGCTTCAGTTCATAAAGCAGAGTAGTCAGAATCCGGGTCCCGCTGGCGCCAATCGGGTGACCGATGGCAATCGCGCCGCCGTTGACGTTTACTTTGTCCATAGGCAGTTCCAAACCGCGGATGCAAGTCACGGCTTGTGAGGCAAAGGCCTCATTAGCTTCGATTACGTCAAAATCAGCTACAGTCAGTCCAGCCTTCTCCATAGCTTTCTTACTGGCGGGTATTGGTCCTGTGCCCATAATCGCGGGGTCTACACCTGCAGTTGCAAAGGACTTGATTACAGCCATGGGTTTTAATCCCAATTCTTTAGCTTTCTCGGCAGACATAATTACGGTTGCGGCTGCAGCGTCGTTAATACCTGAAGCATTACCGGCAGTAACCGTACCACCTTTTTTGAATACAGGCGCCAATTTCGCCAATGCCTCTACTGTTGCGCCACGGCGGGGTAATTCATCTGTATCAAAGTACACGGGGTCGCCTTTTTTCTGTGGTATTGGCACTGGAATAATTTCATCCTTAAACTTCCCGGCGTCAATTGCTGCAATAGCTTTATTATGGCTGTCCACTGACAGCTTGTCCTGGTCTTCCCTGGAGACGCCAAACTTTTCCGACAGATTTTCTGCAGTATTGCCCATATGGACATTTCCAAAAGCGCACCACAGTCCGTCTTTGACCATCTCATCGATAATAGCGCCATCAAACATCCGGTATCCCCACCTGGCCTTGTCCAGAACATATGGAGCTGCGCTCATGTTTTCCATACCGCCAGCTACTACTATATCAGCCTCGCCGGACATGATCTGCTGAGCTGCCAGCATTTGCGTCTTCAAACCAGAACCACAAACAATACCAACTGTATAAGCCGGAGTCTCAATTGGAAGTCCTGCTTTTAAGCTAGCCTGCCTGGCTGGGTTTTGTCCAAGGCCTGCAGTAAGTACATTGCCCATGATTACTTCTTCAACCTGTTCAGGGGAAATACCGGCACGCTTCACCGCTTCCTTAATAACCAACGCACCGAGCTCAACAGCAGGCGTGTTTTGAAGTGAACCACCAAACTTGCCTACGGCAGTGCGGACGGCACTTACTATAACAACGTCGCGCATTTAATATCATCCTTTCCTCTGCCTTCATTTACACACTAAATAATTAATCATAAAACGAAAAAATATTGGTTCTTCTATGACTCCGTCTAGACTAAAAGTGAAGGCCATCAATTACACTAATACAGTAAAGATAACCGCTCAAACATAATTATTATATTTCTTTACTGTTCTTTGGTTTTAATGATACTTTCCTATAAAAAGCCTGCTGGAACTCTCCTCCAACAAATCCTCCCTGTCAATTTTTTTGTCAAGGGTGGTTTTCTAAACAGGTGGAGTGTTCCAGCAGCAATCGTCGTATCTTTTAAATCATAGCTTATTTACTCAGAACTTTCTTAACCTCTTCGGTTAAGATAGGTACTACCTGGAATAGGTCCCCAACAATGCCGTAGTCGGCATTTTTAAAGATAGCCGCTTCTTCATCCTTGTTAATTGCTACAATGCACTTGGATGAACTCATTCCAGCCATATGCTGGATAGCACCGGAAATACCGCAGGCGATATATAACGTCGGTGACACAATTTTGCCGGTTTGCCCGACCTGGAATATTTGTTCAATCCAACCGGAGTCAACAGCAGCACGCGATGCTCCAACTGCAGCACCAATCGCGTCGGCAAGGTCTTCCAAGACCTTAAAGCCTTCGGCGCCTTTCATCCCGCGACCACCGGCTACAATAATATTAGCTTCTGTAAGCTCAGGCCTGGAAGAGATCTGCATAACAACATCTTTAATAACCTGACGTAGATCATTCGCATCAAGGTTTACAGCAACGTTCACTACTTCAGCTTGACGCGGGGCTGCTTCAGCAGCCAGAACGTTCGGGCGAATAGTAGCCATTGCCGGGCTCTTTTCAGGGATACCAGCCTTTAATAAGGCCTTGCCGGAGTACACCGGACGTGTGAAAATCAAACTGCCGCCTTCAAGGTCCATGGCGATGCAGTCGGACAGCAGGCCGGCGCCGACCTTCTGGGCAACTTTGGCAGCTAAGTCACGGCCCTGTACAGTGCAACCAAACAATACAGTCGAAGGATCTTTTTCTTTTATCATATCGGCAAGCACTTTACTATAGGCGTCTGAGGTATATTGAGCCAGCTTATCATCATCTGCTACAAATACCTTGTCCGCACCGTACTCGCCAAGAGAAGCCGCTAAACCGGCAACGTCTTTTCCCATTAACACGGCAGCTAGCTCTTCTCCAGTTTGATCAGCTACCTTACGGCCAGCTGTTAACAATTCAAAAGCAACATTTTTAATTTTTCCTTCTTTAACTTCAGCGTATACAAGAATACCTTTTGCCATTATTATTTTACCCTCCCTTAGATAACTTTTGCTTCTTCCCGCAACATCTGCGCTAATGCGGCAGCAGCTTCAGGCGCTTCACCGGGAACCATTTTGCCTGCAGCCTTGGCGCTGGGAAGGAAGTAAGATTGTACTTTTACTCTGGCAGCTACCTGATCGGCACTAAGCCCCAGGTCACTCAGGGAGAGCTTTTGAATAGGCTTCTTCTTAGCCTGCATAATCCCTTTCATTGATGGATAACGGGGCTCATTGAGTCCTTTGTGCGCTGTAATCACTGCAGGCACCGGAACTTCCACAACCTCGTTGCCGCCTTCAATGTCTCTGGTAGCTGTAGCTTTGCCATCTGCAATGTCCAGCTTAGTTACAACGTTAACATGGGGCAGGCCAAGTTCTTCAGCAACACGCACTGCTACTTGAGCGGAACCACCTTGCCAGCCAGCCAGTACCAGATCATAAGGATTGGTGCTAACAGCTTTAGCTAAAACAACGGCGGTGGTATACTCATCTCCATCTGCAAGGGCAGGATCTTCGACACTGATGCCTTTGTCAGCACCCATGGCCAAAGCCTGACGGATAGAATCCGGAGTTTCCGCTCCAGCTGAGATAATAATTACCTCGCCACCATTTTTCTCCTTAAGCTGGAGAGCTTGTTCAACAGCATACTCATCGTAAGGGTTGATAATCAGGCCTATACCCTTCTTATTAATTTTTCCGCCATCGATTTCGATTTTTGCTTCCGTGTCAAAGGTTTGTTTTAAAAGTACCGCAATATTCATCCTGTTCCCCGGTTTTCGGGACTATGTCCCACACCCGCCGACTACTCGGGAAGCATCGCCACAGTTAACGGTATGTCAAAGTTGATGCCTTTCAGACACATTTTAAATAATTGACATTTCCACAAAATACACCGTTATCCGTGTTATCCATTAAGTACGATTGCATGCTGAGCAATCATACATCTAATGGACGCTATGCCCAAAACCTTTTCCTTTCCTTTTTGTTATGGGTTGTATATGACAACATTTTATTAAAATCAAGTGATCATTTCACCCTGGTCATACGTCATTAAGCATTTACTTACCAACACTAAAATTAGCAGGTTTATCTTGAAGTCTATCTTTATACTGTTTGATTTTTTGCAGCTTCCTGATTACAGTAGATTGGTCTATGCCAAGCACTTTGGCTGCCTTGTAGGTACTGCCGTAGAGGTTTATCGCCTCGTTAATTAATTGACTCTCTAACTCCAATAGTGCCTCTCTTAATGGCATTACCCCCTGCACCATAACCCTTGATGATACATTTTTAACTACATAGCGCAGGTTTTCAGGCAGATGCTTAGCAGTTATCACTGTCTCAGGAGCCGTTACCACCATTCTTTCAACAATGTTTTCCAGTTCCCTGATGTTACCAGGCCAGTGATACTCATAGAATATTTTGAGCACCTCTGGAGAAAACTGCTTTCGAATGCTATACTTTTTGTAGTATTTATCTCTAAATATATTCAAAAGCGGAATTATATCGCATCGACGTTCCCTTAAAGGAGGGATTTGCACAGGCACCACATTTAAGCGAAAAAACAAATCCTCCCTAAATGAACCATGCTGTACCATGTCAGTCAGGTTACGGTTAGTCGCTGCAATAATACGCACATCCACACTGCAGCTTTTGGTTCCGCCGACCCGGATAATTTCTTTATCCTGCAAGACTCTGAGCAATTTAACCTGAAGCGATAAGGGTAGGTCGCCGATTTCGTCGAGGAGCAGGGTTCCGTTATGCGCCATTTCAAACATACCCGGCTTACCATCTTTGCCGGCCCCGGTAAACGCACCCCGCTCATAGCCAAACAATTCCGACTCCAACAACATTTCCGGAATTGCACCACAGTTAATCTTAATAAAAGGACCCATATTACGACCGCTTTGGTTATGGATATGCTTTGCCAGCACTTCCTTGCCCACACCCGAGTCGCCAATCAGCAAAACTGTCGAGTCTACCAGGGCCACCCTGGTGCATAAGTCAATAACACTTTGCATCTGTGGTGAACTGGTGGTAACTCTTTGCTCTTTTTCCTGCTTTCCGTTTCGGCTGTACAATTCCTCTTGATAGCGTTTGTTTAGTTTTTTACTATCCTGCAATTCCCGGCGCAAACTCTCCAGCTCGGTTAAATCTCTTACATTAATGACCACCCTAATGATTTCACCGCGTTCATTGGCCACCGGGTTGCCGGTAATCATCAGCCTGTTGCCAAGCGGAGAAAGCTGCAAATTAGTTACCGACTTCTTTTTTTTCAAAACGGTGTCAACGATAGAAGAAGCATAGTGACCATCTTCAACTAATTTTCTAAATGGCCTGCCAATTATATTTTTTGCCTTCAGACCAGTCATCCTGGTATATGCATCATTGACCTGGGTGATCACACCATCACATTGAGCAATTAGAATACCATCATAAGATGATTCGATCAGCGCCTTCAGTTCCTTATTCAGTTCTTTTACTGTTTCCAACTCATTCGAAATAAACTCAATTTCGGAGATGTCCTGGAATATACCTACAGCGCCTACTGCTTCGCCATTCTCAATTATTGGACTGCGGTTGCTGACGTAAATTCTTGTTCCTATTGAGTATTTGACCGGAAGCCTCTCACCAAACTTTGCTTCACCTGTTTCAAGGATCTCCAGTAGGCCCGTGGGTATTACAACATCCGCCAGAAATTTTCCCATTGCCTCTTCCCGGGTACGCCTGGTTATTCTCTCGGCAGCAGGGTTGAATGTTGTAATAATCCCATCCTTATTAATGGATACTATACCTGTGTTAGCAGCATTCAGCACCGCATCCAGTTCACGGCTGATATATTTTGTACAAGGGTAAAGCGACTCGGCTAGATCATATTTCGTCGTTATCCCCTGCAGTCTGCCCTCAGCATCGACAATGGCAATTACTTCACTGGAGGCTGTCCAGGCTTCTTCCTGGCACACATCAGGACTCATACTGACAAAATCATCGCTCATCACTTCAGCCAGTGGAGTATCCATTTTCAACTCAATTCCATTACCTAATAACAGCCCGCTTCCGATCACACCTATTAAGCGGCTATTTTTCGCGACAATGCCAACAACTCCAACTGGATGAGATTGCCACAAACACAATAAATCTCTTATTGTCTGATCTGGACGCAGGGTAAGCGGCGGCTTCGAAATCATATTGCCAAGCATAAAACGAGATCACCGCCTTCCCAGTTATTGCTTAATATTACTTGCTTTCAACAGATCCTCTAACCAGGTGAATCTCAAATATCTTTAATTAAGATTTTGCTAAAAAATATTCAGAGAATAGCGCCGAATGAACTCGGCGCCGTCTCACCGTAAATAATCCTGATAACATAACTACATATTAATGTTAGAATGCTTTCTATATGGCCTTGCCACAGTTTTATTTTCCAGCATATCAAGAGCCAGACAAATATTTCTTCTTGTCTCGGAGGGCATGATTACGTCGTCAATGTAGCCACGCTCGGCTGCACTGTACGGGTTCTGGTACAGATCTTTGTATTCTTGCACTCTCTTTGCCGCAGTTTCTGCCGGATTTTCGGAGTTCTTGATTTCCTTGGCAAAAATAACGCTGGCAGCCGTTTCAGCACCAACGATCGTAACGGTAGCTTGCGGCCAGCCAAATACGATATCAGCGCCAGTGTCTTTGCAGCACATGCCCAGATACGCGCCGGCAAACGATTTACCCATGATTACAGTTACTTTCGGTACTGTGGCATCAATATAAGCAAACAGCATCTTGGCGCCGTGTCTCAGAATCCCCTTATAATCTTCATCAGGACCGATCATATAGGCCGGTGTGTCATGGAGGTTGACCAGAGGAATATTAAACAGGTCGCAGAATCTGACAAACCTTGAGATCTTGTCAGCTGTATCGCAGTCGATTACGCCGCCCATCCACATAGGCTGACTGGCCACGATACCGGTGCTTCTTCCGTTAAAGCGACCAAAACCGACGATGGCGTTTTTCGCAAAATCGGCATGAATTTCAAAGAAATAACCGTCGTCAACCAGATTATAAATAACCTGATGCATATCATAAGGCATATTTCTATTTTCCGGCATAATTCCGTCAAGTTCCGGCACCAGTTTCAATGGATCATCGTGGCATTCAATACGAGGAGCTTTCTCCTTGTTGTTCTGTGGCAGGAATGAGAGCATATCCTTAACCTTATCGATGCAATCCTTATCGTCTTCCACCACAACATGGGTGCAGCCTGATTTGACAGCGTGTGCCTGCCAGCCGGAGAGTGTCGGCAGATCAATTTCAATACCGAGCTGGGTTTTAACAAAAGCCGGACCAGCAATGCCCATAAATCCCGTTTCCCGGCACTGGAACACAAAGTCCTGCATAACCGGGTGGTAAGCCTGTCCACCCAAGCACGGCCCCATCAGGGTTGCTAATTGCGGGATAACACCTGAAGCCAGGTTCTGTGAACGGAATAGCCAGGCATAAGCTTCCAGCGTATCGATACCTTCCTGCAGTCTGGCGCCACCGGAATCGTTCATGCCAATAAAGGGAATCCCCATATCCTTAGCCATGTCAATAGCAGTAGCAAACTTCTTGCCATGGTACTCACCGAAGGTACCAGCCATGGACGTATAATCTTCTGCGCCGACCATCACCATCCGGCCGTTTACCTTGCCATAGCCGGTAATAACACCTTCTGCCGGAATTTCTTTTCCTCCCAAACCGAAGTTAGTGGTTCTGTGTTTGATAAACATACCGATTTCTTGGAATGTACCCGGATCAAATAAGTATTCCACTCTTTCCCGAGCGGTCAATTTACCTTCTTTGTGGAACTTCTCGATAGCCTTGTCCCCGCCCATTTTTTTAATCTTTTCTCTATTTTGGGCAAGTTCATTGTATAAATCTTCGTGCATCTGAAAACCCCCTAATATTTTATAAGTCTCTTAACTCCATAACTACTCATTTGCGTAAGCCAAACGCTATTTCACCAAACGCTAACCTCCCCTTATTTATCTTTATGCAATTAAATAAACCGCACAAAAAATATTTACATGCAAATAACATGCCAGGACATAATTAGCTTTTATTTGCGTGAAACACGCTGTTTTGTTGCATTACTGCAAGTAAACCATGATGCAATATTGCATCGATAAACACAAATAACCCCGAACCATAGCTTAAAGCTCTAACCTTAAGTTATGTGATGCAATAACGCATTGTCAATGCGTTATTGCATCATGGCCGGGGAGATCTAAATTTTTTTAGAAATCTGGGGTCAATACGATCCGTTTCATTAACTTACCACTGTGGGCTTCTTCATAAGCTTGCAGGATTGTACTCATCGGCCGAACGTCTACAAACGGCTCAATCTTAATTCTGCCTTCCAAAACCATATTCAGAACTTCCGGATAATATTTCGGCAGACAGCCCCATGAACCAATGATCTCAGCGTCAAACGCCATCAGACGAGAAAGCATATATTCTGTCTTAGCCATACCAAAGCCGATTACCAACAGCTTGCTGACAAAGGTAAGCAATCCAAGAGCGATCTCCTGACCGGCTTTAGTTCCAGTGCACTCAAAGATCTTCAGCCCGTAGTTAGGCAGTTTCTTTTCTTTGGAATAGGCTTTAATTTCATTTGAAATAGCCTTAACATCTTTGTCCATTGTGCTAATCGCTAAGGTGGCGCCGTAATCCAGCGAACGTTCTAATTTTTCCTTATTTCTAGCAATTGCGATAACTTCTCTGGCACCTAGTGCTGCAGCGATCTGAGTCATATAAACTCCAATACCGCCGGTAGCGCCAGTAACTACGACAACATCGCCCTCTTTAATATCGGCTCTCATTGCTGCCTGGTAAGGTGAGGTAATCGCGTCGGCAACAACTGATAACATCTCTAATGGCATGCCCTTCCGGTCTTCAATAACACATAGATCTGCATCAGGTACAGGAATATAATCAGAAAAACCGCCATAAATACCCAAGCTATTGCCAGGCATAGCCTGTTTCAAGCAGCGGTTCCCCCGCCCGGAGGCACAGATCGGGCAATTATTACAGGGCATTACAGCCGGAATGATAACTTCTTTACCAATAAGCTTTTCATCACCAGCTACGACAATACCGGCAATTTCATGGCCTAAGGTTAGGGGCGGCTTGACTACTGTCGGGACACCGTCATAAAAGTAGCCCACGTCGGTGTGGCAAACACCACAGCCATAGACTTTAACCAGCGCTTCACCGGGCTTAAGCTCAGGCACATCAATAGTGGTCTTTTCCAGTTTACCAGGCTCAACCATTTGCCAGGTGTTAATTTTGGTCGGCACATCCATTTGATAAATTACCTCCTTTGTACTGGTTAATTAATTAGCAAGTTCAAAAGAAATTCTACTTCCCCTGCCAGACTGGCTTTCTCTTTTCCATAAACGCTGCCAGACCCTCTTTGGCATCTTCTGTAGGCATCAATTCTTCTAAATAAATACGGTCAATTTCCTGGATTCCCTCTGCAAAGCTCTTATTGAGGCCAGCCAGCGCGGCTTTCTTTGTCATAGCGAGAACAACCGGGCTCTTGTCAAGGAATTTCTTCAAATATTCCTTAACTCCGTTAGCAAAGTTTTCCGCCGGCAATACAACATTTGCCAGCCCTATTTTTTCTGCCTTTTCCGCACCAATTACTTCCCCGCTCAACAACAATTCCATAGCCCTTGGCCAGGATAATAATTTCGGCAGCATACAACAGGCGATCGGCGGGAAAACACCGACAACAATCTCCGGTTGACCAAACTTAGCTTTTTCTGACGCAACAACGATGTCACAGAATATCGGCAGTTCACAGCCACCGCCGAGGGCAGCGCCATTAACAGCACATACGATCGGCTTAGCCGTTTCAGACATTGCCTTAAACAACCGCTCGAACACATCCACCATCGCATTCACTTTGTCCGGGGTGTGATCGGCCACGTCAACTCCTGCTGAAAAGGCTTTGCCCGCTGCATCCAACAGAACCAGCTGGCCTTCTTCCTGTTGCGCCCACTTAAAGGCCAGGATTAATTCTTCCATCATGGCAATAGTCAACACGTTCAGCGGAGGCCGGTCGAGGGTAATGCTGATTATCCCGCCCTCATTGTTTACCTTAATTGATTCGTAGCTCAAAAATCTGCCTCCTTTCGGCTACAAGCGAAGGGGTGTAGACATACCTTCACCCCTTCGCTTTATATTTTAAAATTCTCTGCAATTATAACCCGTTATCTAATATATCCTTTTATTCAACACGCTTCGGCAATACAGCGTCGAGTAACTCCTGTGTATACGGTTTGCCTTCGGCGCAAATACGACGGTACTCGAGGAAGTCGCAAACGTCTACGCCACCAGTGAGCTTCTTGTTGCTGAAAGCGTTGAAGCCGAGGTAAGCTTCGCCGTTCATGTTGGCGGCCAGCCAGTGTCTGTTAGGCAGCTTGGACATATCCCAGAAGAATTTCTTCTTCTGACGGATGCCGTCGATGGAGAACATCAGGCACTGCGGCATAAGGTTGGCAAAGGTCCAGCAAAGATCATTGACTTCCTTGTCGAGCATAGTGAAGTCGGTTTCACATTCTTTAATGATGCCCTTGGCCTCTTTGGCTGCGTCGCCGGTTTTCATTTCGCCGTAGACAATGGCGCCGTCGTCAACAACACGGTCAGTAATGACCTGTGGGTTTCTGATAAACTGTCCGTCTTTCTTGAGAACCGGAATAGCCTTGGAGATCATGCCGTTGTATTGCATCTTGTAGGAGCTCCACATTTCGCAGGAAATGCAGTTCCACATACCTTTTTCAGCGCCCAGGTACCACATGATGTAGTCGGTGGAGCCGCCGGCCGGTGCTGAGCCGTGACGGGGACCAGCCTGTCCATAAATAGCCATGTCGGAGGAAATGGTAATGTCAGTAGCCATTCCGATTTCCTGACCGCCAGCTACGCGCATTCCGTTTGCCCGGCAGATAACCGGCTTTTTGCACATATAAATGGCATCAACCATGCCATTGAAGAGGTCCATATAGAGGGCATACTCATGGGGCTTCATGCTGTAGTAGTGAGCGTACTCGATAGTGTTGCCGCCGGTGCAGAATGCTTTGTCGCCAACAGCCGTAAAGACAACGGCTACTACATCACGGTCCATCGAAGCGCGGTGTAATCCAGCGATAACGCCTTTTACCATTTCAGTGGTATAAGAGTTAAACTGCTTGGGGTTATTGAGGGTTAACCAAATGTTATACAGGCCTGGAACTTCATTGCCTTTCGGGTCCAAAAGCGGCTTCTTGTCATAAACTACGCACGGGGCCTGATCAAATGTACCAAAATGCTCTTCACCAAACAGATCGTGGTTTTTAAGGCCTTCCTCACGTGGCCATTTATAGATATCCATATTCGTCCTCCTGTTTTGTTTTTATTATTAATGGGCAAGTTAACATAATGATACTCACAATAAATACATAAGTAAAAAAACATCATATGCAAAGGTGGCAATAATTTGTTTTGCAAACGACCCCCTTATAATGTGAGAATATCCTCCACCAGTTCCATCTTACTAAATACAATCATGCCTCAATTAATGCAGATTTATCCGTCTAGGCTGGCAGAAATTCGTAGGTAACCTGCCCATCAGGCAACTTGACTATTTCCACTTTTACCGGCATGCCTACACTTAAGCTATCCACAGGGACACTCTTGTTCATGCGCCCCAAGACCTTAAGGCCACCAAATTCTGCCACAACAATGGTGTAGGGGGCTTCAGCCTCAAAACCAGTTGGGGCATACATCGTATGGGTAAACGTTGCAATTTTGCCGTTACCCTCGAATGCAATCCACTCCATATCATTGCCCAGGCAATTGGCGCAATCTGCACGCGGGGGGAAATAAGCCTGGGAACAGGTCCGGCACTTGGTGTATGCTAATTCGCCCTTATCCAGGTAGTCAACAAATTCCGCTACCTTGGCCTGAGACGTGAAACTTTTACTTCCGAACCGCTCAAAACCCATTATCCTTACCTCCCGAAAATAATGACGTTTCCATAAATACCAACGCCACCGATATTATGAACCAAACCTATTTCAGCACCCGGCACCTGAATTGCGCCGGCCTCGTCACGCAGCTGCAGCACTATTGTACGCGTCTGTGAACCGCCTGTGGCACCGATTGGGTGGCCCTTCGACAATAAGCCGCCATCGACGTTAACCGGTATTTTACCTTCTTTATAGGTCTCACGGTTGCGGATAAGTTCCGGCCCTTTGCCGGGCTCAGCAAACCCCAGCATTTCATAAGCCATCATTTCAGCAATTGTAAAGCAGTCATGCACTTCGGCCACATCGATATCCTGCGGGCCTACACCGGCCATTTCATAAGCTTCCTTAGCCGCCAGCCTGGCACAGTCAAGACCGTAAAACATGGAACGACCGGGCATATTCATTGGTGCGCTCGCCGCACCCATGCCAAGAATATATACCGGCTTTTTGCTTATTTCTTTAGCTCTGTCAGCACTGGCCAAAATAACACACGACGCCCCGTCCGCATTGGCGCAGCAGTCCATAACCTTCAACGGAGAACACACCGGGCCTGCCTCCATGGCCTGCTCCAGGGTTACCGGTTTACGGTAAACCGCTTTCTCATTAAGTACACCGTAGCTTGCCGCCTTAACCCTGATTAACGCCAGGTCCTCTTCCTTGGTACCATATTTGGCGAAGTGACCCCTTGCGTGCATAGCGTAATAAGCCGGCATCAAAGTGCCAAACGGTGATTCAAACATAATGTCCGCACCGCGCCCCATGCGCTCCTGGGAATCTTGCGAGGAAATTTCAGACATCTTCTGAAAACCTACAACCACTACCACGTCATGCAAACCGGATTTAATTAAGGAATAAGCAACTCTAATACCGGATGTACTCGAGGAACAAACATTTTCAACAATGAAAGTTGGCTGCGGGTTGAGGCCGAGGTATTCAGCAATCAAGCCTGACGGAGTCCTCTGCTTGTCATACTCAGGTGCAGAGCAAACCACGGAAGCGCCAACATCTTTTGCACCAATACCAGCATCTAACATTGCTTCTCTATAAGCTTCAAAAGCCAGTTCTCTGATTGATCCAGGGTAGCCACGTACAAAGGCACTCTGGCCAACACCAATTACAGCCACGTCCTTAGGCATAATTTACCCTCCCGATAAATAATTCCATTTAAACCAGTCCGTCTGACTACGCAACTAATCTATTGCAAACTTTTATTGTTCAACCGTCACATTATAAGATTTCAGGCAACCCCATCTATTATGGCATTACCATTCCGCCATCAATACATATTAGCTGACCAGTGATATAGCGCGAACCGTCGGAACAAAGAAAGACCACCGCCGGCACAATTTCATCTGGCTTGCAAAAACGTCCCATCGGAATGCGTGCAAGATATGTCGGGGCGATCTTCGGATCTGTCATAATCTTTTTGGTCATTTCAGTCTCAGCCATCGGGGCAATGGTGTTTACTGTAACACCATACTTAGCCAGTTCCTTTGCACAAGATCTACTCATGGCTAATACGCCACCCTTGGCGGCTGTATAGTTAACCTGCCCGATTGTGCCGAGAACACCTGCTGATGAGGTGACATTGATTATGGAGCCGCTTTTTTGCTCCATCATGGGCTTGGCCACTTCCGCAATACAGTTAAAAGTACCCTTCAAGTTCACACTAATAACATCATCCCATTGCTCGTCAGTCATGTTCCACAACATGGCCGGCTTACTAATCCCAGCGTTATTAAACAGTATGTCCACTCTTCCCAAGACCGCAAGCGTCCGCTCAACCATCTCTTTTACTTGAGCACGATTAGCCACGTCAACCTGCATGACTTCTACCCGGCGCCCTGCTTCCCTACAAGCCTTAACGACTTCATCATTTTCACTGATCCGTCGGCTAACCAACATCAAATCTGCTCCTGCTTCCGCTAAACCAGCTGCTATTGATTCTCCGATTCCCATCCTGGCTCCGGTAACAATCGCCACTTTCCCTGTTAACGCACCTTGTATAATAACCCTCGCCCCCCTTCTAAATAAATAAAATAACTGAAATTAACTGAAATCTATATATATATGAATCAAGCCGTATTGCCGCATCAACAACCAAATTCATTCGACAGCATGAGCCATATACACACAGAAAATATTGTGCAATATATCTTCCTTTAACAACAAAAAAACTTAATTTGTGTTAATATGCACTAAGTGTATGAAATATATACAACAGCGCTATGCTTAACAATACAAGTTTTTTCATTGTTTTACATCAATAATTCAGTTAATTACATGTACACTATACCATCATTCTGCTGGCAATGCAATATATTAAATTGTCGTCTTCACTAGTTCCGCCCGGGAAATATCGACACTCTTTTACATCTTTACAGCGTAAAGTAATTGCTCTTCTTATCCCGGAAGCATAATTCATGATCTTGGTTGTACTTGAAAAAATTTACCTGGCCAGATTAAATAATCAAAATTCAATTATAATTAAAGCTACCGTACAAATTGAATCGATTGAAAATATGGAAATAACTACAGCAGGGATTATTGAGCTAATTCTTTTGAGTGATAAAAAGAATTAGCTTGAAATAATTAAAAGGAATTTTTAAAATAATGTCAAATCTTAATTATAATAAAGGAATTTATTTATTGGTGCCGGGTGGTGATTATTATTAACACAGCCAGCAGCGATTTAAATCCAGAGCTACTCATGGTTTGCAAAATTGACTCACCATTTATCGATTTCAAAAAAACTAGGTCCGCACTAAAAAAGGATTTGAGTTTTTCAGTAGACTCATTCGAATTTGCACACGCGGGACTGGTACTGCTAGTTAACAATAAACAAATCATTAACCTGCACGTGTCAAAAAAAAGCCCCGGTGATGAGCAGGAGTCTTCTAGCCTAAATTATGATAGGTACCTCGACAAGTTTCGTCTGGATAATAATAGCACTGAGTTAATGGAGACTCTGAAGCCTTCCGCAATGACGACAATTCCGTTAATTCTACGGGCTTGTGACCCGGTTTCCAAAATGGAGATAGGTGTTTTTAATGCCTCTACTGAAACAGGGCAAAACTTTCTAAACAAAGCTACCTCACTTGGTATTCACATCGTTAATATAATCCAAGAATCGGTTTTTGGGCAGCAAAAAGACCGCAACTTAAGAAAGTTATCGGTATTATTGGAAACAGTATGCACAATCAGCTCAACGCTAAATCCGAACCAAATTCTCCATGTGGTTTCACAGTTAACCGCTGACCTTTTTAATGCCCGGTGTGCGATTTTTCTTTTTAAGGAAACAGATCAAACAATTATCCCTGCTGTTGGTGTAGGCAGCTTTGACAAAGATCTAAAGAAAAAATTCAGGGCCCAAAAAGGTCTTACCCCTTACCCGGCCTTTATCAGAGCAATGAAAGAAAAGCAACCAGTTATTCTCACCCCGGATGATACGGAAAGCAGCTTTCCACCAGAGATAATGAGAAATTTTTCCTATGCCTGGGTATTATTGATTCCTTTGCTTTCTAATAGCGGAATACTTGGAATTATGCAAGTGGATCGGCCTATTGAAACCAATGGCTTTAGCCAGGAAGATGTAGCTATTTTTTCTGCAATTGCCAAAGAGACCTCTATTGCCATGGAGAACACCAGGTTAATAGTTACTCTTGAAAAAAAAGAAAAACTTTTACAACAACTTTTTGAAAAGCTGATTTGCGCTCAAGAAGATGAACGCAAAAGGGTTGCTTCTGAAATTCACGACGGTGTTATTCAAGCCCTGCTGGGAATCTGGTACCGGGTTCAGCGGCTTGCTACAACCAATAGCAGCGACGGGACCAGTGATGGAGAGTTAATAAAAATACAAGAACTGCTGGGCCAGCAGATCCAGGAAATTCGCAGAATTGTATACAACTTAAGGCCGGTTGTGCTTGATCAATACGGGCTAGGCCCGGCGTTGCGGGCATTGATCGGTACCTTGCAGGAAGATAGCGATATTAACTTCGAATTGATCCAAAAAGGCTCCGACCAGGCGCTGCCAGCTAATTTTGAATTAACTATTTACCGCGTTATTCAAGAACTTCTAACAAATGCGCTGAAACACTCCCAAGCCACCAGGATTCAGGTGATACTGAATAATAATGAAAAAAATATTGAGTTTATAGTAAAGGACAACGGCACAGGCTTCAACCCGGCTTTTTACAACCGGGATAATCCGTTCGGCAACCTAGGTCTGGCTAATATCCATGAACGCATCGTCCTATTAGGAGGTACCTGCAAAATAGATTCTCAACTCGGTTGGGGCACTACAGTTACAGTCCAAGTGCCTAATCCACATGCAAATTAGGAGGGGTTACAGTGTCCGGCATCAAACTGCTAATTGTAGACGACCATCCAATGATCCGGGAAGGTCTTGTCGCCATGCTGGGATCATCCAAGGACCTGGATATTATCGGCTGTTGTTCAAATGCTCAGGAAGCATTGGAGTTTGTAAGGAATACTGTCCCGGACGTGATTTTAATGGATATAAACATGCAAAAAATGAACGGGATTGAAGCCACCCGTGAAATAACCGCTCAGATACCTGGAATAAAAGTGATCATGCTTACTATCTATGAAGATGCAGAATCAGTCAGACTTTCTTTACAGGCTGGAGCAATCGGATATGTGCTCAAGCAGGCCACCCAGGAAAAACTTGTGGAGAGTATTCGACAGGCTTACCGAGGTGAAACAATAATCGATTCCGCACTCATAGATCAACTTGTCAGTGATTACGCCCGGATGGCCCAGGGTTCACTAAACTTACCACGCTCAATAATTAAAGACGATAACAAAAGCCTGACCCCAAGGGAAGATGAAATCCTTAAGTATCTGTGCGAAGGGTTATCCAACAAAGAAATATCAGCGATAACCCACCTGGCTGTTGATACCGTCAAAACGCACCTGCGCAGCATCTATCGGAAGATGGGGGTAAAAAGCCGTTCACAGGCTATTTCTGAAATGATCCGGCAGCAAGGTAAAATATAAGCTTTAATCAACCACCTGGCAGGTTTCCGGAGATACCTCTTTCAAAGTCTGTAGACAGCGGGGCGGTAAAGCCAGGTAATATCCTGTTGCCTCCTCCAAGGACTGCCGCATCTTTTCTGAGATGTCTGAAATAATCTTTGCCGGCGCCCCCAACACTAATTTACCAGGCGGGATATCCATCTTTGCAGGAATAAAAGCACCTGCACCGATACAGCACCCGTCCCCGATGCATGCAAAATCCATTATGATCGCATCCATACCTACCAGAACATGTTCGCCTAGCCTGGGTGTATGTAGAATGGCTCCATGCCCAATGTGGCTTTTGGGCCCAAGCTGTGCCGTTTCATCCGGCAGGACATGGATAACACAATTTTCCTGGATATTAGAACCGGCGCCGATAACAATGGCACCCCAGTCTCCCCTAATCCGTGCGCCTGCCCCAATATAACAGCCCTCACCGATAACGACGTCGCCAATTAACGTAGCCTCCGGGTGAATAAAGCAGTCTTTGCCAATCTTCGGTCTCTTGCCCTCAAATTCATAAAATGCCATTCTTAGGACCTCCATAGTTTAATAAACCGGGGGCACTAAGGAATAACCCCCGGATAATAACAGTGAAAACACTAATTAACTTGTTACTAGTTACTCAAGTACTGGCAACCGTCCCGCATTAAACGCCTTTACATTTAAATCTCTAAATTTTTCCGGCACAAGATCTCTTATTGTATTTTCCCATACTTCAACCGGCTCGTCCAAATAGGTGGAAAGCACACCAAGCAAAACTACACCGCCTAGAGCTGGATTACCCAGTTCTAACGCCTTCGCTGCCCCTTCTACCCAGACAACTTTTGCCCCAGCAAGCATATCATCTAATTCCTTCACACTAGGGTATTTTGCCTGGCCCAGGTTTACAGTGGGAGGGAAAATCTGATGACGATTAACCAGGGCAACTGTATTTGGTCCAATAAAATGGGTCCACCTGGCCGCCTCGAGCATTTCAAAGGCAATCAGAAAGTCGGCTTTACCCTCCTCAATCACTGGTGAGTAAACTTTCTCACCCCAGCGGACATGGCTCTCTACCGCGCCGCCACGCTGGGACATACCATGCACTTCGGACTTTTTAACGTCATAACCGCAACGCAGACCAATCTCCGATAAAATATCGCTGGCCAGAATTGTACCTTGACCACCTACGCCGGCAAAAAGGAAGTTATAATTTTTTTTAATTTTGGCCACCCCCCTCCACTGTCTGCACTTTAATAGCGCCCTGGTTGCAAACGCTGGCACAGAAGCCACAGCCTGAACATAGACCAGAGTCGATTACAATTCCTCCGTCTGCTTTAGATATTGGTGAACAACCAATGCGCAGGCAATTGCCGCATTCATTACAGGCATCACGATCGGTTAAAGGCACAGGTTTCTTTTCACGTATATGAAGCACGCAGGGGTATTGCGAAACAATTACGGAGGGCTCATTGGATTTAATATGCTCTTTTATTGTATCCATTAAGGTCCTAAAGTCATAGGGGTTAACGACATCTACCTTCTTTATGCCAATTGCCCGAGCCAGGGCATCAATGCTTACATTTGGCACCTCTTTTCCCATCAGGGTCCGGCCTGTTCCCGGGTGCGGCTGGTGACCGGTCATCGCTGTAATCCGGTTATCAACAACAATAATTGTGCTGTTGCCGTCGTTGCTGATTAAATTAATCAGGGGAGTAATTCCGCTGTGAAAAAAGGTGGAGTCCCCAATTACTGCAACCGTTCGGTCTCTGAGTTTCACCTTGTCAGCCCCGTGTACGTTACCAATGCTTGCACCCATGCACACTAATGTATGCATGGAATCAAGAGGGGGGACCACACCCAGGCTATAACAACCGATATCACCAAACACCGCCACCCGCAGCCGCTGCAAGGCATAAAAAATCGGCCGGTGGGCACATCCGGGACAAAGCAGAGGCGGTCTCACCGGTAACTGCGGTGGCTGTGTCACCGTGACAGCAGATTCATCCGGGATCAACCCGGCTGCCGCTGCCCACTTTCTGACATTGCTCTGACTGAACTCCCCTATCATCGGAAACACGTCTTTTCCCTTCACCTGAATACCCAGCATACGTACTTGCTCTTCGATAAAGGGATCCAATTCCTCAACCACAACCACCTGCTTTACCCGGCTGGCCAGGTCGCGGATTAACCTCTCAGGCAGAGGATACACCATACCCAGCTTCAGAAAAGTGGCATCAGGAAAGACTTCTCTGGCATAATGATAATTGACACCGGACGCGATGACACCGATCTCACTGCCGCCCGGCTCAATATAATTAATTGGAGTGGTATCGGCATATTCAGATAGCCTTTTAATCCGTTCCTCCACTACCGGATGGCGATGCCGGGAATACGCGGGAACCATATTATATTTAGCGGGATTACGCACATAAGCGACTGGCTCTGTCTCTACCTTTACCGGTTCTTCCTCCAATGTAACGATACATTTGGAGTGTGACAACCTGGTTGTAGTCCGCAAAATTACCGGTGTATCAAACATCTGGCTTATTTCAACAGCTAACTCAACAAAATGTTTCGCTTCTTCAGAATCCGAAGGCTCCAGCATGGCCACTTTAGCCGCCCTGGCATAATGCCTGTTGTCCTGCTCATTCTGCGAGCTGTGCTGGCCAGGGTCGTCAGCGTTAATGATCACCAATGCGCCTTCTGTTCCAGTATAAGACACAGTGAATAAAGGGTCAGCAGCTACATTTAACCCCACGTGTTTCATCGTAGCCATTGCACGGCCTCCTGCATAAGCAGCGCCAATCGCAACTTCCAATGCCACCTTTTCGTTTGGAGACCATTCTGCATATACACCAGGATAGAGGGCAAAGTTTTCCAAAACTTCAGTACTTGGCGTGCCGGGATAACCCGCTCCGACCTTTATTCCGGCCAGGTAGGCTCCATACGCTAAGGCTTCATTACCGGACATGATTTTTTTCATTGAATGCACTCCCACCATAAAATTGGGATCAATCGCAGGTCGACTTAATACAATTAAAAATAATGGCGACCGCTCTATCCACAAGAAGTTAATTCAACGCAAATAGCGCAATTCCTTTATTATAACTCGATGGAAATAATTTTAAATTGTGCTTTCGCCTTCAGACATGATCATATCGGTCAAAAAATCAATTAAACTGAATAATAAACATATATGGGTCTAATAAGTTATTATTTATATAGCTTTTCCAAGGCGATCAAAAAATTCTTCAAGGCGGCCTTTAATAGCTAACTCAAAGAAATATCTCTCATCTGCCATATCCGCCTCGATAACCACACCAGGCAAGCCAGTACGCTGTTTAATTAAGTGGTATTTATCATAGAGACCCAGCGCACTTGGCTTGCAACTCCGATCAGAAAACAATACAAAACCATTAATTTTAAATTGCTTCATCATATCAATTATATTTTGTACTTGATGTTCAAAACCCCTATTAATAAACACTTCGGTATAGTTTCGTACGAGACTTTCCAAAGGCCTGTCAAGGTCAAAACTCCATGCCCAGGAGTGGGTATAGTGTGATGCCGCAACCAGGGCTTTCTTTTTCCTAAAAAAATCAGATAACCAGCGCAGCCTGGGCCAAATTGGAATGTGGTCAAAATATAATTTGTACTGCTCATTCTCAACAACGCTAATTTTTTTTTCCAGTCTATCATTTAATTCATTTTTCAGTTCCTTATAGTAATTTACCGCCTCTTTTGTACCCCGCCAGGCGACTATAGGAGCTAGGTGAAAGCATGCATCAAAATATCCGAAAGGCGCCGGGGTTAGGGCGGCCATATCAAGAATTTCCCTCCACAGTCGACACGCCTCGTTAGACAGGGTGATGACTTCAGCCAATCGATCAAAGTTAAAAGGTTTCCCTGTATAAACCTCTAAAAAATCAAGCAACTCGTGCAGTTGCTCAACCAGGTACCGTTTGATCCAGGTGGTGGGTGCATTTTCAATGAGGGGGGTGTCCAATAAGAAAAAGGGCACCTGGTAATACCTGCTTGCTACTTCAAACCACTTCTGTAAACTACCACACTGGGCATTAGAACAAAATAGCAGATCCGGTTTTAATATATCGCCAATCGGGTGCTCACTGGATAACGCATCACCCGTCGAACAGCGGGCATAAGCGCAAAGATCGGGAAAATATCCGCGCGACTCTACTGCTGCAGACATAATTCCGATAAGTTTTTTTGCCGACATGCAGGCCCCAAAATTTTCCGGGTAATACGGAAATAAGCCGGCTGCGTAGATAATTTCGACCGGAAACGCAGCCGTGACCCAGGCGATGGGAACGCCATTTGCTTTGGCAGCAACTCCCCGCTCAAGATATTCGGACCATAGTCTTTTGTATAGGCCGGCTGTCTTTAATGAAGCGCAATCAGTCATTTATAACCCTCCACCCGACATTTCGGTCAACATTTTTATTTGTTGTTCAAACTTTTCTACCGGGAGGCTGTTAACTTCTGTTTCAAGGCGAAAATTAACAATGCCAGCCGAGGATAAATGATCTCGGAGCATCGGGTAATCAAAGTTCTCCATCTCGCAGCCCTTCAAGTGAACAAAAATTACTCCATTGGCCAGGTTTTCTTTAACCATTGAGACTAGATTTTTAAACCTGCCAACACTGTGGCCGGCGAAGGCTGCAACTGGAATGTGTTTAAACTGGCGCTCCGCCAGTGCCGTTAGTGGCTCACCTATTGCAGGCACATCAGTTGCTATATAACGGTAGCCAGTACAAAAATCATCAGCAACTGATATAACACCGGAGCGATCCAGTATATCCATTAAAACCGGAGGTTCCCACACTTTGCCGGATAGTATCACCCGGATTTTATATTTATCCTTAGCTGATCTATTTTGAAAGTCATTATCCTCAAGTAAATAGAGCAATTCAGAAATCATATCGGTATGCAGCTCCTTGGGCATCATCATCGAAGCCTTAATAATATTATAGATATCACGGTTGCCCAGTAGATGTGGCCGACGACTATGCAGGGAAAACAATTTTCGCATCGTTCTCCGGTTTTGATTGTAGAGACGAATACTAGCACAAAGCTCGCCGGCAGTGACTGTACGATCCATAAACTGCTCAAGACGCGCTTTTAAACGACCCATCTCACCAATGAGATAACCTTTTGCGCTTGGCCGGTCGATTTGCCTGGGCAATAGAAAACTATCCATAAAAACATAAGGTTTGGTTTGTTTCCAAATACCAGTGATCATACGTGTAGTATCGCATATATGCGGTATAATCAACCCATTCAGCAGATCAAGCGACCCGTCCAGAGCCATACCGAGGCTGCATCGCATCAGGGAACAAGACCAATCTTGCAAGTGAGAGTCTGAGTAAGCTACTGCACGGCCGTTTAATGCAACTATACCGAATGGAAATGCCCCAGTAGCATGAATCAACTCCTCGGGAACATCAGTAGGCAACCATCCGATGACCTTTACTAATTTCCCAGACCTTAGACGCTGAAGCTGTTGTACAGGATTGGATACTATTTTATTGAATTTATCACATATACTTTTTGCTTTTCTCCGGGCAGGCACTGGCGCCCCTCCTAATCATAAACAAACAAGATACAACCCAAAATTCACCCACGAACTTATAATCAAGGCGGAAAGCCAAAATGACTTTAATCTATTCATTTATAATATTTTTTTAACCACAGTTCAATAGCACAAATGAGTCTGTTTTGAGTATATGGTAGTAGTCTAAAAGTGTTAGCCCTAATCCTCCCAGCTCATATTGCACCGAGAGCAACTGGAATCCAAAAAAAATCTACAAGCAATCCCCGCGATCAGGTTATTACCTGATACTTAAACAGGAATACTGTAGATAACAATACTCATATAATTTTTTATAATCACCATGATATTATTTTAATTTGAATAACTTACCAACAACTTGGTGCGTTCAGCAACATCCTCAGGAGACATGTCCACCCGGGCTACCCCACTTCTATGCGCTGCCTCAGCAACTGCTCTTGCTACCGCCGGGGCTACCCTCAAATCAAACGCTTTAGGGATAATGTATCCTGTGCTTAGCTCCCTTGCCGATACAATACTGGCTATTGCCTGAGCTGCAGCCACTTTCATCTGTTCATTGATATCTCTGGCACGCACGTCCAGCGCGCCTCTAAACACCCCAGGAAAAGCTAAAACATTATTAATTTGATTGGGGAAATCAGATCTACCGGTAGCAACTACTGCCGCACCAGCAGCTAAAGCCTCTTTCGGATAAATCTCCGGTTCTGGATTGGCCAGGGCAAAAATTACCGGACCAGGGTTCATAGCTGATACCATCAGGCCGTTTAACTGGCCTCCTCTGGACAGTCCAATGAAAACATCCGCCCCTACCAACAGATCAGCCAACGTGCCCGGGCCGCCGCACTGGTTCACAGACTTGGCTATCTCTTCCTTATATTTATTCATACCCTCCAGGCGGCCAGGATAAATAGCCCCTTTACTGTCACACATTTTGATAGTCTTTACGCCGAGGGCACGCAACAGGCCAGCAACGGCGATAGCTGCCGCACCCGCACCGTTAATTACTACTGTGATCTTTTCCGGCAATTTTCGCACCAGTTTAAGTGCATTAATCATGCCTGCAGTTACGACCACTGCCGTACCGTGCTGGTCATCGTGAAAAATTGGTATGTCTGTTTCGGCCTTCAATCTCTTTTCAATTTCGAAACAAGCCGGAGCTGCTATATCCTCCAGATTGATTCCACCAAAAGTTGGCGCAAGCAACTTTACAAACTCGACAATTTTGTCGGGATCATTGGTGCCGACACAGATAGGAAAGGCATCAACACCAGCAAATTTTTTAAAAAGCACCGCTTTGCCTTCCATAACCGGCATTGCTGCCTCCGGACCAAGATTGCCCAATCCAAGTACAGCGGTACCGTCGGTAACAATCGCTACCAGGTTACCCTTGCTAGTATATTCGTAAACCAGTTCTTTATTAGCGTGAATCACCCGGCACGGTTCTGCAACACCAGGTGTATAAGCTAGGGAAAGATCATGTTCGTTATTCAACGGAGTTTTACTCACTACAGCTATTTTACCCTGGTTTTTTCGATGTAATTGAAGCGCTTCTTCGATTAATGTCCGGGAATCTTTTGAGGTCATCCTTTACACCTGTCTTATATATTTTTATAATTTACCATAAAGTCTTAATCGATCTAGAGAACAAGGCAAATTAAACATGCTATATAAATATAACACTACCAACAGTTTTTTGTAAATCGGCTAAGCTTAGAACAACACCTAAAAACGGTCCGTCTATTTTCTAAATAACGACCGTTTACTGGCAATCAAATAACATTTAGGCCTTTATTTTAAGCAAACGGGCGGCGTTTCCGCCCAGGATTTTTTCCTTTGTTTCTTCTTTTAAAGGAAGTTTTTTAATTACTTCAATGTTGTGCTTAATAGAAGTTACTGTAGGCCAATCCGAGCCAAATATTACTCTGTCCGCATTACGTTCCAACTCAGGGAAGTAGTCTAAGAGCTTATGTGGGGGCAAGCCGGCTACTTCCATATAAAGATTTTTATGCAAGCGAGAGAGAAAAAAAGCTCGATCATACCAATACCCGCGACCACTATGGGCCATAACCAGGTTTAGGTCGGGAAAATCAATAGCTACATCATCAAACAGTTGTGGATCACCGTATTTGAGCCTGGACCCATGAAAAACTGAAGAACCGGTATGAAACAATACCGGTATGCCAAGTTCCTCGGCTTTAGCATAAATTGGATAGACAAGTGGTTCATTTGGATAAAAATAATTATATGTCGGATACATCTTAAGACCCCGAAAACCCATTTCCTTGACCAGTCTCTCCAGTTCCCTACCACCGTCATTTACCAGATAAGGGTTAATATTTGCAAAGGGAATCAAGCGTTCCTGATTCCGGCAGAATTCAACAACATATTCATTCCTGCAAATTCCCGTGGTAACCGGGCTTAATTCAGCCAGGATGACCCCGTAATCTACACCATTTTCACTCAAGTATCTAGTAAAATCTGCCGGTTTTGAAAATTTTTTAACCAAAACAGTTAAGTTCTCAACATCATGAATTGTTGCAAGAAAATCCTCCGCCAATTTACAGTATTGGTCGTAATAAATAGTATGGATATGAAAATCTATTACCGGTGCAGTGATATCAAATCTCCCCTTTCAATAAATTTTTCCTATAATACTAAGGTTTTAAGAAAAACTATTTGACTTATCTTTTATGTTATTCAACTAGAGATATCATAGACTAAATTTTCTGTTAATTTAAAATAATGTCTCGTTACTTTTATTATGATCTGGTCAACATTTTAAGTCAAGAACATATTGTTTCTCCGGCCCTGGATCTTACTCCTGACGTTTGTGATTGAAAATTGAATATTTATTAATAAGCCTTTACATGATATATTGTTAATAAAAATATTTCATGATAATTGTTCTCTCCATTTTCCTAAATGAATTATTATCTATGAATTACATAAGACATGGAGGTTGTCTTTAATGTTGTCTTTTAATGAGTATAAACAGTTAACCGAGCCTGAATCAGTCGCGTTAATTGGTGTGACCAGCCGCACCGGCAAAGGAAGCAATAACCCTCTGGAAGTGTTACTTGAATGGGGCTATCAGGGAAAGATCTACCCGGTTAATCGAAGGGGGGGGGCCATACTTGGACACCTTGCCTATACTTCTGTACTTGATTTACCGGAAATTCCTGATTTAGCATTTATCTGCGCGCCACGTGACGCAGTACCCGAGCTTTTTAGCCAGTGCGCCGAAAAAGGGATAAAATTCGTTGTGATTACTGCCCAAGGCTTTTTTGACGGGGACGAACAGGGTAAATTGATGCAAGAGGCTATCCTGAATACTGCAGCCAGTCTGGGAGTCCGTATCTTGGGACCAAACACGCTGGGTGTGATCAATAATTTCAATCATTTTTGTGCCTCTTTCATGCGTTTTATAAACACAACATCAACCACGGGGATACTTTGCCAATCAGGAGTTTTCGTTGTCGGGGCCGCACATATATGCAACGGCATCGGACTCTTGATTGATACCGGCAATACTACAGATATCGAGTTTGCGGATTTGTTGGGTCACCTTGCGAGGGATACCCGCCTCAAGGTAATAAACATACATATGGAGAGTTTGAGAAACGGACAAAAATTCATGCAGGCAGCCAAAGATGCAGCGGTATTAAAACCGGTTATTATATATAAAACAGGAACTAGTCCTGCTGGTTCAATCGTTGCCAGTTCACATACCGGCTCTCTTGCCGGTGAAGACGAGGTCTTTGATACCGCTTTCAAGCAGTGCGATCTACTCCGTGTTCAAGACATTGAAGAAATGAACGACCTCAATAAAATTTTCAGCACTTTTCACAACATTAATGGGAAAAGAGTCGGTGTTGTGTCAATATCAGGCGGGGCCAACATTATCGCTGCTGATGCCTGCTGCAGGTACGGGTTGGAAATGGCACAGCTTAGTAAGCCTACAATAGATCTTTTAAATGAACTGTTTCCGGAATGGGCACACCAGGGTAATCCCATAGACATGTGGCCCGCCGGTATGTTCCATGGCTATCACCATTCTTATCGGCTTATATTAGAAGCATTCATGGCGGATCCACAGATAGATTCCGTTATTTGCATAACCAGTTCTTTCCTCGATGAAGAGGGAGACTTCTTGGATACAACTGAGCTAATTCGTGAAGTTGCCGGCAAAAATCCGGAAAAACCTATTGTAACATGGACTTATGGGGGGCGTTTTCAGGACTACGCGCATAAATTTGAGCAAGATAAAAATGTTGTGTATTATTATTCTATCGATCGAGCCGCCAGAGCCCTTTCTGCACTATATCAATATCACCAAGTCATCAAGAAAAAAGATAGCCGTACGGTTTCCCTTCCTGAACATCCAGGTCAAACTACTGTTGAAAAGCTCCTTAACGATACAGTTAAAGATAACTTAGAGCAATCGGTCGTCTATAAAATATTGGAATCCTATGGCATCCCAATGGCCCGCTGGGCTAAGGCCGAAAATATTGATGAAGCAATTTTGCTTGCGGAAAAAATCGGATATCCGGTAGCAATTAAAGTTTCAAGCCGGGAAATAATCCACAAGTCAGATGTAGGGGGAGTAAGGCTAAATATCTGCAACCCACAACAACTAAAAGATACTTATCAGGATATGTTTCGGAATATTAATTGTAAGTGGCCGGAGGCAAAGACTGATGGTGTAATAATTCAGGAATACCTGCACAGAGGAACTGAATTACTACTTGGCAGTAAAAAGGACCCACAGTTTGGCCCGGTTCTGGCATTTGGCGCCGGGGGCATTTATACCGAGGTATTAAAAGATGTATCGCTGGGGATACCTCCTTTAACCAGTAAAGAAATTATAAATATGATCGAAAAAACCAAAGTTAGTCAGATACTTGCAGGCGCAAGGGGCATGCCAAAAGCCGATTTTGATGTATTGATTAATTACATCACTTACCTATCACAGTTGGTATTGGCCAATCCTTCAATTGCTGAATTAGATATTAACCCTTTAATGGTATATAATGATAGAATTATTGCTTTAGATGCCAGAATAACCCTGGTATAGAATATCTCTGTAACCCGGCATACGACGAAGATCGTGCCAGGTTATATATTATACAATGCTTGTGATAGTCTCAAGTTTAGCAATTTTATTTTGCTTGACAATTTTCCAAGAAAAACGAAAAAAATCCTGCCGTTGAGCGCTGAGCTAAGGGTAAAAGTGTTCCTGTTGCTAACCTATAAGATGTCTCAGAGCTTACCGGTGTAACATATGGGAAATAACACCTGGCAATTTTAGCGTTTATCTCAACCCAGCCGGCCGGATTGGACGCCACATTGTAAATTCCAGCCTTATTAACGCTAAACTCAAAGTAATTTTTACGAACCCATCGCTCATACTCCTGGTGGCCACAAAATGCTATTCCTTTAGCATGATGGGGCACACATAAATCTTGAACGAGGTGCACCGCCGCACCAAGGAAAAAAAGAGCTTTCCTTTTATTTCCGTGCTGCCAGTAACACAAAGCCTTTTTATAATAGTCTCGACACTCAAATTTTGCATCAGGCCAGGGGCCAAGGCCAATACCACAAGTGGGGTCCAAATAGTGGGCTAAGTTCTTCCAACCTTTATCTGCCCAGAGAACCCCCCTATCAATTATTTCTATATACTTCCCCAATATATTAGCTTCTATGGAACGACCATCTTGCTGCAAGATAAGAACCGCCTGCTGGTTACAAAAAAGGTGCGTCTTACCTTTTCCAGATACAAGTCGTTGAATTGGTGATCCGGCAGCAAGGACTATCTTGGCTGCATGCCATGAATTAGGACCCAAATTACATACCTCGCCTGTTGTCCTGATTAGGAAACAAAATTGTTGTCTTGCTTGTATTTTTGCCTTGAATTCTTCTTTTAATAACATTGCAATACAAATAAGGTAAATAGATAAAGGCCTTACCACTAATAGGAAAGGCCTTTATAATTCTATTTATATTTTTCTAGTTTCTATTTATATTTTTCTAGTTACTGTGATTGCACAATCCGGGCATGATAGCTGACAAACTCCACAAGTAATACACTTTTCATCGGCTACCACGGCCGGTGTTCCATAAACCCCAAGAACGTCAGACCATTTCAGGGCTTTGCTCGGGCATTTGGCAATGCAAAGGCCACAGCCCTTGCATAGGCCGGGGAAAAGGGTAAAAGTTCCTTTCTCGTACTCCTGAGTAATACCTATAAATTCCGCCGACATTTATCAATCGCCTCCTTATCCAGCCTTTGTTACTAAATCAACACCACGGTCGATTGCGTTAAAGTTAAGTTCGCGCAGTTTTGGCTGCTTTTCAAACTTGGCACCTAACTGCTTCTCAATAGCCTGCTTGGCATCTTCTATAGAAATTACACCTGTTGCTCCAACAATCGCACCCATAATGATGATATTAAACACGCGCGGATGAAGCTCATTTTTGGATATTTCCACAGCCGGTATCCCCAAAACTTTCTTTGCATTTTTGGGGAGGTCTTCCGCCGACACATTAAGGCTGGTATCATAAACAAAAATCGTCTGTGGGCCAACATACTGGATTGTCCTGGCAATAGACCGCTCGCTCAGTGCAACAACGATATCCCCGGTAATAAATTTTGGCGCTCCAATGGCTTCATCGCCGATTTGCACAAAGGCTATTGACACACCCCCACGCTGTTCCACACCAAAATTTGGTATATAAAGGCATTGTTTTCCTTCCTCATTTGCAGCTTGCGCGATAATTTCCGCCACGGACTGCACACCTTGTCCACCTTCACCGGCCATGGCAATCTTAATAACTTTTGACATTATTCGATCCCTCCAGTGGATGACTTGGTAGATGTCTTCACCATAAGTGGTTCCTTGGTGTCCGGTACTTTAATCTCACCGACATGATAATACTTAGCCATATCATTTTCAATAAAGCTTATTGTCTCCACGTTATTGGTTCGCCAGTTAGTTGGACAAGTAGAAAGACACTCGACAAAGGAATAGCCGTTACCGTCCATTTGGTTTTTGATCGCTTTTTTGATGTAATTTTTTAAAAGAACGGGCTTCAATACAGTAGCGCGGGCAACATATGCTCCCTCCCTGGTGATGGCCGCCACCATTTCCGGTCCCTGGCATGGATAACCGGTTAAGTCCACATCGCGACCATATGGGGTGGTCTCAGTCTTCATGCCGGGCAGAGTAGTCGGAGCCATTTGTCCACCGGTCATGCCGTACTGGGCATTGTTAACCAAGATAGCAGTAATCCTCTCATTCCTGGCTGCGGCGTTAACCAGGTGCTGTGAGCCAATAGCGTAGCCACCGCCATCACCCATATAACCAATGCAGATAAGGTCCGGATTGGCCCTCTTGATCCCGGTCATAACGGGGTGGGTGCGGCCGTGGTGAGTCTGTAACGCATCAACATTAAAGAAATCCCAGGCAAGTAGTGAACATCCGATATCACAACCAAAAACCACACGATCCTGGATACCCAGTTCGTCGATAGCCTGTCCAAGCGCTTTTAATACCAGGCCGTGACCACAGCCAGGACAAAATTTGTGGGGCTTTGTATCAACCCGCCAGGATTTAGGCATTGAAGGTTGTAGTGACATTTTATTACCTCCTTAAGAAATGCTCTGTAAATTTCTAGAAAAACGAAAGGAACAATTCGAGCTCACCAAATATTATTAGCTGCGCAAACTAGATCTAATATCGACAATATTTATGTTGAAGCACAATTTTAATCTTACCACAGTCTTAATATTTAGGCAAAAGGTAATTTTTTATACTAGGTTTATTAGTGATCGAATTGGGTAAGCAACCTATTTATTATTAATTATACCGGATAAACTTCGCCTCCCTGCCTGGCAATTTCAAGATCCAGTTTAAGCTTTTTAGCCATTCTCTCCTCCAGAAATTTAGGGGCAACCTGAGGGTAAAGAGCACAGGAAATAATATCCTCTTCTTTTTCCATAAACGGTGCACATAGTTCTTTCGCAGCTGGCAACTCGGGCTCTAACATATCAGCCGGCCGGCAGGTGATTGGCTGCTCAGCACCAATGATCATACGGCGAACATCTTCATTGATCGGGGCTGGGGGCCGGCCATAGTAACCGCGCATATACTGGATTGTTTCGGTGGTATTTACTTTATAACGGCCAAGCAGCACATTCATCACTGCTTGAGTACCGACAATTTGACTGGTTGGAGTAACCAAAGGCGGGTAACCAAAATCCTCACGGACCCGGGGCAACTCCTCCAGTACTTCTGGGAGACGGTGTAGTGCGTTCTGCTGGCTGAGCTGGGAGATAAAGTTGGACATCATACCCCCTGGAATCTGATAGATCATTACATTAGTATCAATACTTTTGGAAGCGACATCAAACTCCGCGTACTGCTCGCGGACACCTTTCCAGTAGTCGGCAATTTCACTTAATGTCTTAAAGTCAAAGCCAGGGTCATATTCAGTGCCCCTCAAAGAAGCGCACATGGTCTCGATAGCAGGCTGGGAAGTCTGGAGACTCATTGTAGAGATGGCGCAGTCGATGACGTCCACCCCCGCTTCGATTGCTTTTAGATAAGACATTGCTCCCATACCACTTGTATAGTGGCAGTGCAACTGGATCGGAACCTTGATTCCGGAGTCTTTCATGGCTTTCACGATTTCATAAGCTGGGTAAGGCGCCAGTATGCCCGCCATGTCTTTGATGCAGATGGAATGGGCGCCCATATTCTCCAGGGTTTTAGCTACTTTGACGTAATATTCTGTGTTGTGCACCGGACTAATTGTGTAAACAACGGTGGCCTGGGCATGGGCTCCTTCGGCAATTACAACCTCCATGGCCTTTTCCAGGTTTCTGACATCATTTAAGGCGTCGAAGATGCGGAAAATACCCAGACCGTTATACACTGCTCTTTTTATAAACTCCGTTAATACATCGTCAGCGTAATTACGGTAGCCCACTACGTTCTGTCCGCGCAGTAGCATCTGCAGGGGAGTTTTAACCCGGCGCCTGATTTCCTTAAGGCGATCCCAGGGGTCATCACCGCAAAAGCGCATACTGGTATCGAAAGTCGCCCCGCCCCACATTTCAAGGGAATGAAAGCCGATGGCATCATGCTTTTCTAAAATAGGAATCATGTGCTCGGTTTTCATCCGGGTGGCCAGTAATGACTGGTGACCGTCCCGTAGTGTAGTGTCCGTAATTTTAATCTGCATTTACTTAACTCCTCCATTTTCATTTAAAACAATTTGGCCTATACAAGGCCTGTGGCGGTCTATGCTATCTTTATATACCTAAACCCCGTGGCAGCTTGCGTCAACTTAGTTGTCACACTCAGCTAATCACTACCAGTGGATCTCCACCGTTAACCGCCTGTCCCTTAATTACCCTGACTTCCTTAACAGTACCGGCGATATCAGCTTTTATTTGATTCTCCATCTTCATTGCTTCTAGAATTACTAGTATATCTCCGGGCTTAACCAGGTCGCCCGCTTTGACTTTAACGTCGTTAATCATTCCCGGCATGGGAGAAATGATCGTGCCGGCATCAGCAAGTGTTATTGCAAATTTGTTTGATTTTGGTATGAGTTGTGGTTGAGCACCCGAAAAAAGTGGTGCTGCCGGAGGAGCTTGTGGCGGCACAGGAGCTTGAACAATTTCGCGTGAATTGCCAATCTCTTCTACTTCAACTTCAAATACTTCATCATTAACTTTGATCCGAAACTTTTTCACTGATTTCCTCCTAAGAAATACCATTTACCACAAGTGATTTCTAACGCCGATGGTTGTTCTTATTTCCCGGCCACGCATGATCTCTATAATTCCGGATTTTTTCCATGGATTAAAACTTTTTGACATACAGGTTTTCCCATAGGCTTGCTCCATTGGCTCATTGAAAAGCACAAGCGTTGCCATAATAGCCGCCAGCATTTCCGGTCTAATTTCAGCTTTACACGCTGTTTGCATCTTATGTGTACCTCTCCTCCATCATCAGCATGGGATATTGCCATGTTTTTTTCTAGGTCTGGTTTCCTGTTTGGTAGAGAAGTTGTTCAATGCATCAATAATTGTAGCCCGCGTGTCGCGTGGGTCAATAACATCCGTAACAAATCCCTTTGAACTGGCAACATATGGGTTGGAAAATTGGTCCTGGTAATGTGCTACTAATTTTTTTCGCATTGCCACCGGATCTTCGGCCATTGATATCTCCTTATGACTGAGGATATTAACAGCGCCTTCCGGTCCCATCACAGCAATTTCTGCACTGGGCCAGGCATAGACTGCATCTGCGCGCAAAGAACTGCAACACATAGCAATATAAGCACCACCGTAAGCTTTTCGCACGATAATGGTTATCTTGGGCACTGTGGCCTCAGAATATGCATAGATGATTTTCGCCCCATGCCGAATTATCCCGCCGTACTCCTGGTCAACACCCGGCAGGAAACCCGGGACATCCATGAATGTAACAATGGGGATACTAAAAGCATCACAAAAACGCACAAAACGTGCAATCTTGTCAGAAACATTAATGTCTAAACTGCCGGCCATGACACAGGGCTGATTCGCTACAATACCTGCTGACCTGCCGTCAAAGCGGGCAAATCCGACAACACCATTTTGAGCGTAGTAAGGCTGAATTTCTAAAAACTGACTGCAGTCAACCACACCACGAATGATCTCACGAATGTCATAGCCCTTATTGGGATCATCAGGCATGACTGAAATCAACTCTTCCCGACCGGTTAAAGGATCCTCAGAAGCAAATACAGGTGCCTCCTCCATATTGTTGGCAGGAAGGTAACTAAGCAATACGCGAATAGTCCGCAGGCAATCAGCTTCGTTTCCTGATATAAAATGGGCAACACCGCTTACCCGGTTATGAGTAGCCGCGCCACCAAGTGTTTCCATACTCACTTGCTCACCCGTAACCGCCTTAATCACCTGCGGTCCGGTAATAAACATTTGACTGATTCCGGAGACCATAAAAATAAAATCAGTGAGCGCTGGTGAATAAACTGCCCCCCCGGCACAAGGACCTAAGATAACCGATATCTGAGGAATTACTCCGGAAGCCATGGTATTACGAAAGAAAATTTCGCCGTAGCCGTCCAGCGCATCAACGCCTTCCTGAATCCTGGCGCCGCCTGAATCATTAAGGCCAATCACTGGTGCGCCCGTCTTCATGGCCATATCAATAATTTTACAGATCTTGGCTGCATGCACACGTCCCAGCGAACCTCCAGAAACGGTAAAGTCCTGAGCATAAACATAGACCTTGCGCCCGTCGATCCAACCATAACCTGTAACTACGCCTTCGCCAGGATTTTTAATGTTGTTTAAACCAAAACCTTCAGATGAAGCAAATACATCGGTTTCCCTGAAACTACCGGGGTCAAGCAGGGTAGTAATCCGTTCCCGTGCTGTCATTTTTCCAGCCTCATACTGCTTATCAATACGTTTACGGCCACCCCCAGTTTTGATCACCTGTCTTATTTTATTCAGCTGTTCCAGCTTATCGTACATACAAACAAGATACCTCCAGTTAATTGGTTCCGGTCATGTCAAATAGTCCGAATATTAATATTAGACATTATAATTATTCTAACCTGTATATTTTATTTTTTACACCTATTATTACTACTTTATGTTTTAATCTAGAATTGTACTATTTTCGTTCAATATTATTTAAATGAAATAATTAGGTGAATAATGCTTTACTTAACATTCGTCACCTGATCTTGATTTCCCTCCATACTTAAATAATATACTGTATACTCAATTCGAAGGCTAATTTTTTAAATTTATATAAAGAATAATCTAGAAAATTGAATAATTCTTAATACTCTCATCATATAGATCGCCACCAGTGGTATCATTAACAACTACAGCTGGGAAATCTTCAACCACAAGTCGGTATATCGCCTCCGGTCCCAATTCGGGGAAAGCAATTACTTCGGCCTTTTTGATTGACCTGGCGATCAGGGCAGCAGCCCCCCCCACTACAGCCAGGTATACACCCTTATATTGCTTCATAGCCATAATCACAGTATGATCCCTGCGTCCTTTCCCGATCGTTGCTTTTAATCCTAAAGCGTATAATCTAGGAGCATATCGATCCATCCGCCCGCTCGTAGTCGGACCGGCTGATCCAATCACCCTGCCTGGTCTGGCTGGAGAGGGACCAACATAATAAATAACCTGTCCCTTAAGATTGAAAGGTAACTCTTTGTTATTTTCAATTAATTCAATTAGCCTCTGGTGAGCAGCATCCCGACCGGTATAGATAATCCCGTTTAAAAGAACTTGCTGGCCGATCTTTAGTTGCTCCACCACCTCATCGGTCAAGGGGGTTGTAAGTTTGATCCGGTTCAATAGGGACACCACCTAATTTTATATATCTACTTTAAGATAAAACTTATAAAACTGTTTCCTGATGCCTTGCAGCATGGCAGTTAATGTTGACAGCTACCGGAAGGCTGGCAATGTGGGTTGCATATATTTCAACATGTACTGCCAAAGCTGTAGTTCGCCCACCCAAACCTTGCGGCCCAATACCCAGCTTATTGATCTCTTCAAACAGCTCTAGTTCCAGCTGAGCAATATCCTGGTACTTGCTTCTTTCTCCTAAATTTCTCAGTAGAGCCTCTTTAGATAATTGCGCTGCTTTTTCGAAAGTCCCGCCAATGCCCACTCCTACAATAACCGGCGGGCAGGGATTCGGTCCTGCAGCACGGACAACTTCCACTACAAACTGCTTGACACCTTCAATACCCTCAGAGGGCTTAAACATTTTAATAGCGCTCATATTTTCGCTCCCACCACCCTTTGGAGCAACAATAAGACGGAGATTATCACCAGAAACAATTTTGGTATGGATGACAGCAGGAGTATTATCCCCTGTATTCTTTCTAAAAAAGGGGTGACTTACAATAGAACTTCTCAGGTATCCTTCCGCATAACCTCTCCTCACACCTTCATTAATGGCTTCATAAAAATCACCACCCGCTATATGCACATCCTGTCCCAGTTCTACAAAAACAACCGCAAAACCAGTATCCTGGCATATCGGTACTTGCTCAGCTCGCGCAATATCAGCATTCATGATTATCTGTTGAATAATGTCTCTGCCAATTAATGAGGATTCCTTTCCGTATGCCCTCCTTAATCCATCCAGCATATCCTGCCGCAAGTTAAAATTAGACTCCTGGCAGAGTCGGGCAACAGCCTCTACAATTTCAGTAGTATTAATGATCTTTATGGAAAATCACCCACTTTAACACTTATAATAAAATAGTTCTTTAAATAAAATACTAACTTAAAAAAACAAAAAGTGCAAGATCCGCACCAATCCGGATGTTTTCGCCTGAAAATTATAATCGAACTGACGTTTATATCAAACAAATTTTATGTTATAATAAAAAAGTATCTTTTAAGAAAGCTGGTGGATTAATGGGTGAAAAGCTAAGTCAAAAAGAAGACCTGATCATGAAGGTAATCAAAAAAAATATCCAAGATAAAGGCTACCCCCCTTCAGTTAGGGAAATTGGACAAGCTGTTGGTTTGAGCTCAAGTTCGACTGTCCATGGTTATTTGAAAAGGCTTGAAGGGAAAGGTTATTTGAGGCGCGATGCGGCCAAGCCAAGAGCAATGGAAATTCTCGATACCAACAGGCTTCCAAAGGTGGAGACAGTAAATGTTCCTTTGCTTAGACATGTGGCAGCGGATGCTTTGCTGACCAGCCAAAATATGGAGTATTTCTTCAACCTGCCGGTACATTTTACCGGAGCAGGTGAATTTTTTATGCTTACCGTGAATGATGACGGAATGATCGAAGCAGGTATTCTAAATGGCGATATGGTTTTAGTGAGGCAGCAGCATGACGCGGAAAACGGTGAAATTATAGTGGCACTTATCGGAGAGGAAGCCACTGTAAAACGGATCTTCAAAGAAGATGACCGGATTAGACTGCAACCAGAAAACCGGCTTTTATCACCCATCTATACCAAGGATGTTCAAGTGCTCGGCAAAGTTGTCGGGCTGTTACGTAAATTACATTGACTTGCCACTTAGAAACACCGTCATTATGGCGGTGTTTCTTTATGCACCGGTTATACTGCTGATTATGTTTTTGTCATTGATCAAGCCGGCGAAAGCGTCAATAGCAAATCCCCCCAGATTTTGTTTGTGCCTTATTTGATAAAGAAAACGTCTCAAGTCAAGTCCATCAACATCTACTTTCCTGACTCGCCCTAATGCCAATGCTTCATGTACGGCGTAGCTCGAAACAATGCTTACCCCCAACCCTGCTTCAACTGCTGTAATAACGGCTCTGGTGCTACCTAATTCCATACCCACCGGTATCTTATTAATTGATATTTGATTTTCTGCAAGTTTTTGTTCAATGGTTCTGCGTGTACCGGATCCCTGTTCACACAGAATCATAGTCTCACTCATCAAATCAGAAATATTTATCTTAACCGAGTTTAACCACGTATGTGAAGGCGGTACGATTAGTACCAGTTGGTCCTGCAACCAGGGTATGCACTCAATATTTTCATTTTCTACCGGCATCCCGGTAATGCCTAAGTCTGCCTCCCTCTCCCGCACCCAGCGCTCAACCCGGCTGCTTCCTGATACTTTTAGAGAAATTATTATTCCGGGGTACTTCTTTTTGAATTCCCCGATAAAAAGAGGAAGCAGGTATTCACCCGGTATAGTCCCGGCGCCAATAACCAAATGCCCTGTTTTCAATCCTTTTAGGTCGTCCAGTCCAGTCTTAATTTTTTGGTAATGCTTAAACATTTGTTTTACTTCTGGATAGAGAAGCTGCCCGGCCCCGGTTAAAATCATTTTCTTATCGCCGCGATTAAATAAAGTTACCTCAAGTTCCTCCTCAAGCGCCTTAATTTGAAAGCTCACAGCTGGTTGGCTCATAAAAAGCTGGCGGGCCGCTTTTGTAAAGCTTTGCAGTTCAGCTACCCATATAAAAGCCTCCAATTGTTTAAAATTCATTCGTCCACCACCTACCAGATTAACTTACAGAAAGGCTCGTTTATTAAGTAATTTCGCTATTAATCAGCCAAAGCCTCTCTGTATTAGAACTTTCGAATAAAATAAACCAGCTTAAAGATCATTTCTTTTGTATTTAAACTTCATTTAGTACAGCTCTGGCAGCGGAAATTACCGCCAGCCTGACATACTCCTTAGATAACCCTCCCTGCAGGTATACTGCATAAGGCGGCCGCATTGGACCATCTGCGCTTAGCTCTAATGATGCACCCTGAATAAAAGTGCCGCCAGCCATGACCACCGGATCTCCATAACCAGGCATTGCATTGGGTTCAGGAAGCACATGCGAGTCCACGGGAGAGGCCCCCTGGATCCCCCGGCAAAAAGCCACCATCCTTTCCGGCGAGCCAAGGCTGACAGCTTGTACAATATCACTGCGCACATCATTATATTTCGGCAAAACCTCAAATCCCAGTTTTTCAAAAAACCTAGCGGTAAAAACTGCTCCCTTAAGTGCTTCCGCCACGATGTGGGGCGCTAAAAAGAACCCCTGGCAAAGCAGTCGCTGATATTCCGCAGACGGACCAACTTCAGATCCTATACCAGGAGCGCTCCAGCGATTGGCAGCCATCTCTACATATTTTTTTCTCCCTACCACATATCCTCCTGTTGGAGCGATACCGCCACCGGGATTTTTAATCAAAGACCCTGCTGCTAAATCAGCACCCGCCTCTATTGGCTCTTCAGCTTCAACAAATTCACCATAGCAGTTGTCGACAAAAACAACAGCATCGGCCTGCCTTGCTTTGATAAAGTCCACAACTTTCTTTATTTCATCTATGCCTAAAGAGGACGTCCATTTATAACCACGTGAACGCTGCAGCAACACCACTTTTGTCCTCTTGTTCAGTGCCGCCTCAATGCCCGAATAATCCAAACCACCTCCAGGCAGCAAATCAACCTGGCTATACAAAACGTCAAAATCACGCAATGAGCCATTGCTCCGGCCCCTGATCCCGATCATTTCACCAAGAGTGTCATAGGGTTCACCCTGTACAGAAAGCAGTTCCTCCCCGGGACGTAAAACCCCGTATAAACAGGTAGCAATGGCATGGGTGCCCGAGACAATCTGGCTCCTTACAAGCGCTGCCTCCGCCCGGAATACCCCAGCATATATTTCCTCCAGCACCTCCCTGCCCCGGTCACCATAACCGTAACCGGTTGACCCCTTTAAATGATAGTCACTTATTCTTGCTTGCCTAAACGCCTCAAGCACTTTAGTATGGTTTTTTAAGGCCGTATCATCAATAAGACGATAAACCGGCTGCACCTCGCGAATTACTTCTTCAGACAATTGCTCCAGCTCAAAATACTCTACCGCCACCTTATTGTTCTCCCCCTTCCAGATCTGCCCTAACAATGGTCATCAAGTCTTCGCGGCTTAGTTCACGTTTTTTTTTCATCAGTCGAACAGCCTGACGGCGGAGCGCCCTTTCAATTAAATTTCTCACCATGCGGGCGTTACCACTGCGCTCATACCGCTTATGTTCCCTTTCAATAATATATCGCAGTTCTTCTCTGGCCCCGTTTAACAAAACATATTGTCTCTGCTGAAGCATCAAATCGGCAATAGCAAGAAGTTCCACATTACTATAGTCAGGAAAAAATATATGTATAGGGAAACGCGAGCGCAGCCCGGGGTTTATATCTTCAAACCAGTCCATTTCATCCTGGTAGCCAGCCAAGATTAAGATCAGGTTGTCCCGGTGGTCCTCCATTCCTTTGACCATGGCATCTATGGCCTCCTTGCCGAAATCCTTCTCCCCGCCGCGCGCGAGGGAGTATGCTTCGTCAATAAACAGTATGCCACCCAGTGCTCTTTTAATCTGTTCCCTTGTTTTTTGGGCAGTGTGACCAATATATTCACCCACCAGATCCGCCCGCTCCACCTCAATCAGATGGCCCTTTGGCAGTACCCCTGCCTCCTTGAACAATTTACCCATAATCCTAGCTACAGTGGTTTTGCCGGTACCCGGATTACCCTTGAATATCATATGGTGAACAAGAGGCTCGGCGGCTAACTTTTCTTTTTGCCTTTGTCTTTGTATTTCCACAAAAGCGTAGATCTCTTCAATTAATTTCTTTACTCCCTGCAAACCAATCAGGGCATAAAGCTCCTGCATAATATTCTTAACGTTCCGTTGGCGGCCCAATTCCTCCCCGGTATGAGCGGCCTTGGGGGCAGCAGCCTGCGCCAGATCATTTTTTGTCCTGACCCAGCTGTTGAGTACCCCTTCTCCAGATTCCCTGCCGCCACCATTCCATATTTTAACTCTCACCGGCCTCAAGCCACCTTCCGGGTATAATCATTAAAAATTATACGCCGGAGTCAAATAATTACGACTTAAAAAGCCGGCCCCTTAAGAAGAGGGACCGGCTGTCCACGTCAAGCTCTCCTGAATTCTATGAGAAATAAAAATCATCTCACTTCAGAAAAAGTTGTACTTACAGGTTTTAGAGGTTCAACAGTAGAAATTGCATGCTTGTAAACCATTTTTTGTTTTCCATCACTTTCCATAATTACTGTAAAATTATCAAATCCCCTTACCATGCCTTTTAACTGAAAACCATTTACGAGAAAAATGGTAACGGGGATATTCTCCTTCCTGCATTGGTTTAAAAAAGCATCTTGCAAATTAATCTGGGGTTTCGTCATAGGAGATCCCTCCGGAATATTTTTTATTTTTTCTATAAGTTCTAAAATACTCCTTCTATACACCTGGCAATTTTTTGTGCAACAATGCTATTCAGCTTGACCGAACCTGTTTCAACCCACCTGATCCGTTCATCACGGCGGAACCAGGTCATCTGCCTTTTGGCAAAACGCCTGGTATTTCTCTTTAAAAGTTCGATTGCCTGCGGAAGCGACACCTCTCCAGCTAAAAACTGCACCATTTCTTTATATCCAAGTCCCTGCATGGAAGTAAGCCGGGGATCATAGCCAGCATCAAGTAATCCTTGCACTTCCTCGATCAAACCAGCTTCGATCATAGCGTCCACTCTTTGCTCGATCCGCCGGTAGAGCGCTTCACGATCCATGGTCAAGCCAAAAATCACCAGATTATATAAGGGTTGACTATTTTCTATCGTTTTCTGGTAGCTTGAAATTGGTCTACCCGTAAGATAGTATACTTCAAAGGCACGAATAACCCGTCTTACATCCCTGGGGTGCAATTTTTCAGCAGTTTGCCGGTCAAATTCAGCTAGACGGCGATGAAACATTTCGAAGCCGCATTTTTTAGCCTCTTTTAACAATCGGGCACGCAGTGCTTCATCCCGGCAAGCCCCGGTAAAGTCATAACGCTCGATTACAGACCTGATATAAAGACCTGTTCCACCGGCCAAAATAGGTAGTTTACCTTTCCTATAAACTTCTGCAATTACCTTCCTGGCCTGTTTCTGAAATAACGCTACACTGTAGTCCTGATCCGGCTCAATAATACTGATCAGGTGATGAGGTATGCCATGCATTTCTGCCTGGGTTGGTTTTGCCGTCCCAATGTCCATATGCCGGTATACCAGCATTGAATCGGCTGAAACAATTTCACCGCCAACCTGGACGGCCACACGTACCGCAACCTCGCTTTTACCTGTTGCAGTCGGACCGGTAATCACCAGCAACGGAGGTAAGTCATCGATATTTTTACCCATTTGAAGCACCCTGCCCGTTCATCACGCCATATACAATAGGGGCATACCTCCCCCCAATTATTTTATTAAAACCCAGACGCGCAAATTCGCTGCTATTTCGCCCTTCCTTCAATACTACTCGCTTAGCTGCAACTCTTAAAGCAAGTAGAATTGTTTCCTGTTCAATTGGATCAGGGTCAGCAAGGGAACGCATAACATTAATCGCTGGTGACTTGCGACCGGGCATACGAAACATTGGGTCAAAATACACCACATCAAAACTACCCGGTGGCAACATTCGCAGATGCTCGCGGTGATCAGCGTGAATAACCTGCACCCTGCGCATAGCGGCGGCAATGCCCTCGTCAACTTCCGGATAAACTGCAATTCCGCTGTTTACCAAAAAGGCAATCACAGCCGAGCTTTCCAAACCAATCACCCTTCCGCTTGCGCCGGTGACAAAGCTGGCAACTATCGCATCTGTACCAAGCCCCGTTGTACAATCAAGCACAGTATCCCCCGGGCTGATAGACATGGCTTCAATCATCTGGTCAGTTTTCCCAGCTTTCAGCTCATTTATACGCATCCTGGCAAGACCTGGATGAAAAAAGAATTCCCCTGCTCTAGTCACGCAGGATACCCTTTTTGGTGAAACTACCACCATCCCTTCCACTCCGTGTACCGCTGAAATAGCGTCCAGCGAACGGCCATCCCTAGCTATGTATGGGGCTTCCAGTTCCCTGGCTATCAGCCGTGCCCGGTTTACTAAAATTGATGTCTGACTCTGAGATGTTGTAATAGCTAACTTTAGCGACCTCATTATATTACCTTTTAAAGCGGTTTTCTAAATCACTTCTTGAAAGATGAATAATTGTAGGTCTGCCGTGCGGACAGGTAAATGGGTTTTCTGCCCGGGCGAGTCTGTGCAAAAGCGCTTCCATGGCGCTCAAAGTCATCGTTTCTCCGGCTTTTACTGCCCCCCTGCACGCCACCGATGCAGCCAGACGTTCCAGGAAAGCAGTCCGATCTGGAATATAACCTTTTTCCTTGCAATAGTCAATGATATCTAAAAACAACTCTTTCTCCGAACCAGCAGGCAAATAAGCCGGCGCTCCTCTAAGCAGAAACGTATTGCCGCCGAAATGCTCAATAATAAACCCCGCATCAGTGAGCCAGAGCACCATCTCACTAAGAATAGTAGCTTCTTTATACTCAAGTTCCAGCGTAATCGGAACCAGAAGGCACTGGCTCGGGTATTTGCCTTGCCCGGACAGGCACTCCTCATATAATACTCTTTCGTGTGCAGCATGCTGGTCTATGATATAAAGCCCATCCTCGCTGCCTGCTAAAATATATGTTGGGAGAAGTTGGGCCAAGGGGAAAAGGACGGGCAACTTGCTCATGTCATTTTTTTTCTCATTAAGCCGGTCTTGTTCAATTGATACATTGGAATTCACCGCTTTACCGTATACAACTTGAGGAACAGGCTCATCAACCTGGCCACTAGGTACCAATTGGGAAACCTGCGGGGTCTGTACCATTGTCGGAGAAAACAATGCAGGCCACTGACTGGTGTTTGGACGCTCATTACTTTTAAATATATTTTTATACTTACGATCAGGTACTGCCGCAGGAATGACTGACCGCTCGTGCAGGACAGACCTAAGCGCCCCAGCCACCAAGCGGGCAATTTTCTCATCTTCGAGTAAACGGACTTCCAGTTTGGCCGGGTGCACATTGACATCTAATTGCTCCGGCGGCACGGACAACGACAATATCGCCACCGGTTTTCGACCCTTGGGCAGCATAGTACGGTAGGCTTCTTCGAGCACCCTTACTGCTACCGGACATCGAACATAACGGCCATTTACAATAATGGTTAGGTGGCTGCGTGTGCTGCGGCTTAAGGAAGGTTTCCCTACAAAGCCCTCAACGGATAAATCACCATCAACTGCAGTTACCGCAAGCATTTCCTTTCCCATCTGGAAACCATAAACAGATGCTATAGCGTCAATTAACCTGCCGGTGCCAGGAGTATAGAAAACACGCTTGCCATGGGTGCATAACTCAAAGCGTACTCCAGGTCTGGACAAAGCCATTCTTGAAACCTGCTCACCAATTATGGCCCCTTCGGCGGCAGGACCCTTCATTGTTTTCCGCCTAGCTGGCATGTTATAAAACAGATCTTTTACCTCTACGGTTGTACCAGCCGGACAGCCCGCCGGCGTAACAGCAACTAGTGAGCCTCCATGGACTTCAGCACGTGTGCCTAAAACAGATTCTGCAACACGTGTGGTCATGGTGACCTTAGACACGGAAGCAATGCTTGGCAATGCTTCCCCACGAAAACCCAACGTAGTCACATGGCCCAAATCGGAAGCAGTCCTAATTTTACTGGTGGCATGACGCTGAAAAGCAAGATATATGTCTTCACTGACTATACCACAGCCATCATCGCAAACCGCTATGCTCGCCAGCCCGCCTTCAGTAAGATCAATTTTTATTGTTGATGCACCTGCATCGAGAGCATTTTCCACCAGTTCTTTAACCGCTGATGCCGGTCGCTCTACAACCTCACCCGCAGCAATTTGCCCGGCAGTAACTTCATCTAGAACAACTATACCAGACACAGCGCACCCCGCTTCCTGAGGCTGACGTTTTCCCCCTGGTGGTTTTAAAACCATGAGCGCCGATTATTACAAAGTTTCTGCTGATCATTATAACACGCACTGCTGTGATTCAAAAGAAAAAACCCTTGACATTGTTGACCTGGCTGCTTTTATATGGGTATTGAGACTATGCTCATTCCATATTAAACCACCATTAAACCGGTGTTTTATACTAAAAATTGGCCAGACTATGTTTACTGCTTTTTAATATCATCAATCTGTTGGAAAATAAAGAGCTGCCTTTGTTCCCGCACCTTTCCAGCAGTACCATTGATTATATTCCGTTATTGCCAGAAGTAATTTTATCCATCAACAATCCCCTTCGATACACTTCAATAGAATGAATCTTTTCTTTCTCATTTTTCTAATCATAGTAAGTTCAACCCTAACCGCTATTTTACTTTAAAGAAACTTTCTGTTTTATTAAATCAGCTACACCACAGAAAATTTTTCATCCTAAAGACTTAGTAATTTTCCTTGAATAAGTAAAGAAAGAAAGAAAAGAACCACAGCTATTAATGCCAATTAAAAACACAAATGAAAATAATCCATTTTCAGTATTTTTTCAGAAAATATAAAAGGAATATCGGCTATAATTTATTTAGAATACTCTCACTGCTCTACCACAATCCTCTGGAGGTGCTGTGGATGGGATTATAAATTAATGCCAAGTCCTGGATTAAAAATTTTTTGGTTGCTTAACAAAATAGAAGTTTTTTTAAAGGTAAAATTGGCTTACTCGTTGATAGCGATGCCAAAAAAGGAGGGTTATCTGGTGTTCAAACCGAAAATATTCCCTGAAGGAAAAATAGCCGCAGCTTTTCTGGCAGGCATGCTGGTGGTTATTGCAGTGGCTATTGCCGGCAACTTCCACGGGTTGCCACATCTATCCTGGGCGGAGGAGGTCAACCAGAGCGCAACGACCGGAACCTTGCCTGGTCTCGGTCCGGACGTCATTCCCGATATTGTTTCCAGTTTCAGCCCTGCCGTGGTCAGGATCAATACATCCGAGCAGGTCAACACAAGGGGACTGGATCCTTTCTTCAACGACCCTTTTTTTCGCCAGTTTTTTGGTAATCAATTTAGTACCCCATCACAGCCAAGGGTAAGCACCGGATTGGGTTCGGGATTCATTGTGTCAACAGATGGTTATATTCTAACTAACGAACACGTAGTCAGCAGCGCCGATACAATTGAGGTTAACCTGTCAGGCCGGGACGAGCCATATCCGGCAAAAAAAATCGGCTCCGACCGCGACCTGGACTTGGCCGTGTTGAAAATTGACGCTGAGAACTTGCCTACCATACCGATCGGGGACTCGGGCAGCATCAGGGTAGGTGACTGGGTTATTGCCATCGGGAATCCTTACGGGCTGGACCATACGGTAACTGTAGGGGTAATAAGCGCCAAGGGAAGGCCGGTAAATATGCAGGACCGGCAGTATAAGAACCTGCTTCAGACAGACGCATCCATTAACCCGGGAAACAGCGGCGGTCCTTTGCTAAACCTGAAGGGCGAGGTTATCGGTATCAACACTGCCATCAATGCTGAGGCACAGGGTATTGGTTTTGCTATTCCAAGCAGCACAGTTCAGTCTGTCATTAACGACCTGATTAACAAGGGAAGCGTCGACCATCCCTGGCTGGGTGTTTATCTCCAGACAATAACTAGTGAAATCGTACAGTACCTGGGGCTGAGAGATAAAAACGGAGCACTAATTGCCCAGGTAGCCGATGGCAGTCCGGCTGCCAAAGCCGGACTGCAGCGTGGAGATGTGATCGTAGAATATAATGGAATTAAGATTAACACTCCTAATGAGTTAACAGAACAGGTGAGCGGAACCGGGGTTGGAAGCCAGGTTGAAATCCGGTTTATAAGAGGCGGTAAAACTCATTCAGTAGTAGCTACAATTGAAGCAAAATAATAAATTGAGGGCAATTGCAAGAAAGTACTTTATGGTAACGCTTAAAGCATGGCAAATAAGCCATGCTTTTCAAATTATTCTTCAAAATGAACGCTCACCAATACTAACTAACCGCCTAATTTGTTTGAAAAATACTTCATTATTTATTTTGAACCGTTAAATAGATTTACCAGGCATATGTACTATATGGTATAATTTAAAGGATAAACTTCCTCTTACAGAAAGATATTAAATAACAGGTTAAGCTGTGAGGAAATATGCTCAATGAATTTTCAAGAACTGAATTGCTAATAGGGAAAAAAGCACTTGATAAATTGGCCAGGAGTAAGGTTGCTGTTTTTGGAATCGGTGGAGTGGGAACATATGCAGTTGAGGGGCTCGTGAGAGCTGGTGTCGGCAAGTTTGTGCTGGTCGACGACGACCGTATCTGCCTAACCAACATCAACAGGCAACTTCATGCTACCAGAAAGACAGTAGGCAAGCTAAAAGTAGAGGTAATGAAGGATCGAATTCTTGATATTAATCCAAAGGCCGAAGTCACTGCCCTTCAAGCCTTCTATATGCCTGAATGCTCCCTGGAGCTGGTCAAACCTGAATACGACTACATAGTTGATGCAATTGATACAGTAACCGGTAAAATTGACTTAATCCTAAATGCCCAGCAGCAGGGTATTCCAATAATCAGCTGCATGGGAGCAGGTAACAAACTCGACCCGACTAAATTTCAAATTGCTGATATATATGAAACATCAGTTTGTCCATTAGCTAAGGTCATGCGAAAGGAACTGAGAAAAAGGGGGGTAGCCTCTTTGAAAGTCGTTTTTTCGAAGGAGGAGCCGCTAATGCCTGAGGAAAATGACAGTTCCAGTTGCCGATTTCATTGTATTTGCCCAAAAGGAACTACCAGGAAATGTACTGTTCGTCGCCATATTCCTGGCAGCATATCCTTCGTTCCTTCCGTGGCCGGTCTATTGATCGCGAGTGAGGTCGTTAAGGACTTGATCAATTAAATGGCGTTATTTGTTTTGACCCCTTCTAGTCAGGGGTGAAGTGACAAGGGCGAGTTGTAAATTTCGAGGAAGATCAATGTTAACATAAATCCACTCATTCTTTTACTTTACTAAAATTTTTCCCGACTAATAACAGTACGATTTATCAAATTACAACGAAGGAGCTAGAAATGGGATATGGCACTTGTTAATGAAAATTACCTTAAGCTACCTGGCAGCTACCTTTTTTCAGAAATAGCCCGGCGGGTCAACCAGTTTAAAAAAGACAACCCCGACAGTGAAATAATCAGACTGGGTATCGGCGATGTAACACTGCCACTCCCTCCTGCCGTAGTTAAGGCCATGAAAAAGGCAATGGAAGAGATGGGCCGGCAGGAAACCTTCAGAGGTTATGGACCGGAACAGGGGTATGAGTTTCTCACCGAAAAAATAATTGAAAATGATTTCAGGCCAAGGGGAATAGATCTGACTCCAGATGAGGTCTTTATTAGTGATGGGGCCAAGAGCGATACGGCCAATTTCCAGGAACTCTTTGGAATTAACAATACCCTGGCTGTTAGCGATCCGGTTTACCCGGTTTACGTCGATAGCAACGTCATGGCCGGCCGGACCGGCCCCGTTAACTCAAAAGGACAATTTGAAAAAATCGTTTATCTCTCCTGTACCGAAGCAAACGGCATGAAACCGCCTTTACCGGAAACAAAGGTAGACATGATTTACCTTTGCTTTCCTAACAACCCCACCGGAATGACCCTTTCTAAAGAGGCTCTAAAGAAATGGGTGGATTACGCCAGGGCTAACCAGTCCATAATTTTATTTGACGCCGCTTATGAGGCTTATATCCGCGAGGATAATGTGCCCCATAGCATATTTGAGATTGAGGGCGCCCGCGAGGTGGCAGTGGAGTTCAGAAGTTTTTCCAAGACCGCCGGCTTTACCGGCACCAGGTGCGCTCACACCATCGTACCCAAGGAACTCATGGCCTATGATTCCAACGGCAGGGCAATAAGCCTTAATCAACTTTGGCTGAGAAGACAAACCACTAAATTCAACGGAGTTTCTTACCCGGTGCAGGTCGGAGCAGCTGCTGTTTACTCTGAAGAAGGCAAAAAGCAGGTTAGAGATACTGTTGATTATTATATGGAAAATGCCAGAATCATCAGGAATGGCCTGGAAGATGCCGGATACCGTGTTTTTGGTGGGACAAACGCCCCCTACATATGGTTAAAAACCCCTAATAATATGAGCTCCTGGGACTTTTTTGACAAGCTTATGCAGAAAGCTAATGTAGTTGGAACTCCCGGGGCGGGCTTTGGGGCCAGCGGAGAGGGATATTTCAGGTTGACTGCTTTCGGAACCAGAGAGAATACTGAAAGGGCTGTTGAGCTAATCAGAGATAGAATGTAACAATCAGGTAATGTTCTAATATAAAAATGCCGCAATTTGCGGCTTTTTATATTTTAAACATATTGTATTTACTAACATGAATTGTCTTATATCTGAGGTACAGCTAAATCCAATTGATCCTTAGTGGTAATTAAAACTACCATAGCGGCATTATCCCAGTCAACAGTGCAACCCATTGATTCTGAAAGAAACCTGACTGGTACAAGGGTCCTATTGTTAACAATCTTAGCGGGCACATCTAAATTAACCATTTTACCGTTGACACGGGCAACACCCCCGACGACCAGTTTTACCTCCGTGCTATCTTTCAAAACAGTGACTGTTTGAGTATCCCCATCCCATTGGACATCAGCACCAAGTGCTTCACAAATAGCTCGCAACGGAACTAGTGTCCGGCCATTATCAATAATAGGCTGAACATCAAAAGTCATAAATTCTCCATTCAAGTTGACCATCACGTCATTATTTGCGTCTGTTGGTTTAATTGTGAATTTTTCCACGGGGCCATAACCAGTATCAGCGCTGTTTGTTGCAAAAGCCTTATAGTAATATATGCCTGGCTTGAGGCCGGAAACAATTTTGCTGAAAGACTTCGCTACATACTCGTCAACACCTACAACAAACTTGTGAGAAGTGTTGCTGTCGCGTCCATAGTAAAAACCATACTCTTTAATTTTTCCGTAACACTCGGTCATGCGGCCGTTTAATGTAACCGAATCAGATGTTAAGTAAGTTGCGCTATTCGTCTCCACCTCCGGTGTCGAAGACGATGCTCACCCATACGCTTTAGCTGGATCATAAACTGCCCCGGTATATACCAACAAGGATATGAAAATAATAGCAATAAACCACTTACGGTATTTAAAAGTTAACACCGTATTACCCCCTCTATGTTGAAAATATTTTATTCCAGCAATAAACATTACGTTTTTATCTTCTACAAATTCTCTCAGAATCCTCTAGTTAATGCCAATTTTCTACCGCCCTCTCACTGATTTTTTTCGAGCTCACTATCTTGGTCGTTTTATATTCTTAAAACCGGTCAAACTAAATCCAGGAGGTGAAAAAAATTATTTAACTGGCACATAACATTAAAACCCAGCAAATCAAAGGTGGTGGGAGAAATTGAGCAAAGAAAATGTCCAAGCTGTTTTAAACACTAATAAGTCAGATCTGAATTCTTTATTGTCAAAACTAGGATCTGATAGCTTTACCTCTGCTGAACTGCAGGACATTGCCAAAAATATTTATGGCATTACTCTAAAAGGTGATAAACAGGCGATCTTTGAGGGCTTACTAAATCAATCCTATCAAGTTAATTATGCACAATCACTTGTTGACACTTACAATAAAAACAGAATAAAAAGCTTTTAATTACAGACACAACAAGTGCAGAATTTATTATTCTGCACTTGTTGTGTCTGTGACTTATAACAACCTGGCCTTCGATCATTCTCCAGCTAAACAAGAGCATTTAACGAGCTCTTTTATTTTTTCCCCGGCCCGACCGGTCTCTTTTTTTTCTATCCTGCACTTGGTCTATAGGCTTTTGTTCATTTGAAGCTAAACTTTTCTTTACGCAAATATACCTATAATATACATAAACAAATGCTGAATAAAGTGGAATCGCCAGCATGAATTTAATTTTGCTTGGTATTACTGGAAGTGAAAATATTATTAAACCAGCCAGCGTAACCACCATCGCAAGCCAACGCCACTTCTTTAATAAATCTCTTTCGCTCATTATTACCACCCTTTTTTACATTCTAGGTTACTGTACAAAGTCCTGCAATAGCAACATTAATTGCCTGTTGCAACTTATTTGTTACATAGATTTCCATAAATATTGACGATCATTATAAACTAGCAATAGTTGACATTAAAAATAAATAGTGGTCTAATTATTTTAGGTAGTTAAAGCCGGTAACAAACTAATAGACAAATGCTTGACGGTATCCTTTACAAGTTAGCATCTTTTAGTCTCAATTTCAGTACAGGAATGAGGTGCATGTGAAAGAGATTATACATAAACTAGATCTTTCTTTATTCTGGACCAAAGCGCCAATTTTTCATTAAGAAGATAGCACAAACAAATCGCAAAGGAGTAAAGGACAAATGGAAACAAAAAAATGTTCCCCAAAAAAACACGCACTCCTAAGCATTATTACCACACTATTGATAACAACTGGTTTATTATTTAGTTCACTTGCACCGCAATTATCTTATGCTTCCTCAAGTGTGCCGGAATGGGGTTCACTTAATGGAGTTGCCGACACTACTGCTTATTCTACTAAGCACGATTATACCAATCACATATCAAAAGTCAAAGACAGCAGCATATTTAAGACAACGTATATTGACATGAGGGTTACTACGCTAACAACCGAAGTAGTGCATTTTAATGATGCCAAACTGGAAGCTGTAATTCGAGAAGCGATAAAAAAGCCAGTTGGTGATATAACAAACCAAGACCTCGCTGGCTTAATAGCTTTAGCAGCTGATCAAGAAGGTATTCTTGACTTAACCGGCCTTGAGTATGCTATAAATTTACAGACTCTTACGCTTTGCGGCAATCACATCGATGATGTTACGCCTTTAGCCGGCCTGACTAATTTAGTAATGCTTGGTCTGGATGACAACCAGATCAGCGATATTTCACCCCTGGCCGGATTGACAAAATTGAATACCCTCTGGCTTGATGGCAACGGAATTAGCAACATTACACCTCTTGCGGGCCTGACTGACTTAGAGGCAGTTTGTATCAGCAGAAACCAGCTTAGCGATATTTCACCTCTTGAGGGTTTAATTAACCTGCTGGAGCTTTGGCTTGTTGATAACCAGATCAGTGATATCGACACCCTGGCTAGTTTAATCGAATTAAAATATCTCTACCTGGACAGCAACATGATTACCGACATTTCGCCACTGAACGGCCCCAATTTTACTCAATTAGAAGTACTCTCTATTAGTAATAACCGGGTCAGCACCGTTGTCTCGTTAGCTAACCAGGAAAATCTTAACGATCTTTACCTGACTGGAAACCAGCTTAGCGACATCGGCTTTCTGACCGGCCTGAATAACCTTGAATTGCTTTATCTTGACGATAACGAGATCACTAATATTGCACCACTTGCCGGCCTTGTTAGTTTAAAGGAACTTAAGTTAAATGATAATAGTATCACCGACATTTCTCCGTTGGCCAACCTTACAAATTTGTATTATCTTAATCTATGGTCAAATAAAATCAGCGACATCTACCCCTTAGTTGTCAACAGTCAGCAAGGGGGATTTGGCAGTGAAAATTATTTGTTCTTGGAAAATAATTATTTAAATACAGCACCCGGCACTAAAAATATGAATGATATCCAACTTCTCATTGACAGCGGTGTAGAGGTAAGTTATTTACCGCAAAACAGCCTTACCTTTGGTGATGTCAACTGTGACGGGTTAGTGGATATCCTTGACCTGCTCTGGATGGCTGCAAAAATCGGCCCGTCCAGTATTGGACCAGCATGGAAGGCAGACGTAAACAACGATGGAGCTGTGAATATCCTGGATCTGCTGATGGTACACGAAAGCTAAGCAAACACCTCGAAGCTAACCCGTTAGGAAAACCTGCAAATTAGGGCTTCAACCAAAAAGTACCCGGTCAATCGGGTACTTTTTTGGGTTATAGCCATGTATCATACAAGATTTACAGTTTTAAGAATTGATTGCGATGTTTGTGATCAACCCGGGAGGTAAATGCCCGTTAATAAATAAAAAAGATACAACTATTTTTGTTCAATACAAAAACCTTGTATCTCTTACTTTTCTTAAAATGGTGCGGCAGAAAGGACTTGAACCTTCACGAGCGTAGTGCCCACTAGAACCTGAATCTAGCGCGTCTGCCAATTCCGCCACTGCCGCATTTTTTTATTGCGTTAACCGCATAGATACTATAGCACAAGTGCAATAATTTTGTCAACAGCCTTCGGTACTGATAAATTAGGCCCATTCCAGCGGAATGAATTTAACGATATCTGCGCAGGCGATCTTTAATTCAATTGCAGTAAATATTTTTTTAAAGAAAATACTAGAATAGTATGTTAACATTATTTATATTCCGATTTTCCTGATGAAACTAACATAATACTGTTTATTTTTCCAAGGAGGTATTTTTTTGAATAATTCTGCGCTCAGAAGCTGCGAGTCAATGAATTACTTATTCTACCCGCGTTCCATTGCCATTATCGGGGCATCCGCCGATCCGGCCAAGCCCGGGGGAATGCCTTTGTTTTCAATGATCAAAAACGGCTTTGCCGGCAGCATTTTTCCGGTCAATCCTAACCATAGTGTTATTGGCGGTTTGACTTGCTACCCCTCACTGAAAGAAGTTCCCGGTGAAGTAGATTTAGCGGTAATTGCTGTTTCCGCCAGAGAGTCCGGAAAAGCTCTGAAAGATTGCGCTTGGAAGGGCGTCAAAGCTGCTGTTGTATTCACCTCAGGATTTGCTGAAACCGGCAGTGATGGTGAAAAGCTGCAGAAGGAAATGGTCGAATTAGCACACGAGAATAATATTAACCTGTGTGGCCCAAACTGCATGGGTATTTTCAATGCCCAAAACGCTATGACCGCCGGATTTGTCATTACAGAACTCTCGAAAAAAGCGCTGGTCCCAAACTTCTTTGGATTTATCAGTCAAAGCGGTGGCTTCGGGGCAATACTACATGACATCGCTGCAGCACACGGCATTGGTTTCACGTATTTTGTAAGCTCCGGCAACGAGGCCGATCTCCAGTTTTCCGACTACCTCGCCTACATGGTCAAGGATGCCAACACAAAGGTAATTGGCGGGTATTTAGAAGGTGTCCGGGAAGGCCGCAAATTATTTCAGGCCGCGGAGATGGCCCTCACTGCTAAAAAACCGGTGTTGTTAATTAAAACCGGGCGTCACCATGGTGCAGCCAAGGCAGCAGCGTCGCATACCGGCGCATTAGCAGGCTCGGACCGTGTGTACAACTCTTTTTTCAAACAAAAAGGAATTATTAGGGTCGAAGGTATATCGGAACTTATGGCCACCCTTTCGCTTTTCGCCAACTGCAACCTGCCCCAGGGAAACAGAGTGGGTATTATTGCCGGTTCCGGAGGGACCGGGGTTTTAGCGGCGGATAAGTGTGCTGAGGCAGGGCTTGAGCTGAGCGCCTTTAACGCGCAAACTCAAGAAGCACTAAGTGAGCTGCTGCCCGCGTTTGCCTCAGCAGCCAATCCGGTGGACATTACCTCGCGCATTTTCACCAGCCCCACCCTGCTCAGGGAAACCACCAGTCTGTTGCTCGAGGACCCGGGAGTAGACATGCTGCTGGTCTTACACTGGACATCAAACAGGGGGTTAAGCCATCCAACCAGAGGGATTGCGGACTTGTTATCTAATGCGGAAAAGCCGGTTATGGTACTGGCCTGGGGTGAAGATGAAGCAGTCTTACAAGACCTTCATTTTTTCCAGAACCACCAAATACCCGCTGTGCGGGAGCTGGACTATGCCGTACGCAGCCTTGCCGCGCTGGCTAGATACTCATCTAAAGTAAATAATAACCTGGTTTCGGCTGAGTATACTCCCGGCCCGTCACCTGACTGGCATAAAACAGCCGATCTGTTAGAAAATTTAAAGCCAGATGTTCAGCTGTCAGAATTTCAGGGTAAGGAGATATTGCAGGCTTGCGGTATCCCTACTACAAGGGAAGGCCTAGCCCGCAGCAAGGATGAAGCGGTTCAGATTGCCTCCAACCTGGGTTACCCTGTGGTCTTAAAGATAGATTCCCCGGATATACCACATAAAACCGAAGCCGGTGGGGTCAAGACGAATCTTGACACACCTGACAAAGTCGAAGCAGCCTTTACTGACATTATTAATGCAGTAAAGACATTTAAACCTGACGCCAGGATCAGAGGCATCCAGGTTCAGGAGATGCTCACCGGAGGCATTGAGATTATAGCCGGAATTAACCGTGACCCTGTCTTTGGTCCGGTAATATTATTTGGTTTAGGCGGAATATTTGTGGAGGCTCTGGCAGATATATCTCTTAGAGTAGCTCCTTTGACGATCACAGACGCCAGGGAAATGATCCAGGAGATCAAAGGTTTCCGGGTTTTGTCCGGTCTTCGGGGCGCGCCGCCAGCCGACCTGGAGGCAATAGTAGACGTCTTGCTCAAACTTTCCCGGCTAGCCCTCGATTATCCGCAAATTACTGAATTAGATATAAATCCATTATTTGTATTCGAAAAAGGAAGGGGCGTCAAAGCAGCTGATGTCTTAATAATCGGCAACTAAAAACCAAAAACGACAAAAACACCCCCTTTCAAAAGCTATCTAAACATGTAATAATAAGCTTCAGGAGGTGTTAATTTATGGAATTAAAAAAGTCCAGCCGGTTCATAGGATGCTATGTACCTGATCAAGATGGAAAACTGAGACATATGTTAAACCTCACAGAGGTAAATATAAATCTCCCAGTTTCGTCATCCTACATCTACAAAGGCCTTCTTCCCAACAGCGGCTCCTCCTGGTATAAACAAGTTTGGCTCTGGTTAAGAAGCAATTTTATTTAAGGAGCAAACCGTAAGCCTGCTGCGCATGAGTATCAGTTTTTACAAAACTTGCGTTTGATAATCTGTGATTACTACTGTACCCTGATTATTAATAAAATTAACAATAGCCGCCAAAACCTGGTTAATGTGAGCCTGCCCATTGCTGACTGTAACAATTCCCAGAGTAGAGCGCTGCCAGACATCCTGTTCTCCTACTTCTGCAATAGACACATTAAAACGCGACCTAATCCGGTCGATTAAACTCTTAAGAATCTTCCTTTTGTCCTTGAGCGATTCTGCTTCACCAATGAACAACTCAACCTTCAACACCCCGATAAGCAATTAAAATCCCCCGGTTTATGAAGTATTAGAATATTTTATGAAGGATTCAAAGTCTTACAGGTATAGCTTTATTTCCTTCCATTCATCAATCACGCCATCCGGCTTTAGCAACTCCAGTTCCTTTCTGCTTGCCAGCCCCCAGGTCACACCCAGGGTCATTGTGCCAGCATTCTGCCCGGTTAAAATATCAAAGCTGCTGTCACCAATAAAAATTGCTTGTCCAACTTTGCTGTCCAGTACATTTAAAGCCTTCATGAGCGGCTCCGGGTCCGGCTTATGCTTTAATACATCGTGTGCGGTAACAATTACGTCCATAAAACGGTCTAATCCGGTGTGGGCAACTGAGCGCAAGGTAACTGGCCTTCCTTTGGAAGTGACTATGCCCATTTTTAAACCCTGGCTTTTTAAAAAACTTAAGGTCTCTAAAGTACCCGGATAAAGCCTGGTCATCCTGTCGTGGTCTAATTGGTAATAATGCTGATAAAGTTCAATAAAAAGCGGCTCTTTTTCCCCGGCAAAATGTTTGCCGATTGTTATTAGCGGGTACCCGATAAGCTTCACCACATCATCGTTTCCCCAGGGTATTTTCATATCATGAAACACTTTTCGGTAAGTCTCAATAATAAGCGGCAATGTATTAACCAGGGTACCGTCTAGATCAAATAGCACTGCTGTGGTAGACACAATTAACCCCTTTCCAAAATTAAATTAGTTAATTTCCATGATCTTAACTGGCGTAAAGTCAATAAAATCAGCACTGACCAGATGAAAGTTTATTCCCCAGGCACAGTCTTGCAGACGGAACTTTACAGCTTCAGAATGAAGGTGGCCGTAGACCACAGAATGCACCCGGTACCGCTGAAACAGATCGATCAAGCTGCTTTTTTCGTGCCGCTCATTGGTTGGCATAAAGTGAGTCATAGCAATTATTGTTCCCGCTTTACCTTTTACTCCCACCAGTGAATTCTCCATCCTGATTAATTCCCGGCGGTAAATCTTCATATCTTCTTCAGTAAAGTTAACCTCATTCGGGCAACTCCACCCCCGGGACCCGCAGATAGCAATATCGCCAAAAACCAGGTGGTCGTTTTGAATTACCTGCATATTTGAAGGCAGAGCCGCCCGGACCTGGGAGAGACTTTGCCACCAGTAATCGTGGTTACCCGCTATTCCAACGATAGTCCCGGGTAAAAGGCCTAAAAAATCCAGATCATAGCGGGCTTCGGTAAGCTTAAGCGCCCAGGAAAAATCACCTGGCATCAAAACCAAATCTTCCGGTCTTACCACCTCAACCCAGTTTTCATAAATTTTGCGGTAGTGCTCGTGCCACCTATCACCAAAAATATCCATGGGCTTATAAGTTTGAACCTGTTCCCAAAGACTAGGGTTAACAGGTCGTGCAAAAGAAAAGTGTACATCTCCGATACCAAAGATTTTCAAGCTTATACTCCCCACGTTACAGACATTTTAATGTAGCTATTATTATAACCAGCCTAAAACTAAACGTATTATAGTCTAGGTGTTTCTTTCAATAATAAATAAGTGATCGATTATTGCTTATAATATCCGATTTAACCAATATTTCTTCCATGACCAGGTTATAATACTAAACCATGCTAGGCGCTAAATCCAACGAAAAATAACACACAGGAGGGGAACACTGATCCCCTCCTGCAACAGCAGCTGTATCCGGCACACATAACAGCCTCCAGGGAGCAGTTAATAAATCTTAACCAATTCTTCCCCTTTCAGCACTCTGAGCCCACCGGCAGCAAGAGCCTCCATTTCGTTCTCTCCCGGATAGACCTTGACGGGGGCAATAAAGCTGACTCTTTCTTTTATCCACTCTACCAGCATTCTGCTATGGGCAATACCACCAGTAATCACGATAAGGTCTACATCGCCTTTCAAAACGGCTGCACCTGCGCCTATCTGCTTGGCCACCTGGTAGCCCATCGCCTCATAGATTAAACGTGCCTGGCTATCTCCCTCAAGGATGCGTTTTTCTACCTCAATGGCATCACTTGTCCCCAGGTATGCTGCCAGCCCGCCTTTTCCGATTAATTTTTTCATCATCTCATCTTTAGTATAAAGTCCACTATAACACATCTCTACCAGCCTGCCCACCGGCAGCCCCCCGCTCCGCTCCGGGGTAAAGGGACCGTCTCCCGCCAGTGCATCATTTACTTCAATCACCTGTCCCCGCGAATGAGCACCGACAGATATTCCTCCCCCAAGGTGCGCAACAATAAGGTTGATCTCACGGTAATCCATCTTCAGTTCCGCAGCCGCGCGCCTGGCTACCGCCTTTTGGTTAAGGGCATGAAAAAGACTTTCCCTTGGGTTTTCTGGCATTCCGGAAATACGTGAAACCGGCACCATTTCGTCAATGCACACCGGGTCCACAATAAAGGCTGGGATGCCCAATTCACCGGCAATTGCATGGGCAATCAGCCCGCCCAGGTTAGAGGCATGGGCCCCGCGTGCCTGTGCTTTCAGGTCTCCGAGCATCACCTCATTAACCAGGTAGGTACCTCCAGGCATGGGCCTTAACAGTCCGCCCCTGCCGACCACAGCATCAAGTTCCTCCGTCTTAATACCCGGCTTCAATAACGAATCCATAACAATTTTTCGCCTGAAGGCAAATTGCTCGATGATTCCCGCAAAGGGCGCCAGGTCACTGCTGCTATGCCGAAGTGTTTCGGAGTATAAAGGCTCAAGATTTTTGTACACTGCGAGTTTAGTTGAAGTCGAACCGGGGTTAATGATCAAAATTAAAAAACTGTCCAACTCACACAACTCCTAACCTGGACAGGCTACATTCAAAAACAGCTTGCCACCTACTACTTTCCTTTGTTTGCCATCAGCACACCAAGAGCAATCGAGACTAACTTAGCCTCTGAAGAGTCTGCCCTTGATGTTAAGATTACAGGTGCGCTGGCTCCTACAATCAACCCGGTAATTTTTGCTCCGCCCAGAAACACCAATGCCTTATATAGAACATTGGCCGCATCTATATTATCCAGGACCAAAATGTCCGCCTGACCGGCTACTTCGCTCTTTACGCCTTTTGCCCGGGCAGCTTCCTTGGATAATGCCAGATCCAGCGCTAGAGGACCGTCAATGATGCAGTCCTTAATTTGACCTCTCTCCGCCATTTTAGACAGCATACCGGCATCTATAGAACTGGTCATGTCCGGGTTTACCAACTCCATGTGAGCAATTATCGCTACCTTGATATTATTCATCCCCAGTGACTTGGCCACGAAAACCGCATTCTTGACCATGTCGACCTTTTGGGCAAAGGTTGGCTTGATATTCATCCCGGCATCGGTCATTAACATCAGCCGGTTATAACCAGGGGAGTCGAACACGGCGACATGGCTCAACACTTTCCCAGTCCGGAGCCCGTAGTTTTTATTCAAAACTCCTCTCAATACAGTTGCGGACTGGACGGCACCTTTCATCACCATATCGGCTTCCCCATTATGGACCATCATTACCGCTTTTTTGACGGCATCCTCGACTTCCGGCTCGTTAATTACCTCCATGCTGGAGATATCTATACCTCTTTCGCTTGCTATTCGAGCAATTTCATCAGCGTCACCAACAAGCACCGTCTTGGCGATCCCGTTTTCCTGACACTCCCGAGCAGCCTCCAGAATCTCACCATCCTGAGCCACCGCAATGGCTACTTTTTTTGGTGGGCATTTCTTGGCTGCTTCCAGTATATCCGTGAAGCTTTTCAACTTTTTATTCACCTCTTCATTTTAATTTCTATTTATAAAATTATTAATTTTCTTCAGTATTCTTATAAAAGCATAAAATTACTCTTTTTTTCTATTACTAACTATAAGTTAATGCTATTCCCATGTCAAACCTTTTATACCTTGATATTGGTATATAAACGGGCAGCGAAGACAGTATGGCTTTAAATTTTTGTTAATTCTTATTTTTCATGCAGTCAGTTCAATATATAACCATCATTTACTTATCAATTATAATCTATTTAAGATTTCTACTCTCCGTTTTGTTATTCCTCCCGGTATTATTATTATCCTGACAATAAAATTTTAAAGGTCAGATGCTTTGGTTGGTGACCTTTCTACCAAACCACAGAAAACAGGGACAATATGCAAAAAGCCCGGGTGGCTTTAGTACCACCCGGGTTAATCTTTTATTTTACTCATTCTACCGCAGGCCTATTCGAAAAAACCAGCTTCCCGCTGTCTGGGCTCACACTAACCATAATTTTATCACCCTGAGTGCTCTTACCTTCCAAGATGTAAACTGATAGCGGGTTCTCCAGCCGCTTCTGAATAGCACGCTTAAGGGGTCTGGCGCCATAAACCGGATCAAAACCCTCTTGAGCCAGGAGCGCAGTGGCTTCCCTGCTGACCTCCAGGGTAATTCCCAGCTTGGCCATCCGCTGTTTCAGCAAAGCCAGCTGAATGTCAACGATTTTGGCAATTTCATTCTGGCCTAGGTTGTTGAAAATAACCACCTCATCGACCCGGTTCAAAAATTCCGGACGGAAGCTAGCTTTTAGCTCTTCCATTACCCGCTCTTCCAGTTGGGCCCTGTTGCTCTCACCTACTTCCCGGAACCAGTGTCCACCCAGGTTAGAGGTCATGATTACTACGGTATTTCGGAAATCAACTGTCCGCCCGTGACCATCTGTCAACCGGCCATCATCTAGCAATTGCAGCAGGATATTGAATACGTCCGGGTGTGCCTTCTCAATTTCATCAAAGAGAATCACTGCATAGGGGCGACGCCGCACAGCCTCAGTCAACTGACCTCCTTCATCGTAGCCGACATATCCCGGGGGAGCTCCAATTAAGCGCGATACCGTATGCTTTTCCATATATTCGCTCATATCAAAACGCAGCATGGCCCGCTCATCGTTAAACAACAGGTGTGCTAACGCCCGGGCTAATTCGGTCTTGCCTACCCCCGTAGGCCCGAGAAAGATGAAGGAACCCATCGGACGGTCCGGGTCTGATACCCCGGCCCTAGCCCGGCGTATAGCGTCCGACACCGCCTGGACAGCCCGGTCCTGACCGACCACCCGCTCCCGGAGATGATCTTCCATCTTCAGCAGCTTTTGCACCTCGCCCTCGAGCATGCGGGAAACCGGAATACCCGTCCATTTAGCCACTACTTCAGCGATGTCTTCCTCGTCCACTTCTTCTTTTAGCATTTTATGAGTCTTTTGCAAATTAGTCAACTTTTCATTATTTTGCTGCAGCCGCTGTTCAAGACCAGGCCTAACCCCATAACGCAGCTCGGCCACCTTGCCCAGGTTGCCGTCCCGCTCGGCTGCCTGTTCTTCCAGCCTGGTCTCCTCAATCTTGCCCTTAATCTCGCGGATGCTCTGAATCAGCTCTTTTTCCTTGTGCCAGTGCTCTTTTAATTCCGACATTTTACCCTGCAGTCCCTTAAGCTCGTTCTCCATCCTGGCCAGACGGTCCATACTTCCCTTATCCTGTTCTTTAGACAAAGCCTGCTTTTCGATTTCCAGCTGTCTAATCCGGCGGTCAATCTCGTCAATCTCCGTAGGCATACTGTCTATTTCAATCCGCAGCCGTGAGGCTGCCTCATCTACCAGGTCAATCGCTTTATCCGGCAGAAAGCGATCCGAAATATAGCGGTGGGAAAGCGTAGCCGCAGCTACCAGGGCGGCGTCTTTCACCCGCACTCCGTGGTGCACCTCGTATTTTTCCTTGAGCCCGCGCAGTATGGCGATCGTATCCTCAACCCCGGGCTCTCCCACATAGACTTGCTGGAACCGGCGTTCTAGAGCAGCGTCCTTCTCAATATACTTGCGGTATTCATCAATGGTAGTAGCACCCACGCAGCGCAGTTCACCCCTGGCCAGCGCCGGCTTCAACATGTTTGCAGCGTCGACAGCTCCCTCGGCGGCGCCTGCCCCGACCAGTGTGTGCAGTTCGTCGATAAAAAGTACTATTTCACCATGGGCTTCATTAATCTCTTTAAGTACTGCCTTTAGACGGTCCTCAAATTCTCCCCGATATTTTGCCCCGGCGATCATCGCACCAATATCTAAAGCCAGCAACCGCTTGTTTTTCAGGCTTTCCGGCACGTCTCCGCTGAGCATGCGCTGAGCCAAGCCCTCTACAATAGCGGTCTTGCCGACACCAGGCTCACCGATTAAAACCGGGTTGTTTTTGGTGCGCCGGGAAAGTACTTGAACCACCCTGCGGATTTCTTCATCCCTGCCAATAACCGGGTCCAGTTTACCCTTGCGCGCCATATCTGTTAAATCGCGGGTAAAACGGGCGAGTGACTGGTATTTGTCCTCCGGATTCTGGTCGGTCACCCGCTGGGTGCCACGGATCTCTACCAAAATTTTATAGACCCGGTCCGGAGTCACTCCGAACTGACTGAGGATTTTGCCCGCCTCACCCTTCCGCCTGGCAACCATACCCAGCAGGAGATGCTCGGTGCTCAGATATTCATCCTTCAGTCGCTCAGCTTCCTTCCAGGCCAGTTCAACCGTCTCCGAAAGCCCCGAAGAAACGTACATTCCACCGGCGCCATGCACCTTGGGCATACGCTCAACAGCAGTCTTAACCTGAGACTTCAGCCTTGCCACATCAATCTCGAGCTTCTGTAATATTTGAGGAACTACACCTTCTTCCTGGCCAAGCAAACCAAGTAGCAGGTGCTCTTCCTCCATCTGCTGATGGCTGTATTGCACCATCAGTTGCTGGGCCGCTTCAAAGACTTCCTGAGTTTTTAGGGTAAGTTTGTCCATACGCATGTTTTCAACCCCTCCTTCCTGGTCTTTTCAGTAATTTTGCCAAGTAAGCGCGTGGATTTTCTTTATTTAAATCTGCCAGTTTGCGATATAAATCTTCCTCCTGCCGGGTGATGGTCTCTGGGATTACTACCTTAACTTTAACCATCAGGTTCCCTGGGGTGCCCCCGCCAGGTTCGGGCATGCCCATTCCGCGCAGGCGGAAAACCCTGCCGGTCTGAGTCCGCGGCGGGATTTTCAAAGAAACCGTTCCTTTCAAGGCAGGAATATCCACTTCCCCACCTAAAACGGCCTCCGTAACTGTAATCGGTATTTCACAGGACAGGTCTTTTTCATTAATACTGTACAGCGGGTGAGGCTGCAGGCTGACAGCCAAATATAGATCACCCGGTGGCTTACCCCCCTTGCCCTCTCCGCCTTGCTGAGGCACACGCACTTTGCGGCCAGCCCTCACGCCAGCCGGAATTTTTACTTTTAAGTGCCGCCCATCTACCAAGAATTCTTTGTCAACGCCGGCATAGGCCTCCTCCAGGCTAAGTTCCAGCAACGCTTCTGTATCCTGGCCGCCCCTAGCCTGGCCCCGCCTTTCCCAGTACAAGTCCGAGTCTGTAAACGGGTCCATGTCGCCAAAAAAAGTCCTGAAAAAGTCACTGAAGCCTCCGTAACCCGGTCTCTCATAGTGGAACCGGACCCCGCCAGGGCCGGACTCGCGCCACTGACCACCGGTCTGCTGGTACTTAGTCCAGTCAAAATTCTGCCAGTCAGCGCCCACTTCCGACCCGATCTCGTCATATTTCTTCCTTTTTTCCGGGTCGCTCAAAACTTCGTAGGCCTCACTAATTTCTTTAAAGCGCTCCTCCGACTGCTTATCGCCGGGATTGGCGTCCGGGTGATAGCGGCGCGCCAGCCCCCGGTAAGCTTTCTTAATCGCCTTAGCATCAGCAGTTTTATCTACGCCAAGAACCTTATAATAATCTTTATACTGCATGATGGCTCACCCCTTATTAATTCCATTTCATATAAATTTGATTTGTAATACTTTCGCCTGAAAAAAAGGCGAGGGGTCTTTTCCCTCGTCCATAAAAAAATATCAGCCAGCCGGGAGACTGTTTGCTATCCCTCAATATTAATGTTTACTTCTTTTTTCTTGGTTTCTTCTGCCTTGGGCAGGGTAATTTCTACGATGCCGTCCTGATAACGGGCCTTCAGCTGATCCTGTACCACAGGCACATCTACAGTAAAAGACCGGCTAAAGGAACCGTAACTGCGCTCTACCCTGATATAATTTTCATTTTCCACTTTATCTTCTTTTTGGCGCTCGGCCCGTATAGTCAGTACATTATCCGATAAGCTAATTTTAATGTCCCCTTTGTTGAAACCGGGCAGTTCAGCCTTAATCTGGACTGCTTCAGGAGTATCTTTAATATTAACAGGAAATGCCCCACCTTGCGCAAGAGTTGCTTCAGGCATCCTCATAAAACGGAAGTTGTCATCAAATAGCCTGTTTATCGAAGACTGCAGACCTTCCAGTTCACGAAACGGATCCCATTTTACTATTGCCACAAAAAACACCTCCTAGATATTATTAGCATAATTGTTTTCTGACACTACTTTAAGGATATAAAACTCCCGGCTGTCAAATTGTCTAATAAATTGATATTGACTTTCATTGACCATAGTATAGACTAAAATATTTTAGGTGTCAAGTTGTTTTATATGTATTTTTCACTTTTTTATTATTTTTAGTCCGGTTTCCCTCTACAACCAATCTCAATTTCCTCCATTCCAACATATGTGATATAATGCCTAATAAATAATCCCCGAAAGGACGGGACCGCTTTGCTTATCATACTCGGATCGCTCCTTATCCTGGGTTTTTTAATCGGTGTAGTGACTGTCCTATATTTTCAAAATAAGCCGCCGCGCGGAAAAAGACCTTTTTGATATCAAGGCAGAACAGGCTTCTGAGGAAAAAGATATTTCGTTCGCTGCACACGTTTATCCGTGTGTTTTTTATTTATGCAGACGAAACATATCCGATTAAAAACACGATCATTAAGATATATCCGGGGACATTCAAACATACACTTATAAAAACAAAGGAAGAACTGTTTATGATAGTGGTCTCAGCTGTTTTGTCCGGTTTAATGGCAGGTATTTTTTTATTTTTACTGTTTCATCTCGCAGTTCCCCAGGCCTCATTTCTTGCCTTTTGGCTTGGCTGGACGATATTTAGCCTGCTGTTTTACCAAAATGCCAGCTCAACTAAAATTATTTGGTCCAGAGCATGCATCACGACAGCAATGGAATGTCTGGCTATACCGCAGGTCTCGTGGCTGCTATCTATTTTCAACGGTCAGCAGGCCGTACAAACGGCTAAACCAATAGCTCACCTGGAAGGACTGGACTTTGGTTCAGCCTTCGGAAGCTGCCTGGTAAACGTATTGTCCGGCTCAGCCGGTGTCCTGATTGGACTATTACTCCTCTTCATCGCACATTACGCCCTCCAGCCGGCAAGAAGAAAACGATAATTGCCATATGCACCTGAAGGGTGCTTTTTTATTTAATTTTAAAACCGCCGATTACCCCAAAACCAAAACTATTTATAAGAATACTTATTTTTTTTCATGATTTTACATTATTTTATGATATATGGGTCAAACTACCTTAAACAGTAAAGGGGGTGTACATATTGATGCAGATGACAGAAATGGAACTTCTCCACATCGGGGATCAGCTTAACTCGGAAGCGCTGGCCATTGCCAAGTGTGTAACTAGTGCGAGTCAGACTACCGACCCTAAGTTACAGCAATTGTATTCAACCATTGCCGACAGGCACCGGGGCCATTACGAAACCTTATTAAGGAATGTACAAAACCTTGCCACCCAAAGGCAATTCTAGGAGGTGATCTGATATGTTAGAGGAAAAGGACCGGCTTAACGACTCTTTGGTAATGCAAAAATATATTGCCGGCGGATATAATTTAGCCGCCCTGGAAGCTTCCAACGCGCAACTCAAAGAAACGCTAATGGGCATATTACGGGAGGAACACCTGATCCAGCATGAAATCTACAATGAAATGAACAGCCGCGGCTGGTACCAGCCCAAGACGGCCAACATGAGTGACCTAAGCCAAAACATCAATAAATGGAACCAGGAGCTGCAGCGGGTACAAAATGTTGCTCAACGGCAGCCCGGTACGCAGCTAGGAAGCTACCAGTCTACTTTCCCCCAATATGGTTTTCAAGCAGGAAACAACATGCCGCCCATGGGAAACGTGGTCCAGCAGCAAAGCATGTATCGTCCGCCCCAAAATCCCATGGCTTAGTGTTAACAATTAACCCCCCTACAGGGGGTTTTTATTTTATGCTTTTCAACCCCATATTTCGACCATTCGCGGTTGTTTTAGTGGAGACGAAATATTTATTTTACCGCTTAACCCCATATAATGCATTTGACCGGTCTATTCCGTTAACTAAGCACAATTTTCTTAATTATTTAGCAATAATGCGTTAATATAGTAACGGTAAAAATTTGTGTAAGAGTTAGCATGAGTATCTATTCCAAATACCAAATAATAATTATGGAGGGAAAAGCATGGCGGAGGACACAATGAAATCTATGATGGTCGAGAACCGGGTTTTTAACCCAAGTCCCGAATTTGTTGCTCAAGCCAGGGTAAACAGCGTAGAGCAGTACGAGGAAATGTACCGCAGGTCGATTGAAAACCCGAACGAATTCTGGGCTGAGATGGCCGAAGAAAATCTTGATTGGTTTAAAAAATGGGAAACTGTCGAAGAATACAGCTTTACTGATGATATATTTATCCGCTATTTCGCCGGCGGCAAGCTAAATGTATCATACAACTGTCTGGACCGTCATCTGACCAACGGGCGCAAGAACAAAGCTGCCCTGATCTGGCAAGGCGAGCCCACGGATGAAGTTAAGACCTATACCTACCAGCAGCTGCACACTGAAGTATGCAAATTTGCCAATGTCCTGAAGGGCCTGGGGGTCAAAAAGGGCGATCGCGTAGCGCTGTTCCTGCCGATGATTCCGGAAGCAGCCATTGCCATGCTGGCCTGTGCCCGGATCGGCGCCATTCACACCATCATTTTCGGTGGTTTCAGTGCTGAAGCTTTAAGAGACAGAATCAACGCTTCCGAGGCCGAGGTTCTGGTCTGTAACAACTACGGCTACCGTTCCGGAAAATTCCTGGGCTCCAAAGACGTTGCAGACAACGCTATGGCTCAAAGTCCCAGCATCAAGAAGTGTGTTGTGGTCAAGCGGGTTGACAAGGAATGTAACATGGTTGAAGGCCGCGACTTCTATTGGGACGAGCTGATGGCTACGGCTTCAAATAAATGTGAACCCGAAGTTATGGATTCGGAAGACCCGCTGTTCATTCTTTACACCAGCGGCAGCACGGGCAAACCCAAGGGTGCCATGCATACTACCGCCGGCTATCTGCTTTATGCTTTGATGACTGTCAAGTACTTCTTTGATTTAAAAGATGATGATGTATATTGGTGCACCGCGGACGTTGGCTGGGTCACCGGACACAGCTACGTTGTATACGGTCCGATGGCTCTTGGCGGAACCTCGCTGATGTTTGAAGGTGTTCCCAACTATCCCGCTCCGGACAGGTTCTGGGAAATTGTCGAAAAGTTTGGCGTCAACGTTTTCTACACCGCACCTACCGCGATCAGGGCGATGATGAAAGACGGCGAACAGTACCCGAACGGCAGAGACCTCAGCTCACTGCGCCTGCTGGCCTCCGTCGGCGAGCCGATTAACCCCGAGGCCTGGATGTGGTACTATACGGTTATCGGCAAGGAAAGATGCCCGATCGTGGATACATGGTGGCAGACAGAAACAGGCGGGCACCTAATCGCCCCCATGCCGGGCGCCCACCCGATGAAGCCCGGTTCAGCAACAAAACCCTTCTTTGGCGTAGTTCCTGCGCTGCTTCGTCCGGACGGCACTGAGGTTGGCATTAATGAAGGCGGCCACCTTTGCATGAAGAAACCCTGGCCGGGCATCATGCGCGGTGTATTTAATGACCCGGGTCGTTTTAAAGAGACTTACTTTGTCCAACAGCCTGGCTACTATTTCAGCGGCGACGGCGCGCGCATAGACGAGGACGGCTACTACTGGCTGATGGGTCGTGTTGATGACGTGATTAACGTTTCCGGTCACCGGATGGGCACAGCGGAAGTAGAAAGCGCATTGGTCGCGCATGATAAAGTGGCCGAAGCCGCTGTGGTTGGTTTCCCGCATGACATCAAGGGCGAGGGCATTTACGCCTATGTTACTCTCAATGCCGGTGTTGAAGCAACCGACGAATTGAGGAAAGAGTTGGTAGCTCACGTCCGCAAGGAAATTGGACCGATTGCATCACCGGATAAGATTCAATTTGCACCAGGCATGCCCAAGACCAGAAGCGGAAAGATTATGAGAAGGATCCTGCGTAAAATCGCTGCTGGCGCTATTGACGAACTGGGCGATACCTCGACCCTTGCAGATCCCGAAGTGGTTGATGACCTGCTGGCAAACAGGCAATAAGTATTATACAATAAGTATTATGTCTTAATCGATGCGGGCTTGCTTAGGCAAGCCCGCTTTTGTATGCACTTAAACAAAAACCAACTGAACTTAGTACGAAAGAAACCCTCCAGGCAAGAGGGTTTCTTAAAAAGTTATTAATTTTATCAGGCAACTGCCTAGGTTTGATATACCCAAACCTGTTAAACAGATACCACTTCTTTCACTTCCGGAATTTCTTGCTTGAGCATCCGCTCAATCCCCTGCTTGAGGGTTATTGTAGCACCGGGTCAGCCGCCGCAGGCTCCTTTTAACCGGACTTTAACCACGCCGTCAGGCGCTACATCAACGAGTTCAACATCGCCGCCATCCCTTTGAAGAAACGGCCGAACTTTTTGAATCACTTCTTGAACTTTTTCTTTCACAACTAAACCTCCTTTCTATCCCATTGATTAACACAGTGCTATGCTTACCATAAACCAGTACATTTATTTTACCTATAATACCCTTTCCTGACAAGAAAAAAACCTTAAGCCATCCCCTTATAATCTATTTATTCTTAATTTGCTATCGTACGCATTTCTATTGACTCACACCCGTTTTTCTGTTAGTATAGATATTACTGAAAACATAAGCCGAAGTGGCGGAATTGGCAGACGCAGCGGACTCAAAATCCGCCGGTGGCAACACCGTAGGGGTTCGACTCCCCTCTTCGGCACCAATAAAAAAGCTAGGAACCGCAAGGGCATTGCGGTTCCATTGTTTTTTAGAGTAGTTAATTGTGGTATTGAGTCTGAATCAACCCCTCCTCTTGTCTTTGATGCCAATGCTTTTATGATAATTTCTTTTTTGTCCTAAGCGTTAATATCAAATAAGGCCATCATTTCCTTGACTTTGCCCCGTCCGGCCCCGTTGCAGCTAATATTTCGCTGAACATCAAAGAGTTCTATTTTAGCAGTTTTATATGCGTTTAAAGTAAACTGCGTAGCATGATTTGAGATTAGTACCGGGATCCCTCTGTCTGCTAATTGCCTGGCCAGTTCCGCCAGTTCCAACTGCTCGTCTCTACCGAAAGCACCGGAGCTGTAAGAGGTAAAGTTGGCCGTTGCAGACAAGGGTACATACGGAGGATCACAGTAAACAACGTCACCTTCGCAAGCTTTTTTCATCACTTCTCTAAAATCGGCTAGTTTAAAAACCGCGTGCTTTGCCCTATTATAGAAATAACGCATTTCGTGTTCAGGAAAATAGGGCTTATTATATTGGCCAAAAGGTGTATTAAAAAAACCTTCAGCATTATAGCGGCAAAGTCCATTGTAACAGTGACGGTTAAGATAAACAAACAGGGCAGCCTTATAACGGCCGGCAGCGGTGGAATTAAAAATTTTCCGCAACTCATAATAGCGGCTTTCCGAATTGTTGACCTCAGTAAAAAAAGATTTGCAATAGCTGATAAACTTTTCACCCTCGGCCTGTAATGTTAAATAAAGCATGACCAGATCCCTATTCTTATCGGTGATCAGGTACTGCTGATAAATAGTGTTTAAAAAAACGGCGCCTGAACCGGCGAAAGGCTCGACAAGGCGCTTGCCTGGAGGTAAAATGGCCTTTATTCGTTCGATAATTTGATATTTATTGCCTGCCCATTTTAAAAACGGCCTCGTTTTAGACACCAGAAACACTCCATTTTTCGGTCAAGCGTACGCTCTAATAACTTCCCCAATTTTTAGTCAGACATTTGATTATGACCATAATCTTGCATATGTATCTGAATTTTAAGGCCAAAATGATTATAAAAAATTAACCTCTTTTACCGGCTAAAAAACAGTAAAAGAGGAAAAACCTTGGAGCGGGTGATGGGAATCGAACCCACGTAATCGGCTTGGAAGGCCGACGCTCTACCATTGAGCTACACCCGCTTGATAAACATATTCCATTCGATACAATATGTATTATAACGAAAAAGATGCTCCTAGTCAAAGTATTTTTGTTTGGAGTATATAAGACCCCTCACACAAAAATCTTCCTTGTCAGTCACTGTTTGAAACTTGGCACTGATGTCAACGTCCGGTCAAATCAAATCCGGTGAATAGACGGAAATATTCCCTTTTCGTTAATTTCCAGGATCCCGTAACTGGGACGCGCTTGGTCAAGAGGCCGGCTAATGCTGCCGGGGTTGAACAGGAGCACGCCCTCCAAGTTGATTATTACCGCCTCGTGGGTATGGCCGTAAACCACTGCCTCAGCCCCGCATACCCTGGCCGCGTCCAGCAGCTTCTGCTGTGACAATGGGGTTTTCGCCCCCGTTAGGTGGCCGTGGACAAGCAGGAGGCGCCTGCCGCACAGCTCAAATACCTCCTCAGCAGGCCCTTCAAGATCTAAGTCACAATTCCCCAGCACTGCTTTTACCGGCACAGCGGCATCAGCTGCCAGCTTTATTCCGTCGCTGCGATAATCTCCAGCATGTACGATATAATTTACCTGCCTAGTGAGCTGCAGGGCCCTGCGGGCATTGGCAAGCTGGCCGTGGCTGTCGCTAAACACTGCAACCTTGATTATTATCCCTCCTTATCCTCATTACTTAATCGCGCTAATATTTCCCGCGCGCCGGCAAGCGCCCGGCCACGGTGACTGATTTGATTTTTTAGCTCAAGATCAATTTCAGCAAAGGTTTTACCATACTCCGGCAGGTAAAACAGGGGGTCATAGCCGAAGCCTTTTTCACCCCGCGGCTCAGATGCAATTACGCCCTCGCAAGTGCCCTGGGCTGTATGCACCGCTCCATCAGGTTCAGCAACGGCAATCACACATTGAAAGCGTGCCGTACGTTTTTCCGGTGAAACGCCAGTCAAAAGTTCCAGCAGTTTTTTATTATTTGCCAGGTCGTTGCTATCCTCCCCCGCAAAGCGGGCGGAAAAAACCCCCGGCGCCCCGTTCAGGTAATCGACCTCCAGACCTGAGTCATCAGCCAGGGCTGTCATACCCGTCAGGCTGGCCGTAACAGTTGCCTTTTTAATCGCATTTTCCTGAAAAGTGTTCCCATCCTCCTCAATCTCACCAATCAGGGGGAACTCGTCCAGGGACAGAACCTCTATCCCATAAACCGCGAGCATCTCGGACATTTCCCTGACCTTGCCCTTGTTTCTGGTCGCCAAAACCAACTTCAACTTTATTTTCCCTCCCCAATCCACGCTACGTTACGCAATGCTTCCTGTTGACAGGAAATAAGCTGTTTGATCCCCTGAACCGCCAGCTCGATCATACGATCCATCTCCTGCCTGGTGAACGAGGCTTCTTCCCCGGTGCCCTGGATCTCCACAAAGCGGCCGGAACCGGTCATCACCACATTCATGTCGACTTCCGCCGCTGAATCTTCCCGGTAGCACAGGTCCAGGACAATTTCGCCGCCCAGCCGCCCGACGCTGGTGGCGGCGATAAAATCGGTCAACGGTGCGCGCTGAATCACCCCGCGCTGTTTTAATTTATCCAGGGCTTCCGCCAGGGCGACAAAAGCCCCGGTAATGGAAGCGGTGCGGGTGCCCCCGTCCGCCTGGATAACGTCACAGTCCAACAGAATAGATCGCTCGCCCAAGGCCGACAAATCAGTCACCGAGCGCAGTGAACGGCCAACCAGCCGCTGGATCTCATGGGTCCTGCCGCCAACCCTGCCCCTGGCCGCCTCCCTGGGGTTTCTTGTACCGGTAGCACGCGGGATCATGCCATACTCGGCAGTGATCCAGCCCTTACCACCACCCCTTAAAAAAGGTGGTACTTTTTCCTCAACAGTGGCTGTACAAATAACTTTGGTATCTCCCACTTCAATCAAGACTGAGCCCTCAGCATATTTGTTCCAGTTCTTTGTGATCCGCACCGGCCTTAACTGGCCGGGCCCCCTGCCGTCAATTCTCGCCATGCTAATACCTCTCGATTAATGTTAGTTTATTTTTGGGGCACCCCTAGGTCATGCGGACATTCCATCCAGAGTGGCCAGGGTTTGGAACGCGGCATTTATGGCACAGCTTTTCCTTTTCCCCTCTACGTGGAATAGGTCTCTCCCTCCCGCACGGGAGTGACCTGCCGGCCCCACCCTGACTTGGCCTGGGCACTAAGCTCGTCAAGGTCGTACTCCGGCCAGAAATGGGTAATCAAAAGCTGCTTCGCACACGCTGCCTCAGCCACCTCACCGGCCTGACGGGCAGTCATGTGAATGTCCTGAAGATAACCCGCATCACGGTCCAGGCCGCTGGCCTCGCAAAGGAAGAGGCCTGCCCCTTCAGCTAGTGCCGTAAGTCCATCTGTGCGGGCGGTATCGCCGGAAAAAACCATACGATCCTTATCACCGAACGACACTGAATAACCCGGCAGGGAATGTTTTGTTGCTACGAAACAAACCGGCAGCCCGCCGATATCCATTCTCCTGGAGTTATGGCCGCCTTTTATTATTTCCACCGGCAGCGATTCAATAGCTACTATTTCAAAGGCATTCTTGTAGCTGTCCAGCAGGCTGAATTCGTTTGCCGGGAGTGATGGAATATACAATTTTAAAGAAGCATGGCGGCGCCCCGCCCGCCTGGCCCCTTCCACCGCATGGCGCAGCGGGAACAGGTCCAGATAGTGGTCATGGTGCAGGTGCGTTACAATAACAGCGTCCAGCAGATTATAGTCGATATAATTCATTAGCTTGCTCAGACACCCGCTGCCGGCTTCAAGCAGTATGCTCCTCCCGCCGTCCCGGATTAAATAGCCTGAACAGGCGCCTCCGGCCCGGGGATAAGGCCCCCAGCAGCCAAGGACAGTAAGCTGCATTTTTCCTACCTCCATCAATTGATACTTTTACCCCCGGGCTTGCACACAACACCCGATGGCGCCGGCATATTCAGGATTTGGCGGCACGACTACCTCTGCCCCGGTCTTAAGCCTGATTATTTCAGCCAGTGCTCCGTTATAAGCCACCCCTCCTGTGAACACTATAATTTCACTGGCCAGCTTGGCCAGCATGGGGTGGATCCGTTTAAAGATGCTGTAGTTTACCCCGGCTGCCAGGGCGGACACGGAATAACCCTGAACGATTTTATCAATAAGCTCGCTTTCCCCAAAAATGGCGCAGGTTGAGGTTAGGTCAACCGGGTCTTGGCAGTGCCGGCTGAGTTCCTCCATGCCGATGTTCAGCACCGCTGCCATATTTTCCAGGTACCTGCCCGTGCTGGCAGCGCACTTGTCGTTGGTGAGAAAGTCAACCAGCCGCCCGTTGCGGACCAAAGCCACCTTGCTGTCCTGCCCGCCTAAATCAAGCAGGGTAAAATCGGAAAGCCCGGTCAGGTAGGCCGCGCCAAGGACATGCGCCTTGACTTCCGGAATCACCCGGGCCCCGCTCACGTCAACAGTTTGACGGCCGTAACCGGTTGCCGTTATTTTTGCATCCCTGATATCAAGCCCAAGGGCAGAAAAGTCAATGGTGAGCTGCCTGCCGGATTTTCTTCCATACTCCCGGTAAAATTTAATCGTATCCAGCTTCAGCAGCCGGTAAGTCCGGTCTTCACTCATGATGGCAATTTTAACACTGCGGCTACCCAGGTCCAGACCAATGTACATAAGCTCACCTCAGCATATCCAAGAAAACATCCAGGCGCATCCTGGTCCGCGCATCCAGACGGCTGGGCCTGTCCCCCTCCAGGGTCAGCAGCGGCAGTTTAAGCTTTTTCCGGATAATCAGGTCCTCGATCTGACGAAAGCAAAAGCTTTGAGCGTAATGAATGATTCCATCCAGACCGCGCCTGACCGCTTCCCTGGTGATATCCTCAAGGCGGAAGAAAATTCCGTAGGGGTATGTGTATTGCCGGTACTGTTCGACCAGGTCCCCGGTATCAAAAGGCATGGTGAACTGACGCTGGACCTCATTAAAAACCACACGGGCGCCGCGCTCTTCCAAATATTCATACAGGTCATCCACTATCGGGGGCACACCGATGTAACCCAGCCGCAACTCTTTCTTTGCGGGCGGACGAGAGCGGACCTGTTCCAGCAGCAGCGCCACTTCTTCACCGAACTTCTCCGGATCTCCGCTAAAGTCACTGCAGTTGATCTGATAGAGGTGGTTCTCCCAGCCGCCAACCCGGTTTTCCTGCCAGGTGAGCCGGTCTAACTCCCACACCAGCCGTCGTACCCGGTGCAGTCGCTCCCTGGTCTCCCCCACCTGCTCCCAGGATACCCCAAAGTGGCACATCAATTTTTCAACCTGCAGGCGCAGAAGATCGGCATCACGGTCAAAAGGGAAGGCAAAGGGCACGATCTCCACCCCGGCCATCTGAAGTGTTTCCATCAGGGCATGGGTATTGCTGCAATCACCCTGTGTCACCGCGACAACAGTTTGAATATCCTGATTTTTAAGCGCCGTGCTGTAAATTCCCTTAATCCAGGCACATATATTGCGCGGGTATCCTGCCAGTTCAGCTTCTTCTACCAGCGACTGGGGGTCCGCGCTGGTTATGAACAAGTTATTTAAGTCCACCGGCACCCGACCGGCGGCAAATATTATTTCAACAGGCACTGTTGTGGTTAAGCCCACCCTGGGCACGGCTTCTCACCCCTCATACCACATGCGGGAATTTGCAGTGCAGTTTTAATTATTTTTCGATTTCTTTTAGAGATCCGCTCTGATTACGCGGCCTACATCTCTACCTAAAAATCTCTGCGCCTGCTCGCGAAAAGTGTGTGGTTCGCCGCTGACGTAAAAGCGGTGCACCGGGGAAGCTTCACCGGAAGCAAGCAAACCCAGCCGGGATATCTCTTTCGCTGCCCCCCGCACTGTTGACACGGCCGGATCTATCAGCCGTACATCAGGCCCCATTTCTTCGGATATCAGCCCCGCCAGAAAAGGATAGTGCGTGCAGCCAAGAATTAAAGTGTCGATGCCGGCTTGCCCCAACGGGGAAAGGTACTGGCGCACTGCCCTAGCCACAGCGGGTGTGTCCGTTTCACCGGCTTCTACCAGAGGGACCAGGAGCGGCGCAGCCCGGCTAAATACCTCGATGCTTTTGTCGTGGATCTTGATTTCTTTTTCATAAGCCCCGGAGCGAACTGTCGCCTCAGTGGCAATAACGCCAATTTTTCCGTTGCGTGTTGTCTGTAAGGCTTCCGCCACCCCAGGCTTGATCAAGCCGATCATCGGCAACGGATAACGGCTGGAAAGCACGGGCAAAGACAGGGCTGAGTTGGTATTGCAGGCAAAGATGATATATTTCACCTCTTGTCCTGCCAGGAAGGACACTATCTTATCGGCAAAGCCCAACAACTCCTCCGCGCTGCGCTGACCATAGGGTACATGTGCCGTGTCACCATAATAGATTATGGCTTCCGCAGGGAGTAATCTGTTCACTACCCGGCTTACCGTAAGTCCCCCGACTCCGGAATCGAAGAGTCCAATAGCCCCGCTATTATTCATTTTTCCCCTCCTCAAATGACCAAAGGAACCCATAGTTTCAATTTATGCAAGAGGAGTTTTTAAATTATGCAACCACTTATTACTATTCACTAGTGTGGCAAAGGTTCCTCTTTTTTTCAAAAAAATTAACCCGTGCCGGTTATACATAATAAAGCATACCCGCCGGGCTTTTTGTTTATGAAAGTAAAATTATTTATTCCAAATATATCTAGGCAGTCCGTTTCTCGGCAAAGTACATCCCAATCCCTCTGACAATAGCCTCCGCTGCCTTATTGCAGAAATTATCTGTACCCATTAGTTTTTCTTCGGCAGCGTTAGAGATAAAGGCTACTTCTGCCAGAACTGCCGGCATGTCCGAAGTACGCAGCACAGCAAAATTGGCGTTTCTGATGCCGGCATCCCGCAGGTTCAAGGACTTCAGCAACTCGGCCTGGATGTAGCGGGCAAGCCTGTTGCTTTCCTCGATCCGGGCATTCTCCCGGGCTGAGCCGGAACCGCTGTATATATAGGTGCTGGTACCACTGATGGACCGGTCCTCATTTGCGTTCATATGAATGCTCACAAAAACGTCCGTTTTGGCATTATTAGCTTTATCAGTGCGCTCGTACAACCCCGTATAGCTGTCACCGGACCGGGTCATGATAACCTTGGCGCCTTTTGCCTCCAGGAGCCTGGCAACACGTTTAGCGACATTTAAATTAACATCTTTTTCCCTGGTTCCGTTTTTCCCGATAGCCCCTGTTTCACTGCCTCCATGACCGGCATCGATGGCAATCACCATGTTCCGGTAAACCCCGTTGAGATCGGGTATAAAGGTTTGCACGTTCAGGGTTTTCCGGTCACTGGACAATGACGCCTCAAATTGGGGACCACCCGACAATTCAATAACCAGCCTGGTAATATCAGGATTCCTCTGATAATAACCCACCCGGATCTGTTTAACGGTGCCGGAATTAACCGTTTTACCGGTAGGGAGGTCTCCCGGAACGATTCCTTTTAAATCCAAAACCAGCCGGTCCGGATTATTCAAGAAAAACGAGGTATACTCAATGGGTGCGCTAGCCCGGACAGAGATATTTGTCTTCCCGCCGGACTGGTTGACATTCAAGGAGAGCGCCCTGCCTGACGGGCTTGATGGATTCCCGCTGCCTGTGTTTTGCCCGGCAGGGGTCTGACCCGGTTTTGCCGGTTCAGCCGGAGTTGCCGGCTCCATGGACGGCGCGGTTTGTACACTAACTAGCCAGCCGGCGATCCAGCCTGTCCCGCCACCGGGCATACCTACTTGATACCATCCGTCCGATTGTCCCAAAACCGTCAGATTATCACCCTGGGTAACCTGCCCGGTTACCGCGTTACCAGTGCCCGGACCGCTGCGGATGTTAACCACACTGCCGGTAACCATGGCTACTTGCCGGGGGCTTTGAGATTGCCCCGGGGAGGGAACAACCGGTGTATTTGTTGTTCCCGACGTATTCACGGCAACCAGCCAGCCGGCAATCCAGCCTGTCCCGCCACCGAGCGTACTTACGTGATACCATCCGTCCGATTGTCCCAAAACCGTCAGGTTGTCACCCTGGGTGACCTGCCCTGTTACTGCGTTTCCGGTGCCCGGACCGCTGCGGATGTTAACCACACTGCCGGTAACCATGGCTACTTGCCGGGGGCCTTGAGATTGCCCCTGGGAGGGAACAACCGGTGTATTTGTTGTTCCGGACGTATTCACGGCAACCAGCCAGCCGGCTACCCAACCCGAGCCTCCGTCAGGTGTTTGTACACGATACCAGCCGTCGGTCTGTCCTAGAACCGGCAGGCTGTCCCCCTGGGCAACCTGCCCGGTAACAGCGTTTCCGGTGCCCGGGCCGCTGCGGATATTGGCCACGTTAACGGATACTACCGCATTTTCTCCGGCGGCACTAACGCCGGGATCAGCCAGGAAAATTACCAAAAGCAGCGTCAGGATCAATGAAAAAGCAAAGATAGACGGTATGCGGTTTTTGTTTTGCATTATCGACCCCCCTGCGCCGTAAGGCGAAATAATATCAGCAAAGACACTTTTTTAAAAGACACGTTTTTATAAATTCTACACCCAAAACCAAAATTCCTCTATTTTTATTTTCGTTACCTGATATTACAAAGGAAGGATGGACAAAAAAACCGCATATTGTTGAATTTATGTCCGTGACGGGCGGCGCCTGGGCCTGCGCTTATGGCTTTCATATTGTTTTTTCAAATAAGGCACGACTGTATTTACATAAATCAAGCATACAACGAACGCCGCCAACAAAGTCACCAGCGCCAGGCGGTCCGAAAACAACAGCGCTGCGGCCAGGGCGGTGAAGACCACAACACACAGCACCGGAATAGCGCTCCCCCACTTGATCCGGTAAGGACGGGGCTGGTCCGGCATTCGCCTGCGCAGGCTGATTACCGCCAGGCCGGCCAAGGCGTAGACAATTGACTCCATGGCCGCTGCCAGCTCGACCAGGATCAAGTAACGGTGGGTAAGCAGGGTTATTCCAGCCACTCCGACAGCAACAAAAAAAATGGTTATAATGGACACCCACGGGGTAAAAAAATTCATACTGATGCGGCTAAAAATAGCCGGCAGAACTTGTTCCCGCGCGGAGGCGTACATGAAACGGGAAACGCTAATCAGCCCGGCATTGAAGGTGGTAACCGAGGCCGCCAGGCTAACCAAACCCATCCAGGCCACACCGGCCCCTCCTAAGACCGACCGGGCAAAAACCATTTGTGGAGCCGCTGTTGCCGTCAGGGTTTCTTTAGGCACAATCGCTGTCATGGACACTGTGAAGACAGCGTAGGTCACGCTGAGAATCCCCAGCGCAATCATCATCCCTTTAGAAATCTGCTTCATCTGGGTAACCTCTTCAACCAGCGGTGTAACCCATTCAAAGCCGACAAACAAAAACACCCCCACCGCGATAGCACTGATCAAATTCGGCGCGCTACCGGGCGAAAAAGGCGTACTCAACTGAAAACCGGTCTTGTTAAAGGCAATTAAGCTAAAAGCGGTCAACGAAATGATCAGCCCGTAGGTAATCACGTCCTGGAACAACCCAGCTATCCTGATTCCCCTGAGGTTCATGCCGGTAACCAGGAGAAGCAGCATAACGATTAGGGGAAAAGGCCATGCCTGTGGATAAAACTCGGTTATAACCCTGGACAGAACATAGCTCTCCGCGCCCACCACACCGACTATCACCACCAGCATATACAGCAGGGAGACGGTCAGGGCAAGCTGGTTGTTAAAAGCGCGGCTAAAGTAGAGCCGGATCCCGGCGGCCGATGGCAAGAGGCCGTTCAATTCGGAAAAGCAGGCGGCCGCCAGCAGACAAAGAACCCCGCCGGACAGGATGGCAATCCAGGCGGAATCGCCAAGCACATAACCTGCCACCTGGACGGCAGCTACAAAAGATGAACTGGCCAGGGTCAGACCGGCGCTGGTAGCAACCACCGTGCGCAGGGTTAGCACCCTTTTTAGCTGCAAGCTATTCACCCCAGATCATCAGCGAAATAAAATCCAGCCGGATAATATCATCCTCCTGCCCCATAATCTTCAAGGTACCATTATTGTATGGATCGGTAGGGGTGATATCACCATAAAAAATATCCGCCAGGGTTTCGCTGTCCGAGATTACGGTAAGGTCCGGTTGTTCTGCTGCTCCTTCCGCCAGGGACACTACTCCATTTTTTACGGTAAAAGTATGCAGGGAGTTTATATCGGTGGCCCTGATTTCAACCACCCGGTCCCAGTCCCTGTTCATTACCTTCAGACGATCATTTTGGTTATATTTATCTTGAAACACTCTTAAACTCTCAGTTATCTCTGCATGTGTCGCCAAACTTGATTTCGATACCTCCTTGGCAGCCGCGCCTCTTGACCAGTTAGCCAAAATCAATTATCATGCAAATTTAGAATATGCGGCTTAAAGTTCAACCGGCCCAGCAACTCCAGGTAATCCTCCGGATTGATTTGTTCCAGGGGCTTGCCCATAATGGCCACCATTGCGGCCTCAATCACGTTGGTGCCGAAGGACCTCCCCTCAAACTCCGGAGTTGTGGTCACCAGGACCCCTGCTCCCTTTTCCCGCAAAAACTCAACATCTTCCCTGGTAGTGGTGTTAGTAAGAATGGTTTGTCCACTCATACCGCCAGGCATAAATCGTCTGATCAGGTGAAAGTCCCCGGCAATGACATCAGCATCGTAATAGTAGCCGGCAAATTGCTGCACCTTCGCTTCATCCTGGCTTTCCTGTTTTTTACCGGTGGGATACAGCATTTGGAAGGGCATTTTAACCAGCTCGGGCAGCGTGCGGTTGGCAATCTCCTCAAGCTCGGCTACTGTTTTAACCGGGTAAGGCATGCCCATGGTAAAGATCAAGTCGCCATAGGTCATATCACAGCCCATGTCGTAAAGCGCTTCCGCCATACCAAACCGGTCCAGCGAGCTAACCATCAGCACCTTCATCCCTTTTTTGAGCAGTCCTGTCTGCCCGGTCAGGATCCGCACCACCTCGCGCTCCAGGGTGTTCTTCAAACCGCTGCCGTCCACGACCGGGGTTGTCTTTACCGCGTTCACCAACTTGAGACCGTCCTGGATGGCATAGCGCTTTTGACGGACGTAAATGTACACATCAATCCCGCCCAGGCCAATGGCGTCGACCTTCCCGTCCAATTCCCCCAGCAATTCCAGGGCACGCTGAAAATCCCCGTCCGTACCCAAGCGGGCTATCTCGAACTGCTCTCCCAGCAGCTCAACCTTCACCTTATGGTCACGCCTGGAAGAACCAAGGCTGACACTGACCACCTGCTTCATGAAAAACCTCCCAGATCCACCTTGCCTTTAATAATAATGCGATTTTACTTTACCATTGTATCCAAATAAAGCTAAAAATACAAGCGTGAGCGGCGGCAGCCAGGCAACAAGCAGCACCGGTCACCAGGTTTGACCTTCAAGAAGAGGCGCTGCTCTGTCCTTCCAGCAGTTCCATGATCCTGGCATAGTGGCTGGTTAAAGGCTCCACCTTGATGCTTCTTTGCTCCAGGGGAATATCAATATCCATAACCTCCAGGCTTGAGGCCGGCCGGGGGGAAAGAACAATTACCCGGTGCCCCAAAAGCAGCGCATCCATGATATCATGGGTGACAAAAACAACAGTGCGGGGAGCTTTTTGCCACATCCGGGTCATTTGCCGCACCATTTCCAGCCGCAGGGGTACATCCAGAGACTTAAACGGCTCGTCCAGCAGCAGCAGGTCATGGGGATAGGCAAAAGCGCGGCAAAGCGCGAGGCGCTGCTTCATGCCGCCGCTTAAGCTGTTGGGGAAGCTGTCCCGGTAGTCATACAAGCCCATCATCAATAGGTGTTCCTTGATTAAGCCTTTCTGCCCGGCAGCAGGTACAAGGTCCCGCAAAACAAAAGCGATATTGCCGGCTACTGTTTTCCAGGGCAATAGGCGCGGCTCTTGAAAAACGTAGCTCACCCGCAGGTCCTCCGTACCCCTGACCTGACCGGAATCCGGCCGCTCCAGGCCAGCCAGCAACTGGAGGATTGTAGTTTTACCACAACCGGAGGGCCCAATCAAACATAAAATTTTTTTATATTCAGCAGATAAAGAGAAATCCAGCAAAACCCTGGTCTGTCCCAGGGTTTTATAGACATGCTTTAATTCAATCAAAACCTAGTACCCCCAGCGTCTGAGTTTCCAACGCATCAAATAAGCCAGCAGGCGGTCGGTCAACAGGCCCAAAAACACCAAAAAAATGGTCCAGGCGAATAGAGCAGCTGTATTGAGGTTCATCCTGGCCAAAGCCATGCCGGAACCGATACCCTGGTGAACGCTCAACAATTCCGCCATGGCTACCGCCTTCCAAGTCGTTCCGATAGCTGCTGAAACCCCGGCCATTATGTAAGGCGCTATCTGCGGCAGGTATATTTCCCGGATCACCCGCAAGCGGCCAATGCGGAAAACAGAGGCCATCTGCAGCAGCTGACCATCGACATTTTCAACACCATGAACAGTATTAATTATAATCAGGGGTATTGTGGTCACGAAAACCACAAAGACCGGGACCTTGCTGAAACCGATCCAGATCAAGGCGAGCAGCAGCCAGGAAACAAGCGGGATTACCTGCAGCACCACCACCAGCGGCCGAAAGAGACTTGCTGCCGCCCCATTCAGGCCAATAAGCAGCCCCAAGGGCAACCCCAGGATTAAGGCCAGGCCGAAGCCGGTCAGACCGCGGATTATAGAGAGGCGGCCGTGCTCCAGCAGTTCACCGCCGGCTGCCAGGTTCCAGAAGGTATGCGCCACTTCCACCGGAGATGGCAGGACAACCTGATTATAGAAACCTGATCCTATCTGCCAGACCAATAGAAAAAAAGCTAAACCCAGAAACGGCGGCAGGCCTTTATTCAGAAAGGAAAAATTTTTCATCGGGTAATTTACCTCCCACCATATCCGGTGAGACATCGAGCAGCCGGCCCAGATAGATCAGGACATCGTTTTTGGCTCCGGCAGCGCCGGCAAATTGCAGGCGTGTACGTTCCATGCTGCTTATAAACACAGGCGCCGGCATTTTTAAATTGGCTTGCACCAGCTGCGCCGCCCCGTCCGGATTGGTCAAAGTCCACTCCATAGCTGCAGCGTAGGCGCGATTGAACTCGTCCAACGAATCAGGATAGGCTTCGGCAAAGCTATTGCTCACTATCATCCCCGCCTGGGGCAACCTTGCGGCCTGACCTTCGAACTGCTGCCAATCGGCATAAAAGTCCCTGACCACCCTGGCCCGCCGGTTGTTCATAATTACCTGAGTCACCAGCGGCTCCGGCAGTACCGCATTCTTCACCATACCATTAATCATCATCTGGGCAATTTCGGGGGAGCCCAGGTAAGTCAATTTTATATCCTCCAGCTGCAGGCCGCTCCGGCTGAGCAGGTACCGGGTTAAAACATCGGGGGTCGACCCCTGCGCTCCCACATACAGCTCCTTGTTTTTGAGATCCGGCCATTGCTCGACCGTATCCTCAACCGATACCAGGTAAAGTATACCCCACGTGTTTACACTGGCCAGGGCAATATCTATTTCCTTGTTATACAATTTCGAGGCCACATTGACAGGCAGGACGCTGAAATGCGCCTCGTTCTTAATGATCCTGGTTGTAGCCTCTTCCACATTATTATAAACTATCAGCTCCATTGGGGTGCCACCGGGCAAACCGTCCTGTGCCATTTTAAAAAGCGGGGCGGTAGCAGGCGCCATGGGTGCCTGTACAATGATCTTTTCCGGCTTGCTGGAAGCCGGCGCATTAGTGTCATTTCCCCCCGCGCAGCCGGCGGCAAGCAGGCCCAACAACACTAAAACGGCAATAGCCACACCAATTTTTCGCAATAAAAATGCTCCTTTCAACCCAAAATTTATTTTTTAGCCGGGATAGATCATCTAAGGCAAGAATTAACCGGCTTTTTTATATAATATTTTATATATATATGTTACATTTGCAATCTCCTGCCGCAATTATTTTAGTTGCGGCTCTCCCACCGGATCAACCCAATAATTAAGATTAAGATCCCGGCGATAAACCAGAAAGCGCCGGCATGCAGGTTGGCCAGGCCGAAAAAAACTCCCATGGCAGCACCAATTACCGCGCCGTATATTTCAATCTTCTGGAGGTTATTCATAGTTACCCGCTGGAACATGTCTACCAGCTCGCGGGGTGAGTAACTCTCGATCCGCCCTTGAACAATTCCTTTCAAATCCAGTCCCTCCAGGAAGGCAGGGATTTTATTTTTTAGGTATGCGGAAACCAGACCCACTGACACCGCTTCAAACTTGGCCAGTGTCTCCGGGGGTAAATGGTCTTTGAGGCGGCCCACCGGGTATGACGCGATCTCATCGATCAGGGAGCGGGCAGTCATCCGGACCAGGCGGATGGTGGCCGGCCGGCGGACCAGGCCGATGCCCTGCCGCAACAGAGCGGCCTCCACCTCCTGCGGGCGGAGGCCGGAATATCGCTCAAGCAATTCCTCTGCTGTAAAACCGGACAAAGCACTGTAGCGCCCTTTTAAGAATTCACCCAGCCAGGCTTGCATACCTGCACCGGCAAGCCAGCCTCCCAGATGATCAGCAATCCACTCAGCGGCCTGCTGCCGTTGCCCGGAATCAATACCGGCCGCCAGCTCACCAACCGGGCGGTCCAGGATTCTGTCCGCCTGCTCTTGGATATACTGCTCCAGCCATAACTTGACCTCCGGAGAGGCTAAAAATTCACCCAGCCGGGGAAACATATCATGGCGAACAAAGTGCTCCACATCAGCCCGATACTCGTTAAAGAACTGGTACAGGCCGATGCCCACACGCGCCAAGGGGCTTTTTTCTTTAAGCTGCTCCATAATGTCCAGAATAACCGACGTCAGTTTCTCCTGCACCTCCGGATTATTCTGAAGACGGCAGACCAGCTCCGGCAGCACCTGCACCAGCAAGGCCGGCCAGGCGGCCACCTGCCTTTGCAGCGGCCGGGGCAGCGCGGCACGCAGGGGCATTGTCTGTCGGCACAGCGACCGGTGCAGCCGCTCGATAAGTTTTATGGCCATTTCCTTAAATTCCGGTCCGGACAGGTATTCAGTCATACCCCCCAGGATGCGGTCGCAAAAGGCCGCTGCACGATCCTCCGGCCACAGCTCGCCTAATTTCTTCTGCCAGTGTTGCTTTAGCCGGCGATGAATAAAGGCCTTAATCCAGGTCTCAACTTCAGGGTCATAAATATACTTTTCCGCCAACCGGGCCAGGGCGTCCTTGGCCCGGTCCTTTATATCTTCTTTTAATCCGGCTGCCAGGGGAGGGAAGATAGAATCTACAGTGGGGTATTCGGCGCCGGCCACTGTTTCCACCAGATCATGTATAATTGGCTGCACCTTGCGCTCCAAGGCTTGCCCTTGCACTAAATAGTCTTGCAGCGCCTGCGGTGTGATCAAGTCCTTGACAACTACATCGCTCACAGCCCCGGCTATGCGCTGCTGCTGGGCCGGAATAACCCCCTGCCAAATTTTAACCCGCCCAATGCGCCAGGGTTTGAGGGGACGGAAAAACATGAACACAGCCAGGGATGCGCCTACCCAGCCATGCAGGGTCGACAGTATTATATTTTTTAATAAAATCATGATCATATCCAAGGCCTGACGAACCACCTTATACTAAGCCTAATGCCTAAAAATTAAACTCTTGTTATTATACAGCCAATCTTAAATCTATTAAAACCGGTTCACAAAACAAACCCGTCAGGAGGGTTTAAAAATACCAGGGGATGGAAGATTTAAGCTGACCGGTCAAAATTGATCCTGACCTTGCAATTAAATAATATTTTGCTATAATGAGAAGTGTGATTTCAAAATGAAAGTTTATTGCGCCCGTAGCTCAGGGGATAGAGCGCCGGCCTCCGGAGCCGGAAGCGCAGGTTCGATTCCTGCCGGGCGCACCAGTATTAAATCCGCAGCAGCTTTATGGTGGAAGCGGATTTTTTGTGTTTAAAGGGGTATATTAGCAAAGAGTTTAAAAACGATTACATCATGGAGTGTTAAGCATAAGCCAGCGAAAATCAAACCGGAAAATAGGGATAGTAGGAGCCGGCTCGGTCGGCGCTTCGATTGCCTACGCCCTGGCCATAAGCGGGCTGGCCAATGAACTGGTCCTGGTGGACATGAATACCGCCAAGGCCGAAGGCGAGGCCCTGGACCTGGCCCATGCCGCAGCTTTTATCAAGCCGATTAACATCATTGCCGGAGGCTATGAAGACTGCTCAGATGCCGGTATTGTTATCTTCACTGCCGGGGCGAGCCAACGGCCGGGCGAAACACGAATTGACCTGCTGCAAAGAAATTACGCTATTCTTCGGGAAAGCCTGCCCAAGTTAATGAACGGCACTGAGGAAAAGATTTTCCTGATTGTCAGCAACCCGGTTGACGTCTTGACTTATGCGGCGTTAAAGATCACCGGACTGCCCCCCGAACGCGTTTTTGGCTCGGGAACGGTCCTGGACAGCTCCCGCTTCCGCCACAGCCTAAGCAGACATTGTGGCGTCGCCCCCAGGAATATACACGCCTATGTGGTAGGAGAGCACGGTGACAGTGAGGTACTGCTTTGGAGCCTTGCCTATATTGCCGGCACCAGACTGGATGACTTTTGTACCCTGACCGGCCTGCCACCGGTCAACCGGCAGCAAGTGGACAGCCGGGTTAGAAACGCGGGCTACCGGATCATCTCCAAAAAGGGAGCAACCTATTACGCCATCAGCCTGGCGGTGAAGCGGATTTGCGAGAGCATCATCCGCAATGAGAATTCTATCCTGACTGTCTCCGGCTTAATTAACGGACCCTACGGCATTGACGGCTGCTGTCTCAGCCTGCCGGCGGTAGTGAATTCAGCGGGCTGCAGCCGGCCTTTAATCCTGCCGGTATCAGGGGAAGAAGAGGAAAAACTGAGGAAATCCGCCGGGGTGTTGAAGGCTGCTATAGCCAGTTTAAGCCTCTGACCTGTTGCAGTGCATAACAACTGAATGTTTTAAATAACCTTAACCGGCATGAATCCGCTTCCATCGTTGTTAATAACAGTGGCAAAGCGGGTTTTTTTGTCAGTTTTTTTCCCTTAATCAGGAGGAAAACATCTAAATTTATCTAATCATATAAAATAATTGCTAAATGGATGGCTATGAGCGCATGCGGAGTATATTTAAAAAGGATGTGAATTAATTGTAATCATGGTGAACTACAAAATTAATTGACCATTTGGTTAAGAGAGGAGGATGGAAATAATTTTCAGCATAAAATCAAAGGTTTTTCCTGTAAAATGCAGCATTATTTCCTTTATATTTCTTGTACTGCTTTGCGTATGCTACCCGGTACCTCCCGGCTTTGCCCTGGAAAATAACGGATTGAGCGCAACTCCGTTAAACCCGGAATTCGCCGCATACATCCAAAATCAAGGTTTAAGGCATCAGCAGTCAATCGACATCACAGCGCATCCGACTTCAGGGTATATACCACCACCAATCAAACTAAATAACCTCAACGCAGATATCAGGCTGCCTTCAGCTGTAGTTTTCCCGACTTCCTACGACCTGCGCAACCAGCAAAAACTTACCCCGGTTAAAGCGCAAGGTTCTTCGGGAAGCTGCTGGACCTTTGCCACATACGCCTCGATGGAATCTTGCCTGTTGCCCGGAGAGGCCAGAGATTTTTCCGAAAACAATTTAAAAAACAGCCATGGTTTTGACTTCGGACCCAATGATGGAGGCAACCACTTAATGTCCACCGCATACCTGGCGCGGTGGAGCGGCCCCGTCGATGAAGTGGATGATCCCTATAACCCGAATTCCACATCCTCAAAACAGGGTCTGCCCATCCAGAAGCATGTTCAAGACATTACTTTTATTGCCGATCGCAGCGGTCCCCTTGACAATGACAGAATTAAACAGGCCGTTATGGATTCCGGCGCTGTTCATACGGTGATGTCCTGGAACGACAATTATTACAATGCCGCCAAATACTCCTATTACGACAGCCTCAGCGCCGCTTACAATATTAACCATGGCGTCGCTATAGTCGGCTGGGACGATAACTTTGACAAAAACAGTTTCAAAACCCCAGCCCCGGGAAACGGCGCGTTTATAGTCAGAAACAGCTGGGGCAAAAGCTGGGGGCAGGGCGGCTATTTCTACATTTCCTACTATGATGTCAACATTGGCAAGGAAAATGCGGTTTTCAACGGAATCGAGGCGGTGTCAAATTATAACGGCATCTACCAATACGACCCGTATGGCTGGACTCTCGCCATCGGCGGCGGTAGTTATTCCTGCTGGGGGGCCAACGTATTTACCGCAGCTGCAAGCGATTCATTAACAGCTGTGAGCTTTTATACAGGGACGCCAAACGCCTCTTACGAGATCTACATTTATAACAACGTCAACATTTCCAGCGGACCAAAAGCCGGTATTCTGGCCGGTAAAACAGTGGGAACAATTAAAAATCCCGGTTATCACACAGTTGAGCTGGACGCGCCTGTGGCCTTAACTGCCGGGAAAAAATTCTCAGTTGTCTTGAAACTGACAACACCGGGAGATTATTATCCAATTGCGACAGAATGCACCATACCCGGATATAACAGTGACGCCGGGATGAATCCTAAAGAAAGCTGGGCCAGCGGAAACGGTGTCAGCTGGACTGACCTTTACTACTCCGGGTATGGCAACGTGTGTCTCAAAGCTTTTACCTCCACAGTCGCCAATGAACCACTGCCGGCTGCAATCAACCTGAGCTCCCCCAACGGCGGGGAAACCTGGACGGCAGGCTCAACCCAGACCATCAGCTGGTTCAGCACCGGCAGCCCCGGCAACAACGTAAAAATCGACTTGCTGAAAGGCGGCGCTTTTTTCAGCAACATTACACCTCAGACACCTTCTGCAAGCGGTTACTATAACTGGACCATACCCGAAGACCTCCCTGCCGCGGGGGACTATGCGGTTATCATCACCAGCACCAGCAACAGTGACTGCCGGGACTCCAGCGACGGCTACTTTAGTATTGACAGGCCAACCATTGCTTTAACCTCTCCCAACGGCGGGGAAATCTGGGCCTCAGGCTCGAAGCAAACCATCCGCTGGTCTTATACCGGCAACCCGGGCCCCTACGTCAAATTGGAACTGCTTGAAAATGATTTACCCGTTAGGACCATTATGAACATGGCGCCTGTCGGCACGGGTTATTATTCCTGGACTATACCGGCAGGTCTTACCGGTAATGACTATAAGGTCAGGATTACCGGCGTCAATCTCAGCTCCTGCACCGACATGAGCGACAACAGCTTCAGCATAACCGGACCTGCCATCACTGTAACCTCACCCAACGGCGGGGAAACCTGGGCGGCAGGCTCGAAGCAAACCATCAACTGGTCTTATACCGGCAACCCGGGCTCTTACGTCAAAATAGAATTGCTTCAAAACGATAAGCCGGTAAAAAGCATCACTTCCCAGACATCGAACAGCAAAGGCAATTATAGCTGGACATTACCGTCCAACTTAACCGGCGCCGGTTACAAGATCCGGATCACCAGCACTACAGACAGCTCTTGTTCGGACACGAGTGACAAAGACTTTACCATCGCCGGCCCAACTGTCACCTTAGATTATCCTAATGGCGGAGATACCTGGGCGGCAGGCTCAAAAGAGACCATCCGCTGGTCCTTTACCGGCAACCCGGGCTCTTACGTCAAAATAGAATTGCTTCAAAACGATAAGCCGGTAAAAAACATCACTTCCCGGGCATCGAACAGCAAAGGCAATTATAGCTGGACATTACCGTCCAACTTAACCGGCGCCGGTTACAAAATCCGGATCACCAGCACTACAGACAGCTCTTGTTCGGACACGAGTGACAAAGACTTTACCATCGCCGGCCCAACTGTCACCTTAGATTATCCTAATGGCGGAGATACCTGGACGACGGGCTCAAAAGAGACCATCCGCTGGTTTTATACCGGCAACCCCGGTTCATATGTCAAGTTAGAGCTGCTGAGTGACAGTCAGCCGTTCAAAGTTATTACATCCAGGACCTCATGCAGCAAAGGTTACTTCAACTGGACAATCCCTTCGAACCTGCCGCCGGAAGCGGATTATACCGTCAGGGTCACCGGTGTCAGCAGCGACTGCACCGACACCAGCGACGGCGCTTTTACTGTCGTCGGGCCGACCATCACCTTGAAATCTCCCAATGGCGGGGAGAGCTGGGCGGCAGGCTCAAAACAAACCATTAGCTGGTCTTATACCGGCAATCCGGGATCATATGTTAAATTGGAGCTGCTAAAAAGTGGCGTGCCGGTTAAAAACATCACCTCCAGCACGTCTAATAGCCGGGGGTACTTTATCTGGACATTGCCGACAACCCTGCCTAGAGGAGGAGAATATGAAGTAAGAGTGACCGCCACCAACGGCTCCTGCACGGATACCAGTGACAGTTATATAAATATTATTTAATTAATTAAATACAGGTAATTATTGTTGAACAGCCGCTTTATTAATAAGACCCCCGTCTGAACAGACAGGGGTCTCTCATTTTTTTGAAATTATACTTCTCTCTGGCTATATCTTTGCCAGCAAGCGCGATAGCATTGTGCAGGCTTCCGCCCTTGTTGTGTCATGAACAGGCTTAAAGGTTTGATCCGGATAGCCGTTGACAAGTCCCTCATTGACTGCCGCTCTGACATAATCTGCGGCCCAGCCGGATATGGCCTTTTCATCCGAAAATGTTGCCGCCTGACCGGAGCCGGCAGGGACCGCTGTTCCTTTACCCAGCGCCCGCACCAGAATGGCCGCAATCTGCTCTCTGGTAATATTCCGGTCCGGCTGAAATTCTCCCGTGTCGAGACCTTCCACCAGGCCCGCCTGAGCAGCTGCCTCGACATAGCCATAATACCAGTCGCTCGATTTTACATCTTTAAAGGTCGGCATCGCCGGCTTCACCTCAGACAGCCCCTTGCTCATCACAATCATTTTGGCAAATTCCGCCCGTGTTACTTTATAGTCAGGTCTAAACATGCCACCGGGGTAACCTCTGATGATCCCGTCCCGGCATAGTGCTTTAACTACGGCAGCAGACCAGTGTGAATCGGGCAGGTCGGCAAACACGCAACCGCTGTTATTACTGGGCACGGTTCCGGGGATCGTGATGCTGCCGCCGCCTCCACCACCGGTACTTTTGGCAGTGGTAAAGGAGAAACTGTACTCCTCTTGCAGGCCCTTCACTGCATCAACAGGAATATACACCGTGTATTCGGTACCGGTGGCCAGGTTTTTATTGGGGTTAATCACCAATTTTGTGCCGATAATTTCCTTTGAAAATCCTATATTTTTATCGTTATCATTCTTTAATGTAATATCGCCGTAGGCACTGCCCGGTTCGATGTTCTTGCTAAAGACGACAGTGATTGACTTGGATACCGAAGCATTTTTATCGCCATTATCCGGGCTAGTGCTCTCAATAACAGGCGGGGCAGATACGATAATGAACTGCACCGGTCCGGCACTGATCGCACCGGCAGCAGCTGTAATGCTGTATGTACCAGGGTCAAAAGGATCTGAATCAAAATTCCAGGAAGCCTCACCACTAAGCCCTGTCTTATCCTGCCAAACTGCCACAGGCTGGTTATCCTTTTCTAAGGTAAAACCAATATAGATATCATTCACTTGGTCTCCATAGACCTCTGCTGTTACGGTTATCATCTCACCCTGGTTGTATTCCTGTTTATCCAATCCAACAACCAACTCGTAGCCATCAGCACAAAAACCGGCCATACCACCAGACAGCAGCAATGTTAATAAAACAAAACCCCAAAAATAGCCTTTGATCGCCGGCAATCGCATTTTTGCCATGTGTTCCACTCCCATTCAAGTAACATTTGGATATAATTATTCCAGTTCACAATTATATCATTAATTAATATTATTTTCATTTTTGAATAATAGCACAACAGGCTCCTGCAAACACCAGGAGCCTGTTGTTAAGAATTACCTTTTAAATAATCTACTGCGCGCCACAATCCCTATATTTTCCTTCATAAGGTGTTAATTTTTTAGCTCCCCTTGCGAGAAGCCCTGGAGAAGGCTAATTAATCGTAAATGAATTATCGCTTATATCTTCACAGTCACTATTAGTGACGCTAGTGATCTTAATCGTGTAACCTGCACCCTTTTGAAGATTTGCAGGTAAAGTCCATTTATAGAAACCATTTTTAGTCAAGGTCCGGGCGGTGATTTTTTTGACCAGAACACCATCCCGCAGCAATTCGATCTTGACATATGAACCAGGAATGCCGGTATACGACCAATTAATAGTCTGCTTGGACCCCGCCGGCCAGCTTTCACCACCATTAGGAGAGTCTAAGGTTAGGGTTGGCCCTGCGATACTAAAATCACTGTCGCTGGTGTCCGAGCAGGAGCCGTTGACAGCGGTTACTTTTACTTTGTAGTCAGCCCCGGAGGCCAGGTTCGACGGGATGGTCCAGTTATAGGATCCTTTGTTGCTCGAAGTCCTGGAATTAATACTCTTGACCGGGATACCGTTCTGAAGCAGCTCCAATTTGACATATGCACCCGGTTTGCCTGTGTATGACCAGCTTACAGCCTGCTTTGAGCCCGCTTCCCATGTTTCCCCGCCATTGGGCGACGTTAACGTAATTGATGGACCGGCAATACTGAAGCTTCCGTCACTCATATCTGCACATGAACCGTTAGTGCTGGTCAACCTTACCGAATAATCATCTCCTGTGGGCAAGTCTGATGGCAACGTCCAGTTATAGCTCCCTTTACTGCACACGGACCAGGAACTGATTACTCTGAACGGCTCACCATTCTTAAGCAGTTCGATTTTAACATATGAACCCGGCTTGCCCTTATATGACCAGCTGACGGCCTGCCTTGAGCCCGCAACCCAGTTTTCCCCGCCGTTAGGCGACATTACCGTAATTTCCGGGCCGGCGATACTAAAATTGTTGCTGGTATCCGTGCATGAGCTGTTGGTGCTGGTTACCTTTACCGTATAATCCTCACCGGCAGGCAGGTCTGATGGAATGGTCCAGCTGAGGCTTCCCTTGCTGCATACGGCCTTGCTGTTGATGTTCTTCACCGGCATACCATTTTTAAGCAATTCAATTTTAACATATTGACCCGGTTTGCCGTTGGTGTACCAGCTGATGGTCTGCTTCTCGCCTGCTACCCAGGTCTCCCCGCCGTTCGGAGAGGTCAAGATAATAGACGGCCCGTTGTTTGAAATATTAATATCCGCTGATTCCACCAAACCTGGTCCTGCTGTGGCAGTGATTTGATAAGTCCCGGGAGCAAAGGCACCCGAATCGAAGATACAGGTTAGCCTTCCGTCCACGCCGGTTGATTCCTGTCTCACAGCCAGTGGGTAATTTGGACCCACTTTATTTTGCAGGATAAGGCCGATGTAAGCATCATTCACCGGTATTTGCAGGTCGGTTAGAGAAACAGTGACCACTACCGGGTTTCCTTGCTGATAAACCTGCTTGTCTGTTTGAACAGCCAGATCCAAGCTAGATGAATAGGCCGGATTGACTGGGTTAATAAAACACCCCGCCAGAAATGTTGCGATAAGAAATAATCCCAGATAAACAGCCTTTAAAGCTCCTTTTAAAATTTTATTCACCCCCTTTTCGATAAAATTTCAAATAACGACACTACCTTTGAGGTAGTGCCGTTATTCTTCAATAATAAAATTTACCTTGCCAGAAACCGCGAAATCAAAGTACATGCTTCCGCTCTGGTGGCCTTGTTAAGAGGCTTAAAGGTACGGTCAGGGTATCCTACAATCAAGGCCGCCTCATCCTGCACCGCGACATTGATATAACCCCTGGCCCACGGGGATATGCTCTGATCATCAGTGAAGATGGTTTCTTCATCCTGATGAGCCCTGGCCTCAGCTTCTTTACCTAGTGCCCGGACTAAAACAGCTGCTATTTGCTCTCTGTTAATCCTTTCATTGGGGCGAAATTCTCCTGTTTCAAATCCTTTTACCAGGTCACTTTTAGCTGCCGCCTCAACATAACCATAGTACCAATCACCCCGCTTAATGTCTGTAAACGAAGGTATTGACGGATTTTCCTGATCAAGTTTCATTGCTTCTACGATAATTTTCGCAAATTCAGCCCTGGTAATATTATTCTCAGGCTTGAACGTTCCGTCCGGATACCCGTTTACAATACCCTTCTTACACATTTGCTTGATTACCTCAGCTGCCCAGTGTGAATCCCGCACATCTTCAAACTTGCACTCGTCATCATCATCATCATTTCTGTTTCCTCCACCACCTCTGCTAGGTTCTTTGACGGTTGTGAAGGTCCAATTAATTTCATCGTTATACGTACCATACGTACTCTTTACTACACCGGCCGGTATGTTTACCGTATAGGTAATTCTGCCCCGCTCAAACTGTGGGTGACTTATCGTCAGCACTCTGCCGTTTAAGGTGGCGCTTACATTGGAGATACTTGTACCGTCTTTAGCTATTGTTATATTTTCCAGGGCTTCGGTTACTGCAGTAACATCCATGTTAAATGTCACGCTGACCACAGCATCTCGCGCCACGTTTATTGCCCCGATTTCAGGACTATAAACCGATACCTGGGGCTTATCGGAAGCTTGACCTTCGCTGACGCTGAAATAGGCCTGCGCATTTGTTGTATTAGCCGTGGCGTTAACGGTGTAATTGCCTTCGGCTAGGCCGCTTGTGTAGAAAGAATAACTAAATTCTCCGTTCTCATTGGTAATTGCTTGTCCAAAAGCAATTAACGTACCGTTGCTGCTAAGGACAAGACCGATATTGACGCCGGCTACAGGAACCCGCACATCAGCGATCTCTTTAAACGAACCGGAAACAAGGACAGTTTCACCGATAGCATAGGCCGGTTTGTCGGTTCTGACTTCTAAAGCGTAGGGACCTGGGTTAATACCCGTGGAAAAGCTCCACTGAAAAGCCTCTGTAGCCAAACCTCCGTCTTCACTTACAACTACACCGGCAGGCATAATCACGGTATACGTCTTCTCGTAATTGAAACCCGGATGGTTAACAGTTAATACGCGCCCGTCAAGCTCAGCCGAGACGCTGTCCATTACCGCTCCGTCAACCATTACTTTTACGGCGGTAAGGTCTCCCTCACTCACATCACGGTCAAATGTTGCTGTAACAGCCGCATCCAGCGCCACATCGTTCGCCCCGGCCGCGGGCTCTACTGATTCCACCGCCGGTCTATTAACATCATTTTCGCCCTTCGTTTTGAAGCTCCACTGGTAGGCGGCGCTGTCAATGTCCCCATCCGCGCTCTTCACCGTTCCGGCAGGCAGGTCCACAGTGTACAGCTTATTAACGCTAAAATCAGGGTGACTTAATGTCAGTACCCGCCCGTTGAGCGATGCATAAACTCCTTCTAAAACCGAGCCTTCGGACTCAATTTTTACTCCCTCCAGGTCACCGGCCGTGACATCGCGGTCAAAAGTTGCGCTGACATCCGCATCCAAAGCCACTCCGGTTGCCCCGTCAGCAGGCTGGACTGATTCCATCACAGGCGCTGGCGCACTAAGAGTAGTAAATGTCCACTGGTAATCTTCGTTGGCAGTGTCATCCGCCTCGCTTTCAACTGCGCCGGCGGGCAAGATCACGGTACAGGTTTGACTAAAGTCAAAGTCAGGGTGTTCAACAGTCAGTACCCGGCCGTCCAGCGAGGCCGATACACCCTCCATCACCGTGCCGTCCAATTCAATTTTCACTCCGCTAAGGTCACCCTGGATAACATCCCGGTCAAAAGTAGCCTTTACTTCCGCATCGAGGTAAACTCCGGTTGCCCCATCAGCCGGCTCAACCGATTCTACCTCCGGACCGTTCAAACCAACGGTTTCAAAACTCCACACGTACTCGAGGCTGGAAGCTCCACCAGCAGCGCTCTTTACCGCCCCGGCAGGCAATGTCACTGTATATATCTCTTTTTCGCTGAAGTCAGGGTGTTCTACCGTTACTTCCCGTCCGTTCAACGTTGCATATACACCTTCTACTACCGAACCGTCAGCCTCAATTTTTACACCGCTAAGATCTCCCATTACCACATCACGGTCAAACGTGGCCTTAACGCCGGCATCCAAATCCACATCAACCGCACCGTCCGCAGGCTCAAGCGCGACAGCGGCAGGTTTAATCAGGTTCATTTTTCCCAGGATCAGCTCCAGGTCGGCCTTGTCCTGATCGCTCAACTGGCTTACTGCTTCTGCAATATTAGTTGCTGTCAGTCCGCAGGCTACCAGATCAGCCGGTGTAAGCTTGCCTTCACTCCTGGCTATAATGCCGGCTAAAATGAGATTGTACTGATCCGACACACTCTGAGTTAATGCCAGGCCCGGCTCATACTCCACCTGTGTGAACGCAGTCAGGATCAAAAACAGGTCGTTAAAATCAATACCGCTTAGGATTAACCAGCCTTTTGTTTCGGGAAGTATTGATTTATCCCAAATATGCTCGATTAACCCGGCCAGGTATAATGCGTCCCCGTTCCGCACTGCGTTGATAAATCCATTATAACCAAACTCAGAACCGCTTGGTATGCTGTTAATGTATTGCTTCAGCCCCGAGGATGGGTTATTAAAGATGTTTCCGATAAAAGCAGCTGTAATCCTGTAATGTTGATCAAGGCATGCTTTTTCATCGCTGTTTAAGGCAGATTGATTGTCATTAATACCGGTGAAGAAAGCACTATTTAACTTGACCAGCAGACTCACCGCTTTTTCAGCATCAGCGGGCTCAAGCCCGGCAACCTTGCTAAGAAGCGGTTCAAGGGCGGAAACGCTTCCATTATAATCAGGGTCGCCCAGCGCTGCAGATGCACCTGTGACTGCAACAGCAAAAAATACAGCCAGCAAAAGCACCGTTCCTAATTGCTTTATCTTGCATTTATTCAACATACCGGCCTCCTCCCTAAATTGTAAACGACAAGGTGTCGCTTAGATTTTCCGGGTAAGGCTTGCCCTTGGTTATCCATGTGCCATCCTCATTCGCCCAAATAAACACCTGGACCTTGTATTTTCCACTATTCAGGTTATTGAATGAGAATTGCAGGGTTTGCGCTGCTTCGCCCACAGTAAGCTGCTCAGTGAAATCGAGGAGGTAAGTTCCGTTTTGGCTTACAACCTGGCATATCCCCTGTACAGTTTCGCTTTCGCTTCCCAGGTTAACCACTTTAGCGGTAACGGTGCATGCGGAGCCACTTTTCTCAATCTTAGCTTCCGTAATTTTTAAATCATAATTTGAGACTTCAAAGTCTTTTGTATAACTTAACTTTTCGCCGCTTTCCATGGTCGCAGTTATTTCAAGAGTGTACGTGCTAACTATCGGCAAATCTGGCAGATTCGGCGAGTATTCCCAATTGAAGCTGGCCGCCCTGGTTGGATGAGTATATGTCGTTAATGTTTTGCCGGCGGCGTCGGTAATCTTTACTTCCCAATCAGCTTCCTCCGGGGCGGTCCCGCTTATTTCAAGGGGCCGTTTATCGCTGATATCGGAATAAGCTGACAGGGTGACATCTATTTGATATTGCACAGTTGTAAAGGACTTAACCTCACCAATGCTTTCACCTTTAGCGTTCTTGGCATAGGCCTTGTAGTAATATGTTGTGCCGGTAGTCAGACCGTTCAGTTCATAACTAAAGGCCCCATTATGGTTGTCCGTTCCGGTCATCTGCTTGACAATCGGGTTGGCGTTGGTCCCCCAGTAAAAACCATATTCAGTGATATCAGAACCGCCGCTGCTTGTGATGTTTCCGTTCAGGACGGCGCTGTCAGTATCCACATTGCCGGCATCTGCTGTAGTTACAGTCGGCTTGTTGACCGCCCCGGTGGTGAAGTTCAGCACGGCGCCAGTTGATGTACCTTTGGAGTTTACAGCATAGGCCTTGAAATAATACTTCTTCCCATCGGTTAGACCGCTGAGGTCATAGCTTATTGCTCCCGTAAAGTTGTCCTGACCGACCATTGCTTTAGTGGTCGGATTGCTGCTTGTACCCCAGTAAAAGCCGTATTCAGTAATCGCCCCGCCGCCATTGCTTGTGATGTTTCCGTTCAAAGTGGCGCTGTCAGTGCCCACATTGCCGGCGTCTGCTGTGGTTACCTCAGGTTTGCTGACCGTCCCAGTGGTGAAGTTCAACACGGCGCCAGTGGTTGTGCCCTTGGCGTTTGTGGCATAGGCCTTGAAATAATACTTCTTCCCATCGGTTAGACCGCTGAGGTCATAGCTTATTGCTCCCGTAAAGTTGTCCTGACCGACCATTGCTTTAGTGGTCGGGTTACTGGTGGTACCCCAGTAAAAGCCGTATTCAGTAATCGCCCCGCCGCCATTGCCTGTGATGTTTCCGTTCAGGGTGGCGCTGCCGGTACCTACATTGCTGGCATCAGATGTGGTCACCGCTGGCTTATTTATCACACCTGTGGTGAAGTTCAAAACTGAGCCAAAGGTAGTACCCTTAGCGTTTGTGGCGTATGCCTTGAAGTAGTACTTTGTACCGTCGGTCAGCCCGCTCAGCTCATAATTGATCTCTCCGGTGTAGTTAGCTGTCCCCAAGGTCACTTTGGTGGCCGGGTTGTTGGTGGTGCCCCAATAGAAACCATAATCAGTGATGGGAGCGCCCCCGTTGTCTCCGATAGTTCCATTCAGGGTGGCACTGCCATAATCAATGTTCCCGGCGCTAACTGTTGTTACAGTTGGTTTTACAATTTCCTTAGCCGTGGTGAAGTTCAAGACATCGCCAAAACTTTCACCCTGCGTGTTTTTGGCATAGGCTTTAAAGTAATAGGTAGTGTTTGGGTTCAGCCCGGTCAGTGATGTTGAAAAAGCGCCGGATTGGTCATTCGTTCCAACACTTTTCTTAGTTGACGGGTTGGTTGAAGTCCCCCAGTAAAAGCCGTATTCAGTAACGGCTGAGTTGCCGTTGCTGGTAATATTTCCGTTTAATAACGCGCTGCTGGTGGTGATGCTGCCGGCAGCAGATGTGGTTACTGTGGGCTTTACTACCACTTTATCAGTCTTAAAGCTCTTTACTTCTCCAAAAGCCTCGCCTTTTTCGTTCTTGGCAAATGCTTTGTAGTAGTAAGTTGTATCTGCGTTCAGCCCGCTCAGGCTAGCTGTATACGCACCGGTTTGGTTATTCGTTCCGACAGTCTTTTTAGTTGCCGGATTTGCTGTGGTTCCCCAGTAAAAGCCGTATTCACTTATCGTCCCGCCGCCGTTGCTTGTAATGCTGCCGTTTAATGTGGCTGTACTGGTTGTCTTGGTAGCATTACCGGATTCAACAGACGGCACAACAACTATACCGCACGCTGTTAATACAATTGTGCCATCCTGCGTTGTAATGGCGATATCACTATATGAGGCATCCTGGAAGTGAACATCTGTTAACCCGAGATTGGCAGTTCCACTACCTTTTACATTAAATACAGCTGTAAAAATTGTCCCAGCTGTCGCTGCCGGATTAGTTCCATTCGGAAACTTCGCTCCGGAAAATTCAATATAACCTTCACCTTTTATTAACGGATACCATGTCCACCCGGGCAAAAAACTACTGTATTCTACATCATCATCGCTATACTGCAATAAATTTGGGTCATATGTTAATTTTAAATTGCAGCCTTCTAAAGATTGTCCTTGTGGCAATCCTTCTATTAATATATTAACCGGCAAGGTACAGTTTTCGGTTATTTGTCCACACTCAACCTTTAATAAGGCACTTGGACCTAATATTTTATCTGCTCCCTGTGGTGTAACGCTTAAATCCACATACGATGAATCTTGCAAATGAATATCGGATATTCCAAAATGTGCCACACCATTCCCGGTGATATTAAAAGTCACCGTCATTAATGTCCCTGCTGAAGTTGCAGGATTTGTTCCACTCGGGAATTTAGCGCCGGAAAATTCAACAAAACCCACATCTTTAATTGTCGGGTACCATGTCCATCCAGTCAAATAATTGCCATATTGAACAGCATCATTGAATTGCAGCTGATCTGAGTTATATGTTAGTTTAAAATTGCAGCCTTCTAAAGACTGTCCCTGCGGTAAGCCTTCAATCAAAATGTTTACTGGAAGAGTACCTTCAGATATCTCCCCAGGCACCACTTTCATTACTGTTGAAGCATCAGCGGATGCAGCTCCAATGCAACAAAATATTAATAAAATAGATAAAACTACCATCGCTACATATGATCCTCTTTTGGTATCATATGCCAGCACTGTCCTGTTCATCAACACACCTCCTATGTCTCTATAACTTCAATCATATTCCAATTTCTGTTTTATCCTGGATTTTAGTTGTTATAATTCCATGCCATTGAGAAAACCATCAGGTCTTTAAAATCAACCTTCCCATCAGCACTTATGTTCAAATTGGGATAGGTGCCAGTAAAAGGTGCAATATCGCAGCGATTATAGGGCGATAGCGGTGCACCAGTCACTGCTGTACTCCAACCAATACTACTGCTGTTTTTGTTCCATGCAGCTGAGAAAATCATCAAATCAGAAAAATTCACTTTGCCATCACTGTTAAAATCGCCAATAATTTGATTATTAGCAACAATATTTACGTTGGCTGATTGGACAGTTGCGGCTACCACAGTGTTTTGCCCGCTTGGTTTTAAGCTGGAGGACTTTAACTGCAGGCTCGCCGTACCCACAGCTTTCGCTTTGAATTTTATGGTCATAACTTTTTTCGAGGCGGCCGAACTGGAGCCGGTTAGGCCGGCGCCGATGATGCCGTTTTCGTTGGCATAATTGATGCAAGTTACCTCATCTGCACCTGAAAGAGCAGGCACAATGCTTTGGGCCAGGAAGTCGCCGGCGGCAAAATCCATCACCTGCAGCAAGGCTGTGTTGAAATCAACCCTAAAGTCCATTGCGTCAACACTAATACTGTTGCCGCTAATCATCACATCAACATTGAACTCCTCACCAACATTTACTGTAGACGGAGCGTTGATGCTAACCGTCGCGGCATCAGCCAAAGCCGGAGCAGCAAACGCGATCAGGAGCAAAATAACAAACAAACACAGGAAATTTGTTTTTCTCTTTAACATTCATTTTTCCCACCTTTGATAACTCGAAAATTTAAATCAATGTACTGCCACCTGTTTAAAACCCGTTTATTTAGCCTAATAACACAGAAAAGCCAGGTGCAATACTTTATAGCCAGATCTAGTCTTAATCAAGTTAATTTATGTTTTGACGCACTCTGAGCATATCCAGAATATTCACCTTGCCGTCGTTATTTACATCAGCATACTGGGATTGGGTAGTAGTCGTTCCGATCTTGGAGGACATCCACAGTAGGTCCTGGAGGTTGATCAAACCGTTATTGTCCATGTCACCGATAAGAAGGGTGACCGCGGATAACTGGGTTGTCCCCTGGGTGGAAAGGTTGGCGGACCTGGTTTCTTTCTTCCAGGCTCCTTCCGGGTAATCAAACTCAACCGTACAGCTGCCGGCAACAAATGCCTCGTCGGTCAAGACATAATTGCCATTGCTTTGAGGGTAAGCTGTCCTTGTTACCGCTCCCTGCTTAACTTTAACCACTATTCCGGCGTGATCCGGCTCCGGGTCTGACTGATTGATTTTTTCCAGCTTAACATTTCCCGCAACTCCCGGTGGTGGGGGGGCAATGTCAACTGTCAGGTCAACTCGCAGCTTAGCATCACTCACCCAGCTTACTGATGCCGGACTTGAAACTGCCGTGTAGGTGACACCACCCGAAGTTACTTTAAAAGTAATTTTTTTACCGGCACAGTTGCCTCCGTCAGGACAGGAAACGAGCAGTCTCGGTACTTCCGGAGTCAACTGGCCGTCGAGCATGCCATACTGGCCGTCTCTATAGAAATCGCCGGCACTATCATAAAACAACGAATCGGTTACAATCACACCACCACCAACGTTCATAGTGGCTGTTATTTCCTCCCATGGCACAGGATTGCCGTTTGAATCCTTAACCGTGCCATAAAGCTGCGCGGGAAGTTCAGGAATTGCAGAGGCGGTCGCGGCCGCCCCTGCAATTATAGCAATTATTAATACAACAACAATACCACTTTGGTATTTTTTATTATTAAATATCATGGATAGGTAATCCTCCCCTATTGTGCCGGGGCCATGGTTTCAATCAGCCGCGATAACATTGTTGCGGCCTCTGCCCGCGTCACATCATTGCCAGGCATGAACGAACCATCAGGGTAGCCCTTGACCAGGCCTTTTTCTGATACAACCCCGATGCCCTCCACGGCCCAAGCCGGAATCTTGCTTAGATCGGAATAACTCATTGTTCCAGCCGGTACCGCTGCGCCACCCTGCTGAGCAATCACCCTGCTCAACAAGACAGCAACTTCAGCCCTGGTTATCTTCTTTTCCGGTTGGAAGGTCATTGTACCATCGTCACCCGGATAGCCCTTGAGCAGCCCGGCCTCAACCACAGCGGCAACCGGCCCTTGGGCCCAATCCTGGACATCATCACCGTCAGTAAAGTTTGACAGCGTGCAGGGGCTGCACTCTACATCCAAAGCTAGCGCCCGCACGATAATAGCCGCACACTCGGCACGGGTTATCTTATTTTCCGGACGGAAGGAACCATCCTCATAACCACTGATAATTCCCTTATCAACCAGACCCTGCACCGTCTGGGCAGCCCAGTGCCCATTCATGTCGGTCAAGGTTTTCCGGGTTAAAGTATACTTAAACTCTGCAACGGGGCTATAAAGGTTGTCCTTGTAAGCGACAGCCTTAATGGTGGTATCGCCGGTCAGAATAATTGCTTCTGCATATTCATTACTGGTGGGGCTGCTGCTCGGGTTTGTGCCGTCAACGGTATAAAAGATTTTAGCGCCGCTGGTGCTTGTTATTAACGCAACACTTAGGCTCTCGCTAATAATAGTGCCGGCTGCCGGTGATGCTGTTGGCGCTTCCGGGGGTGTATCTTCATCTTCACGATTTGACGTAGAACTACCACCGTCACTTTTCTTGACTTCCTTATCAAGGGTCAGGACAATATTATCAATATAATCCCCTTCTTTGTAGATAAAGGTGGCCGGATCCGACTTGACACCATATTCTTTACCAGAAATGGTCACTTTAATGGTCAGTGCCTTACCGGTATCAGCCCGGTTAGGAGTAACCTCAGCTGCAAACCCTTCCACAACGATAGTGCCCGAGCCAACCACTTGATCACCGATTAAAACACTGACATCGCCCGCTGTAACCGCTGCGCCTTTAGAATCTACCACCTGGCCCGTCAAAATCATTGGCAAGACCGGCATTTCATCCGCCAGCGCCGGCGCTGAGACACACATAGTCAACAATATCCCCAATACCAACAATAGAGCTAATCCACTTTTCTTATACCGCACCATTATTTCCTCCTTGCAGAACTAATTGTCCTTGTTAATAAACGGGCCGGATCATTTTAAATTATCGAGAAGTCGCGCGACTATAGTAGCCGCTTCGGCGCGGGTAACCTTGTTTTCGGGTTTAAATGTACCGTCCGGGTAACCGGTTATAAGCCCCTTTTGCACCGCCAGCTTAATTTCACCGGCAGCCCACCCGGGTATCTGCTCCTGATCACTAAATACTATGTCCTGATTATCAACTAATTCTGTTTTTACTTTGACGCGGCTTACGATAGCTGCCCACTCGGCCCTGGTTACGGAACCATCCGGCCGGAAGAATACAGCTCCCGCCTCGCCGGGATAGCCTTTAATTAAACCTGACTGAACCGCCTCCGCCACATGATTCACAGCCCATGCAGGTATCTCGGCCCTGTCCGCAAAAGCAGCACTTAAGTCAGAGGAAACGTCCCCACTGCCTACAGCGCGCATCAGCATAACAGCGCATTCCGCCCGGCTGACCGTGTTCTCCGGCCGGAAGTTATAGTCCTCATAGCCGCTGATAATCCCGGCGGCCGCCAGCCGCTGTACGGTGTCTCCGGCCCAGTGCTCCTGCATATCATTGTAGGGCGCCACAGTGCCGGTCATCACCAAGTCCACCTGCTGTTTGGACCGGGTCTCCCAGATCACTTCCTCGGGCTTGGATAAAGCCGTGTATTCCACAGAGCCAACCCTAATCCGGAAGTCAACTGTTTTTCCGGTCAAGTCGTTGACCAGGCTGTATACCAATAAACGGCGTACTTCGGGGTCATCTGCCGGCATACCGTATTGGCCTCCGGAGATGCCAAGCTGGCCGCAGAATTCATTTTCCACATAAGCTTTGACAATCCCGTCCTTGACGATATTGCCGGACTGGTCGACTACAGAACCGTAATAAAGTGCCGGGACCTGGACTACCGGCGGCGCCATACCGCCCTCCTGAGCCAAAGCAGTCCCGGCTAAAACCACGAGTATCGCTATTACAACAAAAGTCAGGATACACCTGACGCCAAACCTTTGCATCAATATTTCTCCTTGCCAATTGTTCATGCTGTTAACTATACCTGCGCGGGCAGTTGCCCGCGCAGGCATTGGTTTTAAGGACTTACCTTACAGCTTGAGGCTGACGAGACGCTTTTTTGCACATATCTGTTTCAGTTACCAGTATCTTGGTTGCAGAGCCAACCATTGTTTGCGGTGTGTCGGAGACATAGAGCCAGTATCCGTCACCATTGAACGCCCTGTAATACGGGTCGTCTTCCCAGGACGGCTCAGTTTGCGTACCAAGGATCGCTGTGGACCATGAGGCCAGGTTGCCAAGCACGTTGGCTTTACCTTTGTACACATAGTCGTATTCCGGATCATCCTTCACGCTCAGACCCGGGCCACCGGGATTGACAACCATTTTGCTGCCGGCGGCAACTGTCCCGAGCATGCGATACAACCGGTCGGTCTGGAATACTGCGTTCTTGCAAAGATCTCCGCATTCCTCGGGATCCACACAGCTTCCTTCAGGACATGGCATTACCGGCCTGCCATCGGTCGGCACCAGGCACTGACATTCGTTGCAGCACGGATCATATTCGAAATATCCACAATCCTTGCGATAGGTGAACCAGGCATCATCTCCGGTATCAGAAGTATTTACAACTTCATCGCGGTTAAAGGCCGGTCCAACCAGGTTGAGACCAGGTGTCAAAGTCTTGGTTGGCAGCATTGCTGCAGTGGGGCTCACTACGCGGTCAAAAATGTAGGTCGCGTAGAATTTCTTCTGCTGGCCGCAATCGCCAGTCTGATCGCAGCAATCAAGACAGAAGTTCTGGTTCATGTTTACATAGTAGGCATTCAGGGGCACAAGCTCATCCGAGGCGGAAGGCATATCCCAGGCACCGTTGACGAAGGTCAGGATGTCGGTAAATACCAATTTGCCGTCAGGATTATCCTCATCCATGAACAGAGTCTTCATGTTGCCGTCACCGGCGAGGGTAACCGGGGTGGAAATCAGGTTCCAACCGGTGCCCATCACGCGGACCATGTCAGTCGGCGTGCCATAATAGAACGGGCAGGAGACCTGGGTTCTGTTATTAGCGATGTCAACTACCTTGACTACCAGCCACTTGCCGCAGGCAGACAGGTCGGTGTAGACATAGAAATCGCTCTTGTAGTTATCATACGACACGTTTCCAGCCGGATGCGCAAAGGTCGCGCCGCTGGCAAGGTTTCCTTCGGTAGCAGCAAATCTCAAGTCATTGCCGTCGGTCCACAGAGTGGTATTCCAATTGAACTTTGCGGGGTCGACAGCGACTAGCTTACCATCAACGTATTCAAACAATTCAACGCGAAGGGTAGCCGCATCATAGTGCACGGAGAACTTGACCGGCCAGCCTGCAGCAGCGGCCGTAAACCCGTCGCAACCACTCTTGCAGCCTTCGAAATCGCAGTCGGTTGATTCAACCAGGGCTATCGGTCCTTCGAAGATGCAGACACAGTCGTTAACTTCAACATCACACCAGCCGGTGGACTTTCTTTCGCCGTTCATGAAGATGGCCGTCGCTTTGATGTCGATGTAGCCAACTTCATTGGGCTTAAAGTATACTCCGCTGATGCAGGATTCGTTAACAGGAATTGTTGCATAGGTAATTTCCTTACCAGCGGCATCATAGAACTTGCCGGCAACTGCGGTCGGGTTGCCGCTCCAGGTCGCCATTAGTTCGACCTTGATCGCCTTGGCATCACCGCCGCAGGGGTTGTTATTTGTAGTTGGGTTGCCGTATTTGTCATACAGGCAAACATCAACCGGAATGCTTTCTACACAATTCTCACCGGAATATTTCGGATCAAAAGCAAAGTTGATTTGTGGGCCGACATCTTTCATCTTAATATACCAGGGCATACCGGCAACGATGGTGATATCTTCCAGGTCGGCCTGTACCCAGGAATGCTCCAGATCTACTTCTACGCCATCAACACAGGCGTCGATAATCTGGCGGGCAATGTGGTGGCGGTTATCGGCAATATTGTTTTCACATACGCCTTTTGTGTTGGTCGCCTTGAGGCTTGGCGGGTTGGGATCGTCAAGGGAATCGCCTTTCAAGTCCTCGATGGACTCGTACGGCACTAACCCAGCATTGATTTGGTTATGAAATTGCACAGTCCAATCTTCATTTTCGTCCTGGACTTCAATAGTGCTGACTCTAACCACATAACGGAAATCTGTGACCTGACCTTTAAGGCAGGCGGGCAGGTCGATGGATTTTGCGAAATACCCGTCGGGGCCAACATGAGCTACAACAGCACACAGCGTCTCTTCACCACAGGAGGTCACCGTCACGTTGCCGCAATCGTCTTCCTCAGTGGCGGGCAGTGGCGCCATCGCATCTTCGAAGCCGCATACGGTTTTCTGGCACTGATCGCAGCTGTCAACTACCTGCTTGATCTCGATCAAAACAGGCCATGAATTGATGTTCCAGGGCACGTTATTGCAACTGGCGTCTAATTTAGTGCTGTAAACCCTACCACTAACCGTCACCGGCTGGCCGGCTACGAATACATCTTGCTCAGGTCCGCAACCTTTCAATTCAATGCCATCGATAAAAGCAACGGTTTCAACAACGCGCACGGCCGGGCATAAACCACCCGGGATGCAATTATTTTTGGTGTGTCCCAAACACATATTATAGGTGCCCGGGTTATTGGGAGTCACTAACTCGAGGCCTCTAATCGATACGTCGGTGATAACCACACCAGGGTCCGTGACCAGGGGCAGGTTCTGGCTTTCAATCGGGAAATAAATCTTGTCAACGACTGAGCCACAAAGGGCTTCTTCATTCAGCCAAACTTCCGGCACTACCCGGACCAGATACTCGTCACCGGTGCTCAGTGTGATGTAGACATCCACCGCATCACTGGAGTAAAAATCACCACAACTACTTTCTTCGTAATCGGCAGTTAATTTAAACCCATCGGGGAAATTTACCCAAAGCTTGTTGGTGTCTTCACCGCATTCCGGCGGATTTTCATCGGTAAAGTTTTCGATGATAGCGCCGATGTCATTAATGTCGATATTGAAGCCGTAGGTGTGGTCAGCTTTTACCATAGTAGTGGCGTCATCACCCTGGCTGCCGACATAAATGGACGCAGTAGACGCAGCCGATGCCATTCCAGCAAACATCAGGCAGCATGCTGCAATCACGGCTATAAAAATGGCTGTTTTAGACCATTTATATCTTGCTTGCACTAATCTAACCTCCTTTTGTGATTTCAATAAGTGATTCTTTGAATACATCTAAAGATGTGTCTGCTACCACCCCTTCCCTGGATACTCAAAATCGCGCACTTTAACTTAAAAAAGGCATCACCCCTTTCAAAAAAGATAGTTAACTGGTTAAATATACTAAGCATTAGACCAGTTCTCAAGAAAAAAAGTTCCCTAAAAAAAATTATTTTTCCAACAAAATATTCGGATTTATATGCCTGTTAAGTGTCCAGCCATTATTAATTTATGATCTTGGCCAGCCTCAATACCAAAACATGGTCGCCGCATTCGCTTACAGACACTGTGCGAGGCTCATACCCGCTTTTGGTGGCACTAATTGTGTAAGTGCCGGCAAGGTTGGCGCCTCCTAAAACAACGGTCCGCCCTTTGCTGCCGGTCACGTCAGACTTGGCGTACTGCCCCGGCCCGGTAATCTGAACCAACACGCCTTGAACCGCTGTGTTGCCGCCATCGTCCTCATACACATACACCTGGAAAGTGTTCCGGCATACGGTCGGGATGCAATCGGACTCAAGGCCTATTTTAATTTCACGCTTGCCGCATACACCCGGGGAAAAAGAGACAGAGCCGGAAGCGGATTTGTAATAATAATCGCCGGCGGTAAATGCGCCTACGGTGGCCTTGTAGACACCATCATATAAGGGCCCGCTCAGAATTAACCTGCCGTTATTGTCGGTGACCCCGTCAAAGCTGTATGATCCCGGCCCGGTTACATTTACTGCCACTCCGCGCAACGCCAGCCCGGTGGATTTGTCATAAACATATATTTGCAGCGTCCGGGATTCCTCACAGGGCACCTTTTTTATGCCGATGCGGATTTCCAGGTTGCCGCACACATCTTCGGTTAGCTCTGCCGAGCCGGTTCCCGCGCTATAGCCCGACTTGGTTGCCGTCGCGGTATATAAACCCGGCAGCAGACCGCTGTTAAAAGGTTCAGTCCAGCCTAACTGGAGGGTAAGATCGCTCGCCGAGTAATTATCCGGACCTTTTAAGGTTACTGTCGCACCGGCGACAGGCTTCAAAGTATCCTCATCGAAAACATAAACGGAAATGGAGGGCTTGCAAATGCTTTCCAGCTCAACCCGAACAAGCAGCTCGCAAATACCCTTTTCAAGGGTTTTCACCGCGCTGCCCTCATAATAGCCTTCAGCATTGGCGGTGGCCGTATAACTTCCCAGGGCAAACTCCCCTTCAAATACAACACAGCCGTCTTCAGCTGTTTGCGGACCTTCATTATAGCCGCCCGGCCCGGTCAGGGTTACAGACGCATCCTCAATCAGCTTGCCCGTATCCTGATCGTAAACACAAACTTCAATTACCGGCTCGCAGGGCTCTAATTCAAGCCTGATCTCAATGCCGCCGCAATCATTTTTCGCGAGGGATTTTGTGGCGCTGCCCGGCTTATAACCCGTAGCGGTGGCGCTGGCCGTGTAACTGCCTGCAGCCAATTCCCCTTTAAACTCCACACAGCCGTCTTCGGCTGTTTCCGGACCTTCATTATAACCACCCGGCCCGGTTAAGGTTATTGACGCATCTTCAATTGGCGTATTTGTCCCCTTCTCAAAAACACAGACCTCAATTACCGGCTCACAGGGCGGCAGGTCGATGCTGACATCCAGCTGCCCGCAAAAATCGTCACTAAAGGTTGCCGTTTTGCTTGCTGATTTATAACCAACAGCTGAAACACTTACAGTATAGCTTCCGTCACTGAAATTCCCGTCAAACTCCTCTGTGCAGCCATCGTTCCGGGTATTCCTGCAGGATTGATAACCCTGGCCGCTAATGCAAACCGCTGCATCCTTGACTGGTTGACCGGTTGACTTGTCCTGAACGCAAACCTTAATCCAGCGATCACAGGATTTCCCCAGCCCGATCCTAATCACCCGGGGCTCACACTTAAAAATGCTGAAATTCTCTAAAGCGATAACTACACTGTTCGGATCGTAACCGTTAAACGAGGCGCTCACCGTGTAAGCGCCGGCGATGGCGGCGCCCTTGAAAGTGCCTGTGCTGCCGCGGCTACCGGTAAAGTCCGTCACCTTGTAAGAGCCGGGGCCTGTAACTGAAACGGTTGCCCCTTTAATCGGCAGGTTCGTGTCCAAATCATAAACATAAACCTGCAGACGGTTAGCATAAATCTGACCTCCGTCCGGGCAACATGCAGTATTACCCGTGGCCGCCCATACCGGGCTGACGTAAAACACCAGCGCCACAGCGATTACCGCAACCAATACAACTAGCCTCTTGCCGTTAATCTCAACCATCCCCCTTCATAAAAATTATTGCATACTCAAATCTACCATAAATATACCGTTTTAACAAGGTTAAATTAACACATTGTGTTAAATATAACATACTTCCCCTTACATTACCAACATTACGTCTAATTAGGGCTTATAGTATATTCACTGGCTTGATATTTTTTTTGGAATCAATATAATTAACTTATTGATTTCTTAAATCAAGTTTTTATGTAACAAAGTCTAATAATAACAAGGTGGTGCTTTTTATGAGATGGTTGCGGTTAATTGTGTTATTAATAGTTTTGTTGCTGTTCGTTGGCTGCAACAGCAGAGGTTTTAATACATTCAAGGAACTTAGCGTCAGCGATAAGGATATACCTCAATATGAGATTGCCAGTGAGATATCGGACCAGAGCCCGCCAACCAAGATCTGGATTACTGTCAATGCGGCAAATATCGATGAAAATCAGGCCAAGCAAATCCAGGCTGATATTATTGATAAGAAAATCAAGGAAAATGAAAGTACTGTCAAGGGCATTATGGTTGTAGTTAAAGTAAAGAAGGAACAATTCACAGCACAGTATGTAAAGGACGAAGCTACCCAAAATTTGATGGCTTCCAATACTGAGGCGCCTAAAAAATTTCCAGCCATAATTTATTCAAAAAGCAGCCAATAAAAATAATATGAGAAATAACTAAAAAAAAGAATTAAACCCCGCCTTTCAGCGGGGTTTAATTTATATGCTTTCTTTAATGATACCGCTCAACTTTGGTCAATTACTTTACATACCGGTAAGGGGTGCGAGCTTGGCTGTTTCAAAAGACAGCTTGGCCAGGCTGAAATTATATAAAGCTTTAATCCTCTTTGCTTCTATATCGGCCAGGCTAGCCGAGGCGTCCAGGATCTCCAGACTGGTGGCCATGCCCACCTCGTAGCGCATATTAGCCAGCCTTAAACTTTCCCTGGCCTGCTCCTCGCCGACGGTTAAGAAATTAATCGCATCCTGCGCCGCTATGATGTTAAGGTAAGCCTTGGTTAAGTCTGAGATAACCTGGTTTTTAGTGTCCTCCAGGCTCAGCTCGGCATCGTTTACCTCCATCTTGGCCAGGCGTGCTTCATATGTGCCGGGGATATAGTCAAGCAGGGCCTGATACTGTAACCTGGCGTTTTCTACCGTTGTAGACCCCTTGGCAATGTCAAGGCGGGTTTTCATAGCGCCATCAATAACCTGATCCAGCACAATTTCCTCCATGGGCTGGTAGCTGACGCTGGCGTTCAGGTTTAAAGCAGTATTCAAATCCAACCCGATCTCCCTGTTTAGATTGATTATAGCCAGTTGGTATTCGTTCTTGGCCGCGACCAGGTTTGTTTTCGCCTGGGCCAGGCCGACTTCGGCATTAAGGACGTCGGTTTTGGCGATAGTCCCTACATTAAATGCCGCGTTTGCATTATCCAACTGCTTCTGACTGCGCTCCAAAGCAGCTTCATTGACTGAGATCAAATCCCTGGCCTGCAGGGCAGCGTAGTATTTTTGCGAAACCAAAAGTTTAACCTGCTCCTTCGACACCTCATAGGCTTTGTCTGCAATCACTTTGGCGCTGTCCATGATTTTTTCTTTAGTGTATTTTGCCAGCTGGGTATTCGAGTCAGTAATAGTTGCATTCTCCAGCTTCCTTGAAATAGAATCTACCTGCTCAGCCTGGATATATGCCTTTTTTTTGGCCTGTTCAGCTACTTTGAGGGCATAATTATGCTCCTGGGCCATTTGCAGGGCCTCGTCCAGGGTAAGACTAAGCGGTACCTTCTCACCGGCCGAAGACTGGTTTTCGGCCTGGTTATCCGCATAAGCCGTGTTAAACTCTCCTGCTACATAAAAGGCCCCGAATAACAATAAAGCTGTTAACCCCAAGCCCAAGACCATTCCCGTGACCCTTTTCCTATTGATGCGCACCATCTTCCACCTCACTAACTTTAGCTAATTAATTATTATCTCAGTTAAGTATATTTCCTATTGCCGATCCCTGTCAATAATGAAACACTCGCTTCATTTATAATGAACATTTTATCTAATGCTCTATTCCTCATCAAAGTTTTATTTCTGAGCCAGGCATATACTGATCGCTTCATTAATCCGCATGTATTGCCCCCTGTAGTTTTCAGCAATTAAGCTTGTGTATAAGGATCTTACCCTTTCATCCGTATTGGGCGCGGCATTAGCCCATTCTTTTACCGGGAAATTATGATTGCCCTTAATTGACTCGGATAGAAATCCGCAGATATACAGGTTCATGTCTTTCATCAATTTTAAACCTCCGTCATACAGCGGGTTTTCCTTATCCTGATCTGTCAGCGGATTATTACTCAGAAAATTATTAAAATCATTTTTTAACCTGTTGGCCGGCGCCAGCTTTTCCAGACACCGGTCTGAAAATTGCTGCCGGTTAATCCGGCCGCTATTCCAATCACCATAAATGACCTCTATGTCCCTGGCAATTGCATCGAGCTGCGACAGCGTTTCCTTCTCCTTTTCGGCCAGGTTAAGCAAGGCCTCGCTGGCCTTCATACTTTCATTCAAAGCAATACCCGGCTGGTTTTGCTCATCAGCCTTTTTATCCGGGCCTTTATCTTGCTCCGGAGATGTCCCGCCGGCCTGCACTGAGCCGGCGCCGCCGCCATTAGCAGCAACCGGCGGGCCTTCCTTATTTTCTTTTGAACATCCGATTAAAAGAGCGACACAGATTAACAACACAACTGTAATATATTTTTTCATTTTCACTCCACCGTTGGCTGGTTAAAAATAAGAAGCCTCCCGAAGGAGGCTCCTATTATCATTGACAAAATTCATTAGTCAACGATTTTAATGAATTGTACTTGACCTTCATTGTCGTCGCCATCTTCAAACATGAAGACCTGGACAATGTCACCCTCGCTGATGTCGCCAAAGTCAATGGCCTTAGGAGCTTGGGTCGTGTTTTCAAAGTCGAAGTAGTAGGACGCATCGTCCGGATCGGAGTCGTCGCTCACCACAACGGTTACTTCGATGGCTTCATTGGTCTCTTCGTCTACGTTCGGGGACAGGGTCAGGATCTTGCCCTTGCTGTCGATGTCCATGACTTCCCATCTCTCGTCCTCGTAGGGTTCGAGCTCAGTGATTTCGTCGATTTCATCGCTGGCGTTCAACTCGAAGCTTACTACATCGCCCTTGTTGATGTAAGCCACGCTGCTGGTGGTCTTAGTCGAGCCTTCGTTGTCACCCACATAGGACTTGCCTTTAACAACGCTGTCACCGTCGGTTTCATATGTCACACTTTCACCGTTGACAAGCAATGTTAACTTGTAGCCGTCTTTGGTCTTCGACTTGGCCGTGACGATACCGCGGTCTGCATCGGAGCTAATCTGTTCTAATACCACGATCGCCTTAACCTCGTTATCGGTGTCAACATAGGCATATCCTTCACCTAAGTTTTCGGTATCCTGCATGGATTTCCAGCTGGCGTCATCAAAGTCGTCGCCGGACTTTTCAAACAGGGCTACATTGTCATCGAGTGCGTACCATTTTCCGTCTATCTTGAGCCTGTCGGAATCATCATCGGCAACTAACGCCTTAGTGTCGCCATCCATCTTCACTACCGCTTCGAATTCGTCAAGGTCGCCGTTGTTATCCAGGGTAATCCTGACGATCCAGTCGTTGTCTACATAAGTATTCTCAACAATTTGTTTTTCAGAATCCGTATCATATTCATTGATGTCACCGTCTTCGTAGAATTCGGTGTCATCTGTTGCATAATAGGTCACATTGTCCCCGTTTTTGTTAACAAACTTGAAGCGGAGGCCTTCAAATGAGTTAAACTCAGTATTGCCCTGCGGCAGCACCATGTACAGGTCGTCTTCACTGTCTGAATCCTTACCGGACATGATATGGCGTACAGTGCCGGCAAAAATGGACAGAGTTACATCCTCACCAAGCAGATCTTCCAGATCATTAATTGTTACTTCATCAATGGTATCATTGTCGTCGGTCGTAATAGTAACAGTTGCCGGCAGGTAATAATCGTTTTCAAAAACGTCTCCGGCCAGGCTGTATTTCTCACCATCAATCACCAGGTAGTAATCTGACACTTCGGAGCTTTCGGAACCGACTTCTTCAACAGTGCCTTCTACTTTTTGACTGGATACCTGGATATACTTAACGTCGTCCTCGTCAGCACCTTCTTTAATGTTCGGAACGGTGCGGATGATGTCGCCCTCTTCAATATCTGCCAGGGTAGCATTGACGCCGTCCCTCACCACCACGTAGTCATCATTATCGCTCAGGTCAAGGGTGGCTTTGCTATCGGATTTAAAATAGTACTTAATGGTTTCGTCATCAACATCAACACTTTCAACGATTAAGCTTTCACCCTTGATGGCTTCGATAAATGCAATTTCGCCTTCGTCAAGAATGATCGTGCAATTACGGCCTAACCAGGTTGGAACAGTGTAATCATCACCATCAACTGTTCTCGTAACAAATGCCTTGGGGTTTGCCACTTCAGCGCCGTTCATATAGGCGTAGACTTCATCAGCAAAATCATACTTCTTGCCGTTGGCCATTTCCAGCTTGCTGCCATCCCAGCCGTCCACAACACCTTTTACGATGTCATTGGCAGATGTATGGGACTTGATGAAGATTACCTCGTCATCGTCGTTCAGCCAGCACTCAGCCTCGTAGCCAAGGTAATTGTTTACATCAAAATTGGCATTTGCGATAATATCGAGCACGTCAGCGTCGTAATCGCTGTTATTCTTTACCGGGTCAACTTCAACCTGATCTTTGTCCAGGTTTTTACTTACACGCGGGGTGGCAATAATCCTGACTGTATCATCCTCGTCACCGACGCGGTCTACATCCAGCTTGTCATATAGAATTGTATCTTCGAAGTCCTTGGACTCTTCAAACACAATTTCCGTGCCCCAGCCGGTCTGCAGCATTACATCAGCATCAAGTGCATTATAAGCCATTCTGAACACGTCGCCGCGGGTTGCGGCTTCGTCGGCTTTTACTCTAACCCCATCGGCAACGCCGGTTGTGGCGGCTTTTGCCAAATAGCCGGCGGGCCATGTGCTTTCGTCAATAGACGGAGCATAGCCGAGCATCCTCACCAGCATGGTAATGGCTTCAGCATAAGTCACATTGGCATCGGGCCTAAAGGTACCATCGGGATAACCTTTGATGATGCCCTGGCCAACAGCCACGTTAATCATTCCGCCGGCCCAGTGGGTGCTGTCAACATCGGAAAACTGGGTTGTCGCCGGAGCGATATCCGCATTTAATCCGAGCTCCATCACAACTACTTTGGCAAATTCTGCCCTTGTAATCGGCTGATCCGGCTTAATTGTACCATCCGGATAACCATCAACAATTTTCAGCGCGTTCAGCGCACTGACCGGTTCGGCATAATTGCCGGCATCGGAAAAAGTAGCGGCACTTCCGACAGCTACTAAACCAAACACCATCATTGCCAAGACGGCCAGAAAAACTAAACCTTTCACACGTCTCATGTGTTTTGTGCTCCTCCTTTTAGACTTTTTTGACCAAAATTATAGCAAAGATGCCTTTCTTTTCCCGATCCCTCCCTTCAAACGAATTGAAATCTAACATCCCTTTCCAAAATAATCGTAATAGATTGCCTTTTACTTTACCCAAATGTATCAGTCAGTTGAATAAAACCGGATAGCCAGTCCCATTCGCTGCCTGTAAAACCTTTATCCTTCATGGGTGGCAACCTTACGATAGTCTGGATATAACAAGGCTTATTCTACACCCGCTGGCAGTAATCCTGCTGATAACCAGTAAAAACGTCTGGTAGGTTTAACGATTAATGGAATCAATAGCCTATCAGGGTTGTTGGCAAATATAGCAGATGAAAAATACACCATGTTTTGAAACTAATTATATAGACACCGTTCAGCCTGGAAAAGTTCCGACTTTGACGGTAATATTTTTCGGAGCGGCAATTAACCCAAAAACCTTTGCCGATATTCAGATTGTTGCCCTGAGCCAGATATGATATATTAATGAAGTTAAATGATTTATTAAACAAGTCATAACAGGAAAAAATTATTTCTCTCAAATAACAAAATAGATTTCGCAGGGCCTCCCCGGGCCGGAACTATTTCCGGCCTTAGTGTGTCTAAGGACAATAACGGGAGGTTTTATGCATTGTCAGGAGTGACTCCCGTGGGTGAAACCCGAATTTTGGTTACGAAGGCGAAAGACAACGACATAAAAGCCTTTGAAGAACTTGTACGCATCTACCAAAACAAGGTTTACGCTCTCAGTTTAAAGCTGTCCGGCAATCACGAGGACGCCCAGGATGTAGCCCAGGAAACCTTCATCAGGGCCTACCGGTCGCTGGGAAATTTTCGAAACGACGCGGATTTCGGCACCTGGCTGCACCGCATTACCGTTAATGTATGGTTGAATATGCGGCGCAAAAAATATAACAACAATATTATTTCCCTGGATGAACCCTACCAGTGGGACGGAGGCAATGAAAAACAGCGGGAAGTAGCTGACTCAAACGGCGAAGATCCGCTGCAGGTGCTGGAAGCAAGAGAGCTGCAACAGCTTATCCGCAGCGCTGTCCTCAGCCTGTCGGAGGAACACAGGGCGGTAATAATATTGCGGGACATGGAAGGTTACAGCTACGAGGAAATATCGCGCATGATGAGTTGTTCGCTGGGGACGGTCAAGTCCAGGATCAACAGGGCGCGCGAGGTAATGCGGCGAAATTTGACTGAGATGGCGCGGGAAACCGGAAGGGACTTTCCCGCAGGCAAGGAGAGAAGGTGAAGTATTTATGAACTGCAGCAAAGCACTGCTTTATATATTACCCTACCTCGACGGGGATTTATCCATTGAAGATGAAAAGGCGTTATTAGATCATACCCGCGTTTGCAGCGCGTGTGCGCGCGAATTGGCCTTAAGCCGGAAAATCGCCTGTACAATGAGGGATATGGGGCAGGAAGATATAAAAGCGCCGAAGGAACTGTGCGCAAACGTCATGGCAAAAGTAAACGCCGGGCGGCCGGTCAGGGCGGGTATTTTATCAAGGGCACGGTTGGCGGCCTGGCGCCGATTTGCGGCAATTGCCGCAACGGTGATGGTTATTGCCGGCGGTACGGCCGGGGTTAACGCAGGGCTTAAATTAGCTACGGATGGAAGTTCGCCCGGCTACCGTTGGGCCCCACCGCAGGTTGCCATAGACAGTAACGGGTTAAATTTGTACGAAGCCAACGGGACAAGCGCACCGCAGGACAGCAGCACTCCCCCGGAAAACAATATTGCGGGATCTACTGCCAATCCATCTGCAGAGACACCCCCGGTTGAAGGCGGAAATCCGGATGTCAGCACAAGTACCATGGGAACCCCAGTCAAGAGTGGAGATAATGGGGAGACAGATGCGGTTGCCGGCGGCAATGACCAGGTTCATCCGGCCAAGACAACAGCACTTGCGCTGATGAGCAATGAAAAAGTTGTAAACAGCACCGTATTGAAAGTTAATGCGGATGACCTTGCCGCCGCCAAGACAAAAGCATCGGCGAAGGCGATCGAACAAGGCGCAGTAGTGCAGGTCTTTCCCGAGCAGAGCAACGGCAAGAATGTAATTTTCCTGAGAATAACAGCCCCGTCAGACAAGGCCCAAAGCATAATTACCGGGTTGGAAGGATTGGGCACACTAATCTCCAGGCAGGATGAAAAACGAGACATCACTTCCTTATATTATGAGACTTTGGTTCAGTATAATGACCTCCAGTACCGGATCGGCGCGGAAGTTGACCCTACCATGAAAATGCAGTTGGAGGCCCAGGCGTCTTCCTATAAGCAGCAGCTGGACAATTGGGATCTGGAGGCGAATAACTTCATCATTAACCTGTGGATAGAAAAATAACCTGTAAATAAATAAGGTATAATCCAAACACCAGTGATGTATTAGCAGCCGGAAATGAAAAAAGTCCCGTATCACTATTAAGGTGGTACGGGATTTTTTGTATTTATTATTTTCATTCTAATTCAGGGAATGAAATTTTAAATCGACTTCATTTGGGCCTTCTAATTAGGCTGTATCTGCCAGTAATCCAAGATTTTGTTCATTGCAGAAGCCAGATCGCCCGCGGTAAACATCGCCCCCGGGGCAAACTCCCCTTCCGGAGCCCCGGAAAATAAGCCGGCGGCGGTGGTCCTGGCCACGGCGCCTGCCGCCCATAAGGGAATCTCAGCGGCATCGGCATACGGCACAGCATCCTCCGGAACAGAGCTGATTCCCAGCTCGCGCATGATACCGTCAAGTATGACTGCCGCTTCTGCCCGGCTCAGCCTGTTGTCCGGCAGGAACCTGCCGCCGGGGTAACCGTTGATAATCCCTCTGGCCCGGGCCTCTGCCACTGCGGCCCTGGACTTAACAGGAAATTCATCCACGTCGGAAAAAGGCAGCGGCCAGGTGCTTTCCACCGGCCAATTAAGGAATATCGACAGCGTTACAGCCGCCTGGGCCCTGGTTAGAGGCTGATCCGGCAGGTACGCGCCCTGTACTCCCCCCGGCAAAACTTCCGCCCCGGCCCGGGATATTATTTCATACACATCACCGGTCACAGTGGCGCCGCTGCCCCCAAAGCGCAGGTCAATTCGGGCGGCCCCGCCGGTCAGCCTGTCCACAGCCACCAGAGTGTAGCCGGATTCTCCGGCAGCCTCCCCGGGCAAGGAGAATTTAAACCCGCCTGACGCATCAACATGGACCGCCTGCGCCGGAACTCCGTTTCTCCATAGATTTACCGCGGTATTTGTACCGGTACGGCCGGTGATCAGGAGCCGGTCTTTCAGGTCAAGGGTGGAGACCAGCGTTGCGGGGCCGGGCGTTGGTGAATTTACGCTTACAGATACCAGCACATTGCCGGCGGGAAGCGGGCCTTTGGCGTACTCTATTGCGATTTGCTCACCTGGCAGGATATGCTCCGGGAGCACAGGACAGCTGTTTTTATAAAACCTGGTTTGCGCCGAAATACGGTATTGTTTGCCGTCAGCTGTTGTAAGCAGTTCTGTTTCACTGTCATAACCCGCCATGGTATTCTGTTCGCGAAAAGCGTCCGTGACATCCATCAGCCACACCACATTTCCTTCCCGGCCGGCACTGACTTTAACCAGGCTGCCGGTAGAAACGGCATCGATGGTTGACTTTACACCCCAGCGGTATATGGCGGCTTCCGCAGGCAGGAAAAACGAGTTGTATACACCGTCGAAATCCAGGCAATAAAGAGTCCTGTCCTGGTTGGTAACGTCAATAACCTTGCCGTAGTATACCCTGCTAAAGGCAACCAGTCCAATAATTTGTTTTGTTACCGGATGGAGCACGGCCAGGATATGGTCGCCGGGAGCAATCATGCTCAAACTGCCCTGCTCCTTGTCCCTGATCACCGGTCCGGCCCGGATCATCTGCCAGGCGGTATCGTTTTCCATGGTTATTTGCCCGGTTGAAGAGTTTATTGCCTTAACAGTGCCCGTGAGCAGCTGCCGCTTTACAGCCAGGTACTGCACTTCACCGCTGGACGGGGAGAGACGCAAGCTCACCGGCATTCCGGGCAACACTTGACCCAGCTCCTCCAGGGCGCCGGCCCCATATGGTATATCCGGGATCCCGCTGTCCACGTAGCTGTCGCTGTAGGAATAGGCTGCATCGGTTGAAATCCGGTAAATCCGTCCGCGATCTTCCTCCAGGTAAATGATCCTGCGCCCGTTTTCAGCTCCAACTCTGGACACTACACCCTCACGTTCGTCGTAGGCGGCACTTACCTGCCGCAATTTCTGATCCTGCGGGTTGATCACGGCGCTGATCTCGACTCCGGGCGGCAGCCCCCCGGACTCCAACAGGTTTTCAGCCGGCTTGCCGTTCAAGGTAAAAGTGCCGGCGGGGTTATTTGCCAGGCGATAGCCGCCCAGTTTAGCTGCGGGGTTGATTTCGGTAAATACCGTTCCTTCCGCCGTCTTCAAAGGCCTAACACCTGATGCCAGCCATAGTCTGGCCGCCAGGTAGATCCGGCGGGGGGTTTGAAATACTGCCGCACCCTGGTAGATGTTTGAGGGATCTGCAGCGGTTAGTTGATCGTTGACTAAATTTCTGATTGAATAATCTGAAATATTGGCGGACTTGCCACTGGCCAGGTATAACGTGTTTCCTTCAACTTTTTCGACTATGTCTTCGGCCGGGGGCTGGCCCCAGACCAGGGCGAAGTCCTGAACCGGATTTGAAGCTTCAGCCCGGACGCTTTGCTTAATATCTGCCCCGTATACTTTTATAACATAGTCTCCCGGTGCCGGCTCCGGCAAATAAACCTGTTCAACGTTGTTAATCTTATCCGGTGCGTTGCCGAGAAAATTGTTGCCGTTGAATACTTTGCCGTTTGGAGCCTGAACGGTCAGGTCGAGATCGTTTACCAGGGCCCGGGGGCTCCCCGGGTTTGCCGGGGGATCGGACCAGGCCAGGGTAACCTTAAGGGGGGCGCCGGAATCCTGCACCCGGTAGGTGTAAGAGATGCTGTTGCCCTGGGCCAGCCCGGACTGTTGTTCTGCAACTTGAAAAGTTTTTTCTTTTAGCGCAACCAGTGTACCGGCAAGGTCAATTACACCAAATCCCTCGTTTGACGGACCCCCATCCGCAGTGCGCGCGCCGTTTATGAGAATGGCCTTCATTAGGGCTGCCGAGGGATCGGGCAAATCCTTTCTCTTCATTAAATACTCTCTCAATATGGCTGATGATCCGCCTGCGACAGCTGCGGCCATGCTTGTCCCCTGCATGCTCGTATAATCCGGATATCCCGGCAGGTTGCCCTCAACCAGGCGGGAGCGGGCCGATATTACCGCTGAAGCCGGGGCAAGCAATTCGGGCTTAATTCGCCCGTCTCCGGCCGGGCCGCGTGAAGAAAAACCAGCCGGCAAAGAGGTATCGTCCGGGCCGGGCACCAGAGCGGGCCTGGGCAGGATCGATGCTCCTGCGGTCAGCACATTCTTGCTGTTTGCTTCGGAGGTCACGGTGCCGGAGTCCGGACCGCTGTTTCCCGCGCCAAGGACTACCAGGAATTCCGGGTGGCTGCGGACAAAGCCGTCTATCTGCGCGGCTGGTTCACCGTAGCCGTTCCCGGCGCTGCCCCACCCGTCAACATGGACCCGGGCGCCCGCCAGGTAGGCCGGCAGGAACAGCTCGTTCAGGTCCGGTGGCAGTTCCGGGTTGCCGTCATTATTTAAGATGGCCTGAAAGTAAATGCTCGCTCCCGGCGCCATACCCTTAAACTTACCTGTTGACGCGGCGCCTGTTCCGGCAATGGTGGCAGCCATATGGGTGCCATGGCCGTTGGGGTCATCCGGCACATTCCTGCCAGCCAGGGAATTCAAACCCGTTATTTTAGGCGCCTGGCCCGGCAAGCTGCGCAGGTCGGGGTGAAGATCATTGATATTTCCCGAATCCAGGCCACTGTCGGCAATGGCAACAATTTGGCCCTCCCCTGTCAACCCATCCAAGGTAATCAGGTCAGGAACGTTCACCGCCCAAGCGCCGGTAATTTCCCTCGCCCGGTCGTTTAAAAAAGAGATTGAACTATCTTTACATTTCTGCGCAGTTGTCACCAGCCGGGGGAAATATCCGGCAAATAAGACCGGAACCAATAAGAGCAGCAGGATCAAAACGACCGGGATTGATTTTTTGTAGCAACCAGATCTGGTTATACAGTACATATATTCAATGGGCTCCCATTAATAGTTTTCTGGATCAATGTAATAGAAGTAATTCGACAGATTTTGGATGTATTCCTTTTTAAATTATTAAATAGTTAATTAAATTAATTAACTATATTTGGGTTCCTGACAACGAAGCCGTCTATATATTATTACGTTATAAGATCACTATTTTGCAGTGATTACTTGTCAGGGGGCCAGCATTATAAATATATGATAAAACCGTGGCCTGTCCTCTTCAGGAACAGAAAAAATAATTTTAAAGAAAGAGGCTCTTTTAGCTGGCAGTATCACCGCATTATTGAGCCAATTGTTCATGCAAATCTTTATATTTTCTGCGTGTGGCTTCACCGCCGCGGAGATGGCGCTCTGCCTTGTTGTATTCGAGAATAGCTTTAATATCCCTGGCCAATTGCTTGTTTAAAGAGGGCAAACGTTCGGTCATATCCTTGTGAACCGTGCTTTTACTCACCTGAAAAACTTGTGCGGCACGCCTCACCGTGGCATGGGACTCAAGAATGTATTCACAGATCTCAATTACCCGCTTTTGAATATAATCCTGCATAGCCTACCTCCAAATTAGCCGACTGTGGTCAGACTCAGGTCACCCGAGGAAGGGAATTGCCCTTTTGCCCGCGCCGTGAGTCTGCTGTCTTCGTTAGTTAATGTATATGTAAGGCATGCAGGAAATGTTCCGATAAAATAAGAGAACCCAGTGCAGGGTCCTCCTTAATTTTCAATTTTCATTAATTTCACTCCGCTGTAGTAATGTCCTAAAATAACCTGGTAATTATAGCCATGGTCAGCCATTCCCTTAGCGCCATACTGGCACATGCCTACACCGTGTCCATACCCGGAGGTGACAAAGGTAACAGCATCCTCTATTACCTGACAGGTGAAATTCGTGGAGCGAAGCCCCAGCAGGTCACGCACCGCCACAGCTGAAAACCGGCTGTCCCCGATAACAACACTTTTCGGTCTTCCGGTCGCTGTCCTCTCTTTCACCTCTACACCAAACAGGCAATCTGTCCCGGCAGACACAGCTGCGGCTTGAAGAGACGTACCCATAGCTTCGTCTAATTGATCCAGGCCGAAGGAAGCTGACTGCAGAGGCTGCGGGTCCGCATCATAAGGACAGGCGACACTGCGCAGATAAGGAAGTTTCTCCTTCCAGACGTCTTCAGAATTTTCGGTTTTACCGCCGCAGGACGCGTGGTAGGCAGGGTCAATTAATTCACCCTGGTAGGTCAGCACAAGGCCTGCCGTTTCATCAACCGCTTCTTTTACTTTGTAATAATATTCATAATAGAGAACCGACCCCCAGCGCTTTTTCAGATCTTGTCTGGACAGCCAGGCCTGGCCGTGCCGGTGGTCATCACACACATCCGCGCCGGGGTGAAGCTGGTCGTCCGCGCCACCGGAGCTTATCCGCTTAGCCACATAAGTCCGGGCAGCCACCGCCTGCGCTTTCAAGGCCTCAGAGGGAAACTCGGCAGGCATCTCCGCGGCCACCACCCCGATCAGATAATCTTCCAGCTGCATGTGCTGAATCCTGTCATCCCGGTGCAGGTAAACCCTAACCGCCGGAGTACCGGAAAAAACCAAAGAGGGTATTTGGCTGCTAAGGAAATAGGGCAACCCCAGGACAAGTATGACGGTTATGAGCAGAGCACCCACCATAAGCCTGCGCACTAAGCACACCCCGCTTAATAACATAAATATTCCATTTAATATTGTATGGCTAATATTCAGTTAAAATAACCGGAGATGCCACATAAACCATGGTACTGTGTTCGGCCGCGCTGCGCCGCAGAGCCACATTAAGGTTTACTTCTTTTCCGTCATACTGAATGCTATCGCTTATATACGTACAATATCCGGTTAGGCTGACCAAATTATCCTTAATTGTTTTTTCCTTTACAACCGCGCCCGCTTCATGCAAAATTTTTTCCGCCCGGGCCGCCAATTCATCGTCGTTCCACTCTTGATCGATCTTCCCGGTTAAGGTAACCGCCACATGCGCGTCGCCTCCATACCGCGCCAGGGAACGATCCAGCAGTTTTTTATATTGGACTGTCCTACTCTGATCGGCTGCGGCCATATTGATCATTATATGCATATTTTTAAGCTCACCTGGAAAATACATCACCTGTCCCAATACCGTCAGAACACAACCGTCCGTCAGGGTTCCCGTAAATTTCGTACCACCGGCGTAAGCGTTTTCCCAGCTTTCGAGCTTCTGATCGTTAAGCCTAAGCCCCATATTTTTAACGGTTTCAGGTACTATTTCAGCCGGGTCCAGCGGTTGCCCGGTTATGGTCTTGGGTTCAACTTTTACCCAACCTGTTATATTAGCCTCGTTTAATTCCGCACCGGATGATTTAATTAATTCTGCGAGGAAGGCTTCTTCCTGGCCCAGCGCAAGTATATTCTTGCTGGCAGGTGTCATAAGTAAGAGCAGCAATACTAACAAAAATATTATTCCAGGCACCGGCAGCTCTTTTTTATCCAATTTATACGGCATTTCGTCCCCTTAAACTTCCGTTCAGTTAGAGTACTCTCGTCATCAAGAGCCATTACAGCATCACAATTTACCTATAAATATAATATTGCCCAATTATATGGCTGTTATAATTATTAACTGAATATCTATTAGCTCAATATTGATTTGACGGTAGTATACATCATTAAAACAATAAAAAAACAGGACACCACTCAAAGTAGTGCCCTGCGGAAATATAATTTTTTAACGTTTGGCGTTCAAGCGATTAAGCGCCCGCTTCAGGGCTGCTTCTGCCCGAACAACATCAATATCAGGAGTTTTGGCAGCCAGCCTCTGTTCGGCGCGCATCTTAGCAGCTTCAGCGCGTTCAATGTCAATTTCATCCAACCGCTCCACAGCGGTGGCTAAAATAGTAACCTTGCTGTCCCTGACCTCCATAAAGCCGCCGCTCACGGTCATGATGATCCGGTTGCCTTCATGATCGAACTTGATCAGACCAATCTTAAGCGGTGTGATCAGCGCGGCGTGCCGGGGCAAAATACCCAGTTCACCTTCAGCCCCGGGAGCAATCACAAATGTAATCTCATCACTGAAAACTTTTTTCTCTGGTGTAACTATCTCCAGTCGCTGAGTCAAATCAGACATACAATCCACTGCCTTTCTATATGTATCACACATATAAGTCTCTGCGTTTTTGCGCAGGATCCAGAGCTCCCTTTAAGGGAGCTCTGTACGGGCAGATACCGTCAGGCTAGCTATCATTCAAATGTCTTAGCTTTTTCCACTGCCTCTTCGATTCCGCCAACCATATAGAAAGCGTCCTCCGGCAAATCGTCGTGCTTGCCGTCGAGAATTTCTTTAAACCCGCGGACGGTATCCTTAACCGACACTATTTTTCCTGCCATGCCGGTGAATTGTTCCGCCACACTGAAAGGCTGCGACAGGAATTTCTGCATTTTCCGGGCCCGGGCAACGATGAGCTTGTCATCGTCACTCAATTCCTCCATACCAAGAATAGCGATAATATCCTGCAGTTCCTTATAGCGCTGAAGCACCATCTGTACACCCCGGGCCACACTGTAGTGCTCTGCCCCGACCACGTTCGGGCTGAGAATACGCGAGGTGGAGTCCAGCGGGTCCACAGCCGGATAAATACCAAGCTCGGCGATTTGGCGGGAAAGCACCACGGTGCCGTCCAGGTGAGCGAAGGTTGTTGCCGGAGCGGGGTCGGTCAAGTCGTCGGCAGGCACATAAACAGCCTGGATCGAGGTAACTGAACCCTTTTGAGTCGATGTAATGCGCTCCTGCATCTGGCCCATTTCAGTGGCCAGTGTCGGCTGATAACCCACGGCTGAGGGCATCCGGCCCAGCAGCGCGGAAACCTCGGAGCCGGCCTGGGTAAAACGGAAAATATTATCGATAAACAGCAGCGTGTCGGCGCCTTCTTCGTCACGGAAGTACTCCGCCAGGCACAGTCCTGTGAGCACAACCCGCAAGCGGGCGCCCGGCGGCTCGTTCATCTGACCGAACACCATCGCGGTTTTATCCAGAACGCCGGACTCGGTCATTTCCTTGTAGAGGTCGTTACCCTCACGAGTGCGCTCGCCCACACCGGCAAACACGGAAATACCACCGTGCTGCTTGGCAATATTGTTGATCAGCTCCATAATCACGACGGTCTTGCCCACACCGGCGCCGCCGAAAAGGCCAATCTTGCCGCCCTTCAAGAACGGGACCAGCAGGTCGATCACCTTAATCCCGGTTGCCAGCTGCTCCTCTCTGGTGGACTGATCCGTCAACACAGGGGCGGGCCGGTGGATCGAATACTTCATTTCACTTTTAATTTCGCCCGCATTGTCAATAGGCTCACCCAAAACGTCAAGCATGCGGCCCAGAGTCGCCTTTCCTACCGGCACGCTAATAGGTTCTCCGGTATCCACGGCCTCCATTCCCCGCACCAGGCCGTCTGTAACCGACATAGCCACGGTCCGCACGGTATTGTTACCAAGGTGCTGGGCTACTTCCAGCGTCAAATCGATTTTCCGGCCGAACATATCTTCTTTATCGCTTTTTATTTTAATAGCGTTATAAATCTGAGGAACCTGGCCGGGTGGAAAACGGATATCCACCACAACGCCGATAACTTGCACAATATGACCAACGTTCATTTGCTTCAGTTTACCCCCTTTGCCCTTATTCAAGAGCGGCTGCGCCGCCCACTATCTCGGAAATCTCACTTGTGATCGCGGCCTGGCGGGCCCTGTTCATGGACAGCGTCAAACTGTCAATTATATCACTGGCACTCTTGGTGGAGTTTTCCATCGCTGTCATCCGGGCGCTTTGCTCACCGGCCTTGCTTTCCAGCAATCCCTGGTAAATGGCGTTCTCAAGATATTTGGGCAGCAATTCGGCCAGGACATCCTTTGCCGAGGAGGGCTCAAAAATATAATTTTCTTGCCTGGCCTGTCCTTCTCCTTCTTCAGCAGGCGCCTCAGCCGGCAGGAGTTTCATCATTACCGGTTTTTGCACCAGTACATTGACGAACTCGCTGAAGATGATGTAGACGGCATCGTATTCCTCGGCTGTATATTTATTTACAATAGAAGAGTTAATCTCCCGGGCGGTGCTGTATTTAATGTTATCGCCCAGGCCGACATACTCCATATCGATTTTAAAGCCACGCTTCTTAAAGAAATCACGCGCTTTGCGACCAACAGTAATTAAACTGACCTCAGCGCTGGTGGTCTTTATTGTCTGAGCCGCCATCTTGATCACGTTGCTGTTAAAGCCACCGCACAGGCCCCTGTCGGCTGTGATCACAATATAAGCAACTCTTTTCGGATCGCGCACCGCTAAAAGCGGGTGATTGACCGAGCCTGAAGCTGCCGCCACCCGTCCCATAACGCCCCTGATCCGCTTGGCGTAAGGCCTTGCCGACATGACCGCTTCCTGAGCCTTCCTCATTTTAGCAGCCGACACCGCCTTCATTGCCTTGGTGATCTTCTGCATGTTGCCGGTACTCTTAATCCGCCGCCGGAGATCGCGCAAACTTGCCATATAGGTTTATCACCACCTTGTTTCTACTAAAACCGGCGATCTTCCTTTATCCTAATAACTTATACTCAGCCTATTCAAGTCCATGGGTAGACTTAAAATCTACCTTGAAAGCTTCAATGGCAGCTTTTAAGTCCTGCACGGTCTGGTCACTCAGCTCGCCTGTTTTGCGAATGGCTTCCAGAATCGATGACTTATTCGCTCTCAAATATTTCAGGTATTCGGCCTCAAAGGGCAGCACCTGCTCAACCGGCAGATCGTCCATATAACCGCTGGACGCGGCAAAAATACTCGCCACTTGCTCTTCCACAGGCATCGGCACATACTGGTTCTGCTTCAGCAGCTCCACCATGCGCTCGCCACGGGTCAGCTTGGCCAGCGTCGTCTTGTCCAGGTCGGATCCGAACTGGGCAAAGGCTGCCAACTCACGGTACTGAGCAAGGTCCAGGCGCAGGCTGCCCGCGATCTTCTTCATGGCCTTAACCTGTGCATTGCCGCCAACCCGGGACACTGAGATACCCACGTTAACGGCCGGACGGATACCGGCGTAAAAGAGGTCCGGCTCAAGGAAGATTTGCCCGTCGGTGATGGAGATAACGTTTGTCGGAATATAGGCGGAAACGTCACCCGCCTGGGTTTCAATAATCGGCAACGCGGTCATGGAACCGGCGCCGAGGTCGTCCGAAAGCTTGCAGGCCCGCTCCAAAAGGCGGCTGTGCAGGTTGAAGACGTCGCCCGGATAAGCTTCACGTCCGGGAGGCCGGCGCAGCAACAGCGAAAGCTCACGGTAAGCGGAGGCTTGCTTGGACAGGTCGTCATACACGATCAATACATGTTTGCCCTGGGACATAAACTCTTCACCCATAGCCGCTCCGGCAAAGGGCGCGATGTACAGCAGCGGGGCCGGATCGGAAGCAGTAGCGGAAACGATAATGGTATAATCCATGGCGCCGGTATCCTGCAGGCGCTGCATCACGTTAGCCACAGTGGACTGCTTCTGGCCTACAGCGACATAGATGCAGATCACGTCTCCGCCCTTCTGGTTAATGATCGCGTCAATAGCAATCGCGGTCTTTCCAGTCTGGCGGTCACCCAGGATAAGTTCACGCTGGCCGCGGCCAATCGGGGTCATTGAATCAATGGCTTTCAAGCCGGTCTGCAAGGGCTGGTGCACGGACTTACGGTACATAACACCAGGGGCAATCTTTTCAACCGGTAAAAACTTGTCGCTCTGGATCGGGCCCTTGCCGTCCAGCGGCTGGCCCAGCGGGTTTACCACCCGGCCAATCAGGGCATCACCCACGGGCACAGAGACAATCCGCCCGGTGCGCTTGACCGTATCTCCCTCTTTAATATGCTTGTACGGTCCAAGAATAACGCAGCCGATGTTATCCTCTTCCAGGTTGAGGGCCATTCCCAGCACACCGCCGGGAAACTCCAGCAGCTCCATGGACATACATTCCATCAGGCCGTATACCCGGGCGATACCGTCACCGACCTGGATTACGGTGCCGGCGTCGGTCATTTCGATCTCTGCCTGGTACTTATCTATTTGCTGCCGAATTATCGAACTGATTTCTTCAGGTCGCAAATTCATTCACTGGTTCACCCCTATCTATAGTTAGCTGATTTTCATGAGACGATCTCCGAGGGCAGCCAACTTGGCCTTGATCGTGCCGTCAATTACCTTGTCCCCGATCCGGATCAACAACCCTCCGATCAGAGATGGGTCGGTACCATAAGAAACCTGCACTTTTTTTCCGGTTAGCCTGGCCAGTAACTGGTCGACTGCGCTTTTTTCCTGATCTTTTAAATCCACCACCGAAGTGACCCGGGCCGCCACAATATTACGTCCCACGTTGGCCTGGGCGATAAATTCAGCCACGATATCCCCAAAAAATGTCTCCCGCCGGCGATCCACCAGCAATTCAACAAAGTTAAGGGTCAACTCAGATATTTTCCCCTTAAACAACTGGTCAAGCAGTTCCTTTTTCGCGGCAGCGGTAATCTGGGGGTGGTACAGCACCTTTTGCAGGTCTTTGTTCTCTTGGAGGATCACGTTTACGGCTTTTAATTCTTCTTCTATTTGATCAACTTTATTTGATTCTGCGGCAATTTCATATAACGCCGCCGAGTAGCGCCCTGCTACAGCCCCTTTTAGCATAGCAGTTCCCCTGCCTCTTTAACGAAATCCTGGACCAACTCGTGCTGGATGTCGTCGTCAATCTTGCGCTCCAGGATCTTGCCGGCCACAAGAATGGCTAAATTCGCGGCTTGGTCACGCATCTCAGCGACAGCCTTGTCTTTTTCACGTTGGATATCGACAAGGGCCGAATCTTTCAACCTCTTTGCCTCATTCTTGGCGTTTTCTATGATTTCAGCAGTCTGCTCCTCACCCGCTTTGACAGCTTTCTGAATAATTTCTTGGGCCTGATCGCGGGCACGGCGCAATTCAGCCTCAAAATCCGCTTTCAGTTGCTCAGCCTGCTGCCTTTCCTCTTCGGCGGCCGCGATGCTGTCAACAATAAGCTTTTGACGATCGGATAATAATTTCGTCAGCGGCTTATAGGCGACCAATCTAAGCAAAACCAACAATATTATGAAGTCAAAGACCTGCGCCAGCAGGGTCGCATTTGGAAAGTTCTCCAAAACTTTTTCCCCTCCATTCAAACGTCTGACACCTGAGGTCAAACGTATATTCGGTCGTCAGGGTCCGGAGGTTAGTGAAAACCAACCACCGCTCGCCGTAAATCAGCCGCCTGCTACTAGGCGTCAAACAATAACCAGCATCCGGCTCCCGACGACTGATGTCTTTTCTCAGCCACCAACCTTACCCCAGAGCATGAAGGCAATAACAATCGCGATAACCGGCAGAGCCTCGATCAGACCTAGAGAAATAAACAACAGGGTCATTGTTGACCCCCTGGCCTCTGGTTGGCGTGCGATAGCCTCAATTGCTTTACCGGTCATCACACCATCACCAATAGCAGCGCCACAAGCGCCCAAGCCGATAGCAATAGCAGTTCCGATAGCGGCTCCAGCTTGCAACATTTCGTTTTCCATCTAAAATTCCCCACCCTTTCAATAATGTTATATTTATCCTCTGTTTAACGATAACCTAACACATTTAAAGCCTACTTAGTGCTCCGCGGTAGCTATAGAAATATAAACAATGGAAAGCATGGTAAAGATAAACGCCTGGATACAACCCACGAAAATACTGAAGGCAAGCCATACCACCGAAGCGATAAATCCCCCCAAAAAGTGAGCCCACACTCCAAATAGCCCCAGCAAAACTACCATCATAACCTCGCCGCCATAAATATTCCCAAAAAGACGGAAGGCCAGCGTGACCGGTTTGGAAAACTCTTCGATCAAGTTAATCGGAAGGAAAAATACATAAGGCTGGACAAAATGCTTAAAGTAGCCGGCGCCCTTGTACTTTATCCCATAATAATACATTAGTGCGAAAGTAGTTAGGGACAGGGCGAAAGTAGTATTGGGATTAGCTGTCGGGGAACTAAGCGTCGGTACGAGACCAAGTAAGTTGGAAAACAGGATGAAGATAAAAAATGTAACCACTACACCAATGATACTTGCCCCTTTTTGTGGATCCATGTTCTGGTTGACCAGGTTCCTGATCCCCTCAAACATCATCTCCAGTACATTTTGGCCCCCGCGCGGCTTCCTCATATCCATATTGCGCGTGCAAACAACGGCAAAAATTACTACCAAAGCCATTGCCAGCCAAGTCATCACCATTACTTTTGGAATGAATTCCATATGAATATTGCCAATGGTTAAATTCCAAAGTATTTGCTTCCCATGCTCATCCGTCTCCCAAAGACGAACAAGACTGCCCCAAATATCCAGCCTGCTTTCAACTTCTTCCATGCTCATCATATTCTTTTTTCACCTCCTTATTTTTTAATTTTTTGATTTATATCTCAAAAAGCCAGCAAAACTGGCTTCCTTTAGCAAGGCGCCCGCGACGCTGCAGGTAAAGATGCAGGAAACCACGAATATACCGGCTGCGGCAGCGTAGATATTGGCAAAGCCTGTTCTGGAGACAAAATACAGGACTATCATGATGATGACAAGCCGCAGGAAAACCCCGAACATTACCTGAGTACCACCGCGGGGCAAACCGGCCGCAATAGCGGCATGCAACCTTTTACTCAGAAAAAAAGCATTCCACATACCCGTGGCTGTACCGATAAGAAAACCCCATACAACAGGATTTCCCGGTTGCAGCAACAGCACGAGGCAATAAAATGCTAAAAACAAGCCTGATATACGTAATGTCCTGGCTAACTGGCCAGCAAAATCCCAGTCTTGCATTTTACAATTACTTCCTCTCCACCAAAAAAACCTGCAAGGTTTTACATATACCAGCAATTCCGACAGCAATACCGGCTACAACTCCCGCCAGCATGAGCCAGGGCTCGGTGGCAAACCGGCGATCCAAAAACTGCCCGCAATAGTAACCGGACACTACCGTGACAGCGAGCTCCGTTCCAATAGCTGTAGCCAAGCTCAGCGCTTGAAGCGCCAACCCCTGACTTTGTTTATTTGGCTCTTGCTCTCTATCTTTTTTTTCTGCCATGCTTACTCAGGTAGCCACGTAAAAGTGAACAGGCGCACTAATACCCGCCACCTTACACCTCTACTTATAATCACCTTTGCAATATTATGTTCTACACAAAAAGGAGTATTCCTCCTTAAGCTCAGTTAAATTTATTTGAAATAAAAAGTGGATTATAGAGTGTAGTCTTAAGGGTGAAATTCTTCGACGGGTTCTTGAGAAATTCCAAAATTGTACTTGATTGCCCGCACAATTCTCTCTGAAGCACGCCCGTCACCATAAGGGTTGACAGCGTTGGCCATTTTACTGTAATAACCGTGATCGTCCAGCAGGCGACTGGTTTCAGAAAGCACGTCCTCCCGGCCGGTGCCTGCCAGACGCACCGTACCCGCAGCTACCGCCTCTGGGCGCTCGGTCGTATTGCGCAGGACCAACACGGGCTTGCCCAGAGCGGGGGCCTCTTCCTGGAGCCCGCCGGAATCGCTTAAAACAAGGTAACTGCGGTTGATCAGGTTGACAAAAGGCTTATATTCCAGAGGTTCAATCAGGTGTACCCGGTCAACCCCGCCCAATTCTTCGTTGACCACATTCCTAACGAGAGGGTTTTTATGTACAGGGAATACAACTTCAACATCCTGGTAACTTTCCAGCACTTCCCTGAGCGCCCGGTAAATATCGCGCATGGGCTCACCCAAATTCTCCCTGCGGTGAGTAGTAACTAATAGCACCCTGTTTCTGTAATCAATTTTATCTAGAATCGGGTCCTCAAAAATATATCCGGGCTGCACGGTGGCCAGCAGGGCATCAATCACCGTGTTTCCAGTAATATATATATCCTCTCCGGAAATCCCTTCGCTGATAAGGTTTTGTCTGGCTGTGCTGGTGGGGGCAAAGTGCAAGTCGGCCAGCACCCCGGTCAAATGCCGGTTGATTTCTTCTGGAAAGGGAGAATATTTATCATGAGTTCTCAGCCCAGCCTCAACATGACCGACCGTGATCTGCAGGTAATAAGCAGCCAAGGCTCCCACAAAAGTGGTGGTTGTATCGCCGTGCACCAGAACCAGGCCCGGTTCCTCCGACTTAAAAACATCCTGCAGACCGTAAAGTGCCCGGCCGGTAATATCGAAAAGACTCTGGTTTGCACGCATAATGTCCAGATCGTAATCAGGTTTGATCTTAAACAACTGCAGCACCTGGTCCAGCATTTCCCTGTGCTGAGCCGTAACCACTACTTTACAATCGATTTCACCGGGATACTTCCTAAGTTCCTGCACCAGCGGGGCCATTTTTATCGCTTCCGGCCTGGTACCGAACACGGTAATCACTTTTAACAATTGGTTCAACTGCCTTTCGACCCAATTATGAAATAATAACACATATTATGGACCGCTGTAGCAAACCAGCTCTACACCAGCCTCTTCAAACATTTCCAGCGCCAGGGGGTCCGGGTAACTGCCCTGGAAGACCACTTTCCACACCCCGGCGTTAATTAGAATTTTTGCGCAAAGCAGGCAGGGCTGGTGGGTCACGTAGCACACGGCATCCTTAATGGCAATACCATAAACTGCGGCCTGAACCACCGCGTTTTGCTCAGCGTGCAGTCCGCGGCAGAGTTCATGGCGCTCACCGGAAGGCACGCCTTGCTGCTCGCGCAGACATCCGGTATCCAAGCAATGTCTCAGGCCAACAGGAGCGCCGTTATAACCGCTGGCAAGGATCCGCCGGTCCTTGACAATCAATGCTCCAACCTGCCGCCGCAGGCACGTGGAGCGGTTGGCCACAACTCTGGTAATATCCATAAAATACTGGTCCCAGCCCGGCCGGCACATGTTGCTCAACACCTTTTAGTACAAGGGATACCTTTCGCATATTTCGCTAACCCTGACTCTGGCGCTGTCCAGCCTGGTCTGGTCACTGCGGTTGGCAACAGCGTAGTCAATAATCTCCGCGATCCGGACCATATCCTCCTCGTTTAGCCCGCGTGTGGTAACTGCCGGTGTCCCAATCCGGATTCCGCTGGAGGTATTAGGCGGCAGTGGGTCAAAGGGGATTGGATTTTTGTTCACCGTCACACCAACTGTGTCCATCAACTCCTGAGCTTCTTTCCCGGTAATGTTTTTACTGCGCAGGTCAACCAGGATTAGGTGATTATCAGTACCCCCGGAGATCACCTCAAAACCGCGCTCTTGCATGGCTTGCGCCAGCGAATGGGCATTATTTATAACTTTTTGCTGGTATATTTTAAAATCAGGTTCCATGGCCTCTTTAAAGGCTACCGCCTTGGAGGCGATCACATGCATCAGTGGCCCGCCTTGAATCCCCGGGAAAACCGACTTGTTTATTTGGGCGCCGTACTGGTCCCTGCTCAAGATAAGCCCGCCCCTAGGCCCACGCAAGGTTTTATGGGTCGTGGTGGTTACTACATCCGCGTACGGAACAGGGCTCATGTGCAGTCCTGCCGCAACAAGGCCGGCAATATGGGCCATATCTACCATCAGGTAGGCGCCGGCTTCCCTGGCTATTTCACCGAATCTGGCAAAGTCGATGGCACGGGGGTAGGAACTGGCGCCGGCAATGATCATTTTGGGCTTATGCTCCATGGCAATCCCATATACTTTTTCGTAGTCAATCATGCCGGTTTCTTTTTCCACGCCGTAAAAAACAAAGTTAAAATATTTGCCGGAAATATTAATCAGGCTGCCATGAGACAGGTGCCCGCCGTGGGCAAGGTTCATACCCAGGATAGTATCACCTGGATTTAGCAGGCCATAATATACGGCCGTGTTTGCCTGCGCCCCGGAATGAGGCTGAACATTGGCGAATTCAGCGCCGAATAATTCCTTAGCGCGGGAAATGGCCAGGTTTTCGGCCATATCAACAAACTCGCAGCCGCCGTAATAACGCCGGCCCGGATACCCTTCAGCGTATTTATTGGTCAGGACCGATCCCTGGACATCCATCACTGCACGGCTGGCCGCGTTTTCAGAAGCGATCAGCTCGAGAGTATGGCGCTGCCGGTTGATCTCCAGTTCAATGATTCGGGCTATCTCCGGATCAACTTCAGGAAGCGGGCGCATCAAACTCATAAAACAATCCTCCCCACCGCCGGCAAACTTCACTTACCGGCTACATCGATTATATTTTTGCTCAATAGCTTTTATTTTTTCGATCCGGCTGGCATGACGCCCGCCCTGAAATTCCGCTTCAAGCCAAGTGGTTACGATATCCCTAGCCAGACCTGCGCCGATCACCCGCTGCCCCAGGGTTAGAATATTAGCGCAGTTGTGTTCCCGAGCCGCCCTGGCAGAAAATGTGTCGTGGCAGAGAGCCGCCCTGATCCCAGGTACTTTGTTTGCGGCGATCGACACTCCAATGCCTGTGCCGCAACAGAGAATGCCCCGGTCAAAATCACCGGCACATACAGCCTCGGCTACGATCAGCGCCAGGTCGGGGTAATCCACCGCAGCTTCCGAGAAAGTGCCGAAATCTTTGTATTCGATACCGAACTCGCTAAGCAGTCCGGCAACCTCCTCTTTTAGCCTGAATCCCCCGTGGTCGCTTGCTATGGCAATTTTCATTATCGATTAACCCTCTCTTTAATTTGCTGCCTTAAACAGCAAGGTTCGACAGAAATTAAAAGAAATCCTCTAATCCTGATCAAAAAATCCCTGCTGCTTTTCTAAAAACCGATCTAAAGCACAGGAAATCAGGGACTCCAGCCTTCCGGCACATGAACGGTAGACTTCTACAGAACCCCCGATCGGGTCCGGCACATCCCCTTCATAGCCGGCGTATTCAGTAATGGTAAACACTTTCCCGGCAGTTGACGGCAGGCTTCTGCGGACCAGCTCACGCTGAGTGACGGTCATAGTCAGAATTAAGCCGGCCTCGCTGATCATCTCCGGTGTCAGCCGGGTCGCACGGTGTCTGCGGAGGTCCATCCCCATCCCGGCCAGCACCTCCACCGCTTCACTTGAGGCGGTCGCACCGGGCCAGGCAGCGACACCGGCGGAAGCAACTGTAAGTTTGCCGGACAGTTCCGGACGCTCCCCCAGAGCTTTGCGTGCCAGCGCCTCAGCCATACTGCTACGACAGGTGTTGCCGGTACAGACAAAAAGCAGTTTCATAAGCTCTCTCACCAACCTGGCTCATAATATGTAAGCACTTACTGAATCAAAATATTATAAATAGTCTTTGGATAATAAAAAACTAATCGGACAAACAGTGGTAATTACCACTGGAGATAAAAAGTGCTGAATTTCCAACACTCATGGTATAAGACGTTACAGTCGTCTTGTTCGGAATGTCGCAAGACTAGACATTGATAATTTGCCCGCCTGCCGCCTTGCGCAACCGGTTCATTACGGCCAACCCCACACCACGGTCGTCTATGCCCTGTGCCAGGATCAGATCTACATCTGTCTCATCGAAACGCCGCAGGGCCGCATACAATTCCGCGGCCACCGTTTCAGGCTGAGACCGGCGCCCCGCCAGAATTACCTCCCCAACATTGGTGAAGTCCGCGCTGTCTATGTAAGACAGTATACCCACCCGCTTGCCCCTGGCCTGGTACTCCCTGGCCAGCCCGATGATTTTTGCGGTTACCGCTTCCGGCTGCCCCTCAACAAGTATCACTTGAGCGCGGGGGGCGTAGTGGGTGTATTTCATACCTGGTGAACGAGGCCGCCCTTCTCCTTGTTCGGGGGACCGGGCTTGCGGGTCAACTTCCACAGTCCCCAGGACCCGGCCCAGGTCTTCCGGTGTGATCCCGCCCGGCCTGAGCACAACCGGCACCAGCGCCGTTAGGTCAAGAACCGTAGACTCCACTCCCACACCGGCCGGCCCGCCATCTAAGACCATATCGATATGTCCCGCCAGATCGTTTAAAACATGCTGCGCAGTTGTCGGACTTGGACGCCCTGAGGTATTGGCGCTGGGCGCGGCAACCGGTACACCTGCGGCGCGAATCAAACCCAACGCTACCGGATGGCGGGGCATGCGCACCGCCACGGTATTCAGGCCCGCAGTAACTTCAGCCGGCACTGCCTTACCCACCGGTAAAATTAAGGTAAGCGGCCCCGGCCAAAAAGCCTTCATTAATTCCTTTGCCACAAAGGGGACATTACTTACCAATTCGTCGACCGTCTGTAGGCTGGCGACATGAACAATCAGGGGGTTGTCCGCAGGTCGCCCTTTGGCCTTAAAAATCCCGGCTACTGCCTGTCCATCCAGGGCATTTGCCCCAAGGCCGTAAACCGTCTCGGTAGGGAAGGCCACCAGCCCCCCCCGGCGCAAAATCAGTCCGCCCTCAGCCAAAGGCCCTGCCTCAGGGTTAACTGGATTAACTTTAACATACTTTGTAGCAACTCTATCTTTTTGCATATCACCTATAATGGTCGTAGAAGACAAAAGTCAACTCGGACAGAAATTATCAGGATTTCACTCAAGAATAAAGATTTAAAATCAATCATCCATCTTCCGGCCGGACACCAGCCTATCTCGCCCGGCCAAATCCTTTAGGATGGTGACATTCCACAACGGAGGCTTTAAAATCTCTCCCACAGCCTTGCTCTGCCCGCAGCCGATTTCAGCCAAGAGTATCCCGCCAGGCCGCAGCATATCCGCAGCATCAGGGAATAAACGCCGGTACAACTCCAGTCCGTCCGCTCCCCCGTCCAGCGCGGACTCCGGCTCAAACAGCCTGACCTCCCGCGGCAGGGAAGGCAGGTCACCGGTTGGAATATAGGGCAAATTGGCCGCAAGCAGGTCTACTCTTCCGGTTAAGTTGAGTCCAGACAGCGGCTCAAGCAAATCACCCCGAAAAAACGTAATGCGGTCTCCGACACCATGACAGCCGGCGTTCAACTGGGCAGTGTCAATAGCCCCGGAGGACTGGTCTGTCGCATAAACCCGGACGTCTGGCCGATAGAAGGCCAGACTGACGGCAACAGCGCCGCTTCCGGTGCCCACGTCAACAATCACCGCGCCGGCCGGAGCAAGCCGCAGCGCCTCTTCAACCAGCAACTCAGTTTCCGGCCGGGGAATCAAGACAAAAGGATTAACGGCAAATTCCAGGCCCATAAATTCCTTATGCCCGGTCAGGTAGGCAACCGGCACACCTGACAGTCTCTCATTGACCACAGCAAAAAATTCGCTTTCTTGCTCAGGTGTCAGAGTTCTTTGCCATTCCCGGTAAAGCCCCGCCCGGTCAAAACAGGTCACGTGGGACAAAAGCACTTCAGCATCCAACGCCGGAGTCGCAGCACGACTTTGAGCAAGTTGACTCCTAGCCTGGCTGAGTGCTGCTTTAATTGTTAAGGACATAAAACCCTCGTCATCGATCTTTTCAGTCCACCTGCTTCAGACGCTCAGCTTGGTCGGTAGTGATCAGGGTGTCGATAATTTCATTCAAATCGCCTTCCAGGATCCCGTCCAGCCGGTGCAGGGTCAGGCCGACCCGGTGGTCAGTGACCCGGTTTTGGGGGAAATTATAAGTGCGAATCCGCTCACTGCGGTCACCTGTTCCGACCATCGACCGGCGCGTGCTGGCCATCATTTGCTGGTGCTCGCTCTGGGCGCGGTCCAGCAGGCGGGCCATCAGTACTTTCATGGCCTTATCCTTGTTTTTATGCTGAGATTTTTCATCTTGCATGGAGACAACTATTCCCGTGGGTATATGGGTAATCCGCACAGCAGATTGGGTGGTATTGACCGACTGTCCGCCGTGGCCGGATGCGCAGAATACATCTATGCGCAGGTCATTGGGGTCTATCGCCACGTCCACCTCCTGGGCCTCGGGCAACACCGCCACCGTTGCTGCCGAGGTATGGATCCGCCCCCCGGACTCAGTAGTGGGGATCCGCTGCACCCGGTGCGCACCACTCTCAAATTTCAGGCGGCTGTAAGCCCCCCGTCCTTCTATAAGAAAAACTATCTCTTTAAAGCCACCAATATCGGTATAATTGGCGCTGAGTATTTCTGTTTTCCAGCCCTGGTTTTCCGAAAAGCGGGAATACATCCGGAACAAGTCCGAGGCAAACAGCGCCGCTTCTTCCCCGCCGGTGCCGGCGCGTATTTCCATGATCACGTTTTTATCATCATTCGGGTCTTTGGGCAGCAGCAAGAGTTTAAGCTTTAACTCCTGTTCGGCTTTCAGCTTAACCAGATCATCCAGCTCTGCCTGCGCCATCTCCCGCATTTCAGCGTCCTGCTCTTCATCAAGGAGTGTTCTCGCTTCTTTAATTTCTTTAACGGTTTTTTGGTAATCCCTAAAGCCACTCACTACATCAGTCAAGTCGGAATGTGCTTTTACATACTGCTGCCACCGGCTGAGATCAGCAATGATTTCCGGGTCAGCGATTAATCTGCCTAATTCCTCATACTTTTCCTCTAAGGCAGCCAATTTATCCAGCATTTTTACTTTCACCCGCCTTCCGAACTGCCCCAAAGCAATTATAGCAAATTCCACCTGCCCTTGATCAGGTAGTCCGGTGGTTTATTAATAAAGCCACAGCACTGGTGCGATGAACAATCGGCACCAGTGCATCACTGGAATATTCACCTGGTAGTTTAACCAATTTATAGGACATTCCTGCAATAACCAGTAAAACTCCCGGGAGAGTATCCGCCACCACAAAACGTTGGTCAGCGCTTTAATTTGCTGCTAAAATTGCTCGCGTATACCTGTATAATCAGAAATAGCAGAGCGCCCGCCCTGCTACCCGTCTTACTTGGTTAAGCCGTATTTTTTACGGAAGCGTTCGGCCCTTCCGCCAGTTTCTATGGTCCGTTGCGACCCGGTATAAAATGGGTGGCACCTGGAGCAAATTTCCACACGCAGTTCCTGCTTCGTGGAGCCGGTTTCAAAGGTCTCACCGCAAACACAGGTAACTTTAGCCTTCCCATACTTCGGATGTATCGCTTCTTTCATCGGATTCACCTCTTTTCATAAAAAAAACAACATATAGATACACTAGACTATTTTAGCATAACAGCCATCCCCCTGCAAGAACAACCTTTCAATTTACCGGGTGGCTGAAGTTACCCACCTTAAGTCCGGGTACTTTCTGAAGCGACTCAATTAAACCAGGTATGCCAATCAGCTCTTCTTCGGTTCCAGGCAAATGCTGATTCAGCAAATCCGGATCGATATTTAGATTGCGCAACTGTACCATTTTTACCCCTGTTTCCACTATTAGGTTCACCAATGCCGCAACCTCTGCTGCACGATCTGTCAGACCGGGAAAAACCAAAAGATTCAGCGAAGTATATACATTAAGCCGGCCCGCCGCCTCAAGCGATTGACAGACCTCGGCCAAAGTATAGCCCTGCGGTCGGTAGTAGGCGTTATAAATGTCTTCACGGGCGCTGATCATGCTGACCCGGACTGCGTCAAGGCCGGCGCGGCAGATTTCAATAACCCCGGCGCTATTGCCGCCGTTGCTGTTCATATTAATCGTTCCCCTGCTTGTCTCAGCCCGGATCATCTCAATTGCATCCGTTATAGTAGCGGCTGCCAGCGACGGCTCTCCCTCGCAGCCCTGGCCAAAACTGATGATTGCCTCCGCCCCGCTATTTAAGTGGGGCACTGCAACTTCAGCCACCTCGAGCGCATTCGGACTAAATCCGATCCGCGCTTGCGGAGACGGGCAACACCCGGCCGGCTGCAAGGAAATACAGCCCAAACAGCGGGCATTGCAGGCGGGGGAAACCGGTAAGCCTCCCTCCCACCGGCCATAAAATATATTTTGGGCGGTAAAACAGTGATACTCCAGCGCACAGTGAGCTAAATGACTGAGGATCGGGTTTTTGGGAAACAGGTCAAGTTTATTCTTTACCAGCTGGGGCAAGTCTATTGTGTCGTAGTGAGCCGGGTCCCATTGCTCCGGGTTATCGGTGCGCCGGACTGCTGCATACAGCTCGCCTGCCCGGCAGGCAACAGCAGTGTACCCCAACAGTGGCAGGGGCTTCTCCTTTTCGCTCCTGGTATACGCAGGAAGGTACGTACGGGTATAACCTTGCGGCAAAAGCGCGCCCACCGCCCATGACCGCTCTCCAGTCCAGGGGTTATGTTCGAGCGCAGAAAAATTTCCGGCCCGGGTCATGCCCACCGGCACCCCACCAGGCACCAGCACCATAGAAGCCCCGGCAGGAAGCTTTTCCATATCCTCGCCGGACAGTTCAACGAACCGGTCTCCGGTCCGGCCGGTGGCGCGCAAAACAGGGTGGTCATAAAGCTGACCATCATCCCCGGCAAAAAGTAAGCGGTACAATCTGTAGACCCCCTAAAGATATTTAGCAAAATATAATATCTTTTTTAAATATAACTTTTAAAATAATGCATGTAAAGTGATTAAGGTCAGCTCTTTTTAAATATCTCAACGGGCACACCGGGAACCCGTTAAAGCAAAAAAAACAACGGCAACTTTTAGCCGGCTGCCATTGTTTTATAATGATTCACTTTGGTTCAATTTACTTTCAGTTACACAGGTCTACCATACTTGAGTCAAATCGCGCCAAAAGCGATCTTTATAATCAGCAATCTAACCGTAATAGATCTCCTGCCCCAGACAGGTCAGCGGATCCAGCGGAACGCCATTTAACAATACCTCCAGGTGCAGGTGGGGGCCGGTTGAACGACCTGTGTTTCCGGCCAGAGCGATTACTGTGGCGGCATCGACAACGTTCCCTTCAGATACGAATAGATTTGCGCAATGAGCGTATAACGTGCGCACCCCGCTGCCATGGTCAATGATTACCGCCAGACCGTAGGTACCCCTGGGACCGGCAAATACAACCCGGCCCGGCGCTGATGCCCGTATTGGGGTATTCTCCTCGGCAGCAATGTCTATCCCCTCATGAGGCCGTCCGTCACGCAACCCAAAGGAAGATGTAATCGTGCCAACAAGAGGCCAGGACAATGGCCGCACCTGTGCGTCCGCCCCAACCGGCAAGTCAGACTCATCATATGCTGCAGGTCGGGGAACCAGCAATTGCCTGCCGGCAATGATACTATTCATATTGGCAAGACCGTTTCTGGCGGCAATTGCGCGGGCATCCGCCCGGTACTTTCCGGCTATGCCCGACAACGTTTCCCCTGCCTTAACCTGGTGTACAGTATAATCCGACGGCACTATTAACAACAGGCCGGTATGAATATTGTCCCGGTTAATCAGGCCGTTGGCTGCCGCAAGAACATCAACCGTAACACCGCTCCCTTTAGCAATCTGAGAGAGTGTGTCCCCGGGCTTGACCTCATATAGACTGTGCGCCACAGTTTCAATAGCCGGTGGCGGTGTGATGTAGGGCGCGCCCTCCAAAATCCGCTCATCGAGACGTGCTGCAGCAGGTCCTGCCGCCCACACAATAACCAACACCGATGCAATTGTTATTAGTATGTTTTTTTTCATAAAAAATCACCTTTCCAAAGCAATCAATAACTAGTTTTGCCTGAAAAGGTGAAATTTATACATAGAGGTAGGCTTTAGCTTGATGTCACAGGAATCTAGTTTGTACCCTTCATTTCTCGTTTTTAACTGCCATTGCAGGCACCCTTACGGGTCGGCTCCGTACGCCCGTTGGCCAACCCGGCGCGCCGCAGGTGACGGAAGGCATGGAGCAAATCATGATTCGTCTTGGTCCTTTTGATCTGTTCAAGAAGCATTTCCATGCTTTCCATAGGGTTCATGCCGCTGGTTGCCTTGCGAAACTGCCAGATCATATCCAACTCGTCTTTTGAAAGCAGCAACTCTTCCTTGCGCGTTCCTGAACGGTTTACATCAACAGCCGGGAAAATTCTTCTTTCCGCCAGACGCCTATCCAGAATCAACTCCATGTTTCCGGTACCTTTAAATTCTTCAAAGATTACGTCATCCATCCTGCTGCCAGTCTCCACCAGGGCGGTTGCAAGAATGGTCAAGCTGCCGCCCTCTTCAATATTGCGCGCCGCGCCAAAAAAGCGTTTTGGCTTGTGCAGGGCAGCGGGATCCACTCCACCGGAAAGGGTGCGGCCGCTTGGCGGCACCACCAGATTATGAGCGCGGGCCAGACGGGTAATACTGTCCAGCAGGATCACCACATCATAACGATGCTCGACCAGCCGCTTTGCCCGCTCCAGGACCATTTCTGCTACTTTAACATGGTTTTCAGGAGGTTCGTCAAAAGTCGAACTTACAACCTCACCGTTTACCGAGCGCTCAATATCGGTAACTTCCTCCGGCCGCTCGTCAATTAACAGTACGATCAAGACAATTTCCGGGTGGTTCACAGTAATACTGTTCGCGATTTCCTTCAGGAGAATAGTCTTGCCTGCTTTGGGTGGGGAAACAATCAGGCCGCGCTGGCCTTTCCCGATCGGGGCAACAAGGTCAATGATACGGGTGGAGGGCTTATCCGGATCGGTTTCCAGGGTGATGCGCTGCATCGGGTAGAGAGGAGTCAGTCCGTCAAAATGAAATCTCTCCCCAGACTGTTCCGGGTCAATGCCGTTAACTTGCTCGACTCTCAGCAGCGCGAAATAGCGTTCGCTTTCCTTCGGCCGTCTTACCTGCCCGGCAACCATGTCACCAGTACGCAAATCAAAGCGCCTAATCTGGGAAGCTGACACATATATATCATCGTTACTGGGCAGGTATTGCATGGGCCGGAGAAAACCGTAACCGTCAGGCAGTATTTCCAATACACCTTTTGCAAACATCAAACCGTCTTTTTTGGTTTTCGCCTTTAAAATTTCAAAAATCAATTCCTTTTTGCGAAACTTATAATAAGCCGGCAAATCAAGACCTTTAGCAATTTTGTAGAGCTCGACCATGGTTTTGCTCTCAAGGTCGGCATAGTTCAACGGCAACCCTCCCTTCAAAGGGAATTACTAAATAGCTGATCGCTATTATTTTTATAACCAGTACCGGCGCATTTTATTCCCAGTGGCCTCGCCGTCTTCTTTCCAGCAAAGGGCGAAGTAAAAAATAAGCCGCCAACCAGGCCGCTGTGGTGTTGTTCAGGCAACCGAACAGCATGTCTCTCTGGATGCGGCCAATCACTCTATTTATCTTTTACAGTTTCCCAGTCTGCCAGGAATTTTTTAATCCCCGCGTCGGTCAGAGGATGTTGGATCATTTGCATAATTACCTTATATGGAACAGTTGCGATATGAGATCCGGCCTTTGCCGCAGCTGTGACGTGGATCGGGTGGCGGACACTGGCGGTAATGATCTCGGTGGTAATTCCGTAGCGTTCAAATATATCCACGATATCGTAAATCAGACCCATTCCTTCCTGGCTGATGTCGTCCAGGCGGCCAACAAAGGGGCTTACATAGGTAGCGCCGGCACGTGCTGCCAGAAGGGCCTGGTTGGCGGTAAATACCAGAGTAACATTGGTATGAATGCCTTTATCAGATAAAATTTTGGTTGCTTTTAAGCCTTCCGCCGTCATCGGGATTTTAATGACAATGTTCGGGTGGATGCCGGCCAACTCGATCGCCTCGGCGACCATATCCACTGACTGGGTGCCAACCACCTCGGCGCTGACCGGGCCGTTTACAATCGATACTATTTCCCGTACCACTTCAGCAAAGTTACGCCCCTCTTTGGCAATTAATGAGGGGTTAGTTGTAACACCGCAGATCACCCCGAGGGAATAGGCTTCCCTGATTTCGTCAACATTCGCCGTATCTATGAACAGTTTTATCTTAAGCACCTCCTTTCCAAAACTTATTTGCACTTCCGAAAACGCGGAACATTCACGGATGACTGATATAGCACGCTTCTCCAGCCGGGGCAAGCACTTTGCGCGGGTCAATTTCCTGCGGGTTGTCGCTCAGCACTTACGGGCGTCGGCAACAAAAGCTTCACGGATATTTATATCAATATTGCAGTTGAAAGCACCGATCGACTAGCCGCCGGCCTCTGCTTGCTGCAATAATTCACTAACAGGTACCAAAGCCATACTATCCCCTCTATATTTATATATATTACTATCAGCATGGCCGGAGGACATATAAATTATGTCTTATTTCTTTTGCGCCGCATCTTCTTTAATTTACCCGTGCTGGACAGACTATCAAGGCACTTAAAACCGTGCAAGGTTAACTCAATTGAGTCAACCTGCTGGATGACTTTCAGATCCTCCTCAGTCTCCGCGTAGACAATATTGATACTGTCACAGTTCCCACAGTGCAATTCAAGCCGGTCAGGGAAAATATCTACTTCAATCTTATAATCACCGCACTGGCAGGACAGCTCCCCCTGGTCGGCTATATGATGCAGGCAGTTCAGAACCTCATACATGATTTCCGGGTTATGAAAGTAACTGTCATCCTCAAGCTCATCAAGCAGGTTTTCCATCTCCTGCTCATGCCTGAAAACTATTTCATCGATCTTGTCTGCAGGGCCAAAGCTGCCCAGTTCCATACCGGTTTCCTGACAGAACAGGCTGGTTACCCCATCGGACCAAAGCACCTTGCCGGAAACCTCAAGAAAGTGTTTTGTTTCGCAAACCATGCAGGCAAACTTCAGCAGAAAACCGGACCGGTTTTTAATAATCTCAAATTTGCTGGCGCCACAGGAACAATTAACTGAGACAGTCTTGCCTCTGGGGAGGGAAAACCGGGATAATTTATGGACGTCCATTTTTCCACATTCCGGGCAACGCATAGCCAGTACGGCACTCGTGGCAACAAGCATTGCTTAAACCCTCCCTTGGACCCCATCACCTGCGGGGTATTTCTATAAAAAACATATTCGACAACAGGGGGAAAAATCCTTTTTCCTCAATGCGGGTATTTCAAACGGTTTATAGGTGCTCTCCGTTAATGCCTAAAACAATCAGTAATATAAAATATTGAATATATGTTCTAGAAGAATTCGGGATGATACATCCCTGCTGGTTGAACAGCTACAACCAGCACCAGCACTACAATGAATAATAACACCAAAACTGCCAGGGTAAGAAAGGGGGCAAATACAACCAGCAGCGACCGCCCGGTTGTCAGTCCATGCACCTGTTTAAGACCGAGAACAAGCAAAATGGTGGTCCATACTGCCGATGCCAGCCCGGTTAACCCCGCCAGCAAAGCGACCATTATCTTGCCTGCTCCCAGCCAGTAAATCAACAGGTTTACCGGAATCAATAAGATTGACGGCATATTAACCAGCCCTACTAATGCAAAAACCCCTGCGGCAGTGCCACTCCCGCCAATTAACCCTGCTGCCAGATGAAGTACTGCGCTGAAGCCAAACCATTTTAAATAACCCCAGAACAAGCCGAGCATCATTCCCAAGGGCAGTAACGCCGGGAAAATCGCAGCCTCTTGCTCCGGTCCTGTGCCCGGGAAGCCAGTGGCAAACACCTGAGAGGCGGCAAAATAACCTGAAATTAACCCTAAAATCCCTGTTACGGTAACAACCAGGAAAGCAATACCGACTGGTGGTCTCCGGGCCACAATCACCATTGTTTTATACGGGTCAAAAAGCAAACCATAAACCAACTCCAAAATACCCAGTCCTGGTTGAACCCCACCGGCATACCCGCATTGAGCCTGGGTTTTGGCCGGGCCATCTGCCACAGCAGGTACGTCCCCTTCACTAGCAGGAATGCAATCTTTCCCTCTCAAAGGACCCACCCCGGTTTCAGCCGGCACCTGTTCGCTCATCCCACCTTCAAGCTCTCCGGTCAAAACAACCCCCCCTTTAAAACGGCTTAAATGCTCAAGCAATTTCTTAAAACTATGCTGGAGCCGGTGTTTTCAAAAACTGGACCATCCTTAACTAAGCCTTAAGTTAGTTACCGCAGGTTAACAGCATAAGGCACATCCTCCAAGGGAAAAGCCGGCAGCACTGCCCCCCAGAGGGTAGTTCCACCGACACCTCCCAGCAGGTCGCGCCAAATATTTTTAGGTCCAATTTCGGTTACTACCGGCTCACCTGGTATTCCCGCCAGCTCTCCGGCCAAAAGCACGGCATCATGGAAATCGCCCAACCGGTCGACAAGACCAAGCTCCAGGGCCTGGCGCCCGGTAAAGACTCGTCCGTCTGCAAGTGATCTTATTTCAGCTGGATCCTTATGCCTGCCGTTTGCCACAACATCAATAAACTGGCCGTAGATATCGTCGATCATCGACTGGAATATTGCCCTCTCCTCAGGAGTTACCGGCCTTGAGGCGGATCCCATATCCTTGTGGGAGCCGCTTTTAAAAGTTTCAGTATTGATTCCCAATTTATCATATAGTTCCTGCAGGTTTGTAGTCTGCATGATTACCCCGATGCTTCCTGTAAGTGTACCCGGGTTGGCGACAATTTGATCTGCGCCTGCGGCCACCCAGTAAGCACCTGAAGTGGCTGTATCACCCATAGAAGCCACCACCTTTTTACCAGACTGCCGCAACCTTTCTATCTCCATGCTAATTTCCTGGGCAGCCGCAGGGGTGCCGCCCGGGCTGTTCAACCGGATCACCAAAGCTTTTATTTGCGGGTTAGCGGCAGTCTTTCTTAAGGTAGCGGCAATTTCCTCCGCACTGACGCTGCCTCCGATCATCCCACTATTGCCCCCTCTAGAGGCTATAACCCCCTCCACATAAATTACCCCTATTTCCCCGAACTCAGAACCTGGAGTAGCGGCCGGCCCACCACCCGTCCGCAAAGCAAATACAACAACTACAGAAAACAAAGCAAAAGCAAGGATAATGCCTGCAATCAATTTCTTCCTCATTCAACAGCACCTCCGGTAATACTAATATACAGCCTCACCTCAACCAAAACTTCACTTCCCCACAGGGCACACATATGATTATTCAATGAAACCCAAGTTACTTTATCATGCTGATTTAAACCTGAAACATGCGTATTTGAACAAAAAAGCTCTGGGGTTACCCAAAGCTGTCCTCAACTTGTCATTCTAAATAGGTTGGTTTATATGTTTTGGCACCGCTCCAATGAAATCTCGAAACAGGGGGTGGGGCCGGTTGGGCCGGGACTTAAATTCCGGGTGGAATTGGGTGGCCACAAACCAGGGGTGGCCAGGCAACTCAATTATCTCCACCAGGTAACCGTCTGGACTTATTCCGGTAATTGCAAGGCCCCCATTGGCTAAAGCCGCGCGGTAAAAGTTGTTTAGCTCGTAGCGGTGCCTGTGCCTTTCACCAATGATATCCGTCTGGTAGGACTGCCAGGCCAGAGAACCAGGCTGCAAAGCGCAAGGGTAGCGGCCCAGGCGCATAGTTCCCCCCATTTGATCAAGCTCTTTTTGCTCAGGCAGCAGGTCTATAACCGGATAGGGAGTTACAGGATCGAACTCGGTGCTGTTTGCCCCCTGCCAATTTAACACATTTCGGGCAAACTCAACTACCGCTAACTGCATCCCCAGGCAAAGTCCCAGGTAAGGCACACCTTTTTCCCGGGCGTAGCGAATGGCCTCAATCTTGCCTTCAATGCCCCGGTCCCCAAAACCACCGGGCACCAGGACCCCATCCACATCTGACAAAAATTGATCTACATTAGAATGATCGATTTCTTCTGAATTGATCCACTTTATATTTAGCGCGGTACCACTTGAAAATCCTGCATGGCGCAGGGCTTCCGCTACACTCAGGTAGGCATCGGGCAAGGATACATATTTCCCAACCAGCCCAATGGTGGTAATATAGCGCAAGTTTCTCATTTTTAAGACCATGTCGCGCCAGTCAGCCAAATCCGGAGGAACAGTTACTATACCAAATTTCTCTAAAACAATATCTGCCAGCCCTTCTTTTTCCAACATCAGCGGACAGTCATATATTGACGGTGCGTCCACAGCCTGGATTACCGCATTTTTATCAATATCACAAAATAAAGCAAGTTTATCTACCATTTCTTTGGAAAGCGCCCGCTCACTGCGGCAGACAATAACATCCGGCTGGATCCCAATACCCCTGAGTTCTTTGACACTGTGCTGGGTAGGCTTGGTTTTCAACTCATTGGCTGCACGCAGGTACGGAACCAGCGTTACGTGTATATAGACTACGTTTCTCCTGCCCAGATCACTCTTCAACTGCCGGATTGCTTCTAAGAAGGGCTGCGATTCGATATCGCCCACAGTACCGCCAATTTCAGTGATGATTATATCTGCACCGGATTCCGTGGCCACACGGCATACCCGATCCTTGATCTCGTTTGTAATATGAGGAATTACCTGAACGGTGCCACCCAGGAAATCACCCCTACGCTCCTTTTCAATCACAGTGGAGTAAATGCCGCCGGTGGTGACATTACAGCTTCTGGAGATGTTTATATCAATAAACCGTTCGTAATGTCCCAGGTCCAGGTCCGTCTCAGCGCCGTCTTCAGTAACAAAAACCTCACCGTGCTGATAGGGGCTCATTGTCCCAGGGTCAACATTGATGTAAGGGTCTAATTTTTGGATAGCTACAGTTAGCCCACGGCTTTTCAATAGACGCCCTAGAGATGCAGCCGTAATTCCTTTTCCCAGCGAAGAGACAACACCGCCTGTTACAAATATGAACTTGGCCATAACTCCTGCCTTTCCTTTATCGTTTCAAGCTATGAATTCACTTTTAAACCCGTAACGGCTGATGATCGGACCAATAAATGTTTTACAGCCACATCGTTGTCTGCTACTAATGTGTCCGCAAATAGCCTAATATCGTGTTTTTGCCAAAAAATACAATCAACTCAAATTCCAGAGTACATTCTAGCCGTCGCCTACAAGACCTGTAAATAACCTATTATCGGTTACATCCGCTCCGGCGCGTTAAGCCCTAATAATTGCAAGGCATTGCGAAGGGTAATCCGGGTGGCGTCAACCAGCAACAGCCTGGCTTCCGAAAGTGCCCGGTCAGCGGTGATCACCCGCTGGCTGTTGTAAAAGCTGTGCAACAAGCCGGCCAGCTCGTGCGCGTAACGCGCAATCCGCTGGGGTGCCAGCCCCCTGGCGGCTGAAGCCACTTCCCCGGGGAAATCAGCTAACTTTCTAGCCAGCGCAAATTCACTTTCCTCCTGGAGCAAATTAAAATCCACCTCTCCCGGAGCAGGCCCCACCCCAATCTGCTCGGCGTACTGCCTTAAGATACTGCAGATACGAGCATGGGCGTATTGGATATAGTAAACCGGGTTCTCGTTAGTTTCCGCCTTAGCCAAGTCCAGGTCAAAATCTAGATGACTGTCTGAGCTGCGCATTACAAAAAAATACCGGGCAGCGTCTTTACCCACTTCCTCCACCAGTTCTTCCAGGGTTACAAACTGCCCGCTCCGCTTGGACATGCGCACCAGCTCACCACCCTGATAAAGGCGTACCAACTGCATGATTACCACTTCCAGGGCCGCCGGGTCGTTTCCTAAAGCGGCCATGGCGCCTTTCATCCGCGCCACGTGCCCGTGGTGGTCAGCGCCCCAAATATCAATAACCCGGTCGAAGCCTCGCAGAAACTTATCCCGGTGATAGGCTATATCTGACATAAAGTAGGTAGGTAACCCATTCGAACGCACAACTACTTCGTCCTTATCCACTCCGAATTCTGTAGCCTTAAACCAAAGAGCATCCTCATTTTCGTAAATGTAGTTGTGTTCCCGTAAAAAATTCAATGTATCCTGGATCGCTCCGGATTCCAACAGCGTACGCTCGGAAAACCAGACATCATAACGGACACCAAAATTCAGCAGTACACGCTTTATTGCTTCCAGTTTTTCAGCCAGAGCATACTCCACCAGAACAGCGCGCCGCTCGGTAGTCTCAGATTGCAGCAAATCATCACCATGCCTGTCGATAAAGCCGCGCACAGTATCAGTGATGTCCTCTCCATGATAGCCATCCTCCGGCACCGGCACATCCCGGCCGTGCAGCTGAAAATAACGTGCTTCCAGGGATAATCCGAAATTTTCGATTTGTTTTCCGCTGTCGTTAATATAAAACTCACGTGTTACGCTGTAGCCGGCGTAGTCCAGGATTGAAGCAATTGTATCTCCTAACGCCGCACCACGAGCATTCCCCATGTGCAGCAGGCCGGTAGGATTGGCGCTTACGAATTCAACCTGGACTTTCTTGCCGCCGCCTAAGTCGACCCGGCCATAGTCGACCTGCCGCTCAAGGATTAGCGGCAAAACCCGGTAGACCCAATTGGGTTTCAGGTAGAAATTAATAAAACCGGGGCCTGCGATTTCTACCCTTTCCACCCAAGTCCCGGTTAAGGAAAAGTTACTTACTATAATCTCAGCAATTTTACGCGGCGCCATCCGCGCCGGCCGGGCAAGCAGCATAGCCAGGCCGGTGGCAAAATCACCGTGATCTTTTTCACGAGGCACTTCTACGGTAATCTCTGGCATTTGATCAAGGATAATTGCTCCGCTGCTGCGGGCTGACTCCAGGGCTCCGGCCAACTTCCCGGCCAGCCCGGAGCTGATTTCCTCAACAATTCCGTCAATAATGTCACTCAGCCCCCTCTTGCCACTGTTTTGACCAATCAAAGCTGAATATCGTGAAGTATCGTGACACAGATACAAATTATTCACGGTACTAGGTTAATACTTTACTCCTGGTATGTCAAGTAGACACCTGAGCAAGGAACCCTGGCTAATCAGTTACCCGATCGCAGCTGACATGTTTGAGTCCAACCGGTTAACTACATGAAATACTATACGGTCTTTCGTATTCCATTATCGTTTTGCTCCGCTTTTCCGAAGGAAAAGGTCAAAACCTTCCCCCTCCCGGACCGGCGCCGGACAAAAGCGCCGATTCTTTTAAAAGCTTCCATCAAATCCTTAACCGAAGCAGCATAAGCACAGCGCACGAAACCTTCACCCTGCCCCCCAAAGGCGTTGCCAGGCACTACCAGAACCTTTTCCTCTTTGAGCAACTCCACCGCGAACTCATCAGAAGTCAAACCTGTATGCCTGATGTCAGGAAAAGCGTAGAAGGCGCCGCGAGGCTCGAAGCATGGCAGACCAATTTCTCCAAGGGCATCCATAACCAGGCGCCGGCGGCGGCTGTACTGGGCAATCATTTTACGCATTTCACCCTGACCGTGGCGCAGTGCCTCCAGGGCTGCTACCTGGGCGGTGATCGGGGCGCAAAGCATAGAGTACTGATGAATCTTGGTCATAGCCGCAATAAAATCACTGTTGCCGGCTGCATACCCGACTCGCCAGCCGGTCATGGCGTAGGACTTGGAAAAGCCATTTAGCAGGACTGTTCGCTCACGCATACCAGGCAGGGAAGAAACACAGGTATGCTCCCCCACGTAGGTCAACTTGCCGTAAATCTCATCGGAAATAACAATCAGGTTGTGCGCCTTCGCCAGTTCAGCAATATTAAGCAGGTGTTTTCGATCAATAGTCGCACCGGTGGGATTATTGGGATAACCCAGCAAAATTACCTTGGTTCTTGGAGTAAGAACCTTTTCGATCATATCCGCGGTCAATTGAAACCCGTTCTCAGCTGACGTTTTCAAATATACCGGCTTGCCACCGGCTAAAACAGCTAGCGGCGCGTAGGAAACATAGGACGGCTCAGGTACCAGGACCTCGTCACCCGGGCATAGCAGGACACGCATAGCCAAGTCCAGCCCTTCGCTAACACCGACCGTTATTAAAAGTTCACTGCGCGGATCGTAGCTCACCTGATAGGTCTGACTTAAATCCCGGGAAATCTCCTCCCGCAGCTCCAGCAGCCCGTGGTTGGAGGTATACATGGTATAGCCTTTCTCCAGTGAATAGACACACGCTTCACGAATATGCCAGGGTGTTACAAAATCCGGTTCACCCACTCCAAGGGAAATAATATCTTTCATTTCCGTAACCAGGTCGAAAAAGCGCCTGATCCCGGAAGGAGGAATATCCCTAACTGCAGGGTTAATCATATTTGACCAATTGGTTTTTAAAGTCACGGTACAATCACCTGCCTTCTGTCATCTTCCCCGTCTTCGACAATGGTGCCGTGGTGTTTGTAGGTCTTTAATACAAAGTGGGTAGCAGTGCTGAGGACGTATTCCATGGAGGCAAGTTTGAAGGAGACAAAGTGGGCAATCTCTTTCATAGTCCCACCCTCGATCATCACTGCCAGGTCGTAGGCTCCGGACATCAGCCTGACACTGCGCACCTCGGGAAAGCGGTAAATACGCTCTGCTACAGCATCAAACCCGACGTCCCTCTGTGGTGATATTTTGACTTCGATTAAAGCGGTAACCTTTTCTGCCCCCAGTTTATCCCAGTTAATTAAAGTAAAATATCCGTTGATTATTTTCTTTCTTTCTAGATCCTGAATAGTCTCGGCAACCTCTTCCTCATTTCTTCCAAGTATCGCTGCAATTTGCCGGGGGGTCAACTTGGCGTCGGATTCGAGGAGTTCTAGAATTTCTTTCAAGCATCTCACTCCTTACTGCAAAAATAAAAAATCCGCGTCCTAAAGGGACGGGATCTTATCACGTGTTACCACCCTAATTAGCCGCATAACAACAATTGTAAATCCTGTGATACGGCCTTCTCTTTGCCGTTTAACGGAGGCAAACCGGCGATGGCTTACTTAATCCACATCAGGTTTTCGGCCCGCGGCATCCGGGGCGGCCCAAGCGTCTTTCTTGACCGGGCTTGCACCGACCCCCGGCTCGCTGGCAATCAACAGCGCTATTCGTCCCCATCATTACTTTTCGTTATTTCTACAAAATCATAAAATTAAAGTTATGTTAACACAGGAACTTTTTCCTGTCAATCAGAAAAAAGTTCCTCATGCGATCATGCCTACGGAAATTAATTTATTACATTGTCAACATACCGCCCGGTGTTTCAATAAGTTTGAGTATATTTTCTTCGCGCCCGTTGACTGCGTTTATATAGACAAGGTAAGAGTCATCACCCAGCTTGCCGAGAAACTCGTAGGCAAGCCGCTCATCTGTAGCACCTACCGGGATCAGGACCAGGTTTCCCCCGGTTACTGTCAGGCGCGGGTTCACAACCGCAAGCGCCTGCTCGCGGGACTGGCCGACTTTAGGCAGGTTACGCTGCCGGTGGGACATTAGGTAGCCGGAGGTTTCCGCACCGGTCACCTCGGCATTATCCAGGGCTACGGTAACCTTGATCAGGTCAGGATAAAGTGTCACACCCTCCTGTACCGCAGCAAAATTAAAAGTAGCAGCATTGCCGTGTAGTTGGTAGTAAGCAGAGCGCATTTCCCCAAAACCCCGGTCAGCTAAAAAATTTTTAGCTTTCTGCCTGGCCTCTTCGATACCTACAGCCTGCCCGCCCACCGGTCGTGAGTTCAACATCCAGATCACTTTACCGCCTTGCTTAGACACATCCAGCACAGTAACGGCACTACCGCCTTCCTGTATAACTTCTACCCGGTGAGCCGGGATGCGCCCATTGGCCGCCCCAGTTACTCTGGCCTGGTAACTGATGCCGTCCTGCTTGTCCATAAAAGCAAGCGCCCTTTGCTCCGCCTCCGCCGCATCAATGTTACTCAATCCGCTTAAATACGCAGGCTCGGTACGCTCCAGGTGTTCCGAGAAAGGCCCGTCATAAATAAGAGCTGGGGATAGCTGCATTTGTTTATCCAAGGCCTGGAATTCTGTTTGGGCCATGGTATCCGGAGGTTTTTGCAGTCTAGCTCTAACCTGTTGCACCATTTCGCCAAAGTAAAAATTGTTTTCCGCTATATTAGCTTGCATTTCCTGGAGATCGTGGTTAAGCGCTACCGACTGCTCATAGAGATTTTTCAGCGAATCCCATTGCTTAGAGTCAATGGCTTCACCCTGGCTCACTTGCCTGGCGAGACTGTCGGCATAGTCTCCCACCTGGCTCAGAAACTTGGCCGTCCGCCCGGCCAGCACGTCATTTAACGGCAGTTGGCCCAGATTGGACTGGGCAAAGGCCGCCTGCTGGCGGATGTCCATAAGCAATGCACTGTCCAGGCGCGGGTCTGAGGCAACCATGCTTTTTGAGAGAAGCACCTCCAGGCTTTGCGACTGGTTCGCCAGATCATAAAACGCGCGCTGATACTTGTTGCTTAAATAAAGCTCCAGGCTACGGCTTGTTTTATACTGGCTGTAACCCCAGATGCCGGTTGCCACCAGCGCCACCAGGCTGAAAACAGCCGCTAACTTCCACCATCTCATATAAACACCTCCTTTAACGGGCAAAAACGTGGTTGCCAATTTGAGTAACAATACTTCGTGACCATACCCATGGGCTCACACTCTTACTCGGGTTCCAGAAAAATAGCGCACCTCCTGATGGATCATAGCCGTTCATAGCCATCCCTGCAGCCTGGATCGATTCCTGAGTCAAAGGACGGTAAGCCTGTCCGTTGTTGATCGATTCAAAGGCATCCGGCTGATAGATTACACCGCTGATTGTGCGTGGAAACGATGCGCTTTTTGTACGGTTTAAAATAACCGCGCCGACCGCTACCTTGCCCGTTAGCGGTTCATCTGCCGCTTCGCCTTCAATCACCTGTGCCAGCAGGGTAAGTTCACCCCGGCCGGTTGCGGCCCCCCTGGAAACAGCCGGTACATTATCCGGTGCACTTAACCCGAGTGCATCCCAGGTAGTCTTGCCTACAATACCGTCCGCATTAAGCCCGTTGCTTCGCTGGAATCTGCTGACGGCCTGGGAGGTAGAACCGCCAAACACCCCGTCCACTATGCCTGAATAATAGCCCCACTGGCTGAGCCTCTGCTGGACGCGAGAAACGTCATTCCCAGTGCTGCCCCAATAAAGGGTTGGGTTTTGGGCTGATGCCTGACCCTCCAGCAGCGCAAAACCAGCCATTATTAACACAATCAAGCCTGCGCTTAATGTTACCGCAATTTTTACCCACAAATATCTACTGTAATTAATTTTTGCTCACCTCCTAGCAATCATTCAATGAATCTCCTAATAATTATATTTTCTCAAAGTCCCCAATTTTTATGTAAGCCGTCTGATATAAAAAGGAAGGGCGCTCTAATTGCCCTTCCCAAAGCAGATGCGAATGCCTATCGCCAGGAGTTATGGCTCATTCAAATAATCCGGCTCTTGCTCCTTGAAGACATTTATTATATCTCTTTGAACAGCCTGACGGTCGGTCTTTTCCGACTGCTCAAAGAATTTAACCGTGCCTGTGTAAATGGCCCAGGCAATCTTATCCTGATAGACTGAATCCTGTAAAAGCATGCTGTTGTTTTCGTTGATAAATCCTACCTCCACGAGCACCGCCGGCACATTGATGTTTGAGGCAATGTTATTATCAACCTCTCTGGTTAACCGGTCGGTATTTTTTAATGAGTCGGATAATGTCGACTGGATGGCCTGACCGGCCTGCTTGCTATCGGGAAAGCCTGACTGAACAAAGGTCTGGGCACCGTGCCGGGAGACAGAGGAATTGCTATTGACATGAATACCGATATACAGGTTAACCTCATTACCATTAGCCAGCGCTGGCAGCCCGATTGTCCCGGTCTCATTGTCTCCGGTACCAGTCTCTCCTGTCATCATTACCACCGCCCCGGACTGCCCGAGAATAGCAGCAAGTCTTTTTGCTATGGCCCGGCTTATTTCTTTTTCTAGAACAACGATATTTCCCACGTCCCCAGAGTCTACTCCCTTGTGCCCCGGATCAATAACAATTACTTTACTTTTAATAACCCATGACGGGGCTTCCACTTCGTGCCGGGCATCCCTTTCCCTAAAGACCGCGGTCAACAGATAAATAATTAGCAATAAAAGGGCAAATGCAATAAAAACCCACTTTTTGATTCTGAAGGTGTTAACAACCATAATCGGCAAAAAAAATCCCCCTTGCTGACGGCTGAACTAATAGATGATATGCTATCAACAAAGGAAATATGTAAATTTTGGTTATGAAATTAACCTCGTTAACAACTGGAGTCCCTGGGCAACCGGCTCAAATATAACCTGACTGAATAGGGTTCCCAGGAGGTTTGATATAGCCAGATAAAATATAATTTGTTTTAATTCTAACTCGTCTTTTTCTCCTCTGGCGACAGCGTCGGTCACCTTCGCCAGGACCGGGTCCACCATCATAACATTTAGAACAATTGAGGCATTTCCAACAATGGATGCCATCAGCACCGCCGTAGAGCGGAATTCTGGATAAAGGGCGCCAGCGTACAGCCCGGATAACACATTGGCGGTCCACAGGCTATAGCTAATCAAGTTCCAATAGAGAAAATAACTGGGGACAGTCATCCGGGTCAGTAGGATCTTTTTCAGGGTCGCCACAGAAGAGAGCCTAAACTTCACAATACCACTGCCGGGCCTAAACAATGAGAGCAGTATCAACGGGATTACCTTAAAAACTGAACCTGTCCGGCCAAATGCTCTAATCGCATTAGAAAAAGAAGTGATAAAACTTGGGATCAGCAGCAATCCCAAGATAGTCCCGGAAGTAGCGCCTAAAATAACCAGGCGTAGTTTTCCGTTTAGGCCGGACAGCGCATCCTGGTAAGGCCAGGCGCTGATAACGCTAACTCCCGGTTCTACTAAAAGTGACTGACTGCTTGCATCATCAATAATACGCTCCACCGTCGAGGCAAGCAGTGGGGCCTGAAGGGTATTAGCAAAGCTTGCCGCCAGGTAAACTACACCAAAAAGCGAAATCGCGGTAGCCAGGTGCCCGGTGCGAACACCCGCCAGTCGGGATGAGCGAACCAAGGTATTAATCAAATTAATAAAGACAGTAAGCAGGAAAACTAAGAGTAAACGTTCCACAGTTCCTCCGAAGCAATTATCCAGGTGAACAATTTAATTACCCAAAACCGCTTAACCTTTTATTGGAGCAGGTTCTACTAAATTATACCACATGCCCCTCTATACTTTACTATTTTTTAAGGTAAAACTAATTTCTATAGCTAAAAGTCACACATTAAAAAAAGGAAGGTGGTTTCCTTCCTTTTTTAACGGGCGTTTATCTATTTTGTTCTCTTAAATTAACGCTTGGAGAACTGCGGAGCGCGGCGAGCCTTCTTCAAACCATATTTCCTGCGCTCTTTCATACGTGGATCTCTGGTTAAAAAACCTGCCTTCTTTAACATCGGACGAAGATTAGGATCAGCCTGAATCAGTGCCCGGGCAATACCCATTTTGATCGCACCAGCCTGACCGCTGATACCACCACCCAGAACTTTTGCCTGGACATCAAAACGCCCGGCTGCGCCAATCAAATCTATCGGCTGGCGAACAATCATCTCAAGGCTTCTCCGACCAAAATATTCACCAAGCGGTCTGTTATTAATTATAACTTTACCTTCACCAGGTACCAGAAACACCCTGGCAATAGCATTTTTCCGCCGGCCGGTACCATAAAACATCACTTGTGCCACTAACTATCTTCCTCCTTCCCTACTGCATCTGCCAGGCTTCAGGTTTCTGCGCCTGGTGAGGATGCTCCGGGCCTTGATATACTTTAAGCTTCCTGGCCATGTCTGCACCCAGCCGGTTGTGGGGCAGCATCCCCTTGATGGCCTTCTCCACAGCCAACTCAGGTCTTGTTTTCATCAAAGTGCCGTAGCTTAGCTCCTTAAGGCCGCCTGGATACCCGGAGTGCCTTATGTATTTTTTATTTTCAAGCTTGTTTCCGGTCAATCTGATCTTATCCGCATTAATCACAATCACGTGGTCACCGGTGTCAATATGTGGAGTAAAGTCAGGCTTATGCTTACCCCGCAATATTCGGGCCGCCTCAGTAGCCAGCCTGCCCAGAACCTTGCCTTCTGCATCCAGGATGTACCACTTGCGCTCTTTTATATCAAGAGGCTTGGCCATAAAGGTCTTCATAAAAATTCCCTCCTTCAAAAACACAAAACTGTTAGTATATTTGAACGGCCCGGGGCTGTGAGCCGCCAAAAAACCATAATTTAATATATAACATAATGCATTTACACTGTCAAGCTATAACGAGCGTTAAATCCAATAAGTACCCTCAATTAATCATTTGCGGATAGTAAACCTTTTCCAAAGTTAACCCCCGTGCCGGCGCTGCCGGTCCTCCCTTGTGGCTGTTACGGCTTGCCAGGATACCCGCTACTTCGTCCGGCGATATTTTGCCCAGACCAACCCGGATCAATGTGCCGCTAATCAATCGGGCCATATGGTAGAGGAAACCATTTGCATGCAATTCAATGTAAATAAGCTCTTCCTCCCTAGCTATATGCGCCCGGTATAGCTCACGCACCGTAGTTTTAACCGGAGTTCCCAGAGCCCGGAAGGAGCTGAAGTCATGTTTACCCTTGAGATGGGCGGCGGCTTTTTGCATTGCCCCGGTATCGAGTTCCCTGGGGATGTGATAGCTGTATTGTCTCATGAAGGGGGAATTAAATTTTCCGTTGTATATAGTATAGCGATAAGTTTTAGCAATCGAAGAAAAGCGGGCGTGAAAATCTACCGGTACTTCCTCTGCAGATAATGCTACAATATCCTCCGGTAAAAGGCTGTTCAATGCTCTGGCCACACGATTTACCGGTACTGGCCAGCCATCGGCCAAAAAATTAATCACCTGTCCCCGGGCATGCACTCCTGCGTCCGTTCTTCCGGCACCGATGACCTGAACTGATTTTTTTGCTAATGCAGCGAGTTTCTCTTCAATTACTCCTTGAATAGTTTTATACTTTGTGCCCCGCTGCTCCTGGAAACCGTGGTAGTTAGTGCCGTCATAAGCTATAATTACCTTTATATTTCGCATTAGTACCTCCAGAATTTCAAACCAGCCGCTCCCGTTAGAATTACCAGTGATACACTGATGGTAATGTAGTCGGGTAGGCCAAAAACCAGACTATTCATCCTGGTCCGGTTCGCACCGCCACGGTAGCAGCGGGCCTCCATCGCTATGGCGAGTTCCTCTGCCCGCCGCAGCGCTCCGGCAAAAAGAGGTACAAATAAAGGCAACAAGCTTTTTGCCCGTTTGACAATCCCGCCGGAGTTTAGCCTGGCCCCCCGCGACTGTTGTGCTTTTATCACAATTTCCGCCTCAGCCAACAAGGTAGGAATAAAACGCAGGGCGATCGTCATCATCATTGCCAATTCATGAGCAGGCAAACCGAAACGTTTTAAGGGCGTTAGAAGGCTTTCCAGGCCGGCAGTGAGACTGATCGGGGATGTGGTCAAAGTAAGCAGTGAAGCAACCAAAATTAATAACGACAGCCTAATAAAAATAATGCCTCCAGCCACCAGCCCCTCCCGTGATACTTTCAGCCAGCCCAGACCTGCTAAAACCTCCCCTGGTGTAAACAATACTTGTACTAAAAAAGTAATAGCAAGCAGAACCCAAAAGGAACGCAACCCGCCGAAAAACAATCTGGCAGAAAGCCGGGAAAAAAACATTAATCCCATAGTCAACGCTGCTAAAAGGGCAAATTCATACCATTTACTCGCTATTATTATTGAAATAGCGGTTGCAAGTACACAAATCACCTTGGTCCTCGGATCAAGGCGATGAAAAATAGAGTTGCCTGGAATAAACTGTCCAAAGGTTATACCAGTTAACATATATTTGGCTGCCTCTCATTACATAATTTGACAGCTGGTATCTGAATATTAAAAACATAAACTTTATTTGTTGCCGAGCTAATTTGACATTGCATCGTCATTTTTTTCGTATCGACTCATCAACACGGAAATTTCTTCAACTGCCTCATCAATAGTAAGTATATCTGTGCGTACTGGTTTGCCATGAGCCCGTAATTTCAACATCAGTTCAACAGTTATAGGGACACCGAGACCCATAGCCTGCATCTGCTCAGACTTCTTAAAAATTTCTCCTGGCGTCGCTTCCAGCACCAGATGGCCATGATGCAATACAGCCAACCGCCCGGCCCACCGTGCTACTTCTTCCATATTGTGAGAGACCAGCACAACTGTGACTCCACGCTCCTGGCGAAGCTGATCAATTCGCTCCATTAAATTTCTTCTGCTAAATGGATCTAAACCTGCAGTCGGCTCATCAAGTACAAGCACTTCGGGGTGGAGAGCCAGCACTCCAGCTATGGCAATCTTACGGCGGATCCCGCCACTTAAACTAAAGGGGGACAAACTGCCAACTTCATCTGGATCCAGGCCAACCAAACGTAATGCATCCGCAACCCGCTCTTCTACTTCTTTACCGCTCAGTCCTAGATTTCTAGGCCCAAAAGCCACATCTTCTAATACCGTTTCCTCAAAAAGCTGTTGCTCGGGCTGCTGAAATACCAGTCCCACCTTACACCATAGTTCACGGCGCAACACTGGATTGGAGACATCGATACCACATACCCGGAGGTTCCCGCTAGTGGGCTTCAAGATACCGTTCAAGAGCTGTACAAGGGTAGATTTGCCGGAGCCAGTTGCCCCGATTATCGCGTAAAACTCACCCTGCCTGACTTCCAGTGAAATACCTTTTAAAGAATTTACCTCAAATGGAGTGCCCCGGGCGTAAACATGCGTTAGATTTTCGGCCTTGATTATCGGCATAGATATGACACCATATCCTCAACGGTGATTATATTTTTTGGCACTAAAAAGCCCCGCCTGCTAAGGCGACGGGCAATTTTAGCCGCAACGGGCAACTCGAGACCCAAGTCCTGCAGAAGCCTGTCATTGGAAAATACCTCAACCGGCATCCCGGCAAGTACAGGCCTGCCTTCAGACATAACAACCATTTTATCCGCTTTGGCGGCTTCTTCCATCTGATGTGTAAGCAAAACCACGGTGACACCCATAGAAATTTGCAGTTTTCGCAATGTACTCATCAACTCGCGCCGGCCGGAAGGATCAAGCATGGCGCCCGGCTCGTCCAGGACCAGGCAGTCCGGCCGCATTGCCAAAACTCCAGCGATTGCCAGACGTTGCTTCAATCCACCGGATAGGAGATGTGGAGCATGATTCCGGTACTTTGATAACCCGGTTAATGTTATTGCCTCGTCTACCCGCGCCCGGACCTCTTCCGGAGGCAACCCTAAATTTTCTGCGCCAAAAGCAATGTCTTCCTCCACCAGCGAACTGACAATCTGATTGTCCGGATTTTGGAAGACCATTCCTACTCGCCTTCGGATTTCCCAGAGATTTTCCGGCTGGCGTGTATCCATACCGTCAACCAGGACTGAACCCGCAAAAGGTAACAGCAGGGCGTTGAGGTGTCTTGCCAGCGTAGATTTACCTGATCCATTTGGTCCTACGAGAGCAAGAAACTCACCTTTTTTTATCTCCAGATTAACGCCTGACAAAGCGATTTGCTCTGACGGACCACCCAGGTGATAAATATAAGTAAGTTCCTTAATCTGAATAAATGCTGTCTTCACAAACTTAAACCAGTTCTAAAACAACCATCGGTGCAGCATCCCCACGTCGATAACCGGTTTTAATAATCCTGGTGTAGCCACCCGTCCTGTCGGCATATTTTGGTGCAATTTTATCGAATAGTTTGCGCACAACCTCTTCCTCATATAAATATGCCAGCGCCTGGCGCCGGGCCGCCAGATCGTTCTGTTTGGCCGTTGTGACTAGTTTTTCTGCAATACTCCTTACTTCTTTGGCCCTAGTTTCAGTAGTATTAATCCGTTCGTCACGAAATAGCGATGTGACCAGGTTCCGTAACATAGCTTTCCTGTGGCCGGTATTTATTCCTAACCTCTGGTAGCTCACTCTCAAATCCCTCCCTTACTCTTCGTTCTTTTTAAGCAAGAGGCCCAATTCATGCAGCTTATTAACTACTTCCTCCAGGGATTTCTTACCCAGATTTCTAACTTTCATCATATCATCTTCATTGCGCTGAACCAGTTCTTCGACTGTATTTATACCAGCACGCTTCAGGCAGTTATACGAGCGCACAGATAAGTCCAGTTCTTCTATGGTCATTTCCAGAACTTTATCTTTTTGCTCTTCTTCTTTTTCCACCATAATTTCTACATCACCCACCGTTTCAGTCAATCCGACAAAAAGGCGTAGATGTTCAATCATGATCTTAGCAGAAAGACTGATCGCCTCGTCAGGCCTGATACTGCCGTCAGTCCATACTTCAAGGGTCAGCTTATCATAGTCGGTAATTTGTCCGACACGTGTGTTCTCTACATTATAATTGACTTTGCGCACCGGCGAAAAAACTGAATCGATGGGGATGACACCGATAATGTGCTCTCCCTTTTTATTTCGTTCTGCTGAAACATAACCGCGGCCTTTAGATACAGTAATATCCATTGACAGGCTGGCGTTATCAGCCAGGGTGGCAATCGTTAATTCAGGGTTTAAAATCTCCACATCAGAGTCACTGATAATGTCCGCAGCTCTTAGTGGTCCCTCACCCTCAGCCTCAACCCGCAGGATTTTCTCCTCGTCACTATAAAGTTTCAAGCGCAGGTTCTTGAGGTTCAAAATAATATTGGTAACATCTTCAAAAACACCTGGTACGGTTGAAAACTCATGCAACACTCCGTTAATTTTAACAGAGGTCACCGCAGCGCCCGGCAGGGAAGATAGTAATATGCGGCGCAGCGAGTTGCCAAGGGTAATCCCGTAACCTCTTTCCAGTGGCTCTACAGTAAACTTTCCGTAAGTACATTCGTCGTTTATCTGAACGACCTCAATTTTTGGTTTTTCAATTTCAAGCACGGACGGTCTCCCTCCTTTTTGGTGGTTAGTGGCTAGTAGTTGGTAGTTGGCAGATAAGGAACCTGATCAAAATTCCAACAAACAACCTAACGACTAACAACTAACGACCAACGACCATAATGGCCTACCTGGAGTAAAGTTCAACAATCAAGTGCTCCTGGACTGGAGCGTCAATCTGATCCCGTATAGGAATGGCTACTACCCGGGCGTTGGCCTGGTCGGCATCGAATTCCAGCCATGCTGGTGGAGTGCGATCGGCCGCCCGTTCCATTAGCTCTTTAACCCTGGGCGATTCTTTGCTTTTTTCCCGAACAGCAACTACATCGCCAACCCTGAGCAGATAAGAAGGTATGTTTACTTTTCGTCCATTAACGGTAAAATGCCCATGCCGGACCAGTTGCCTGGCTTCATTCCTGGACGCTCCGAGGCCCAAACGGTACACTACATTGTCCAAGCGCCTTTCCAGCAAGCGCAGCAAATTCTCGCCGGTAACACCTTGTTGCCTCTCAGCCTTCCCAAAATAATGTCTGAATTGGCCTTCTAAAATGCCATATATACGCCGGGCTTTTTGTTTCTCCCGCAATTGCAGGCCGTATTCCGAAACTTTTTTGCGTCCCTGACCGTGTTGCCCTGGTGCATAGGTCCTGCGGTCTACACCACATTTTGTCGTATAGCAACGGTCACCTTTGAGGTATAGTTTCTGCCCCTCCCGGCGGCAAAGCCGGCATACAGCCCCTGTATATCTTGCCATACAAGCAAACCTCCTTAAACTCTCCGGCGCTTTGGCGGCCGGCATCCGTTATGAGGAATTGGGGTAACATCTTTTATCAAGTTTACTTCAAGACCTGCCGCTTGCAGTGAGCGAATAGCCGCTTCCCTTCCTGCGCCCGGTCCCTTAACCATTACCTCAACTATTTTCAGACCATGCTCCATAGCTTCTCTGGCCGCATTTTCAGCTGCCATTTGAGCTGCAAATGGGGTGCTTTTTCTCGAGCCCTTAAAACCTACCCCCCCGGCGCTAGCCCAGGATATTGTATTGCCTTTAGTATCAGTAATCGTGACAACGGTATTATTAAATGTAGACTTAATATGCGCAACACCTGATTCAATATTTTTGCGTTCACGTCTCTTTGTCCTGGTTACGCGACGCGCCATTTAAAAACCTCCTTTAACCTATTTTTTTCTGCGGACACCGACAGTTTTACGCGCACCTTTACGCGTCCTGGCATTTGTCTTGGTCCGCTGGCCCCGAACTGGCATGCCGCGACGGTGTCTTAATCCCCTGTAACTGCCGATCTCGATCAGTCGCTTAATATTTAATGCTATTTCCCGGCGTAAATCACCTTCCACCTTGTGATTTTTCTCGATAATTTCACGCAGCCGGTTTACTTCTTCCTCTGTCAAATTCTTAACCCGGGTGTCAGGGTTAACATTTGTCTGCTCCAGGATTTTCTGTGACGTAGGCTTACCAATACCAAATATATAGGTAAGCGCAATTTCTACTCGCTTATCTCTTGGTAAGTCAACGCCTGCAATACGTGCCATAAATTATTTCACACCTCCCCATTTTACCCTTGGACTTGCTTATGTTTGGGATTTTCACAAATAATCATAACTTTGCCCTTTCTGCGGATAATTTTGCATTTTTCGCAGATAGGCTTAACAGATGGCCTAACTTTCACCTTAAAACCTCCAATTCGACTATCAGTCGTCTTGCGTCTGACGGCAGTATACTGATTCCGTATATTACCAATAACATAGTTTCCACTTTAAATAAACTACATACATTAGATTAATCTCATAATATGCTGTACATAGCTTTAAGACCGTTTTCGTATAGGCTCATACACATTTTTACTTGTACCGGTAAATGATCCGCCCGCGGTTTAAATCATATGGAGACAGCTCTACTGTCACCCGGTCACCGGCAAGGATCCGAATAAAGTTCATTCTGATCTTGCCGGAAACATGTGCCAATACTTTATGCCCGTTCTGCAGTTCCACTCGGAACATAGCGTTCGGCAGCGGCTCAATGACAGTACCCTCGGCCTCGATAACATCATTCTTCGACATCAGGCTTCTGACCAACCTCCCTTAATTAAAATGAACACTCTATTTAGTTTCAGTGAGACTCTTGATTTCTCTCCGAATATCTGTGTTGGTAACCCTTCTACCACTTAAGGCCTTGTTTAACACTTCACCGGCGATAACGTTAAATAAATGCAAATGTCTAACATTTTTACGCTTTGGGTCTTCAACTTTTCTTTCTTCGCCATCTGCCACCAACACCATGGACTGACTTATGATTCCCACAACCAGGTAATACCTGCCTCTGTCCCGGCCTTTAATTGAACTAACCAGGTGCCCAATCTCAACCATATCCCTGACCTTGGTTACCGGCAACCGGCTAGCAGCATCCTCAACAAAACCATCAACAGACGTCTCTGATTCCGCCATCGATTACCTTTCCCCCCGTTATTTGGAAAGCAAAACCGGTAAATAATTTTATTGACCATGCTACCGGCTGCCGACTTTTGTCAATATCTCCGGTTTGTCATCAGTGATGGCAATAGTATGCTCAAAATGGGCTGAGAGTTTTTCGTCTAAAGTAACTACCGTCCAGTTGTTAAAAAGAGTCCGCACCTCATGAGTACCCATATTAATCATTGGTTCAATTGCTAGAGTCATTCCTGCCTTCAGTCTAGGACCCCTTCCGGGCTTGCCAAAGTTTGGTACCTGAGGATCCTCATGCGGGCTGCTGCCAATCCCGTGACCGACATAGTCCCGCACCACTGAATAACCGTAACCTTCAGCACAAGTCTGAACAGCGTTAGATATATCCGACAGCCTGGCACCTTCCTTGGCCCGATCAATTCCTTTATACAGTGATTCCTCAGTTGCTCTTATAAGCTGCATGGCTTCGCTGCTCACATCACCTACAGGGACAGTGATAGCACTGTCACCAAAATATCCATTTACTTCCGCCCCGATATCAATACTGATAATATCCCCATTTTTTAATTTCCGCAAACTTGGAAACCCATGTACCACTTCTTCATTTACCGAAGCACAAATGCTGTACGGAAAGCCATACAACCCTTTAAAAGCCGGCCTGGCGCCAGATTTGATAATAAAGTCCTCGGCCAGTTGGTCCAGTTCGCAAGTTGGCACATTTACTTTAACTGCATTCTTTAATTCCACCAGCGTGCGGGCTACAACTTTTCCGGCATCTCTCATATAGGCAAGTTCTTTATCTGATTTACAGGTAATCATCAACCCACCTACTTTATAAACCCCTGGTAGCTGCGCATCAGCATGTGCGATTCCACCTGCTTCATAGTATCCAGTGCTACTCCCACTACAATCAGAAGAGCAGTTCCTCCAAAGTAAATATTAGGTATCTTGGTGGCTAGCAACACAAAGTTTGGCAGTATCGCTACAAAAGCTAAAAAAACAGCGCCAGCCAGGGTGATTTTATTCATTACACGACTAATGTATTCTGCAGTTGGACGACCCGGGCGCAGGCCAGGAATAAAACCACCGTACTTTTTAATATTCTCTGCTACATCGGCCGGGTTCATGATTACTGCAGTATAGAAATAAGTAAAACCGATAATCAATAGAGCATAAACGATTGTGTGCACTACAGTTCCCCAGCCTAACCACTGTACATAGAATTTTGAAAATGCACTATTTGAAAACCATTGCACAAGTGTCTCGGGAAACATAAGCAATGACGAGGCAAAAATCACCGGAATTACACCCGCCTGGTTAACCCTCAGCGGTAGGTGTGTTGTCTGCCCGCCATAAACTCTCCGACCGACAACTCGTTTTGCATATTGAACAGGAATACGGCGCTGACCTTCCTGAACCCAAACCACTCCAGCAATCACCAGTCCACCAATAATTACCAGCAGTATAATACTTAATATGTTGATAGTTCCGGCATTCAAATATTCAACAATCCTGGTTATGCCTTGTGGAACTCTGGAAACAATACCAGCAAAAATCAATAGTGAAATACCGTTGCCAATACCTTTTTCCGTTATTTGCTCACCAGTCCACATCAGGAAAGTGGTCCCGGCAGTGATAGTGAAAGCTGCCATCAAATATGAAGCCGGACCGGGATTATACAAAGCCCTGCCTACTCCGATTACCATACCGAGGCCCTGAATAAATGCCAGCACCACGGTTAGATAACGTGTATACTGGGTAATTTTTTTGCGTCCCTCATCACCCTCTTTAGCAAGACGCTCCAGGTGCGGGATTACCACTGTCAGTAGCTGCATAATAATAGAGGCATTGATATAGGGCGTAATGCTCATGGCAAAAACAGAAAAGTTCTTTAGGGCACCACCGGAAATAACGTCGAAGAACCCAAAAATTGCCCCGCTATTGACTAGCTCGGCAAATCGATCAGGATTGACCCCTGGTACAGGAATATGGGCACCCAGCCGGAAAATAAAGATCATTCCTAGAGTATACAGGAGTTTTGTCCTCAACTCCGAGGCTTTGAGGGCGCTAAATAAGCTACCCAGCAATTAAATCACCTCTGCTTTACCGGCGGCAGCTGTAATTTTTTCTTCAGCCGACTTGCTGAAAGCTTGGGCACAGACTGTTAGAGACCTTTCCAAGTTACCGTTACCAAGTATTTTTACGCCGTCTCCAACTTTTTTAATCAAACCTGCAGCGAGCAATGTTTCAGGAGTTACGGTAACTCCGTCCTCGAATATGTTAAGTTCGGCAACATTTACGGCAATAATTTCTTTAGAAAATTTATTAAAGAAACCACGCTTGGGCATCCGGCGCTGTAGTGGCATTTGCCCACCTTCAAATCCAGGGCGGACGCCTCCGCCGGAGCGCGACTTCTGTCCTTTGTGGCCGCGGCCAGCTGTTTTACCCAGGCCAGATCCAATTCCCTGACCTTTGCGGGTAGGTTTAGGCCTTGCACCGGGAGCTGGACTTAATTCATGCAATTTCAAAGCAACACCCCCTTAAGATTCCTGGATAACCGCTTCTTGACATGATATCCACAAGATCCGAATGTTTATCCAACTTCCTCAATTTTTAACAAATGGGCAACTTTATCGATCATACCCCTTATTTGCGGGGTATCCTCATGTTTTACTGAACTGTTTAATTTGGTCAGGCCCAGAGTACGCACAGTGACCCGCTGGTCCGCCGGGCGACCAATTAAGCTTCTGACCAGGGTAATCTTCAAATTGGCCAAAACCCTTTCCCCCTTTTTTAGAGCGTTTTCTTTTTTTATGCATTATTTTACATTACGCTCTAACCCAGCAATTCTTCTACTGTCTTATTTCTAAGGCGGGCTACTTCCTCTGGAGTCTTAAGGCTTTTCAAGGCTTCCATAGTTGCATGGACCATATTGTTAGCGTTATTCGAACCCAAAGACTTTGTTAGTATATCGCGAATCCCGGTCAGTTCCAGGATTGCTCTGACCGGCCCACCAGCGATCACACCAGTACCAGGCGCAGCCGGCTTCAGAAGCACTTTACCCGCCCCGAACACCCCAATTACCTCGTGGGGAATAGTAGTGCCGGAAAGAGGTACCTTTATTAAAGATTTTTTTGCATCTTCAATACCTTTGCGAATAGCCTCGGGAACCTCGCCCGCCTTACCCAGTCCAGCACCGACGTAGCCATTGCCATCGCCCACTACCATCAGGGCTGAAAAACTGAACCTGCGGCCACCTTTTACAACCTTGGCTACCCGGTTGATATATACTACTTTCTCAGTTACTTCCAGCTTGCTGGCGTCAATTCTTGCCATCTACTTACCTCCTTTCACCGATTTAGAATTCCAGCCCGCCTGCCCGCGCTGCTTCTGCCAGGGCTTTAACCCGGCCATGGTAAATATAACCGGCGCGGTCAAAAACAATTTTATTAATCCCAGCGTCCAAGGCCTTTTTGGCTAGCAATTCACCTACCGCTGCAGCAGCTGCGGCGTTACCGCCCGCAGGTAGTTTACCCTTTAGCTCAGGTGCCAATGTTGAAGCGGCCACCAGAGTTACCCCGCGGTCATCATCAATTAGCTGGGCATACATATTATGGATACTGCGAAAAACATTTAACCTGGGTCGACCGGCGGAACCAGTTATTTTCTTTCGCACCCTGAAGCGCTTTTTTGCCCGCAGGGCCTTACGGTCGGGTCTATTTAGCACTTAGGTCACTGCCTTTCTTAAGTAAATTTGATAAACAATTTCCGACTGTTTATTCTTACTTCTTACCTTTTGCCGCCTGCTTTACCTACTTTGCGGCGAACTTTTTCACCCTCGTACCTGACCCCTTTACCTTTATATGGTTCAGGCTCCCGCACAGCACGGATAACCGCTGCCAGCGCACCTACTTTTTCCTTGTCAATACCTTTAATGCTAATCCTAGCCGGTGCCGGAACTTCTATTTCCAGACCTGCCTCAGGCTCGATCTCGACTGGGTGGGAATAACCCAGAGCCAGCACGAGTTTGTTACCCTGCTTGGAAGCCCGGTAACCCACACCAACAAGTTCGAGATTTTTCTGAAAACCGGCTGTTACTCCTACTACCATATTATTAACCAGGGTACGGGTGAGCCCGTGTAAGGACTTGTGTAGTTTATTATCAGAAGGGCGTTCTATCAGCAATTGCCCTCCTTCGAATTTGACAACCATATCACGGTGTAAACTTCTTTCCAACTGCCCTTTCGGGCCCTTTACCCGCAGCCGGTTTCCCTCAATCTGAACATCAACACCGGCGGGCACCGGTACCGGTAGCCTACCAATCCTGGACATAAATTACACCTGCCATCCTAAATAAATTCGAACTACCAAATGTAGCAAATAACTTCTCCCCCCAGGCCTTCTTTACGAGCCCGCTTATCAGACATGAACCCCTTGGAGGTGGAAATGATGGCGATACCAAGGCCACCCAGGACTTTCGGAACATTATCTTTTCTTGCATATACTCTTAAGCCTGGCTTTGATATGCGTTTGAGGCCGATGATCACCCGCTCTTTATTAGCGCCGTATTTGAGGTGGACCCGGATTATCCCCTGCTTGCCATCTTCAATAAACTCACATTCTCTGACAAAACCTTCATCTTTCAGGATGTTAGCAATTGCCTTTTTCACTTTGGATGCTGGTGCCTCTACTTTATCGTGATAAAATGTATTGGCGTTACGGATTCGGGTCAAGAAATCTGCAATGGGGTCGGTCATAACCATGTGCAACTACCTCCTTCCTGATTACCAACTGGCTTTGCGGATTCCTGGAATTTCACCTTTATAGGAAAGCTCCCGGAAACAGATCCGGCAGATCCCAAATTTTCTCATGAAAGCATGCGGCCGCCCACATATTTTACATCTGTTGTGACCGCGCACTGCAAATTTTGGAGCTCGCATTGCTCTTAAAACCATTGACTTTTTAGCCACCAATTCGCCCCCTTTGAGGTGGTCTGATATTTGTAAAAGTTACGCTGCCCGGAAAGGCATGCCCATTAATCTTAATAGTTCCCTGGCCTCTTCGTCTGTTTTTGCAGTAGTAACAAAAATAATATCCATACCACGTATCTTATCAATTTTGTCATACTCGATTTCCGGAAAAATAAGCTGCTCGCGAATACCCATACTATAATTACCACGGCCATCAAAGGACTTAGGGGAAATACCACGGAAGTCACGCACCCTGGGCAACGCAATATTAAAAAGTTTATCAACGAACTCATACATCCGTGCGCCGCGCAAAGTTACTTTAGCACCTATTGTCATTCCTTCGCGCAACTTAAAAGCAGCGATGGATTTCTTTGCTTTAGTTGTAACCGGCTTTTGTCCGGCTATGATCATCAGATCACTTACAGCGGAATCGATGGCCTTAGAGTTTTGAATAGCCTCACCTACGCCCATATTAAGCACAACTTTTTCCAGTCTAGGGACCTGCATGATATTTTTATAGCCAAACTTTTGCATCATCGCCGCTACAACGTCGTTCTTGTATTTGTCTTTCATTCTTGCCACCTGAACTACCTCCCTTCCTGGTAGTAATCACACTATATTCGTAGTCGAAGTTTTTGATCCACTTAGCTTCATGCTTTTAATCAGATGGTTTCCCCACATTTTTTACAAACTCGCTCTTTTTCCCCGTTTGCGAGAACTTTTTTACTGATTCTAGTTGGTGTATTACATTTATTACAAAATAACATTACATTGGAGCTATGAACCGGAGCTTCTTTTTCCAATATACCTCCTTGCGGCATTTGCCTGGTTGGCTTGGCATGTCGCTTTGCAATGTTTACTCCTTCAATTACTACCCTGTTTTTATCCGGTATTACTGCTATTACCTTGCCTTTTTTACCCACGCTTTTACCGCTTATTACCATTACAGTATCCCCTCTGCGGACGTGAACCTTAGGGTTTGCCATGCTTATCCACCTCCTGATGCGGTCGCTGTTCATCATGCAATGCAGCCGGATACAAGTTCTTTCAGAATACACCTTGGAAGAAACCCGGGGTTACCCGCTACAATACAAGCTGCACAATAAAGGACCGCCATGTATGTTGTTTTCACCGCTTTATTAAAGCACTTCCGGTGCTAGTGAAACTATCTTCATAAACTCGCGGTCTCTTAATTCGCGCGCCACCGGCCCAAAAATACGAGTACCCTTTGGACTTTTATCGTCCTTTATGATTACAGCAGCATTTTCATCAAATTTGATATATGAGCCATCCGGGCGCCTTACTTCTTTATTTGTACGTACAACAACGGCCTTCACTACGTCACCTTTCTTAACAACGCCGCCTGGCGTGGCTTCTTTAACAGAACACACAATAATATCCCCTACCCCGGCATAGCGTCGGAGCGACCCCCCCAAAACGCGTATACACATAAGCCGGCGCGCGCCCGTGTTATCCGCCACAGTGAGCATAGTCTGAACCTGAATCACAGCAGCAACCTCCTCACACTTCCAACTCCCTTAAATCTGGTCCGCCCTATCCAAAATTTCAATAACCCGCCACCGCTTTTCTTTAGACAGCGGCCTGGTTTCCATTACTTTAACTTTATCGCCAACCCGGCAAGTGTTATCCTCGTCATGAGCTTTAAACTTCCTGGTCTGGCGAATTATGCGCTGATACATGGGATGCCTGACCAGGGTTTCAACAGCCACCACCACGGTTTTTTCCATTTTATCACTTACCACCCTGCCGGTAAGAACCTTGCGCATGCCACGCTCTTCCATTAATTTGATCCTACCCCTTCCTTACTCAGGATATCTCAACCTTAACATTACTCAAAACACCTTTACAAAGTTAAGACATCCCGGCACGGTTATGATTCTGATGAATAACTTTTCATACTAGGCTTGCTGAATCCCTAACTCGCGCTCACGGATTATGGTCTTAACACGAGCAATTCTACGTCGGACTTCTTGCAACTTCATAGGGTTATCCAGCTGTCCGGTAGCCATCTGAAACCTCAGCTTAAAGAGTTCATCCTTAGATTCGTCCAGCTTTTTGTTCAACTCGGCATCGGTCAAATCCCTAATGTCTTTAACCTTCATTGACCTCACCCACTTCCCCGCGTTTCACAAACTTGGTTTTTATCGGTAACTTGTTAGAAGCCAACCGCATAGCTTCACGGGCCACTTCTTCGCTAATGCCTGCCAGTTCAAACATGATTCGCCCTGGCTTTACCACGGCAATCCAGTACTCAGGAGTACCTTTACCGGATCCCATCCTGGTTTCGGCTGGCTTGGTGGTAATCGGCTTATCTGGAAATATTCTTATCCACACCTTGCCGCCCCGTTTAATGTAGCGAGTCATAGCGATACGGGCTGCTTCAATTTGCCTGTTCGTAATCCAGGCGCTCTCCAATGCTTGAAGTCCATACTCTCCAAAACTGACTTCCCTGCCGCCTTTGGCCTTACCGGCTGTACTGGGGCGGTGCTGTTTACGGTATTTTACCCTTTTCGGTATAAGCATCCCTATACGCCTCCTTCACCGGGAACTTCCTTCCCTCCCCTGGTCGGGGTTTTTTGGGGAGTTTTAGCTGCCGGCAAAACTTCTCCTTTATAAATCCAGACTTTAATTCCAATTTTTCCGTAAGTTGTGTTTGCCTCAGCAAAACCATAGTCTATATCTGCACGCAACGTATGAAGTGGCACCTTGCCCTCGCTATACCACTCAGTGCGGGCAATTTCAGCACCAGCCAACCGGCCGCCGCAGGCAATCTTAATGCCTTTTGCGCCCATTTTCATGGAACGTGTTACCACCTGCTTCATAGCCCTTCTGAAGGCAATCCTCTTTACGAGTTGTGAAGCAACATTTTCGGCAACAAGTTGTGCATCCAATTCAGGCACTTTAACTTCAACTATATTCACACTGACCTGTTTACCCGTGATCAACTCCAGCTGTTTGCGAAGATTCTCAACCTCAATACCGCCACGGCCGATGACAATACCAGGTTTAGCAGTATGAATGAATACTTTAACGCGATTGGCAGCCCGCTCGATCTGGATACGGGAAACACCTGCGATAAACAATTTCTTTTTAATAAACTTACGTATAGCAAGGTCTTCGTGCAAAAGACCGGCGTAGTTCTTTTTATCGGCAAACCACTTGCCTTCCCAGTCCCGGATAATACCAATCCGCAGACCTTTTGGATTTACCTTTTGCCCCACTAAGATCTAACCCTCCTTTTGGTCGCCTACTACGACCGTAATATGGCTGGTACGCTTGCGCAAAACATCCGCGCGACCCATGGCACGGGGCTGAAACCGTTTCAGGGTAGGCCCCTGGTCTACAAATGCTGCGGTAACAAACAATTCATCTTTACTGGCTTGCTGGTTATGCTCAGCATTAGCAGCAGCAGACTTAACCACCTTAGTTACAGCCTCTGAGGCCCGCTTAGGAGTATATTTCAATATAGCTAAGGCCTCCTGTATTTTCTTGCCCCGGATCAGGTCCACCACAATGCGCACCTTGCGCGGAGAAATCATCACAAATTTAGCTGTGGCTTTTGCCTCCACAGGTTATTTACCCCCTTCATTTAGATGCCGGACATTGACGCCAAGGTCTAGAGATAAAATTTTTCTTTTATCAGGTCTCTTGCTTCCAGCTTCTATTTAAGCGCTGTAGACCTTTCCGTATGGTGACCATGCCCTCTAAAGAGCCTGGTAACTGCAAACTCACCCAACTTGTGCCCAACCATATCTTCGGTAATATATACAGGAATGTGCTTTCGTCCATCATGTACAGCAATGGTATGTCCTACCATTTGAGGAAAGATAGTTGAGCGCCTGGACCAGGTCTTGATAACTTTTTTATCGCCATTATCGTTCATCATTTCTATCCTTTTAAGCAGGCGTTCCTCACAGTACGGCCCCTTCTTTAATGACCGGCCCAATAATAAAGCCCCCTTTCATTTTTTGTTTATCTATTTATTCCGCCGTTTTACAATCAAACTGTCACTCGGTTTTTTCTTGCGGGTACGGGCACCCAAGGCTGGTTTGCCCCACGGTGTTACCGGGTTACGGCCAATCGGCGAACGACCTTCGCCGCCGCCATGCGGGTGATCTACCGGGTTCATTACAATACCCCGGACTGTTGGCCGTATCCCCATCCAGCGCTTTCGGCCAGCTTTTCCAACATTAATATTTTCATGCTCAACATTACTTACCTGTCCTATGGTGGCCCGACAGTTTTGCAAAAGCAATCTCATTTCTCCGGAGGGCATTCTGATGTTGGCGTATTTACCTTCTTTTGCCATTAATTGGGCAGAGGTACCTGCCGATCGAACTAGCTGCCCACCACCGCCTGGATAGAGCTCAATGTTATGGATCATTGTACCCAGTGGAATATTTCTCAAGGGCAGACAGTTTCCAGCCTTAATGTCTGCATCAGGGCCCGATATCAAAATTTGGCCTACTTTGACTCCTACCGGAGCCAGAATGTAACTCTTCTGTCCATCAGCATAATGTAAAAGTGCAATTCTGGCAGAACGATTAGGGTCATACTCAATACTGGCAACTTTAGCCGGAATGCTATCCTTATTCCTCTTAAAGTCGATAATTCTGTACATACGCTTATGCCCGCCGCCCCGGTGTCTCACAGTGAGCCTGCCCTGTGCATTGCGCCCAGCGTTTTTACTTAAAGGCTCAAGCAAAGACTTTTCAGGTTCTGCACAGGTAATCTCTGCAAAGTCAGAAACGGTTACAAACCGGCGGCCTGCTGAGGTTGGCTTAAATTTTCTTATAGCCATGTTGCTTTACCTGGTTTCAAGAAACATACCTAAACTGTAGCCGCTCAAATATGTCTCCCTCCCGCCGACTCCACGGGAAGCAGTCACAGATCATAAACTCCTTTATCCTCAGCACCACTTGCTGTTTAGGCACTTCACTGGATTGTGACAGCTAAAAACCTTTTCCTTTCAACAGAAATGTAATTTAGGATTGTAAGGAATTTACATTCCTTCAAAGATCTCGATTCGGTCACCGTCTCTCAAGGTAACGACCGCCTTTTTAATATCAGGAGTTTTTCCAGGCACCCTGCGCACCCTTTTTATTTTGCCCTTTACCCTCATGGTATTTACTTTTTCAACCTTTACCTTGAATATACTTTCTACAGCCTGACGGATCTCAACTTTATTGGCATTTATATCAACTACGAACGTGTACTTGTTATCCTTTAATAGCGAGGTACTTTTCTCGGTAACCAGTGGCTTCCTCAAGATATCACGCGGGTTTTTCATTTACGCGAACACCTCCTCAACCCTGGCTACGGCATCTTTAGTGATCACCAGCTTGTTATGGGCAAGAATATCATAAACGTTAATTCCAGTAGCATGCAACGGCTTAACATTAGGAATGTTCCTAGCAGATTTTTCCACCGTCTGATCAATATCAGCCGTTACCAGTAATGCTCCATTCACCTTGAGGTTGTTCAGAATCTTTACCATATCCTTTGTTTTTGGCTCTTTCAAATCTAATTGATCCAAGACAAGTAAATCACCGGTATTCACTTTGGCTGAAAGTGCTGACTTTAATGCCAGCCTTCTTACTTTTTTGGGCAGGCTGTACTGATAGTCTCTGGGATGGGGGCCAAAAACAATCCCGCCACTTCTCCAAATCGGAGACCGGGTGGTACCATGACGCGCCCTACCGGTGCCTTTTTGACGCCATGGCTTGCGCCCTCCGCCGCTGACTTCCGCCCTGGTTTTAGTATTGTGGGTACCCTGGCGCCGGCCGGCTAACTGCATTAGAACAGCATCATGCAAAACTGTTTTATGTACCTCAACGCCGAAAATATCCTCACTCAGCGCTAGCTCACCGACCTGTTCGCCATTTATATTATACAAAGCTACTGTAGGCATGAGTATCCCCTTTCTGAGCTTTAAGCTTTTTGGCTATACTCACCCGGCGGCAAATCCATCGCAAGTCTTTAGCCTCAGCCTAGAGTCTCTTTTCCGGCGCTTTTTACGCCTTTGTTGACGGAGTGATCAAAACCAAACCACCCCTAGGACCTGGTATGGCCCCTTTAATGGCCAGCATATTGCGTTCACTGTCAACCTTCACCACATCAAGGTTCTGGACAGTTTTCCTTACCGCTCCATATTGTCCAGGCAATTTCCTGCCCTTATATACCCGGGCCGGACCTTTCGCTCCCAATGAACCCGGACGCCGGTGGTATTTTGAACCATGCGCCATTGGACCGCGATGAAAGCCATGCCGTTTAATGCCCCCAGAAAAGCCATGTCCCTTACTGGTCCCGACTACATCAACCTTCTCACCCTCGGCAAAAATATCAGCTTTAATCTCCTGGCCAACTTGATAGGAATCAATATCGTCAACTCTCAGTTCCCGCAAAAATCGGCGCAACTGAACACCGGCTTTACTAAAATGCCCTTTAAGCGGCTTGGTAAATAGTTGTTCTCTCTTTTCTCCAAAACCAATCTGGACTGCGTTATAACCATCTGACTCTAATGTCTTTTTCTGTACCACGATGCAAGGGCCTGCTTCAATCACAGTAACTGGAACAGCCAAACCGTTATCAGTAAATATCTGTGTCATACCAACCTTTTTACCCAAAATTCCTTTTGGCATAACTTGATGCACCTCCGTATTTCAGGGGCCGGATATAAACCCATCTGTGGCCTCCAGCCCCTGACTGCCATAGTAAGAGGTTGAGCTAGTCTCAACATTACTTCTTTTTAATAATGTAATTACTATTTTCTTCAAAAATCTGGCAACGTATTTATACAATTCTACAACTTAATTTCAATATCTACACCGGCAGGGAGGTCCAGTCGCATCAGTGCGTCAACAGTCTTTGGTGTGGGCTCAACAATGTCGATTAGCCTTTTGTGTGTCCGCATCTCAAATTGCTCCCGTGAATCTTTATTTACATGCGGGCTGCGCAGAATCGTATAAATGTTTTTCTCGGTAGGAAGTGGAACCGGGCCGGCTACAGATGCTCCAGTCCTCCTGGCAGTATCAACAATCTTCAAAGCTGACTGGTCTAGTATGTGATGATCAAAGGCCTTAAGCCTGATTCTGATTTTTTGACTTTTCATTAAATTATCCAGCTCTCCTTTTCGCCCGATTACCGGACTTTCTCGGTGAAAATTCCCCTGAGTTTTCAGCAAGGCGTAATAACATTATAAGTATGCTGAAACAGGCAACCTCTCACTTCATCGCTCGCGCCACGTAATCTCAACTGGCATATTATTATTGTGTAATGAATAGCTATTATTGATAGCTATTCATTAATCCCAGTTACAACACCAGCACCAACAGTACGCCCACCTTCGCGAATGGCGAACCGTAGTCCTTCCTCAATAGCAATCGGAGTGATCAAGGAGATATCCATTTTTATGTTATCACCAGGCATAACCATTTCCACACCCTCCGGCAGGGTAACCACACCGGTCACATCGGTAGTACGGAAATAAAACTGAGGACGGTAGCCGTTGAAAAATGGAGTGTGTCTACCTCCCTCTTCTTTCGTCAAGACGTACGCTTCAGCGGCGAAATTTTTGTGTGGTCTAATCGAGCCTGGTTTAGCCAAAACCTGCCCACGCTCAATTTCTTTACGATCAACACCACGCAACAGGCAGCCGATATTATCGCCAGCCTGGCCGCTATCAAGGATCTTTCTAAACATTTCCACACCGGTTACTACAGTCTTACGTGGTTTGTCGTTCAAACCAACGATCTCGACTTCTTCCTGCACTTTAATCTGGCCGCGCTCTACCCTACCAGTAGCCACGGTACCACGCCCAGTAATTGAGAATACGTCTTCAACAGGCATTAGGAAGGGCTTATCGATTGCCCGCTGCGGAATGGGAATATAGGCGTCCACTGCGTCCATCAGTTCCCAGATTGACTTACACCATTCACAGTCGCGCTTGCCGCAGGCACATTCCATAGCTTTTAAAGCCGAGCCGGTAATAATGGGGATCTCGTCGCCGGGGAATTCATAGGTAGTTAGCAATTCGCGCACTTCCATATCCACCAGTTCCAGCAACTCGGGGTCATCGACCATATCAGCCTTATTCAGGTAAACAATAATATACGGAACACCGACCTGGCGGGCCAGCAAAATATGCTCGCGAGTCTGAGGCATAGGTCCATCAGCCGCTGAAACAACTAGGATTGCACCATCCATTTGCGCAGCGCCGGTAATCATGTTTTTAACGTAGTCAGCATGGCCGGGACAGTCGACATGGGCATAGTGCCTATTTGCAGTTTCGTATTCAACGTGGGCGGTATTAATGGTAATGCCGCGCTCGCGCTCTTCAGGGGCATTGTCGATTTCTTCAAACTTTTTAATAGTAGCTTGACCCACAGTATTTAGGACCATTGTAATTGCCGCAGTAAGGGTTGTTTTGCCGTGGTCAACGTGGCCGATGGTGCCGATGTTAACGTGGGGTTTAGTCCGCTCGAATTTTTGTTTTGCCATTGGTTTTATCCTCCTTTTAATCTCTGGTTAATTGCCAGCAGTCACCCGATAGGCCGAGGTCTGCCGCCCTTTGGGCTACCAGTATTTTACCCTTGCCGCCTGGCAATAATTCCTACCGCAATATTTTGTGGAACTTCTACATAATGACTAAACTGCATACTGTATGTGCCCCGCCCCTGCGTGCGTGAACGTAGGTCAGTAGCATATCCAAACATCTCCGCCAGCGGCACAAAAGCATGAATAATCTGCGCTCCCTGACGGGGTTCCATTTCTTCGATCCGTCCCCGCCTGGAGTTTATATCACCGATAACATCACCCATATACTCATCGTTTACAACTATTTCGACCTTCATTACCGGCTCCAGTAAAACCGCACCAGCTTTGGCGGCAGCATTTTTAAACCCCATAGAACCAGCTATCTTAAAAGCCATCTCCGATGAGTCAACATCATGGAAAGAACCGTCCAGCAGAGTGACACCGATATCCACCATTGGAAAACCGGCTAAAACACCATTTTCCTGTGCCTCTTTAACCCCTGCATCAATCGCTGGGATATATTCCTTAGGAATAACCCCACCAATAATTTTATTCTTAAACTCATAACCGGAGCCGGATTCTCTTGGCTCAACCTCCAAAACAACATGCCCGTACTGACCGCGACCACCGGATTGTCGAACAAACTTGCCCTCGGCCTTAACTTTTTTCCTGATGGTTTCCTTATAAGCAACCTGGGGGCGGCCGACATTCGCTTCCACATTAAATTCCCTCAACATCCGGTCAATAATCACTTCCAGGTGCAGTTCACCCATTCCGGATATTAGGGTTTGACCGGTTTCTGCATCTGTATTGATCTGAAAAGTCGGATCTTCCTCAGCCAACTTTTGCAGTGCAATTCCCATCTTTTCCTGATCTTGTTTGGTTTTAGGCTCAATAGCAACCTGGATCACCGGTTCCGGAAACTCCATTGACTCAAGCACAACCGGTTCCTTTTCATCACACAGGGTATCACCTGTACTTGTTGCTTTCAAGCCAACTGCAGCAACAATGTCGCCCGCAAAGACTTGTGCAATATCCTCCCGGTGGTTGGCATGCATCCTTAATATGCGCCCAATCCGCTCCCGCCGGTTCTTGGTGGAGTTAAATACATACGAACCCGACTTCAATTGCCCCGAGTAAACTCTAAAAAAAGTTAACTTACCTACATAGGGATCAGACATAATCTTGAACGCCAAGGCAGCAAATGGCTGATTATCACTGGCTACCCGGATTATTTCTTCACCGCTGACCGGTTCAAGCCCCCGCATGGACGGCACTTCAATAGGAGCAGGCAGATAATTAACAATTGCGTCCAACAGCGGTTGCACGCCTTTGTTTTTAAAAGCTGTTCCACATAGAACGGGAATCATTTTAACCGATAGAGTGGACTTCCTGATCCCTTCGATAATTTCAGCTTCAGTAAACTCCTTATTTTCCAAGTACTTGATCATTAAATTTTCGTCATCTTCAGCAACGGCTTCAATTAACTTGTTTCTCATCGCCAGTGCATCATCGGCCAACTCAACTGGAATATCAATTTCCTGACTTTCAACACCGAGGTCGTCATTATATACTATTGCCTTATTCCGGATCAGATCTATTACACCACGGAATCGGTCCTCCGACCCAATGGGCATTTGAACGGCAACAGCCCTAGCACCCAGGCGTTCCTTAATCATTTTTACACCCCGGTTGAAGTCGGCTCCTACCCGATCCATCTTGTTAATAAAAGCAATCCTAGGAACACCGTACTTATCAGCCTGACGCCAAACTGTCTCAGACTGCGGTTCCACACCCCCGACCGAGCAAAAGACTGCAACTGCACCGTCAAGCACCCGTAGGGAGCGTTCTACCTCAACAGTAAAGTCCACATGTCCTGGCGTATCAATAATGTTAATCAGACAATCACGCCACTGGCAAGTAGTTGCAGCAGAAGTAATGGTGATCCCACGCTCCTGCTCCTGGATCATCCAATCCATCGTTGCCGCACCATCGTGGACCTCACCAATTCTATGCACTTTACCGGTGTAAAAAAGTATCCGTTCAGTAGTGGTCGTCTTCCCGGCGTCAATATGTGCCATTATTCCTATGTTTCGAATTTTATCCAACGAAAACTGACGCGGCATTTAGACCCCCCCTACCAACGGTAATGCGCGAACGCCTTGTTTGCTTCTGCCATTTTATGCGTATCTTCTCTCTTCTTTACAGAACTACCCGTGTTTGCTGCTGCATCCATGATTTCATTAGCAAGCTTTTCTTCCATAGTTCGGCCAGCCCGATCCCTAGAATATTTTGTTAGCCAGCGGATGCCCAGAGTTTGCCTGCGGTCATGACGCACCTCAATTGGTACTTGGTAGTTGGCCCCACCTACCCGGCGGGCTTTCACTTCCAGCACCGGCATAATATTTTTCATCGCCTGCTCAAAAACTTCAAGCGGGTTTTTATTGGTTTTTTCTTTAATAATATCCATGGCACCATAGACAACTGACTCCGCAACGCTCTTTTTACCGTCTAACATCACCTGATTAACAAGCTTGGCTAAAACCTTGCTCCGATATACAGGATCCGGCAGTACTTCCTGTCTTGTGATAGACCCTCTTCTTGGCACATATTTCCCCCCTCGCCGTAAAATATTTCTCGTTACATAGATGTTACTTCTTAGGCCGTTTGGATCCATACTTTGAACGAGCTCTGTTCCTGTTCTGTACTCCCGCAGAATCCAACGAACCACGAACTATATGATACCTGACACCCGGCAAATCTTTCACCCTGCCGCCGCGCACCAGAACCACTGAGTGCTCCTGTAAGTTATGTCCGATTCCGGGAATGTAAGAGGTCACCTCGATGCCATTGGTAAGCCTGACCCGGGCTACTTTACGCAAAGCGGAATTTGGCTTTTTCGGTGTAGTTGTGTAAACCCTGGTACACACCCCCCGCTTTTGAGGACACTCCTTCAATGCCGGTGCAGTAGATTTTTTAACAATTTCTTCCCTGCCCTTGCGGATCAACTGGCTAATAGTAGGCACTTTATAACACCTCCTTCCCGGTTAATCATATTTACAAATCTAATAATCAATCACAGCCGCTGCAGCACAGCCTACTTCAATGCCGCAGGCTCTGCCTAACGCCTGCATAGAATCTACCTGATTCACCTGAACATCTTTTTCCGCACACATTTGGAGGATGGGCTCAACCACATGACGGTCTGCATTCTTTGCTATAAAAACCACTTTTGCGGACCCGCGCTCAATGGCTTTCAACGTCTGTTTTGCACCTACGGTTTTTTTTCTCGCTGATAAAAGCTGTTCAAAAGCCATTAAAAGCCTACCCCCCTAAATCCGGACACCCTAGTATGTTATCATTTACAAAAGTCATTGTCAATATTTCATAGAATAGGATTATTACATACTACCCTTAATACTCCACCCATTTTTTATTTATTCAGGACCTCTTTTAAATCGTAGTAGTCGTAAGCATCTCATCTTTTATACTATCTTCATCCTGTTTAATTTCTTCATCTAAATATGCTGCAACACTGTTTTCCTCTTCATTTTCCACACGAATACTGATATTACGATATCGTGACATCCCAGTGCCGGCAGGAACCAGTTTACCAATGATTACATTTTCTTTCAATCCAAGCAGAGGGTCAAGCTTTCCTTTAATGGCGGCTTCAGTAAGTACCCTGGTGGTCTCCTGGAACGAGGCCGCAGAAAGAAAAGAATCAGTGGCAAGTGAAGCCTTGGTAATCCCCAGCAGTACCGCCCTGGCGATTGCAGGCTCGCCACCTAGCCCTGTAACCCGGTTGTTTTCATCTTCAAAATCAAAGATATCAATCAATCCACCCGGTAGCAATTCAGTATCCCCGGTATCTTCAAGTTTTATTTTGCGAAGCATTTGTCTGATCATCACTTCAATGTGCTTGTCATTGATATCTACTCCCTGTAGCCGGTATACCCTCTGGACCTCCTGGAGCAGGTATACCTGCACACCCTGGACTCCTTTAATTTTTAGCAAATCATGCGGGTTTACCGATCCTTCAGTTAACTCATCCCCTGCGTAAACACGGTCATCATTTCTAACTTTAAGCCGGGCGCCGTAGGGTACCTGATAAATAAACTTTTCGCCGTCATCAGCAGTTACTTCAATTTCCCTGCGCCCTTTTACTTCACGAACCTCAATCATGCCGTCTGTTTCGGCAATGATCGCCTGGCCTTTTGGCCGCCGGGCCTCAAAAAGTTCCTCCACACGCGGCAAGCCCTGGGTGATGTCATCTCCGGCTACACCGCCGGTATGGAAGGTACGCATGGTCAGCTGGGTTCCCGGCTCACCAATGCTCTGCGCAGCGATAATTCCTACCGCCTCACCAATATCAACCTTACAGCCGGTAGCCAGGTTGCGTCCATAACATTTGATACAAACACCATAGCGTGACCGGCAGGTAAGTACAGAGCGAATTTTAACTTTTTTTATGTCATGTTTAATTATATTTTCAGCCTGCTCCTCAGTAATCTCGGTGTCGGCAAAAGCCAGTGTCTTCTGCGGCATTGGCAGACCGGCTCCACTTATTTTCGCAATATCCTCTTCGTCCAATATTTTTCCGGCAGGCACGAGCACTTCGCCTGTCCCTGGTATGATAATGTCGGCTTCCACTTGATCTTTAAGTCCTAAATTCACCTTAATATCTTCCAGCGCTACCCGCCCGATAATCCGGTCATTAATTTTTTCTATAACTTCAGTGCCGTCTTTAATTTCCTCGACTTGAATGCCTGAAGTGGTGCCACAATCAACCTCTCTGACTATTACGTCCTGGGCAACATCAACCAGACGGCGGGTTAGATAACCGGAGTCAGCCGTCCGCAACGCGGTGTCAGCTAACCCCTTCCTGGCACCATGAGTAGAAATAAAGTATTCCAATACAGTTAAGCCCTCACGGAAATTTGCCTTAATCGGCAGGTCAATAATCCGTCCCGAGGGGTCAGCCATTAAACCTCGCATCCCGGCAAGCTGGCGAATTTGCTGGATATTACCACGAGCACCGGAGTTCGCCATCATATATACCGGGTTAAACCGGCTTAATGATTCAACCAGCGCTTCAGTAACATTTTTCGTGGTATCATTCCAAATGCCGATTACTGTGCGGTATCGCTCGTCCTCGGTAATCAAACCGCGGCGGTACTGCAACTCCACCTTTTCAACCTGCTTTTCCGAGTTCTTCAGAATCTCTTTCTTTTTTTCAGGAATGGTAATATCCTGAACACCAATTGTAATCCCAGCTTTAGTGGCAAAGGTAAATCCAAGCTTCTTGATTCCATCCAGCAAGCTGGTGGTAGCTGAAAAACCGAGACGTCGGTAACAATCATCAACGATCTTGCTTAGTACCTTCTTATCCGCCACCCCATTAATAAATCCCAATTCCTTAGGGATTACCTCATTAAAAATGATTCTTCCGGTGGTAGTTTCAAGCAAGCGCATATCCTGCATCCGCACTTTAATTCTAGCGTGCAGGGAAACGGCTTCACTATAATAGGCCATTATTGCCTCTTCACTGTCTTTAAAAAATTTCCCCTCACCCAGCACCCCTGGCTTTTCTACAGTCAGATAGTAAATTCCTAAAACCATATCCTGAGTTGGGATGGCTACCGGGCGGCCATCCTTAGGGTTTAAAATATTATTCGAAGAAAGCATGAGCAATCTAGCCTCAGCCTGCGCTTCCGCAGAAAGTGGCACATGCACAGCCATTTGATCACCGTCAAAGTCAGCATTATAAGCAGTACAGACCATCGGGTGAATTTTGATCGCGCGCCCCTCCACAAGCACCGGTTCAAATGCCTGAATACCCAGGCGGTGCAACGTGGGAGCTCGGTTCAGTAAAACTGGATGCTCACTAATTACATCTTCAAGTACATCCCAAACCTCCGGGCGAACTCTCTCTACCATCCGTTTTGCGCTCTTAATGTTGTGGGCATAGCCATCGTTGACCAAGCGCTTCATCACAAAAGGCTTAAATAATTCCAGCGCCATTTCTTTGGGCAGCCCGCACTGGTGGATGCTCAAATTCGGACCGACCACAATTACAGAACGCCCAGAATAATCAACCCGCTTACCAAGCAGATTTTGGCGAAACCGGCCCTGCTTTCCTTTCAGCATATCACTTAACGATTTTAAAGGCCGGTTCCCCGGGCCTGTAACTGGCCGGCCCCGGCGGCCGTTATCAATAAGTGCATCCACGGCCTCCTGAAGCATCCTCTTCTCGTTCCTGACAATAATATCGGGCGCACCTAAATCTAACAACCTTTTCAGTCGATTGTTCCGGTTGATTACCCGGCGGTATAAATCGTTTAAGTCGGATGTGGCAAAACGGCCTCCATCCAGCTGAACCATCGGTCGAAGTTCAGGAGGAATCACCGGTATTACGTCAAGCACCATCCACACCGGCTGGTTGCCGGATTTACGGAAAGATTCTACCACTTCCAGACGCCTAATCGCCCTGATTTTCCGCTGGCCGGTGACATCCCGTAATTCCTGGCGCAATTCCCTGGCCAGTTCCTCCAGATCAATCTCTTCCAAAAGCTTTTTAATAGCTTCAGCACCCATGCTTGCCTTAAATATATTGCCAAACTTTTCCCTATGTTCCCTGTACTCGGTCTCGGTAAGCAGTTGTTTCTTAATCAATCCAGTTTCACCGGGATCAGTAACAATATATGAAACAAAGTATAATACTCTCTCTAAAGCCCGTGGGGACATATCCAGGAGAAGCCCCATCCGGCTTGGAATACCTTTAAAATACCATATATGTGATACTGGTGCAGCTAATTTGATATGGCCAAGACGCTCCCTCCGCACTTTAGAACGCGTAACCTCTACACCACACCTGTCACATACTACCCCCTTATAGCGTACACGCTTATATTTGCCGCAGTGACACTCCCAGTCACGGGTAGGGCCAAAGATACGCTCGCAGAAAAGTCCGTCTCTTTCCGGTTTCAAGGTACGATAGTTGATTGTTTCAGGCTTCTTGACCTCACCACTGGACCAATTGGTAATTTGCTCAGGAGATGCCAAGCCAATCCGGATCCGGTCGAAGTTATTTAAGTCCAGCAAAAAGACCCCCTCCTTTTAATGGTAGGAGTATTAGCCGTTGAATTGTTATTTTATATTCCATCCAGCAACTAACCACTCACCACAATAGTTACTCGACATCCAGGTCAAAATCATCTTCGAAATCATCATTAAGATCTTCATCAACATCAACATCAGATGCTTCTTCATCATTATCAGGTGGTTCTTCTTGCTGTATATCAATACCTAATTCCTTAGCGGTTTCGGTAATATCTTCCTCAACCTCCTTGATGTCAATCTCCCGGTTGTCTTCAGCCAGCACCCTGACATCAAGACCTAGGCTTTGCAATTCCTTAATTAATACTTTAAAGGACTCAGGGACACCGGGTTCAGGCACATTTTCGCCTTTGACAATTGACTCATAGGTCTTTACCCTGCCTACAACATCGTCAGATTTAACAGTCAATATTTCCTGTAGAGTGTAAGCTGCACCATATGCCTCCAGTGCCCATACCTCCATTTCACCAAAACGTTGGCCCCCGAATTGTGCCTTGCCACCCAGAGGCTGCTGTGTAACAAGAGAGTAAGGTCCGGTGGAACGGGCGTGGATCTTATCGTCAACCAAATGGGCTAATTTAAGCATATATACATATCCAACTGTTACCGGATTATCAAAAGGCTCCCCTGTGCGTCCGTCATATAACTTCATTTTGCCATTTTCAGGCAATTCTGCCTCTTTCAATGAAGCAAGAATGTCATCCTCCGAAGCCCCGTTGAACACCGGGGTGGCAACATGATAACCCAGGGCTTTGGCAGCCCAGCCAAGGTGGCACTCTAAAACCTGTCCAATGTTCATCCGCGAGGGTACACCGAGCGGGTTCAGAACAATTTCAATAGGAGTGCCGTCCGGAAGAAAAGGCATATCCTCTTCAGGCAGTATTCGGGCAATAACTCCTTTGTTTCCGTGGCGGCCGGCCATTTTATCTCCCTCAGAAATCTTCCTTTTTTGGGCAATGTATACTCGAACCAACTGGTTTACACCGGGCGGCAGTTCATCCCCATTATCCCTGGAAAAAACCTTTACATCCACTATTTTCCCGGCCTCTCCATGCGGTACCCGCAGTGAGGTGTCCCGTACCTCCCGCGCCTTTTCACCAAAGATTGCGCGTAGCAAACGCTCTTCTGCAGTTAGTTCTGTTTCACCCTTTGGTGTAACTTTTCCTACTAATATATCACCTGGCCGCACTTCGGCACCTGTACGGATTATGCCCCGCGCATCCAAATCCTTCAAAATCTCTTCGCCAACATTAGGTATGTCCCGGGTGATCTCCTCAGGACCCAACTTAGTATCTCTGGCATCACATTCATATTCTTCTATATGAATAGAGGTAAAGAAATCCTCTTTTACCGCTTTCTCACTAACAAGGATCGCATCTTCATAGTTGTAGCCTTCCCAGGGCATAAATGCCACTAGGATGTTTCTACCCAATGCCAGCTCACCTTTATCAGTGGAAGGACCATCGGCGATAACCTGTCCCGCGATTACCATTTCACCTTTCTTTACTATCGGTTTCTGATTGATACAAGTGCCTTGATTTGAGCGGGTAAACTTTAAGAGCTTGTAATGATCAGTTCCTGGTGGCTTGAATACAAGGTTTAAATCTATAGCGATAGATATAGATTTTATTCCAGAGTCATAAAAATAATGCAAATGCCCCAATCCCAAGGTGTCACCTTTTCTAGCCAGCAATTCACCAGTTTCCGGCAAATAAATATCATTCAGGGCTTTAGTTTCCTTTATTTTAGGCAAATGATACTTTTTATCGTCAATAAGCTGTGAAAGTGGCGCATCATAGACTATCAGCCTGGCACTGCCGGATTCCTCCACCAGTAGTCCAGCTTGCTTTAACAATTCCACATTGGCGACAGTAATACTTTCACCTTTACTTACAAGCGGATCTTTTAGGTCCGTCATTTTCACGTCGTAGGGCCATGTTCCTTCGTATCTGGCATCAGTCTTGATTACAATATCGTTTGCAGTAACTTTTTCAATTACGCCTGGATTTTTAGCAATAACCTCAACCCCTGAATCCCTTGCAGCTTTATATTCAATGCCGGTTCCCACCAGAGGAGCCTGCGTTCTTAAAAGCGGCACTGCCTGGCGCTGCATATTAGCACCCATCAGAGCCCGGTTGGCATCGTCGTGTTCCAGAAACGGGATTAAGGATGTGGCTATGCTGAAAACCTGCTTCGGGGAAACGTCCATGTAATCAACCCGGTCTGCGGGCACCACTACAATCTCAGGTGATCGAGCATTGACACGTTTTTCTATAAAGTGTCCCTCATCGTCAAGCGGTGCATTGGCCTGGGCAATAACGCAACCTTCCTCTTTGTCTGCAGTGAGGTAAATAATTTCTTCAGTAACACGGTTATTTTCTTTATCTACCCTACGGTAAGGCGTTTCTATAAAGCCAAGCGGGTTAATTCTGGCATAAGTGCTAAGTGATCCAATCAGACCGATATTAGGACCCTCAGGTGTCTCAATTGGACACATCCGTCCATAGTGAGAGTTGTGAACATCGCGAACCTCAAAGCCAGCCCTTTCCCGCGATAAACCGCCCGGTCCAAGCGCAGAAAGACGTCTTTTGTGGGTAAGTTCAGCAAGTGGGTTGGTCTGATCCATGAATTGCGACAGTTGGCTTGATCCAAAGAATTCTTTAATAGCAGCAACAACCGGACGTATATTAATTAATACCTGAGGAGTGATCACATCCACATCTTGAATAGTCATTCTTTCGCGAACCACCCGCTCCATTCTAGAAAGGCCGATACGGAACTGGTTTTGTAAAAGTTCGCCAACTGACCGCAAGCGGCGATTGCCAAGGTGATCAATGTCATCCACTTGGCCCTCTGAAGCCATCAGGCTAAGCAGGTATCTCATTGTTTCAATTATATCTTCACGGGTCAGCTCTCTGATGAATTCACGTTCTTTGGGCACTTCTTTCCGCAGATAAGGGTCAAACTCAGTTTCTCCATTGATGTTTTCACCATAACGGTACAGGATACCGTGCTTTAACTTAGCCTGTATTTTATACCGGCCGACATTAGCCAGGTCATAGCGCTTAGGATCAAAAAACAGTGCTTCCAAAAGTGATCTGGCGCTCTCTACCGTAGGCGGCTCGCCAGGTCGCAAACGCTTATATATCTCGACCAGGGCTTCTTCCTCGGTATCTGAATTATCCCGGGTCAATGTCTCTTGAATGTTCTTATCCCCGTTAAAAAGATCGTTGATTATAGCATTGGTGCTGTACCCCAGAGCACGCACTAAAACTGTAGCCAAAATTTTCCTGGTACGGTCGATTCGCACAAAGACATGATCGTTGGTATCGGTTTCGAATTCCAGCCAAGCGCCACGGTTGGGAATTATGGTAGCAGTATAAAGCTTCTTACCTGTGGGATCGATGATCTCATTGAAATAAACACCAGGCGAACGGACAAGTTGACTTACAATCACCCGCTCCGCACCGTTGATAATAAAGGTCCCCTTGTCGGTCATCAATGGGAAATCTCCCATAAAGACTTCCTGCTCTTTAACCTCCCCAGTCTCTTTATTAATTAATCTTACCTTTACCCTTAACGGAGCTGCAAAAGTAACATCCCTTTCTTTACATTCCTCTACTGAATACTTGGGATCACCGAGGGTATAATCCAAAAACTCGAGAACAAGATTTCCGGTAAAATCCTGTATGGGTGAAATATCCAGGAATACCTCTCTCAAACCCTCTTTTAAAAACCACTCATAGGAATTGCGCTGGACCTCAATAAGGTTGGGCAGTTCCAATACTTCTCTCAACTTACCAAAACTCTTACGCTCCCTGACGCCCACCTTCTCGGGATAAATCATCTAGCGCCTCACACCCCTGTCCCATAATAAAAATGCCATTCATTAGTTCAAGATCCCCTCAATAAACATCAATCCTACCCAGACATACCAATGACTTCAATAAATAGCAACAATGAAAAGCAAGGCTTTGTCTTTTACAATACCTCGCTTAATAATTAATAAATTTGACTATCTAATTTATTATTGCCAGCACAATACCATAAAATACATTATTTACAGACATGAAAAACATCTTTTTTTATGGCATTTTATTATATTAGCATACATAATTTTATATGTCAAGCTTCAATATATAAAAAAAAGAGGCCATTGGCCCCTTTAATGAAGCTCTCTATTTAATCTCTACAGATGCACCTGCTTCAGTAAGTTTTGCTTTGATTTCTTCAGCCTCTTGCTTACCAATCTTTTCTTTAACAGCCTTAGGGGCTGCATCTACCAGGTCCTTGGCCTCTTTCAGGCCCAAGGCAGTTATTTCTCTAACAACCTTAATAACATTAACCTTCTTATCGCCAATTGCTGTAAGAATGACATCAAACTCAGTTTGTTCCTCAACTTCAGCCGCCGCAGGTTGCGCAGCACCGGGTGCAGCAGCAACAGCTACTGGAGCAGCAGCACTTACACCGAATTCCTCTTCAAAAGCTTTTACCAACTCGGATAATTCCAAGACAGTCATACCTTTTACTGCTTCAAGAATATCTTGTACTTTTGACATTTACGGATACCGCCCTTCTTATTTAAATATAATTAGAATATAAAACTTGATATGCCGATTATACCTCACCGGCACGTTGTTTACGCACAGCTTCCACAGCATATACAAAACTGCGAATGGTGCCCTGGAGCACACTAGCGAAGCCATAAAGCGGAGACTGCATCCCACCAAGCACTTTAGAAAGAAGAACTTCTCGGGAAGGCAAGTCGGCCAGGTCTCTTACTTTCTTGGCATCGATGACTTTTCCTTCCAGAATTGCTCCCTTAATTTCCATCTTTTTATTCTCGCGAATAAATTCATAAAGCACTTTAGCTGGTGCCACCGGATCCTTTCCGAAAGCAATTGCTATGGGACCCTCCAAATAAGACTCAATATCTTCCAAACCTAAACGCTTGGCAACTAGACTGGTCAGGGTATTTTTAGCAACTTTATATTCACATCCGGCTTCACGCAGTTTCCGGCGCAATTTAGTTGCTTCTGCAACATTAAGACTACGGTAATCCGCAAATACAGAAACTACAGATCCCTCAAATTTTTCTTGTAGTTCCTGAATAATTTCTTCTTTTTTTGCTTTTGTAATAGACATTTCAAAATACACCCCCCCTCTTACAGAATGCTAGGCAAAGTATTCATATGTTAACCAACACAAACACAGGCATGAAAATTGTAAGCATAAAAAACAAAGGCCCCCTGCAGACAAACATACAGAGGCCTAGTCTTTTAACGGTGACACTAGCCTCGGCCGGCGGATTGATAGCCATTAAACAAAAGTACCGGCTGTCTACAGCAATTATTTATTATAAATGACAAGAATGGCTTTATTTTTAATATGATGCTTTTAGACTGTTAACGCGTACTCCAGGTCCCATTGTTGATGAGAGAGAAATACTCTTAAGATACTGCCCTTTTGCAGCAGTAGGCTTTGCCCGGTTCAGGGCGTCCATCAACGTGCGCAGGTTGTCGAGCAGCTTTTCTGTAGTAAAGGATACTTTACCGATGGGAGCGTGAATTATACCCGCTTTATCCACTCTGTACTCTATTTTACCAGCCTTAACTTCCTGAACGGCCCTAGTTATATCAAAGGTAACAGTACCTGTTTTAGGGTTTGGCATTAAGCCCCTAGGACCCAAAATCCGGCCCAACTTACCAACAGTACCCATCATATCAGGAGTAGCAATGGTCACATCAAAGTTTAGCCAGCCTTCCTGTTGAATCTTTGCGACCATATCCTCGGCACCAACAAAGTCAGCACCCGCCTCCTCTGCTTCCTTTGCTTTATCACCTTTTGCAAACACGAGCACTTTACGGGTCTTACCGGTACCATGAGGTAATACAACAGCGCCGCGCACTTGCTGATCAGCATGACGAGGATCTACGCCCAAACGCACTGCTACCTCTACAGTTTCATCAAATTTACCTGTAGCAACCTTTTTTACCAATTCAATAGCATCCGCAGGTTCATAAAAAACACCGCGACTGATTTCCTTTACTGCAGTAGTATATTTTTTACCATGTTTCGGCACAATCATTACCTCCCTGTGGTTTTAGCGGAAATATTCCTCCCACTGTTGCTTGGTTAATTTAAGCTTCTATAATTTCAATACCCATACTACGCGCAGTTCCTTCAACCATCCGCATAGCTGATTCGATACTATTAGCGTTAAGGTCGGGCATTTTTAACTCAGCAATTTCCCGTACTTTAGCGCGAGGTATTTTTGCCACTTTTTTACGGTTGGGCTCACCGGAAGCAGTCTCGATCCCGGCTGCCTTTTTAAGCAGAACTGCCGCAGGCGGGGTTTTAGTCACAAAAGTAAAGGAACGGTCTTCGAAAACAGTAATTTCTACCGGTATAATTAACCCGGCCTGAGACGCAGTACGTTCGTTATACTCCTTTACAAAAGCCATGATATTAACCCCATGCTGACCAAGGGCCGGCCCTACCGGGGGAGCCGGAGTAGCTTTGCCTGCAGGGACTTGAAGTTTTACAATTGCAGAAACTTTTTTTGCCACTTCACCTACACCTCCTTTAAAAATATCAAGATGTTTTTTCTATCTGACCAAAATCCAGCTCAACCGGGGTTTCACGCCCAAACATAGAGATCAATACCCTTAACTTCTGCTTTTCCAAGTTAATTTCCTCGATCTGACCTATGAAGTTCTCGAATGGGCCGGAAATCACACGAATGTTTTCGCCAATAGACAAGGATATTCGCGCCCTTGGCTCATCAATTCCCATCTGTCTGATAATCTGCCTGGCCTCATCGTCATTTAAAGGGATAGGTTTAGATCCGGAGCCCACAAAACCCGTCACCCCGGGGGTATTTCGCACGACATACCAGGAATCATCAGTCATATACATCTCTACCAGTACATATCCGGGAAAAACCTTGCGCTTGGTAATTTTTTTCTTACCATCCTTAATTTCTACTTCATCTTCCATTGGCACAAGAATACGGAAAATTTTTTCTTCCATATTCATTGAGTCTATCCGTTTTTCCAGATTTGCCTTAACCTTATTCTCATAGCCGGCATAGGTATGTACGACATACCATTGTTTTACCATAAAATACAAGGGACCCTATTTATAAGCTAGGTCCCTCACCCCCTTAAGGAAAATTATCTTTGAATGATAAGCCCAAGGACCATACTTAATAATGAGTCAAACAGCCAGATCAGGCACCCAACTGCTATTACGGCCAATAATACCACTGATGTATAAACAACTACCTCACGTCTACTTAGCCAGTGGACTTTTTTCAGTTCGTTTAGTACTCCCCGAAAAAATTTTTTTGTAAGTTCGATCCGGTTTTCCTGATCTTTTTTGGCAATAACTTTGCTTGAATCTTTTTTAACGACTGCTTTCTTTTCCTTGCTTAAGACTAAAGCTTTTTTTGGGGCTTCCTTTAGCAAATCTTTCTTATTGTTGGGCACATCTTTCTTTATAAGCGCCATTTAACGCCACATCCTTAACCTTTTATCTAAACGCGCCCGACCTGAAAATACGTCGTAACATCAGACCAGAATGCGGCTAGTTTTTACCACAGATACCTGCTGTTACCTGGTTTCCTTATGCAAAGTGTGGGTTTGGCAGAACCGGCAGTATTTTTTCATTTCGATTCTACCTGGATCGTTCTTCTTATTCTTTGTAGTAGCATAGTTTCTTCGTTTGCACTCCGTACATGCTAGTGTAACGCCCACTCTCACTCAAGCCACCTCCCCCAAAACCAAAAAAAAATTCTTCGCCTTTTTGAGAATTAACATTACTGAATTTATCACAATTAAATTGGGATGTCAATAGTTTCCCATTTACATGATCTTATTTTAACAACCTACTTGCCTTTTTATACCATTTCTTGTTTCAATAAAAGAAAAACCGGCTGCTTTACACCGGTTTTTTTCTCTGGTAGCGGCGCAGGGACTTGAACCCCGGACACCACGGGTATGAACCGTGTGCTCTAACCAGCTGAGCTACGCCGCCTTATCAGTAGTCGGATGTCCGATGTCGGATATCAGATTGTTTATTGGAAATCGTCTTTAAACGATTTCTTTCTTAATCTGACTTCTGACCTCTGACCTCTTGTTTCCGTTTTTGGAGCCACTAACCGGGATTGAACCGGTGACCTCATCCTTACCAAGGATGCGCTCTACCTACTGAGCTATAGTGGCAATGCATTTGCAAGAGTTTGTATTAGACTGGATAACTTATTATTCGAGCTCGCATGTTGTAGTTTAGCATAATCCAGGAACACATGTCAAGCCCATTAACAAAATCATTAATACAACCAAAACAAGAGACTTCTAAGTAACTTGCAGCGCTTTTTAATGGGAGGGAACCACCAGAATTACACTAGTAATTCAACATCGCATCTTACAATACGCTATTGTTCTCCTTCCTCGGGCACAATGCAGATAAAGGATAACTCCTGCTGACCCCGGTTTAGAAACTGGTGCTCAACCCCTTCGGGGATATAAGCTACATACCCCTGCTGAATAATTATCTCTTTTCCGTCTAGCAACAAACTTCCCTGACCATTAATGACATAATTAACGTGCGGCCAGGGATGTACATGAAGGGGGGTCTGCCCGCCCGCTGAGATCGTAAACAGGCGCATAGCCCAACCCTCCCAGCCATGATTCGGTCCGACCAGAAGTCTTTTTTCAACATTAACCGCCCCCGGCATATTCATCGCGATAGGATCAATGTTTTTTATGCTGACCACATACATTTTAAATCCCTCCCAAAGATCATTTACATTGCTTGCTTTTGATAACTCGCCTGCCATTAATCATAATATACAATCCATATCTAATATTTATAAAATAAAAAAACTCGCAATTGCTTGCGAGAACTGCCTTTCTGGTTGCGGGGAGGGGATTTGAACCCCTGACCTTCGGGTTATGAGCCCGACGAGCTACCAGCTGCTCTACCCCGCGATAATAACTAACTTGAAATCAGCATTTGTGGAGCCGGCGATGGGACTCGAACCCGCAACCTGCTGATTACAAATCAGCTGCTCTGCCAATTGAGCTACGCCGGCAGTGATACAATAGTTATTTTAACTGATAATAATTATCTTGTCAAGGCTACCCTTGGAATAAAACAAACAAATACTTTTCATAAATATACATTAAATAGATAACTGATTAATCAAACTTCTCTTTTTTCCAGGTATCGCTCCAATTTTCGTTTTACACGCTGCAAAGCGTTGTCAATAGACTTAACATGCCGATGTAAATCCTCTGCTATTTCCTGGTAGGACTTGCCTTCTAAATAGGACATCAATACTTTCCATTCTAACGAACTTAAGATCTCACCCATTTTTTCTTCTATGTTGTCAAACTCTTCTTTTGAAACAATTAATTCTTCAGGATCAGCAATTTTAGAACCAGAAATGATATCCAGTAAAGTGCGGTCCGAATCTTCATCATATATTGGCTTATTCAAAGAAACATAGGAATTCAAAGGAATATGTTTTTGCCTGGTTGCTGTTTTAATTGCAGTAATTATTTGCCTGGTTATACATAACTCTGCAAAGGCGCGAAAAGACGACAGCTTGTCCACCCTGAAGTCTCGAATAGCTTTGTATAGACCAATCATGCCCTCTTGGATAATATCCTCCCGGTCGGCTCCAATTAGAAAATAGGACCGCGCCTTAGCACGAACGAAATTCTTATATTTATTAATCAAAAATTCAAGCGCGTCGTCATCACCTTCGCGGGCAAACTCCACTACATCTTCATCAACCAATAATTGTAACCCGTTCAAGATTTCCCTTTGGGCTTGAAGACTCACATTATCCCCCCGCTCATTCTTCTAATAAACCAAATAATAGAAAATAAGGACCTCTCCTTCAACTAATAATAAAGTCCGGGCAAATGACCCGGATGGCGCTCTTTTAATTCACTGGTTAATATATAAAATCTTTTACCGCATCAAGTACATTTCTTATTATAACGACCGGCCGGTAACTCGTCAAGAAAATTTGATTAAAGCTGCTGCAATCAGGAGGTTACTTCCCTTTCCGTCGCCATTCTTCTAATTTTAAACGGATATTTTCCATTAGCCGGTTTTCCAAGTAACCATCCACAGGCTTAAGATCTGACCAGTGCTCCTTTGCATCTTGTTTTAGCTGTTTTACTTGCATCCTCAACTCCAACGGAGTCAGTCGGTAAGCTCCTCTGCCAAAGATCACTACCTGTTCAGCCCAGTCAGAAGTTGCCACATATACTGTCCCTTCTTTAGCAAGTTCCCCAGCCAGCCGTTCAATCAAAGCATCTGCCGTTTCACCCTGTTGGGTATAGACAACCTCAATACCATCAATAAATTCAGTTTGTCCAACCATATTCTTTCGCTGGTAGGCATCAAATACAATTACAATTTTCTGTCCTGAGAGTGGCGAATGATTGGCCATAATCTCCACTAGTTTCGATCTAGCATAACCGAGGTCAGATGCTGCTAGCTTTTCAAACTCAGGCCAGGCAAAAATTATATTATAGCCGTCAATGATTAGAAACTCCTTCATGACTCAAAGCCTTTCTCCTCTGACGGACAACTTCGTAAACAAGCAGAGCAGCGGCAACAGAAGCGTTCAGTGAGTTTACCCGTCCGGACATCGGCAATCGCACCAAAATATCACATCGTTCCTTCACTAATCGTCCCAGACCCTTATCTTCTCCACCAATAACCAGTGCCAACGGTCCATTAAGCTGGGCATCCCAACAAAGTTCTTGCGCGTTTTCATCAGCACCGACAAGCCAAATACCATTCCCTTTAAGGGTTTCAATGGTTTGAACAATATTTGCGACCCTGGCCACCGGCACATATTCAATTGCACCAGCTGAAGACTTTGCCACTGTAGGGGTTAGAGGAGCAGAACGGCGGCGCGGGATAATTACTCCGTGCACTCCTGCCGCATCTGCCGTACGAAGAATTGCCCCCAGGTTATGCGGGTCGCTTATTTCATCGAGCAAAAGCAACAAAGGCTCGTCTTCCGGTTTTACTGCTTCTAGAATAGCTTCTACAGAAACGTAAGCCTGAGGGGCCACCAGGGCGATCACTCCCTGGTGGACTGTATCGGAAACATATTTATTCAGGCTGTTTCTCTCTACCTTTTGCACAGGAATACCTCTTTCCCGCGCCATGGCAAATATCTCCTGTAGTGGACCGGAATAATTTTCTCGGATCATCATGATCTTGTTGATTGGCCGTTCAGCCTTGAGCGCCTCGCGCACCGGGTTGCGGCCTGCTATAACGTCGTCCAGTTGGATTATCTCCTTTTAATCTTAGTAAAATCACTATGCCTAAATAATAGTCCGTATATATACACCAGTCAAGTCAACCGATCTTTGTGCTGATCTTTTATGATTTTACCGCTCACAAAGATATTTTTCCAACCATGGTTCCCGCTCAATCAACAAATCCGCCATCGCGTTCAACATCTGCTTAATTTCCCACTGGGCGCCAGGTACTAAGACGCGCTTAGTATAAACATCAAAAAAGGATCTTAAATTTAAGGAGGTTACAAAATTTGTGCCGGCGCCACCCGGTAAAACAAACCTAGCGTCCTCCTTTTTTATTCCTAAATATAATAGGTGATCATAGTCTTCTTGAGCTCTTTTCATTGAATTTAACAAAATATCTTTAGCTAATTTGTTTTTTTCTATTTTAGGTGGAATAACAAAGTCAAATATGCCCTCTTCACTCTTAGTAGATTGTTCAGAAACCCAGCGCTGGCTTTGCACAGATATACTAACCCCAATGCGGTGCCGGGAATACTGAGCCAATAAGGTTCGGGAAACATCCTTTACAGCATAAGTCATGTGACAGTGCTCAAGCACACTAAGATGCTTCATAGAAATGATCCTGTCCGCTATACGCAACATTTCATCCTTTGACGGGTCTTCTTCAAAAAGCTCGACCGGAGATAGCGGGCTGTAACAAGTCCTGGCAGCAAACCATATAGTCTTTAAATATTCAGGCGAGATAGAAATTAACCTTATTTCCAACAGCAAACCACTACCTTTCAAGACACTTTCTTGAAGCTCGAAAAGACTGTTCTCACCTCATTATGTAATCCTAATTTCTTTATAATGTTTAAAATTATAACATGAAATTACAGAGCCATGTCAAAAAACATAACTCCATTGGGATTAAGAATAAAAAAAATGGCTTACGCCATAATTTTTAGCTGATCAAACTAATATTCTTCCGACGTTTGTTCAACGGTATCGATTGGATTCACCCCGACCACATCAAGCGCCACCTCAATAATTTCACCAAGCCGCTTGGTGTCCCCCTTTAGGTAGAGGTAACCAATTAAGCACTCCAGGGCAGTGCTTTGCCGGTATTCTATTACCCCGGCGCTACGCGGTGTGTGCGGTGACCTGGTATTTCGCCCCCGGCGCATTACGGCAGATTCCTCATCAGAAAGTATGCCGTATAGAGCACGCAAAACCCTAGCCTGAGTTCTGGCATTAACCAGCCTTACTGCATCATTATGCAATTGCTTAACTTTAACCGCACCTTTTTCGACCAGATAACTACGCACCACTAGTTCATAAACAGCATCCCCAATATAAGCCAGGACAAGTGCAGGCAATTTGCCTGGACAATCCATCTTATTATTATTAATTTTTTTTAAGTTAACAGCTATCGTGCTCCTTCGAGTTGAAATTTTAAAATATGATTTTAAAAATTTGCCTGAAAGTCCTTGCTTTGAGGCCTCAAAATTTTCCCCAAATATTATATACTTCTCTTCCGTTAAATATAAGCTACTATACTACCCCTGTTTTTTCCAGCGAACCCCTTGTGGAGTATCCTCAAGTACAATTCCAAGCTCTTTGAGGCCGTCCCTAATCCGGTCGGCAAAAGTCCAATTCTTATTTTTCCTGGCTTCTTGACGTACTTCAATAATCAGGCTAATCAGTCCTTCAGCAAGGCCTTGGCTTTTATCAGAAACACCATCAAGAAGCATATCTCCTGTATTGGAGGCAACTTTAAAAAAGCCCATTACTTCATTAAACATTTTGAACAATTCCATAGCCTTAAGCAGTAAAGCACGGTCTGTTGGAGACAGTGTCGGCCCCAACCGCTTAGTTATAGAATTCACCTCCCTGGCCAGGTCGAAAATGACCCCTATGGCCAGAGCGGTGTTAAAGTCGTCGTCCATAGCAGCCTCAAACGACCCCTTCAGGGAATCCAAGTTTGAACTAAACCCACTGTCTATTACAGTACTCTCTTGACCTGCCGGCTTTTCCAATGCCTCTTTCAACAAGCGCACACTAGTCTTTATTCTTTCCAACCCACGCCCGGCTGCAGCAAGTTTTTCATCATCGAAGTCTAGAGGGCTCCGGTAATGAGTGGACAGCAGAAAGAACCGTACCAGTTCCGGAGGATATTTCGCTAAAATGTCACGTACCAGGAAAAAATTTCCTAATGATTTTGACATTTTTTCCTCGTTAACGGTAATGAAGCCATTATGCATCCAATAGCGCACAAAGGACTCGCCGGTAGCTGCTTCACTTTGTGCAATTTCGTTTTCGTGATGAGGAAAAACGAGATCATGCCCCCCGCCATGGATATCAAAATTTGTTCCCAGGTACTTAAGAGACATAGCTGAGCATTCAATGTGCCAGCCCGGCCGGCCCGGGCCCCAGGGGCTGTCCCATGAGGGTTCACCTGTCTTAGCAGCCTTCCACAATGCAAAATCCATCGGGTCCCGCTTCCGTTCATCCACATCAATTCGTGCACCCGCTTTCATGTCATCGGGATTCCGCCCGGAAAGCTTGCCATAACCGGCAAACTTTCGAACCTCAAAGTACACATCGCCATCAATTACATAAGCAGTGCCATTTTTCACAAGCTGTTCTACCATAGTAATAATTTCTGGGATATGTTCAGATACTTTAGGATGTTTGTCCGCCCGCCTGACATTTAAGCTGTCGGCATCTTTATAGTATTCATCTATATACTTCCGAGACAAGGCCAGGGGATCAATCCCCTCCTCCCCTGCGCGGTTGATAATTTTGTCATCCATATCTGTAAAATTTTGAACGTAAGTAACATCATAATCTTTATATTTAAAATAACGCCTGACAGTGTCAAAGAAAACCAGTGGGCGAGCGTTGCCTAGGTGAATATAGTTGTAAGTAGTGGGACCGCAGACATATATGCCCACCTTTCCCGGCTCTTTGGGCTGGAAGGCCTGCTTGCGCCTGGCGATGGTATTGTAGACCTCCATGGTTTTGCCTCCTCCAAGATAACGTCTGATTAAGCCATTTTTCTCAACTAGATAAACTATTCAAGGCATTGCTAAGGCGCGACAACACCTTATTTTTACCAAGTATGACCACAACCTGGCTGAGGTCAGGTCCGTGAGTGCTCCCGGTCAGCGCCACCCGCACCGGCATAAATATTTGTTTTCCTTTAATTCCAAGTTCCTTACCTATTTCTTTTAACATACCTTTTATACCCGTATAGGTAATTTCATTGGAAGCTGACACTCTTTTTTGCATCGCATCAAGTACAGCCGGCACCTGTTCTCCACTCATAATTTCCCTTGCTGCTTCCCCTTCAATTTCTACTTCTTCCACAAAAAAAGTGCGCACATGCCCGGTAATTTCCTCCAGGCAAACGAGATATTCCCTTACAGAATCAACCACCATTTTTAGCCACTCGTATTGCTCCTGGGACAGTGGTGTACAGATATAACCCGCTTTTTCTAAATATGGTATGGCCAGGTCGGTAATCTGATTAAGTGGAGACTGCCGGATATAATGACCGTTCAGCCAGTTTAATTTTTCAAGGTCAAAGACGGCGGGGCTTTTGGCCACCCGATCAAGAGTAAATTGCTGCTTAAGTTGCTCTATTGTCAGAATTTCTTCCTCTCCGCCGGGGGACCACCCCAGAAGTGCCAGAAAATTATCCAGAGCCTCAGGCAGGTATCCTTTAGCTTGATATTGCTCCACTGCAGTAGCGCCGTGTCGCTTGCTCATCTTAGTGCGGTCCTTCCCCAGGATCAATGACACATGGGCAAACTCGGGGGGAGTCCAGCCCAGTGCTTCGTATACCAACACCTGGCGGGGGGTATTGGGCAAATGTTCTTCCGCACGGATCACATGGCTTATTGACATTAAATGGTCGTCTACAACAACCGCGAAATTATAGGTGGGTATACCGTCCGACTTCAAAATAATAAAGTCACCAATACCACTGCAATCAAAGCAAACATCACCGCGGACGAGGTCTTTGATCAGGACAACCTTATCCTCAGGCACCCGGAAACGGATCACCGGCACCCGGCCGTCTGCTTCCATCTGGCTACAATCTTCGGGGGAGAGGTTGCGGCATCGGCCTAAATACCTGGGCATTTCACCCTTACTTAACAGGCGTTCCCTTTCTTTCGCAAGCTCTTCCTCTGTACAGTAACAGCGGTAGGCACTGCCGTTTTGCAGTAGTTGGTCAATATACTGCCGATAAATATCCAGTCTTTCAGTTTGGCGGTAAGGTCCGTTCGCCCCCCCGACCTTTATGCCTTCATCCCAATCCATACCGAGCCACTTCAGCGCGGCCAAAATATTTTCTTCCGATTCCCGGGTCGACCGCTCTAAATCAGTATCTTCAACCCTTACAATAAATTTGCCGCCGTAATGGCGGGCAAAAAGCCAGTTAAATAGTGCTGATCTTGCCCCACCAATATGAAAGGGCCCCGTTGGACTGGGTGCAAACCTTACACGAACAGGTAACAAAAGGACTCCTCCTTATTTCTCACCAGGCTACCCAGGTTGTTCATTTATATCCTTAAAATTCATAATTGCAGCTTATTATAACACTATCAAGAGCGGGCGGGCAACAACATTGCTACCGCATATGCGGCAAACCCCTCACCCGTGCCGGTAAATCCAAGTCCTTCAGTAGTGGTGGCCTTAACATTTACCTGAGCAGGGTGGACCTGGAGAGATCTAGCTATGTTAACTTTCATTTCGTCCATAAAAGGCGCCAGTTTTGGTGCCTGGGCTACGATAACCGAATCGATATTGCCAACTGTCAGCCCCCGTCGGACGAGTATGTCCCTTACCCGGGTCAATAAAATTATACTGCTGATACCTCGATAATTCTGGTCACTATCAGGAAAGTGCCTGCCGATATCCCCCTCCCCGGCAGCTCCCAGCAAGGAGTCCATAATGGCATGTAACAGGACATCCGCATCTGAATGCCCCAGGAGACCTCTTTCATAAGGGATGCTTACACCACCCAGCACCAAAGGCCTGCCTTCTGCCAGTCTGTGCACATCAAAGCCAAAACCGATTAACAAAAATCAGCCCCCCAAATTAGACTTCTTTTGAGCCTGGAGCATTGCGGACACAATGATTAGGTCCTCTGGAGTAGTGATCTTAAGGTTTTCATAAGAACCTGCCACGAGCTTGACCGGTAGTCCTATTTGTTCAACCAGTGCCGCGTCATCTGTTCCAATAAACTTTGTTTCCCTTGCCCTGCGGTGAGCATCAAGTAAAAGCTCGTAACGGAAGGCCTGCGGGGTTTGAGTAAGCCACAGCCGGTCCCTCGGCAGAGTTTCCGCAACAAAATTACCTTCACCGGCAAGTTTTACCGTATCCTTAACCGGTACCGCCAGTGTTGCCGCACCATGAACCCGGGCGGTTTCCACTACCTCTGCCAGCCTTTCCTGGCTGAGTAGAGGTCGGGCACCATCATGTACAACAACGATTCCTGTGCCAGGAGAAAGCGCCAGAAGTCCGTTGAAAACAGACTCCTGGCGCTCGTTTCCACCCGTCACAATAGCCATGACTTTACTTAAACTTAAATGCTCAACAATCGCTGACCGGCAATATTCTACTTCTCCAGGACCGACCACAAGTACTACACTGTGCACAGCCGGACTATCCTCAAACACTTTTAAGACATGACCAACTACCGGAATGCCATTCAATAAAAGATATTGCTTTTTTATGTTAAGGCGCATCCGGTTGCCATAGCCAGCAGCCGGCACTATTGCCGCCACTTTATCCAATAACAGTCACTCCGTCATAGTGTCCGGGGCTGGGGTCGCCCCTTCTTTCATATTTAGGCTTGGCAAAAATCATTCGTCCGGCAGCAGTTTGCAGCACACTGGTCACCAGTACGGAAATAGTCTGGTTCATATAGCGCTTACCACCCTCCACTACGATCATGGTTCCATCATCAAGGTAGGCCACACCCTGACCTATTTCCTTACCATCCTTTACCACCTGGACAACCATTTCCTCTCCAGGCAAGACTACCGGTTTTATGGCGTTAGCCAGCTCATTAATGTTTAAAACTTTTACACCCTGCAACTCGGCTACTTTATTTAAATTGAAATCGTTGGTGATAATCTTGGCACCCAGTTTCTGGCCCAGTTTCACCAATTTTGAATCCACCTCAACTATATTCTCAAGACCACGGTTGTTATCATATATTTGTACTTTAACATCCAGCCTTTTACGCATCCTGTTTAAAATATCCAAACCTCTTCTTCCGCGGTTCCGCTTTAACAGGTCGGAGGAATCGGCAATATGACGCAACTCCTCAATCACAAAAGCAGGGATTATCAACGTTCCTTCGATAAAACCACTTTCACATAAGTCAGCAATCCTGCCGTCGATAATAACACTTGTATCCAATATTTTGCTATTGCTGCTGCGAGTTTCCGACTTGTGGTTGCGTTCCTTACCGAACCGAGGGAAATTGGCGAATAGAGCAAACAAGTCCTCCCGTTTCTTAATGCCCATACTTAAACCAAGATAGGATAATAGCAGTGTTACTAACAACCAGATGACCTTGCCCAACAAACCCATATAGGACAATATAGAACCCATTAAATTAGCTATTATAAGTCCAATAATCAAACCAACCGAACCCATCACCAGGTCCTGAACCGGCGTCCTCTGCAGGTACTGCTCAATAAAAACAGTCAACCGGACCGAACCGCGCATGATTAACGGGGTAAGCGGAACCCCAGCAACCAGCCCGGCTAAAGTGGCAAGACCAATCAGACCAAACTTAAATTGCTGAGGCAGATCAGCCAAAAAGGTTATCAGCCCACTTTCAACCACCTTCAGACCCGCATAAAAACCCATTCCTGTGAAACCGGCAACCAGAACAATATAAACTATCCGTTTAATCACTTTTTCACCTCCTCCGCCAAGAATTATACCAATAAATGTGTATGTTATATAATTTAAGGAATTTTTCTTTTTATTATATTTACCATTTTATATAAAAACATTACCTTATGGACCATATAACAAAAAACGTCAGTGTTTCTCCTGACACATTTAAGCAAAGGCGCTGTCGAGTAAAGACTTGGCTTTATCCTCCTCAAGCTCTGTAGCTAAAACCAGCTCGCTGATCAAGATTTGTCTGGCATTTTCCAACATTTTCCTTTCACCGGAAGAAAGCCCTTTCTCACGATCTCTTGTAATAAGATTACGCACAACTTCAGCAACTTCGTAGATATTACCGCTTTTTATTTTCTCAAGATTTGCCCGGTATCTCCTGTTCCAGTTGGGAGACATCGCTGAAGACTGCTCTCGCAGAATATGAAAGACCCGCTGTACCCCGTCATGGTCTATTACTTCCCGTAAGCCGCCCCCTCCACTGTTAGCAATTGGAATCATCACTTTCATGTCTCCAACAGGCAGACGCAGGATATAGTATTGGCGTTTTTCCCCCAATACTTCCTTTTCTTCAATGGCCTCAATAACTCCCGCTCCGTGCATTGGATATACTACTTTATCACCTATTTTAAACAAGGCCTCTTCCCCCTTTATATATTCCCACTGATAAAGTATAGCATAAAGCAAGGGCCTTGTCAAATAAACTATAATTTTAGCATAGCCGCAAGACACTGTCAACATGATTTTGGATCTAAAAAGTGAATTATTGTTCCAGCATCAACCATTCCTCTCTTGCTGCAGCAATTGCTCATGGTATCGACTAAGCCCATCTTTAATCGACCTGGCGCGAACTTCCCCGATGCCTTCAACATCGTCCAACTCTTCAATTGATGCCAGAAGGACTTTATTCAAGGTGCCAAAAGTTTTAACCAGGTTGTCCACAACCGGCAGGGGCAAGCGCGGAATTTTTTCTAAAAACCTGTAGCCCCGGGGTGAAACATGCTGTTCAAGGATGCTGGTACTGCCAGGGTAACCCAGCGCCCTGGTAATCAAGGCCAAGTCTAATAGATCTTCCGCAGGCCAACTACCGATTACGCCCAGTATGCTTGAAGGCGACTTATCCCCGGTAACAGTGGCATAATCCTGAATAACCAGCAACCCCTGTTCCTTCACGTTGGCCATTAGTTCTTCCATCTGCATGGTGATTAACCTGCCCTCCACACCAAGTTCACTGGTGTATCTTTCGATTTCATTGACTACACGCAATACCATTTCAGTGCGCTGGATTGCTTTGGCAACATCATAAAGGGTAACCGCATCCTCAAACTCGAGAATGCTTAATCCCACCAGGACTTTATTCAGCACTGAGCGATATTTTTCCAAAGTCTGTATAGCCTGGTTAGCCTTGGCTAATATAACGCTCAATGCACTTAATACATATTTTAAATTGCCTTTGTAAATGGTAATCACACCACGCCGCTGAGAAATTGCTATAACCATAGTATCGGTTTGTTTAGCAGCTCGTTCTGCAGAGCGGTGACGAATACCCGTTTCGCTGGACGGTATATTTTGATCGGGTACTAACTGGGCGTTTACCATAAGAATTTTTTTCGCGTCGCTGCTAAGTATGATTGCCCCGTCCATTTTAGCCAGTTCATAGAGATTGGCCGGAGTATAATCCGCGTTGACGTAAAATCCACCCTCAGTAATTTCCATTACTTCTGGTGTATCTCCAAGCACAATAAGCGCACCGGATTGAGCTCTTAAAATATTGTCTAGACCTTCCCGAAGCAAAGTGCCCGGGGCTATCGTTCGTAACACTTTTAACAGTTTGTCCTCATGCTTTTCTTCCTTCAAATAAATCACCTCACAGCTTTAAAGCCATTTCCAGGGCATCAACCAGGGTTCCTGCCTGTAAAACCTCACTACCTGCACCGGTATGGAATGCGCTTCGACTGGACAGTAAGAAGCGTCTAAACCCCAATTTAAAGGCTTCATTCACCCTCTTTGTAGCACCAGAAACAGGACGGAGTTCACCGGTTAAACCCACCTCCCCCGCGACAGCGAGACCTGAATCTACAGGGATTTCCCGAAAGCTAGAGACCAGGGCCAAAGCGATACCTAAATCCACTGCAGGCTCATCAAGTTTAACTCCACCAACCGCATTAACGTAGATGTCGCAATTGCCAAGATTTAAGCCCACCTTTTTTTCCAAAACAGCAGTAATTAATGCTACCCGGTTATGATCCACACCAGCGGTCATCCGGCGCGGAACGCCATATCCAGCAGGAGAAACCAAAGCCTGAATTTCTACCAGCAAAGGGCGAGAACCTTCCAAGCAAGCTGCTACAACCGCACCCGGCACCCCTCCGCTGGGATGCTGATTCAAAAAAAGCACTGACGGGTTGGTTACCTCCACAAGCCCTTTTTCCTGCATTTCAAAAATACCAATTTCATTAGTCGAACCAAACCTGTTTTTTACTCCTCTTAAGACACGAAAGGACTGGTGCCTGTCCCCCTCAAGGTAAAGCACTGTATCCACTATGTGCTCAAGCACGCGGGGTCCTGCCAGCATCCCTTCTTTGGTGACATGGCCAACCAAAAAGACCGATACACCTGAAGTCTTGGCCACTCGCATGAACTGAGCAGCACATTCACGCACCTGCCCTACACTGCCAGGGGCTGAACCAACTTCACTGTTGGTTACTGTTTGAATTGAATCGATGATAGCGACAAGGGGAGCAACCGTCCTCAAGTGACGTTCAATAACTGCAGTATCAGTTTCCGAAACCAGCAACAAGCCAGCTGATAACGCCCCCAGGCGGTCTGCCCGAAGCCTGATTTGCCGCAATGATTCCTCACCAGAAACATACAGCACCTGATGCTGTTTACTAAACTGGTGAGCTACCTGTAATAGCAAAGTAGACTTTCCAATACCAGGATCACCGCCCACTAGAATCAAAGAACCGGGAACCACCCCACCTCCAAGAACCCGGTCCATTTCACCAACACCTGTAGGAATGCGATACTCTTCCAGAGCCGGTACCTCTGTTACCGGGCAGGGTGGAACCCCGCCAACGACAGTGGTCCGGTCAGCTAACGGGGGACCGCTCAATTCCTCCACCAGGCTGTTCCAGGCGCCACAACCGGGACAGCGGCCCAACCATCTGGCTGACTGGTACCCGCATTCCCGACAGTAAAATTTACTTTTAACCCTCATTCCAAAAACACCCAGTTCTGTTTTAATTGTTAATTATACCATTTGCTGTACTTGTTCACAAGGAAGTTAAATTAGAAATCGGGTGATCAAAATTACATGTCATAATTTGTTATCTTAAAAAGCAACCGGTTATTCATTTTACTATTGCCTACTTTATGTTGGCCAGGTAAAATTATCTTTATAAGAGATCGTGTTGCCACCATTTTTGAAATTAATTAAGCGTATGTAATTATAATACAAACAACGGTTGGGAAATGTTTCCTTTTGACGAAGTTTTTTGTACACATAAAATTAAGGTGTAAATATTGTCCTAAATTTTACTGAATAAACACCTTTCGGTAAACCAATGATCTGTTGCAACATTACATAATTAATGGGCGCATCATATATAGATAAAATTGACCTACAACCACTCGATCTTTAAGGAGGTGAGGAGACAATAAAATAATTGATTAGCCAAGACAAGAAAGGAGGGAAAAGGATGAAAAAAGTAAGTATCAGGTTTATTGTAACATTTCTATTACTGTTTTCTATTTGTCTAATAGGTGTGGCATGGGGAGAAGTATGTAATGAAAACGAAAACTGTCCTTGTCCTTGCTCAAGCTCATTAAAGGTCTATGTTTATGACATGAATACAAACACGCCGATTAAAGGAGCAGCTGTAGAAGTTAGCGGACCGGGACAGTACTATGTTAAGGATTACACCGGAAGCAAAGGCTCGATCAGTATTTCAGACGGAATCAGCCTTTCAGGTGAGTACTTTGTTAAAGCGTCTAAAGAAGGATACCGCTCTGAAACAATCTCCTTCACTTTAGAACCAGATGAATGTAAGGAATTTGAGTTCAAAATAAAACTGATACCAGAGTGCACAGAACGCAACATAACGGCATCTGTTTATGACACAAATTCCAATAATCCCATTAACAATGCAGAAGTTACATTAAATGGGCCTAACGGTTACAGTTCAACTCAAATTACTGATAACAATGGGCAGACAACCTTTGACAGCCTGGCAGAAGGGTCCTATACAGTGTCTGTGAGCAAGACTGGTTATGAAAGCGAGTCGGCAACAGTCAATGCCGACGAATGCAGGCCTTATGAGATTGAAATCGGCCTTACTCCAGGCGGCGGCGATGACGAGCCCTGTATTGAACGTGAGATCAAGGTATCTGTCTATGACACTGATTCCAATAATCCCATTGAAGGCGCTGAAGTGACTCTTAATGGCCCTGATAATTACAGTTCTACCAAGAGCACTATAGAAGGATTGGCCGCCTTTGATAACCTGACAGAAGGCTCTTATACAGTCTCTGTGAGCAAGACTGGTTATGAAAGCGAGTCGGCAACAGTTAATGCCGACGAATGCAGGCCCTTCGAGATTGAAATTGGCCTCACTCCAGGCGACGGTGATGACGAGCCCTGTATTGAACGTGAGATCGAGGTATCTGTCTATGACACCCGTTCCAATAATCCTATTGACGGCGCCGATGTTACTTTAAATGGCCCTGATAATTACAGTTCTACTAAGAGCACCTCTGAGGGACTAGCAACATTTGATAACCTATCAGAAGGCTCCTACACGGTGTCTGTGAGCAAGACCGGTTATGAAAGCAAGTCCGCTACAGTGGAGGCCACCGAATGCATGCCCTATGAAATTGAAATTGGCCTAACTCCAGGTGGCGGTGGCGACGATACCTGCACTGAGCGTTCTGTCACGGTAGCTGTCTATAGCACCAGTTCCAATAATCCGGTCAATGGAGCTGAAGTTACTTTAAATGGCTCTGGCAATTACAGTTCTACCATGAACACCACTGAGGGACTAGTTACATTTGATAACCTTTCAGAAGGATCTTATACAGTGTCTGTAAGCAAGAGCGGTTATACAAGTGAGTCCATTTCAGTGGAGGCTACCGAATGTAAGCCTTATAATATTCAAATTGGACTTGCTCCAAGGAATAGCGGAGGCGGGAATAATGGCGGTGACAGTGATAACAACGATAACCCACATAACAACGATAACCCACCAAACAATCAGACACCACCTGGTACCAGTGAACCACCGTCAAATAATGGTAACCCGCCAAGTAGCACGCCACCTGAAATAGATGAAACACCGACACCAAATACAAGCGCACCTCCACCTGTAACAACAGAACCACCACCAGTTTATAACGAACCGCCGGAAAAAGGGGACCTCCCATTTACGGGTGCAAACTCACTATCCTACCTGTTGGCTGGTTTTGTTCTTTGTAGTATTGGTGTAATAATAAAACGCTTTGATAAGAGGTAAAGAAATAATGTAATTACAGAACAAATATATAAAATTTTTGGGGTATGCAATTGCGCTACCCCAATTTTACAGCTTAGAGACCGAAAGCCCAAATAAAAAAGCGGGAATATTTTTACGCTATTATTCCCTTTAAGAATTTGCTAACTTATGAGTAATAAAAAGCAGGTTATCCCTGCTTTTTATTACTTACAGAAGATATTTAACCTGGTCGGCTAATAATATCTTTGTCCGCATCCTGATCCGCAATGCCCACCTCTTCGGCTGCCTCCGCTACTTCTTTAGCCTTCTCGCTTAAATCCTGCACTAAGCCAGTGATAGCAACCAAAGACTGGTTGATATGCTGCATCACCCGTTCGTTGCGTGGCATTTTCTTCTTGCCATCCTCCAGGCTGGCCGCTGACTGTTGTTGTACTTCACTAACGACCCGGCTGATTAGCCGGCTGATTTCTGCCGCAGATTCGGATGAACTTTCAGCAAGCTTGCGCACTTCATCAGCAACAACGGCAAACCCTTTGCCGGCCTCACCTGCCCGAGTCGCCTCAATCGCGGCTTCTTCAGCCAGCTTGTCGGTCTGTCCGGCAATAGCATTGATCGCATCGACAAACGCCCCCACATCATCGATAGCCTGGTTCAAGGTGCTTATTGACAATGTTACCTGGTTAGCAGACTTTTCAATTTCCCGCATTGTGCTTACTACATTATCGATGCCTTGTTGCCCTCGATCCATTTCGGATAGGCGTTCATCTGCAATACCAGTTAACTCTTTGGTTTCTTTCCCGGCAGCGCTTGAAGCTGTGTCTGCAGGTATCACTTTTGTCTTTACCGTCTCTGCAGTCTGATCTGCCTTAATAGCTAGCACTCTAGCTATATCAGACACCCGATTGCCTGCTAGAGCAATATTACTAATCAGATCCTTTGTATCCAGCCGCATCCGCTCAAAAGACTGGGCTAAATGGCCAATTTCGTCGTCAGTATGAACCGCTATTTTCGTTTCCAAGTCTCCTTGAGCAATACGTCTGGTTGCATCAACCAGTTCGCTGATTGGCTGAACTGTTTTACCCGTAAAGCGCCAGCCTAACACAAGCAACAGCAAGGTTGTAATAAATATGATTACAGCTAAAAGACTGGTCAGTCTGTTAATTTCGGCAAACACCTCACTTCGATCGGCCACGATACCCAAAAACCAACCGGTTGAAGGAATTTGCTGGTAGTTTAAAATAGAATTAACGCCCCTAAAGCTATACTCTGCTGCACCTGTTTTGGTAGCTAACATAAGTTGAACCATATTTGCCATTTCTGCTGTTATCGGACCGTTTTCGCGTGTAAAATCCAACCCCAGCAAGGTCTTATCCTGGTGAGCGAGACATGTCCCCCTGTCGTCAATCATGTAAGCCCGACCGTTCTCCCCATGTTTCATGGTGATGATCTCATCTGATAATTTTTCCAGACTCATCATACCCATAAGGACACGAACAAGCTTGCCGTCCTTTTTCACCGCAGTGGCTATTGCTACAGATATCTTGCCGCCACTTCTAGAAAAAATCGGCTCAGAGATCACCAGGTCTTTTCCAGCTAACACTTCTTGAAAATATACACGGTCATAGACTTCTACCTTGTCGCCGTTTATGTCAAATGAACTTCCGTCTGGTTCTATAGCAGCTATTAAGTCAAAATAATACCCTTCCTGGTCCAAATTACGTTTATGTTCAAAAAGTAAATAAGACTTTGTTGAGGCTATATCATCACCTTGCACTGTTGCAGTATTGGCCAACACACTTAACCGGTCAATATGCCTTCTGATCCTTTCATCGATCATCTTGCTATTGGCCATAGCACTATCATAGAGGGCAATATTAAGTTGTTTCGCCTGGCTTTGCCTGGCGGCTACAACAGCAATCAAATTTGTGACTATTAATACGGCTACTGCCAGTAATAATAAAGCTAGAATTTTTGACTTGATACTTTTTAACAAGGCTATCCTCCTCCCGTAAAATTATACAGGCTCCTGTCCCCTTGTCCATTTCTATATTAAATAATGGGTTACGACTGTCTTCAATCAGTTGGGTCTTAAGTATATCGATGTACTTAATAAGTTATTTCGACTTGCAATACAATTATCCTGCGAAATAACTTGAAAAAAGTAACAGTAGGGAATTTTTGCATATTGCCTGCGGTTAGGTGAGGTCTTTTTTCTACAAAGCTCTGATGTTAATGCCAGGCCTGCCATAAATTTGAAGGGCGGGAGATACCCGCCCTTGCTAAATTTATCTTCTAAAAATAATATGTTTCTGCCAGCGCCGATGGGTATCGGGGTAATCCACACGGTAGTGTCCGCCCCGGCTTTCCCTTCGAGTGATAGCCGCTTCAGCCACCAACTCGCCAACCTGCAGCATGTTTTTTACCTCCATCTGTTCGACGTTATCCGTCGTATGGCGGCCCAGAAAGCTCCAGTAATCAAAAAAGTCCAGCGACTCTTTCAGCCCATCCCCACTTCTGAATGGACCAACTTTAGCGCACATCAAGACCTCGAGTTTCTTGCGTAAATCAGCAAAATCAATTTTCGCTGGCTCCAGCAGCCAATCACAAGCGAATTCAAGATGGCGAGGGTGGTAATCTTTGAGAAACTGCCTGGTTTCCTCTACAATCCTACCGCCAAATACCAGCCCATCAAGCAGAGAATTACTCGCTAGCCGGTTTGCACCGTGCACTCCCTGACAGGCGACTTCACCACAGGCATAAAGTCCTTTAATACTGGTCTCTCCCACCAGGTTTGTTTTGACCCCGCCCATCATGTAATGCGCGGCAGGCGCAACAGGAATAGGATCAACCATTATATCCAGGCCATATAAAGAGCACGTCCTGGTGATATTGGGGAAACGCTTTCTTATTACCTCCGGATCGAGGTGTGTCAAGTCAAGATATACTTTACTTGCACCTGTCCGTGCCATTTCCTCTAAAATTGCCCGGACCACAATATCTCTTGGTGCCAGTTCAAGGAGATCATGATAACGGGGCATAAATCGCAAACCCTCACTATTGCGCAGATAAGCCCCCTCGCCTCGCACAGCCTCAGAAATTAAAAATGGCGGCGCGCCCGGCAAATTAAGTACCGTCGGGTGAAATTGGATAAACTCCATATCCATCACCTCGGCCCTGGCGCGAAAAGCAATTGCTATCCCATCCCCGGTAGCTATTTCCGGGTTGGTGTTAAACTCAAATAAGCGGCCAAGCCCGCCGGTAGCCAGCACCACTACTTTACCGCGGTAGACCTTGAAGCTATTGATATCCCGGTCAAAGGCCAGCACACCATAGCAGGTATTATTCCATACCAGCAAGTCAACCACGTAATGATTTTCCCGCACGCGTATTTTCTTTTCCCTAACGCGCTCGGTTAGTACCCGCTGTATTTCGGCCCCGGTGGCATCACCGCTAGCGTGCAGAATTCGTCTTTGACTGTGGGCGCCTTCTCTTGTCATCGCCAGCCCGTGGCTGTCATAATCAAAAATAGCGCCCAAGTCGATTAATTCCTTAACCCGCTTAGGACCCTCATTAACCAGCGCTGCAACCGCCTCATCATCGCATAGCCCTGCCCCGGCCACAATGGTGTCTTCCCGATGCAGGGAAGGAGAATCGCTATCGCCCAAGGCGGCAGCAATCCCTCCTTGTGCTTTATCAGTGCTGGTATTCATCATGCTGCACTTGGTTAACACGGTAACTGAGCCACCTGCCCCGTAGGCCGCCAGGGCAGTATACAACCCGGCAATACCACTACCCAGGATGATATATTCGTCCTCCTCCTGGGGCAGGTCCCGGGAATCGAAGTTTGACATATATTTACCAGGCAAGTTCACGCCTCCTCATCCATTGACAGGGCTTAGATCGCCAGCATTCTGTCTAGACAGCGGACTGCCCGCTCCCTGATCTCCTGCGGTACATCTACCCGCGGCTCAAGATTTAACAGCGACTGATGGACTTTTTCCAGGGTTATTTTTTTCATGTTCGGGCACATGAGCTTTTCGGAAGCCAGGTAGTATTGCTTATCCGAACACTGCTTGTTCAGCGCATGCAGGATACCCATCTCTGTACCGACAATAAACTCACGGGCGTTGCTCTCCCGGGCATACCGAATCATGCCCGTAGTGCTGGCAACCACATCGGCAAGAGCGACAACTTCCGGACGGCACTCAGGATGGACCAGAACCAGGGCTCCCGGATGCGCTGCTTTAGCAGTTAAAATATCATCCGCTGTGAGCCGATCGTGGGTGTTGCAGTAGCCCTGCCAGATAGTCATTTCCCGCCCTGTCTTTGCCGCAATATACTGACCCAGATTTTTATCCGGTACAAACAAGATCGGCCTGTCCGCCGGCAGTGAAGATATAATACTAATAGCATTGGCGGAGGTACAGGCAATATCACACTCCGCTTTCACCTCTGCTGATGTGTTTACATAACAGACCACAACGGCCCCCGGCAGCTCTTGTTTTTTTCGCTCTAATTCAACTTCGTTGACCATATCCGCCATCGGGCAACCGGCATGCTCATCAGGCAGCACCACGATTTTATCGGGAGAAAGGATTGATGCGCTTTCTGCCATAAAATGCACACCACAAAAAATAATTACTTCCGCATCAGTCTTTGCAGCCTGCTGGGACAACCCCAGGGAATCACCAACAAAGTCAGCCACATCCTGGACTTCCGGGCGCTGATACACATGGCTTAAGATTATGGCGTTGCGTTCTTTCTTTAGTCTGGCAATTTCTTCAGACAGCTTTTGCATCTGTTCTTTCGACGACACTAAATATTCAGCCCTTTCCACTACACAGGTAAAAATAAAATTATACTTATAAAAAAACGTTGTAAAAACTACGCATTGCTTACAACGCTTAATAAATTTGACAACTGCCAGGCACGGTTGTTGTGACAGCAATAAATATTTTCAAAGCCATTCCAATGCACCAAGAATGTAATGTTTATCGTTAATTTTAACTGCCCACCTTATATTTTGTCAAGGATAAGAAACTGCTAACCTACTTCGCCATGGGCCTCACCACATTTGATCTCGGTGATTTGATTTTTTTCATTAACCATTAGAATAGTAGGTTTAAAAGTGCGTGCCTCGGTACGATCCAGCATAGCATAGGAAATGATAATTACATTATCACCGGGCTGCACCAAACGAGCAGCCGCCCCGTTCAGACATATTACACCGGAGTCCCGGGGGCCTTTGATAACATAAGTTTCAAACCGGGCACCATTGTTATTATTGACAATTTGCACTTTTTCATTAATCATAATGTCTGCTGCTTCCATAAGCGACTCATCTATGGTAATACTGCCCATATAGTTGAGGTTCGCCTCAGTAACAGTAGCCCGGTGAATTTTTGACTTAAACATCGTTATGAACATTGGTCCCCTACCCCCAAAATTATGTTGTCAATCAGGCGCGTCCGGCCAATTTTTACAGCCAGCGCCAAGAGCACCGGCCCAAGCATTTTAGTCACAGGCTCCAAATCGGGATAACTATAAATTTCAACATAGTCTATTTCCGCCAGCGGCTCGGAGGCTATAGTATCGACAACCAGTTGGCGAATAATAAATGTGTCCCTTTGTCCTGCATTAACTGCTTCCTCTGCTTTTTTTAAGCTTCTGTACAGGACTAAGGCAGCCTGCCGCTGTTCCGGGTTGAGATAAATGTTGCGGGAACTCATGGCCAGTCCGTCTGACTCCCGTACTGTTGGCACTGTAACTACTTCAAGATCCATATTAAGGTCGGCAGCCATCCGTCTGATTACCAGTACCTGCTGGGCATCTTTTTGCCCAAAAAAGGCCTGATCTGGGTTTATAATATTGAATAGTTTAGCTACCACAGTAGCCACTCCGCGGAAATGGCCTGGCCGAGATAGACCACAAAGCCTTTCTGTGATCCGCACCACATCGACATAAGTACAGTAACCTGACGGATACATTTCAGCAACTGAGGGGTTGAATATGGCATCCACACCCACACTCTCCGCCATTTGTGCATCACGTTCTAAATCCCTGGGGTACTGGGCAAAATCTTCCTGGGGACCAAACTGGGTGGGATTTACGAAAATACTAACTACTACAATACCGCAGTGTTTTTTAGCCCAGCGCATCAGTTCCAGGTGCCCCTCATGCAAATAGCCCATGGTAGGCACAAAGCCAATCTTTTGACCTGTAGCCCTGGTACTGCGGACAAAATCCCGTATTTCGTCTACTTTGCTAAAAATTAACATATCCAACCTCCCTCTTAGATCGTGGGTCGTTGGTACCGTCTAGTATAATTTTTCCAGTACCTCCTCGGACATACCAAAGCAGTGTTCTTCATCCGGGAAGGTACGTGCCTCCACCTCTTCCTTATACTTTGTTAAAGCCATTGCCATTTGGTCGTGTAGATTGGCGTACTGTTTTACAAATTTTGGGGTAAAGCGCGGATATAGTCCTAATATATCATGAAGCACCAGCACCTGCCCGTCGCAATAAGGGCCTGCGCCAATGCCAATTATTGGCACCGAAGACGACTCGGTAATTAATTTAGCCAGAGGTGTGGGTACTAATTCCAGTGTTATTGAAAATACTCCAGCTTCCTCAAGAGCCTTGGCATCATCAATCAATTTTTTGGCCACCCGCTCGTCTTTTCCCTGCACTTTGAAGCCGCCAAGCTGGTGAATAGATTGCGGTGTCAGCCCAAGATGGCCCATTACCGGGATGCCGGCCTGAACAATTTTCCTGACCGCCTTGGCCACTTCCCGGCCACCCTCCAACTTCACTGCCTGGGCACCTGCTTCTTGAAGTAAACGCCCGGCGTTGCGGACTGCCTCTTCCTTGGAAATATGGCAAGAAAGAAAAGGCATATCAGCCACCACCATAGCCCGGCTAACACCCCGGCATACCGCTTTCGTATGGTGAATCATATCTTCCATAGTCACCGGGATGGTAGATTCATAACCCAGGACAACATTCCCGAGGGAGTCACCAACCAAAATCATGTCTATGCCCGACTCGTCCACAATTTTAGCCATCGGGTAATCATAAGCGGTTAGCATGGTAATCGGCTTACCATCCACCTTTTTTTGTTTGATGGTTGTGGTTGTAATCTTATCACTTTTCATGCCTTATGCCCCCTCAAAGATCTCTTTTAGCTGATCACCCTGGTCGGAGGTAATATCTCCGTTTTCCAGCGCTAGTTTGATGGTGTAAAGACCGAGCTTTTGGTAAAGTTCAAGTTCAAGCGCCCCTATTTCTTTTAGAGCGGCCAGGTGACCTTCCAGCGTCACATCGTCACCGCGCGCCACTGGACCAGTCAATGCCCGGGCCGGTCCAACCTGGCTGATATTCTTTATGGTGCCCTGTACCAAAGGAAGCAACGCTTTAAAAGCCTCGGGCCTGGAAAGCCCGAAACGGCCATACAGTCCAGTCGCCAGGTGCATTAATGAAACAAGGTAGTTTGACGCGATGCAGGCGGCAGCATGGTATAGCGGCTTGTCCTGAGCATCGATAGAAAAACATTTGCCACCAAGGTCTCTTACAATATCTTCAGCCACCCGCAATGCATCAGGGTCACCTTCCAGCGCAAAATAAGAGCCGAGCAGGTTTTCCATAGCCATATCAACATTAGCAAAAGACTGAAGTGGATGCAACGATGCTATCTGCACCATGGCTTTCCGGGCAACTCCAAGCACCTCCGCAGGTTGAGACCCGCTGGTATGGAACACTACCTGGCCGGATTTGAAACCTCCCCGCTCATTAATCTCTCTGGCAACCTGGGCGATTGCGCGGTCAGGGGTCGTGATAAAAACTACACCGGCACTAGCGGTAATCTCCTCAGGTTTAGTGGTGGCAATCACCTTTAGTTTTTCTGCTACACGTTTGGCTGACGGCAGGTTCATGTCGGCCACCCCGGTCAACTGATAGCCCTGGCGGTTCAACAGCAGAGCTATCGCCGAACCAACTTTTCCCGCTCCCACTACTGCAATAGATGGCTTAGTTAATGCAATCACCCTCCGTCATGGTCACCTTGTCCTGAGTAATTTTGCCGCCATCACATAGCTTGTCTTGTTCAATACGACCACTGCGTTTTAACCTGTGGCATAATGCACAAATCTCATCTGCAGACATAAAAAAAATAAAAAACCTCCCGGATAACCCGAAAGGTTTAGCCAACTCCAACCTCCCGTCTCGGTCCCTCCGGCTCCAAGCGATGAGTTTTTTATATAATAAACAATTGTGAATTACGAATTGTCCGATAAGATCATCATTTCAGGTATAGCTCCTGTAGATGCCACCCTTGCCGATACATTTTAACATAGCCTTAACAAACAAGCAATTGATTTTCTATAAAATTTAGGAAGAATTATTTAAAGAAATAATGGCAGTATTTGCTGGTCTCCAGCCAGTAACGCCGCTAGCTCAGCAACCTTCCCTCGGCCCGGGATTACTAACTCTGGGGCCAAAACGGCAAGCGGCACCATCACAAAGGCACGTTCATGCATCCTAGGATGTGGAATTGTCAACTCCAAGGTATTAATTTCTATTTGATCATAGAGGAGCAGGTCCAGGTCAATTACCCGCGGTCCCCAACGTTCCGTTCGCACTCGGCCAAATCTGTCTTCCAAGGTTAGCAACAAAAAAAGCAGTTGGTGCGGAGATAATAGCGTTTCCAGCTCAGCCACCGTATTTACAAACCAGTCCTGAGCAGTATAGCCAATTGGCTCTGTACGATAGTAAGGCGCCACCCGTTTTACCCTTACTTTCTGACTATTATTCAACGCAGCTAATGCTGCTTTAATATTAGCAACTTTATCTCCTATATTACTGCCTAGGCCAATATAGGAAGTAACACCTAAAATGCTATTCATTTCTCCTATTAATTTCAACGGCTATCCAATCAAATTTGCCTCGAATAGGTGCGTTAGGTTTTTTCACCCGGACCAAGACTTCCTTTACCAGAGAGCACTCCATTATACTAGTTGCTATAGACTCGGCCACCGCCTCGAGCAACTTGTGCGGTTTACCTTCGACAATTGTCCTGACTCTATCGAAAATGCCGGCATAATCTACTGTGTCCGCTGGGTTATCGGATCTACCTGCCTGACTGAGTTCCAGGGACAACTCGACATCGACTATAAACCTTTGCCCTAGAAATTGTTCCTGGGACAACAAACCATGGTAACCGTAGAACTCCATTCCTGCCAAGATTATTTTATCCATTTGCACTCCTAACCACGAACAATGGCATCTGCCATTCTGGCCACCCTTACCATTTCTTTCACATCATGCACCCGGACAATGTCGGCACCTTTAGCAATACCAACCGCCACGGTAGCAGCAGTGCCCTCCACCCGCTGATCCACCGGCAGGCCAAGCACTTTACCAATTGTAGACTTCCGCGAGGTGCCGATAAGCACCGGCAACCCCAGGCAACCTAATTCTTTAAGCCGCCGCAATATCTCCAGGTTCTGGTCTGCCGTCTTACCAAAGCCAATACCCGGGTCGATGATTATGTTTTTCCGGGCAACACCCGCAGCCAGGGCAACCTGGATGCTGTTTTGAAAATATTCGGTCAAATCACCAATCAAGTCACAGTAATCGGTGCCCTGCTGGTTGTGCATCAGCACAAGGGGCGCTCCGTATTCCGCAACCAGCCCGGCCATGGACGGATCGGCAGGCAAAGGTGATTGGTTGTTAATAATATGGGCACCAGCTTCAAGCGCCTGTCGGGCTACCACAGGCTTGGTTGTATCAACGGAAACCGGAACCGGCACTTCCTTTACCAGTTCTTTTAGAACCGGGATAACCCGGGACAGTTCATCCTCAACATTTACAGTCTTGTATCCAGGCCGAGTAGATTCTCCTCCGAGGTCAATGATGTCAGCCCCCTGGGCAACCATTTCCTTTGCCTTGGCCAATGCAACATCTCGTTCATGATAAAGCCCACCATCCGAGAATGAATCCGGAGTCACATTCAGAATCCCCATGATCAGGGTTCTTTCCCCCAGCCGGAGGGTCTTGCCGCGACAGTCCAGGTTATAAGGAGACCACCCCTCCTGTCTATTTAATATATCCCGGATCCGAACAGACAAATCAGCCAATCCAAAGGGCTGCATAAGGAGTTTGTGCAGAAAGGCATCATATTGCTTCAGGGTACCCATCAAAAGAACTTTGGTCTCTTCAACAGAGCAGTCAATAACTCCCCAGGCAACAGCTGCTTCCCCGCCTTTGCCGAGCATTTCCTGCTTAATTATATTAGCCTGCTTAGGTTTTAATCCTTCCAGCATTACCAGTCTGTACACGGCTTTAGGCGCCATCCAGCTGCACCCAGCCCGGTCGGCACCTACAGATGTCAGGATGCGTAACGCATGTTCTTTGTTTTTTACTTCAATGCTATAAACCCTGATCGCCAATAGCATCCTCCAGCTTATCACACCAGGCAGTTTTAGCTTGCCCGGCGGGAAAGTAAAAAACTAAACAATACCTTGCTAACACCAAAATATTGTCTTGTTTGACAAAAAAAATAAACAAATCTTGCTCAATCGATATGAATTACAATAACCGGACAAGTGGCGCCGGAACATACTTTATTGCTTACGCTGCCCATCAGAATGCCCGGTATTTTACCTAAGCCCCTGCTTCCAATGACGATTACATCATATCCCTCAATTTTTGCTTTTTTTAGTATTTCCCGGGCCGGGTTACCGAAAGCTGCAGATGTTTCAATCTTGATATCGTTTCCAATAAGTCGTTCTCTCAACTGATCCAACATTGACTGTGCTTTTATTTTAAGCTCGTTTACAATAGTATCCCGGTCCATCCCAATGCGCACCTTTGCTTTTTCCTCTGGTTCATTTAGTAATTCCTGAATTACATGAAAAATTGTAACCGTCGCCTTAGATACCATTGCTAGTTTCAAAGCATGCTGCGCGGCTGAAAACGATTGACTGGAATTATCGAAAGGTACTAGGATCTTATTATACATTTTACTTGCCTCCGCAATATTCGTCGGTTAGCTTTATTCTTGACGGCGCTTCTTGAGGCTGGCAGTAAATCATTTCTTATTAGCTTTCCAGGATTCTAAAATAGACCGGTAACCCTCCCAGTATCAACATCAACGTCAATTCTTCTGAAGGCCGGATTAGAGCTGGTGCCAGGCATTAAGTTAATGGCACCGGTAACAGGACAAAGAAATTCAGCCCCGGCAAAAACCAGAATGTCGTGCACCGGCAAGACCCAACCTTTAGGCACCCCTTTCAAATCAGGGTTATGAGTCAAGCTTAAATGGGTTTTTACCATCATGGTAGCATAATCTCTCATTGCGGGTTCAGATTCAAAACGTCTGGCTTTAGCCTCGGCTTCAGGGGTCCAAGCTACACCGGAAGCCCCGTATACTAATCTGGCAATCTTCTCGACTCTCTGTCTTAACGGCATTTCTAGCGGATATAGGAACTGAAAATCAACTTTCTCATTGCAGGCATCTATAACCGCATCAGCCAATTCAAGGGCCCCATCTCCACCCTCCAGCCATTGTCTGGAAAGAGCACAACGAACACCAGCCTGCTCAGCATACCAACGCACCATCGCTATCTCATCTTTCGTATCCGTATCGAAGGCATTAATACACACTACAGGAATAACCCCGGCCTGCTTTACTGTGCTTATATGATGCAGCAGATTTGGAATGCCTTTTTCCAAAAGCCGCAAATTTTCTTTACGGTATTCTTCCGCCAGCGGCCGGCCAGGCACCACTCTTGGCCCGCCACCGTGCATTTTCAAGGCTCGGATGGTGGCTGTAATAACCGATACACAGGGCACAAGCCCACTTAGCCTGCATTTTACATTCCAAAACTTTTCAAAGCCGATATCGGCACCAAACCCGCTCTCGGTGACATGATAATCAAACATTTTTAATCCAATACGGTCTGCAATAATCGAGGACTGTCCGACAGCAATATTAGCAAAGGGGCCCGCGTGCACCATGCAAGGCTGGTGCTCCACTGTCCACATCAAGGTTGGATTGATGGCGTTTCTCATCCACGCACACATAGCGCCTGCGACTTCCAAATCAGAAGTAGTAACTGGCCTGCCATTGCGGTCATGAGCCACGATAATTTTACCAAGCCTTTGTCTTAAATCTTTCAAATCCCTGGCAATTGCAAGAATGGCCATGATTTCAGAACTACCGGCAATACTAAACTTTGACGACATCATGAAACCGTCCATCCGGCCGCCGATCCCCATAACAATATTGCGGAGTCCCTGAGCACAAAAATCAATAATCCATCCCATTTCTATTTGTTTGGGATCGATGTCCAAACGACGCAAGTTTCGATCGGCTAATTCATGATCATCGTAATTTGCCTCATGCTGGAGCCGGGCATTAAGGGCAACCATGGCCAAATTATGAGCGTTCATTAAATCGTTTATATCGCCGGTAAGTCCCATGGACAACTCGGTCATCGGAATCAATAGGGCATTGCCGCCCCCTGCAGCAGTACCTTTGATGTTCATGGTAGGCCCGCCGGAGGGCTGACGAACACATCCCCCTACGTTTTTGCCCCGTTTGCCTAGTCCTTCCAAAAGGCCAACAGTGGTAGTAGTCTTTCCCTCGCCTAGTGGAGTTGGCGTTATTGCGGTAACTTCTATATACTTGCCGTCCCGCCTGTCTTTGAGACGGTTAATGATTTTCAAGAAATCAAGCTTGCAAACTCTTCCATATGGAATTACTTCATCTTTTGCCAAACCAAGCCTGTCCCGAAATTCCATGGGATTAGGCAGGAACTTTTCAGCCACCTCGGCAATTTGCCAATCTGCCATCGTGGTTGCATCATAAGCCATATAACGATCCTCTTGTGAATTTTGAAATGTTATTCGTAGATCCACCGGTCCACATCACGGCTGTATTCTACCAACTCCTCTTCTTTAAAAAACAGGCCTATCTCCCTGGCAGCGCTGTCCGGAGAGTCGGAACCGTGAATGACATTCCGTCCGATATCAATACCATAGCTGTTTCTTATAGTTCCGGGCGCGGCTTTCAAGGGGTCGGTTGCCCCCATCATTTCCCTGGCTGCGCTGACCGCATTTTTACCCTCAATTACCATGGCCACAACCGGGCCGGAGGTGATATAGTCTACCAGCGCCGTGAAAAAGGGTTTACCAACATGCTCTCCGTAGTGCTTTTCCGCCAACCCGCGGGGAAGCCTGAACATTTTTAAACCGATTATTTTAAACCCTTTCTTTTCAAACCTGCTAATAATTTCACCTGCCAGGTTGCGCTGTACACCATCAGGTTTAACCATAAGATACGTCCGTTCCATTGCCATATTAAATCATACCTCCCGCTTTTATTAGAAATATAAACAGAACCTCAAATAAAATAAAAGGCTCAAAAACCTCTAGTATACTTATTTTACCCGATCCAGCCGCTCTACCTCACCAGCTTTTTTCATTAATTCCGCAAATTCCTCCGCTTCCACAGTTTCTTTTTCAAAAAGTGTTTTCGCTACCAGGTGTAGAGTATCCAGGTGTTCTTCCAGGAGTTGCTTTGCTTTATTATATGAACTATCGATGGTTCCCCTGACTTCTATGTCAATGGCATTGGCCACTTCTTCACTATAATTGCGGTCCCGGGATAAATCACGGCCAAGAAATGGCGTATCCTGCTTGTGCCCGAAGGTCGTCGGACCAAGGTCACTCATCCCGTACTCCATAACCATTTTTCTAACTATCTCAGTGGAGCGCTCCAGATCATTCTGGGCACCGGTGCTGATCTCCTTCAGTACTACCGCCTCGGCCACTCGCCCGCCTAGGAGCATGGTTACCTGGTCAAGCAACTGGGATTTGGTAGCATAGTAGCGGTCCTCTTTCGGCAGGAGCAGGGTATAACCTCCCGCCCGTCCCCTGGGGATAATGGATACTTTATGCACCGGATCAGTATTGGGAAGCAAGTAGCCCACCACAGCGTGCCCGGCCTCATGATAGGAAACCAACCACTTCTCCTTCTCACTGATCACCTTGGATTTCTTTTCCGGACCAGCGATAACCCGCTCTATTGAATTTTCCAGATCAGCCATAGTTACTGTCTTGCGATTTTGACGCGCCGCCAGCAACGCCGCTTCATTAGTCAAGTTGGCCAAGTCGGCACCGGTGAAGCCGGGGGTCCGGCGGGCGATTATTTCGAGATTTACCTCCGGATCCATCGGTTTACCGCGGCTGTGGACCTTTAGAATCTCCTTGCGTCCGCTTACATCCGGCGCATCTACCACCACCTGGCGGTCAAAACGTCCAGGCCGCAGAAGCGCCGGGTCAAGAATATCCGGGCGGTTAGTCGCAGCCAGGATAATAATCCCCTCATTAGGGGAGAAACCGTCCATTTCGACAAGAAGCTGGTTCAACGTTTGCTCACGCTCATCGTGGCCCCCACCCAGGCCGGCACCCCTCTGACGGCCCACAGCATCTATCTCATCCACAAAAACGATGCATGGGGCATTTTTTTTGGCCTGCTCAAAGAGATCTCGCACTCTGGAAGCCCCGACTCCCACAAACATCTCAACAAAATCCGATCCACTGATACTGAAAAAAGGCACTCCTGCCTCACCTGCCACCGCACGGGCCAAAAGTGTCTTACCGGTACCAGGTGGCCCAAACAGTAGAACCCCTTTGGGTATTTTTGCCCCAAGCTCCTGATACTTCTTTGGATTTTTAAGAAACTCAACAATCTCCTCCAGTTCTTCCTTTACTTCATCAGCTCCAGCCACGTCACTAAACGTGACTTTTTTCTTTTCGTCGGTCTGCAGCCTTGCCCTGCTTTTTCCAAAAGACATGACTCGGTTGCCCCCGCCTTGTGTTTGTTGCATTAGGAAGAAGAACAAAAACACAAACAAGAGGATCGGCAACAGAGTTGTAAGTAAACCGGTCCACCACCCTGGCTGGGCAGGCAGTTCAAATTTTTGTTCGACATTTTTATCCTTAAGCGCCTCTAAAAGAGCGGTATCGGCTGCCGGAGCCTTGGTTTCAAACTTGGTTCCGTCAATCTTCTCCCCAGTGATGACATAAGTCAGGTTCTCCGTTTGAATCAACACATTTTTTACCTGACCTTGGAGCACATCATTATAAAATTTATCGTAAGTCAGTGGTTCGGCAACATTTTTATTTGGCGTCGCATATTTCAACAAGAAGATAATCGCGAGAACAATCAACAAGTAGATGCTAAGGTTTTTTACAACCTTATTCAATCATGCCACTCCTCTCTAATAATAAAAAGACAAAGACATATAATTATAATTATACCACGGAGGCAAAAATATAAAAGATATTTTAAATTTCTATTAAGTGTGGCTAGCCCCCCTGGTTAATTTTAGGTGGAGCGCCTTCTTTGTACTATTGTCCACTTTCCAATTCTCCCCAATCCGCACCCCACCCACCCATATTATTTCTTTTGGTGTGCTGACAAGCGGCAAAGAATCCCTTTCTTCCCGTTTTATCCTCTGTTTAATTAAGAAGTCTTTGAGTTTCATAGCAGAGTGCTGACCATATGGATAAAAGACATCTCCTTTCAAGCGTTTCCGGACATAAAGTTGCTGAGGCAATTTTTCAAAATCCAGAACCGCCTCCGTTACCGGCAGAGAACGCGGTTCCGGCAACACCCCGCCAGATAATAACGACGCGTGGATGGTCCGGTCAATTTCCGGAATATAAGTCGCACCTGGAACTTTCAGCGGATAAACATACTGACCGTAATCCAGCTGTCTACCTACCGGAGACAGGTCCAGGGTTTGGTAAGTGCGGGTTGCCACAAATCCTGCTGGCAGGGTTATGACAGAACCAACAACATTACTGCAGATTAGATTCAGAGCAGCATCTGTATGTTGAAAAGATAAGTCCCGTTTTGTACCGGTCAAGACCCGCCAGCCCAGTCTTAGTACCCTACGCCTAATCGCAAGAGGCATATCCAGCAAGTGGTCCAGCGAGAGTCTAATCACCTGACCAACGGAAGCGACAGCGGCTGTTTGGAATGCCTTCAATGCCTGTTCTTCCAGGAACTCATCTTCCTCACGGCAGATCTCCCCCAGCCGGAGTAAGTTGGCTACCATGGCGGGGTTATACTGATTTTCCAGCAAGGGTAATAGATGCATTCTAACCCGGTTACGAAGATAAACATTCTTTAAGTTTGAAGAGTCCTGACGAAAAGAAAGCTGCAAGCCCGCACAATAACACTCAATTTCATATCGACGCACAGTCAATAAGGGTCTGATAAAATAATCCCGAACCGGCAAAATACCTTTAAGCCCCGGCGGTCCCGAACCTCGTAAAAAATTAATAATAATGGTTTCAGCCTGATCGTCGGCCTGGTGGGCCAGGGCGATTTTGACCGCCCCGGCACTTTCTGCTACCTGGCGAAGAAAACGGTAGCGTACTTCCCGGGCGGCCACCTGAGCGGACATACGCCTAGCCTTTTGGTAGGCCGGTACATCGAACGTTTCAATTGTAGCGGGCAAATGGTAACGTTCGGCCAGCTCAGCCACAAAACAAGCATCTGCCTCAGCCTCGCTGCCGCGAAACATATGGTTAAGGTGGGCCACATGCAGGGATATCCCCAGTTTAAAGCTGAGTTGATTTAATATATCCAACATAACTACTGAGTCGATTCCACCGGAAACTGCCACCACAACCTTATTTCCCCGCTCCACCATCCGGCAACGCTCAATATACTCATATACCATGCCGATCAGTTCCATACTTTCTCACCTGGCTAATGTTAGCAAATGCAGTTTTTGATATTCCACAATTATTAAAGCTTTTCCTGCCATACCTTTAAAATAGGCAAAAAAAGATATAAAAGAAAGCCGTCTAAAGACGGCTTTCTTTGTCTCATTCATTACTGTTGTCGATCCAACCCGGCCACTACAACAGTCATGTCGTCCGGAATTCTTGCGGCGCCACCCGAACGCGTCTGAGCCAGTTTGAGCAAAAGTTCGGCCATCTCCCGGGCTGGCAGGTTATCAGCCTCCTCAAGAACCTTTACCAGCCAATCTTCCTGCCCATTGGCGCCATCAAATGCCTCCAGAATACCATCAGTGATCATGACCAGCTTGTCTCCCGGCTCCAACAAGCTGGATTGAGAAGCCACATCAATATTTTCAACAATTCCGACCGGAAGAGAACTGGCCCGGATTTGACTGACATACCCTTCATGAAGCAAATAAGTTGGTGCAGCGCCTATTTTCATAAAATCAACGTGCCCACTATAAAGGTCAATCATTGTGAGGTCCAACGTGGCAAAACTTTCACCAGGCGATCGTAAAACCAGGATTGAGTTTACTGTCTTGATCGCCAGTTCCTGCCCAAAGCCCAATTCAAGCAGATGCTGCAGCAATGAAATCGCTGTTTTGCTCTCCAGTGCCGCCCGAGGTCCTACTCCCATACCATCGCTAATAGCCAGGCCCAATATACCACCTTTCAAGTAAAAAAAAGCGTAGCTGTCACCTGATACTACACTACCGGCCTTACCAATCCCGCAGCAGCCCACAGATAGGCGATATTTCGTATTTGAACAGAATTTTAACCGGCAGGACTGCTCTCCTTCTTTAACAGTACAATCTACCGTTGCGGGATAAAAAGATCGCTTCAAAACAGATGATAAAAGCGGAGCAATAACATCTCTACACCACATTCTTCCACTACAAGCAGTGTGTGTTATTGAAACCTCGAGGTCTTTTGCTCCCCGGCGGCTAACCGAAAGGTGTTCCAGCCTAACCCCAGCTTCTTTTAATTTTTTACGAAGGTTATGTCCTGCACTTCCGGACTCAGCATCAAAGAACAATTCCTCAGGTAGATTGGCAATAGCATTACCAATTCCTCTTAACTGCTCCGTTACGACTCCACGGCTTTCGCTCAAACGACCGGACCAATAGCGGTTAACCCGGTAGGTTTCGTATAGACAGCTGAGCGTAATGGCAAGCTCTTTTGTCCTGGTACAACGCTTTCTAAACTCCGTATCGATGTTTTCGTAAGTGACACAGCCGTTTATCTCAACCAGCGCCAGCAGATCGATCAATTGCTGGTAGGTTTTATAGAATTCTCTTTCCCAGCAAGAGTGGTAAGAGGAGCAACCTTTACAAACTTTTTCACCGACCCGGGTTAAAAGCTTGTGAATATCTTGTTCCTCCCTGTTCTGGCCAGCAGCAGAAGACACTTGCTCAAAAGAAAGAGAGAGTTCACGAAAAACCTGCTCCCAATTTTTCATTTTTTCCTTAAACAGTTCTTTTAAACTTGTGTCTCCATCCATGCTGACTGCTTGTTTGTCACTTTTAACAAGGCCAATGGATGTTGTTATTTTTTCAATAAGAATTGAAGGCAACAGCAAGAAAAGAACTATGGCGAACCCGGTCTCGGCCAGAACGGCAATAAGGTTACTATTGTCAGTTAAATATACCGAAAGCACTATATTACCGAGTAAAAAGCCAGTGGCTACACCGGCCTTGCCGAAATCCCGGCACAGGCCGGCAAGAAACCCGGCGAAGGAGTATGCCGGTGCCAGTGTGGGTAACATGGTATATGCAAGACCAGGAATGACTCCCAGAACCGCACCGGCAGCCGCACCGGCACCACCCCCCGCGACCAGGGCAGACAGCAGTATCGCCAAACGGCTCAAGGTACCCTTAACACTAATCATCTCATATCTTAAATCACCGGTTCCAGCAATTAAGCCACTTAAAATAAGCAGGGAGCAAAAAATCTCTTCACCTGTAAAAGTGTACGCACCCTTTGTTATTTTTTTTAGCGCAGCAAGCCCGCGGATCATTACCGGGGTTAATAGAGCAGCAAATATGGCCTCAAACAACACGCTGAAGTAATTGTATGAAGAGGGATTGCCAAAGGCTATTAGCGAAGTTTTAACAATTACAGTAACCGCTAACACCAGGCCCGGCAATATTAGCCACTGCCTTTTCGTATTGGCAGGTATCAGTTTAATTAAAAATAAAGTACAGATTACAACCAGGGACGACCCTAACAGGGACACGCCCCCGCTTATTGAAGCTAGACCGGCTATGACAGCTGGTACCGACAACAGCCCTGATCTGGCAAAAACACGTATTGCAGCAGCTACGAAGGCAACACCAAATGGCACTAAATCTCCCAGCAAAACTGCCCGACCCAGAAAAAAACCACCAAGACAGACAGCGGCCACCACAGGGGTTAAAATCCTCCCTGCTTTCACCTTAGGGTAAAAGTGCTTGAGCGGGTTTGTTCTTTGGCCTGAGGCGGCCTTATGCTTGGGCACACTTTTACCAGCCCGGCGGTAAGGGTAGATGTCTATATTTTCAGTCATCAGACCAACCCCTTGTACTAATCTCCCCAACATGACTATTATAGTACAATAGGGTAGGAAATTTTTGTCACTTAAGGTAGAAAGAGAAGCATTTTATTTCGACTTTTCTAAGATTAACCCGCTTAGAATACTACATTCACTGACCAGCATTTGTTTCTGGCCAAGCCCTTCCATTATTGTCTTCACAATCTCCACACCGGCAACAATTATATCCGCCCGCTCAGGCTGAAGCCCGGGCACGTTTTTACGTTTTTCAATGTCCATAGATTTCAATTTTGAAATAATATGCTGGACAGCCGAGGCAGTTAAGCGATATCCGTGGATATGCAGTGGGTCATAAACAGACAAACCCTGGTCTACTGCTGCTAGCGTGGTTATAGTTCCACCAACACCGACCAGGCCATTAACCGGACTCTGCCGAACCTTAGCCAGGGCAGGACCAAGAATAGCTGTGATTTGAGACTCATTTGCTCCTGCCTCAGTCATTCTCAAAGCTCCCGCGTTGACACTCAAATAAGCCAACCGCCCCTCCTTATGCCAAATCAGCTCAGTACTGCCGCCCCCCACATCGACAACAACTGTTAACATTCGATCTAAAAGAAGTCCGGATAATACACCCTGGTAACTAAGGAAGGCCTCTTCCTCACCACTAAGAACCATTATGTTTAAGCCTAATCGCTCCCTGGCCATGCTCAGGAATGTATCCCTGTTTCTGGCATCGCGGACAGCACTGGTAGCAGCGGCTATCACCACGTTTGCCCCCATCAGTGCAGCTACTTTTTGATAGTAATCAATTGTATCCAGTGTCCTTTCCATTGCTGCAGGTGTTAGAACCCCGCCACTAATTCCTTGCCCCAAACGGGTATTGCGCAGCCGTGTCTCCAATGGCTTTATACTCCCGCCGGACACATCAGCAACCAGCAACCTGGTGGAGTTTGTACCAATATCAATAGCTGCAATCCGTTTCATATGTACTCTCCTTCACCTAATTGACAAATATGTTAAAATTGGCCATAAAATAAAAAATGCCTACTTAGGCATATTAAAAAGTATAGCTAGTTAATTTTTCTATTCCATTTTACGCCCGGAACCTCGTCCTCCCCGCTTAACTTCTGTGCTCCGCTTTAATACCTGCTGGCGCTCTTCACTTTCCTTTAGAAACTTAGCCAACTTATCTTCAAAAGAGACCTTTAATCTTTTCTTCTGAGGATTACGTGCAGAAGGGTTAGCTTGCTTTATTGAAAGCCCGACCTTGCCCCTGGGGTCCACCGAAATTACCTTAACTGATACGCGGTCATTTGTTTTTAAAAAGTCATTAACATCTTTGACATAAACTTCGGCGATTTCCGAGATATGCACCAGTCCGGTTCCCCCACCAGGCAACTCAATAAAAGCACCGAAATTAGTTATTCCGGTTACAACGCCCTCTACCACGCTCCCCAGTTCAATCGGCATAACTAAAAATACTCCTCCTTAAATACTAAAAAACAATACCTGAACTCAGTGTAATTATATGCGAATAAAAAGCAGGGTGTCAAGAAATACCTGCATTTTACACCTATTTATTTATGTAATAATTACATCAATAGTAGCCATGAATTTAATGGTCTATAACTGCGCTATCCTTTGCAGGAGCTTGAATTTTTTTCAGCTCAGTGCCCGGAGGCACCGCCACAATTCTAGTTTCACCTGATTTAACCAGCCCGAGTTTCTCCCGTGCTGTTTTTTCCACAAAAGCGTCACTCTGAAATTGCTGTAATTCCACATGCAAGGCTTCATTTTTCTGTTTTAAAGTGGTCACTTCTTGCTTCATGCTTTGAATATCCCTTTTCATCGAAGCCAGGCTGCCAAACTGGCTACTTAAGGAAAACGCCAGGTAAACCAAAAGTAATATTACTATTAAAGCAGGCAGTTTACTCCTCGAGAAATTGAATTTTTTTTGTTCTTTTGCACCAAGCGAACCTCTCTTCGGGACGATATCATAGATTTCCTGTTGTTTTCTAGCTAATTGCATTAAGCTTGATCCTCCCCATTCTCATCGTTTTCGTCATTCATGCCAAACAAAGACAGGTTATGTCCTGGAATAACTATTACCACTTCATAGCCCTTGGTCCTGGCGCGGCTATACAGCGTGTTGATGGTACCGGCACTTAAACTTAGCTGTTTGGCGATTCGGCTGGTAGAGTAACCCATTTCCTTTAATGTTACGACCTGCCGTTCCCGGAAACTCAGTCTTTCTACCCCTCTGATTTCAATTTTCATAATGGCCGCCCCGAATTTTTTTCCACAGAATTGTCCACAAACTGTGTACAAATTAATTACATATCTTCTACATTAGTTTTCCAGATCCTTTTTTTCAGTAGAAAATTTCTAAAAAAAGGTTGGCTCCCTCAGCAGATGGGAATGCTATAGTTACAAGTTTGATTACTAATTGATTTGTTAAGGGACGCTTTATGAAAAGAAAAACGAAAATAATTATAACCGGCTTTTTACTGGCGGCTGTATTATTTACTTGTTCATATTGGCAGGAGAACCAGGAAAATACTTTCCCGCCCGGGCAATTAATCCGTCTGCACATTGTAGCTAACAGCGATTGTAAGGATGACCAGGAATTAAAAAGAAAAGTGCGTGATGAAATTATTCGTAATATCGCTGCAGATTTCCAAAAAGCGAAAGATATAGACACAGCAAGGGTTATCGCTGAAAGCAGGTTGCATCAGATTAGAGAAGTCGCCCGCAACGAAATAGCGGCGGAAGGGAAGGATTATCCGGTTGAGGTTGAACTGGGCAACTTTGCCTTCCCAACTAAACATTATGGGCCATTCATCCTCCCGGCCGGTGAGTATGAATCGGTACAGGTAACTATTGGCAGTGGTGATGGAGCTAATTGGTGGTGTGTGCTTTTCCCACCCTTATGTTTTGTTGATATGTCCCGGGGGATAACCATATCTGCAGATGACCTCCCCACCGATACAGCAGCAGGAGATGAAAATTTTACTTCCGGGAGAGCCAACTGTGATGATAACAAATTAATAGAGCAAACTCCCGTAGAGGTTCAAGCATCAAGTGTATCAGACATCCGGATAACTAGTACCTTAGAGGAACCCTGCAACACAGTCATGCCAGGAGAAATTACAAAAAAAATAGAATTCCGTTTTAGAATTCTGGAAATCTTAAAGTGTTTTATAGATTAGTAGCTACAAAGTGATGTGGTTAATAGTTATTTGGCTATTGCCCATTTATTCAATCAAATACTCATTCAATTTATCATTAATCGTTTTTTTTCTTGTTCCAAAAAGCCAGGTCAAGCAGCATTAACTTTAGTCTAGCCGTACCCTTACCCACTCGCATTAGAATTAGTGTATTGAAACATGCTTTGAGCTTACGACAAGCTTTTTTATACAATAACTCCAGAAAGTTCAGCGGGTAGGACAAAATTATATAAACCAAGCGAAAAGGGTAAAAAACCATATTAATCAGAATATAAGCTAACTTTACTACAATATCCCAAATTTTTTTTAATAAAAAAAATTTAAACCGGACTAACCGGCTCATTGCATTGCTAAAGAATTGAAAGTAGATTAAAGCTCCCAGTCCTAGCCCAAAAAATACATAATAACGCACAACTCCCCAGTTTCCGAGGAGCAGCAATATAAATACCAGGGCAGTAGTGACCATCCAGAAAAAAATGTCACCCAGCCAGGTACCCATTTTCTTAAATCTAAAGGTCCTTCTGACCGCTCTGTAATAATCGTAGCAAAAACCACCAAGCACTCCTATCATTAAAGTTGCTGCAAATGAGCAGAACTGTTCGGTGAGTGATTCCAAGACAGCACCTCTTCGCAAAAAGCGCCCTGGCGCTTTGGTCATAACTGTAGAAACAGCCCGTCATCACTATTATTTACTTGGCTTAACTAAACTTGCCGTACCATTTACTATTTGAGAATCCTGCCCAATAAACCTTTTCCCTTGCCCTTACCTTTAGCTTCAGTATAGCTTAACGAGTTAATAAATCCCTCTACCTCAGCAGTACCCTGGTCCAGGCTAAGTTGGGTAATATGCAATCCTTCACCCTTAAGGATTAGCATACCCATACTGGTTTCCAGGGTAATCTCATTGTCATTAAAGCTGTCTATATGCCGGACTCCTTCCAATGTTAGCTGCTTTCGGCCGCGCATATTCAGATTATGGTTTGGTTGTTCATTCATATCCATCACTCCTCAATATTTGTTGCAGGCAAATACTTCTCCTATTCACCTGCCAAGTGTCCGGATTCAGGTAAACACACAGATAAAAGTGATGGCAAACCTACTTGATCTTATGCTAAACTGTTTTCTTTAATACCAAAAAAAAAGAAGGCCTCGGCCTTCTTTTACTTCCATTGTTTTTGAATATCAATCCCACTAAAATAAAAATTAATAATATCTTCGGGTGATTTACCCTGTTCCGCCTGCAGCCTGGCCCCCCACTGGCACATACCAACGCCATGGCCGAAGCCTTTACCTGACAAGACCAGTTCGCCGCCTGCCACCCGGACATCCGAAAGCAGCATAGACCGTACTTTATCACTGCCCAATGCCAGCCTTAAAGCAGGGCCCCCCACGGTTTCGCTACCTATTTTGATCTGCTCCGCCCGCCCGGAAGGACCCTTCTTTACAATGGAAGCTGCGGCAATAGTCCCGGGATCCCTGCCGGTTACTTTTTGAACCGCTGTTCTGACCTGACTAACCGGTATCCTGACCTCCCAGGCTTTATTTTTTGGCTCAGTAATGGATAAACAGCCGTCTTGAACCCCTCCCTTTATATAAGGGGTCGGCTCCTTGGTAAAGGCCAGCCCTTCTTCCGCGGTAGCTGAAACACCTCCATCACAGGCTGAAAACCAGGCATGGACAAAGTTGCCACCATGGGTGACCACTTCACCTCTGGTTCGCTCAACTGCCAGGCGAACGTTCTCGTTAATCTTTGAGGGGTCGTAAGCCTGAAATTCTTCCACACTAGTAGAAGCATCTGTGCCATGCAACTGCTTGACCCGGCCAGACTTGATATTTTCCATGGTAAAGGTGCGGGCAAGGATAGCCTGGGCGGCGAGTGCGTTTACCGGCCATTTGGTGTCCATCTCAGCGGCCACCACACCTTGAAGATATTCCTCTATCTTTATATTTTTCCGTTCCCCGGTTTTATTAATAAAGAGAGAAATAGTCGGCTCCTCTTCCAGCGCCACTGGTGCGACCGGCTTGGGTGCTGGCTGTTGCCTACAGCCTGAGCTCAGAAACAGAGCTAACAAAAGAAATAACAACAGCCTTGTAATCCGACACCGGAACATAAAAACCCCTCCCGTTTTTCTTTTATTTTTAACGAAAGGAGCTTTATTTATTAACTTTCTTGCTTGATGAAGTTTAAAACTTTTTCATATATCTTAATTAGTTGTTCAATGTCCTCCTCTTGTAGCGAGCTAAAATACTTTTCTGTGACCTTCCTGCGAGCTGCCTGGCAAAGTGACACCATTTTTTCCCCTTCCCCGGTCAGTGTAAGCCAAACCAGCCGCCGGTCCTGTTCATCTCGCTGCCTCTTCACAAAACCAACTCTAAAAAGCCGGTCAGCCAGGGCCGTAATGGCGCTTAAGGAAACACTCAGGTCCTCGGCAACTTCAGATACGGTTATCTTTCCCTTTGCCTTGATTGTCTTCAAAACAATAAACTGGCTCATGGTTATGCCACCAACCATATTTTGAGCTAGTTCCGCATGGAGCCTCCGGGCTAGCCGCTGAAAGACCTCATCTAGGTATTCCAGGTAAAGGTTGAGCTTATCCGACTTCATAATAACTCCTTTTGCTTAATTTATAATTTATTGTCATGTAAATTTAAGTATATCCGGCTTTTCTTTGTTGTCAAGAATTAACCCTATCCACATAATTATTGATATTTTACTAAACTTTTAAGCACGATATTTATAATTCGATGTTATTAAAAAGAGGAAAGCCCAATCCAGCCGGATCAGCTTCCCTCTTTTTTACATTAACTAAACTAGGCGCCTTTATTAGTACTCCCATTCAAACTGCTCAACCATAGGAAATCCTGCCAGTGCTTCCTGCATTATCTTGCAAATTTGCTGCAGGCTTTCCTGGGATTTTGCCTCACACCGGGCCACTAGCACCGGTTGGGTGTTCGATGCTCGCACCAGGCCCCACCCATCTCCAAACAGCACCCGCACCCCGTCAACATCAATAACCTGATATTCACGTTTAAAGCGTTCCACCAACCCATCCACCACCGAAAACTTGTCCTGATCAGGGCAAGGAACCCTAGTCTCTGCTGTAGAGTAGTATTTAGGCATATCCGCGAACATTTGAGACAACCTTTCAGTTGAGTTGGATAAAATCCTTAGCAACCTACCAGCTGCATAAAAAGCATCATCAAAGCCGTAGAATTCGTCTGCAAAGAACATATGGCCAGACATTTCACCTGTAAAAACAGCCTCGACTTCTTTCATTTTTGCCTTGATCAGGGAGTGCCCTGTCTTGTAAAAGAAGGGGTTCCCACCCAGCCGGGACACCTCGTCCACAAGGGCCTGCGAACACTTCACCTCAATGATCGCCTGCGCCCCGGGGTGTTTGGGCATAATTTCGCGCCAATAAAGGCACATCAGCATGTCTCCCCAAATAATCCCGCCGGACTCATCCACCACGCCGATCCGGTCCGCATCACCATCAAAGGCAACGCCCAGGTCTGCGCCTTGTTCCACAACTGCTTTTCTGAGCTCAGTGAGGTTGACAGTTTTAACCGGATCCGGCTGGTGATTCGGGAAAGCACCGTCAGATTCACAATATAACGGGATAACCTCACAACCCCAGTCACCCAAAACCTGCCTGGCAAACAGGGCTGCCGTCCCGTTGCCGCAATCGACAGCGACTTTAATTTTCCTGGGGCCAAGTTGGATCTTATCCTGCAGCATAGCCAGGTAGGGTAAAACTGACTCTCTTTCCTCCAGTTTGCCCGCACCAGATGAAAACTCCCTCGTATCCATTAGGCTTTTGAGTTTCTGAATTTCCACTCCGTAAATTGTTCCGGTGCCAAGAGCGAGCTTAAACCCGTTTTCGTCAGGCGGGTTATGGCTGCCGGTAATCATTACCGCTCCATCGATACCATAGTAGACTCTTGCGTAATATAAAATTGGAGTTACCACCAGGCCAATATCCACAACATCACATCCGGTAGAAAGAAGCCCTTTAATAATGGCACTTCTCAGCCGCTCAGAGCTAAGACGATTATCTCTACCGACTAAAACCGTAGATGAGCCGGCTTCCCTGACATAAGTGCCGAATGCTTTCCCTAACAGCTCAACGTTTTCGTCTGTTAAGTCTCGATCGGCAACTCCCCTAATGTCATACTGGCGAAATATTTGCGGGTTTATTACTGCCATTCGCTAACCTCCCATAGCCTAATTTATACAATTATAACATATTAAAACATTGCCACACCATATGGTTGCCAAAACATTAACAACCTATTTTCGCCCGACTTCATGCTACCATTTGTCATTAAGACTAAACAAAGGTACGCCAGTGAGATCAGAAATTTCACAGGCAGACTGCAGAGCCTCCTCTCGTGTTGCGGCTTCACCCAGCACCGGCCCGTCAGCCTCTTGTGACACAGCGATACGCTGACCGTTAGTTGTCGTAATGAGTACCACCAACCATTCAGACATTTATGTTTCACCACCTTCTACTATTTGATTTTACTCGAACAATAATGTCCGGACATATAATTAACCTCAAAATTTAATTAAGGCTAAATAAAGATAATTATTTCGATCAATGGTACCATACATTTTTTACAGCAGCAAAATTATTTATGATTTAAAACTATACAACACGTCAATTTTATTGCAAAATATTAATAATAATGATTGCCGGCGCCTACTAACCGTACGACTAAAATAAACGGTGAGGGACAATAATAAGGAAAATAATTAAGAGGTATTAATGTATACCAATAAAATTGATGAAAATATAACCGCGGATGTTCTGGTCATTGGTGGTGGACCGGCAGGCATGCTGGCATCGGCCTCAGCTTCTGCCGCAGGCTCAAAGGTAATTTTATTAGAAAAAAACGGGCAATTGGGACGCAAAATGGGAATTTCTGGGGGTGGCAGGGGGAATTTGACCAACACCGCTTCCATCCATAATTTTATAAATAACATACCCGGGAACGGGAAATACCTGTTTAGCGCCCTTAACCGGTTTTCCAATATGGATTTCTTAGAACTATTAAAAACCCTGGGAGTGCCCACCAAAGAAGAAGAGTACGGCCGGGTTTTCCCCGCCCAATTTCGGGCAACGGAGGTTGTAAGAATTCTGAAGGATTTCTTAGAAGCATCGGGGGTCAAATTATATTATCAGGTTAGTGCAGACAAATTATTACTTGATTCCCGCCAGTGTAAGGGCGTCCGTACTGCCGAAGGAAATATTCTTCACAGCCAAGCAGTTGTCATCGCCACCGGAGGCGCCTCCTATCCTCATACAGGCTCCACGGGAGATGGTTACCGTCTGGCAAGGCAGGCCGGCCACCAGATAACCTCACTGCTTCCCGGGCTGGTGCCGCTGTGCTGCGCCGGCAGCATTACGAAGCAGTTGCAGGGGCTGTCAATAAATAACGTCGGTCTAAAATTAACTACTGCTGAAGGTAAAGCAATAGCCAATGAGCAGGGGGATATTGTTTTTACCCATTTCGGCATTTCCGGACCGGCTGCGCTCAAGTTGAGCCGAATTGTATCAAAAAATATTGCCGCAGGTGCTGGCAACCTATCCCTGCAGTTGGATGTAATACCAAAATTAAGTAAAGATCAGCTGACCGGAAAACTGCTTAATTTAGCCGGACAGCAGCCGAAAAAAGCAATAGCAAATATAATTAAACAATTGCTGCCAGACCGGCTGGCAACTGTATGCATGCAAATGCTCCCGGCAGATTATAACGCCAAGTCAGGTACAGCCAGTAAATCATTTTGGCGAAAGATTGCCCGTCTGACTAAAAATGTGCCGTTTACTATAACCGGTACCAGGCCGCTCACAGAAGCAATGATTACTGTGGGAGGGGTAAATATTAAAGAGATCGATCCGCACACTATGGCGTCACGTCTGGTTGACGGCTTATATTTTGCCGGTGAAGTCATCGATGTTGATGCATACACCGGCGGCTACAATATGCAGATAGCCTTTTCCACTGGCTGGCTCGCGGGGCTGTCAGCGGTAAAAAAAATTCAGTTCACAATACATAGTAAAAAAATGTCATTATAATATTATTTATTCATAATTTATAGTTCAATTATATTTGACACATAACTAGAAATAAAGTATATTAGTATTTTGTGGAATAATCAAGCGTCAGGTACACTATTAAGTTTAAATTAAAAGTTCTTAAGGAGAATGTTTTAATATGCAAACATTTAATGAATTGAATTTGAGCCAGCCGGTGGCTAGGGCAATTACTGCCATGGGCTTTGAAGAAACAACTCCCATTCAGGCGCAAACTATCCCCCTTGCCATGAAAGGCATTGATTTGATTGGACAGGCTCATACCGGCACCGGAAAAACTGCTGCCTTTGGTATCCCACTGGTAGAAATGTTCGAATCATTTATTGAACAAATACAGGGAATAGTGATTGCCCCCACCAGGGAATTAGCCGTCCAGGTAGCCGAGGAACTAAACCGGATCGGGCAGTTCAAGGGCATCCGTACCCTGCCAATCTATGGCGGCCAGGATATTGTCAGGCAAATCAATGCTCTTAAGAAAAGACCACATATTATTGTCGGAACGCCAGGCCGGTTACTGGATCATATCCGCCGCAAGACAATCCGCCTGCAACAGGTTAGAATGGTCATCTTGGATGAGGCCGATGAAATGCTTAACATGGGCTTTATTGAAGATATTGAAACCATCCTGCAGGAAACGCCAAAAGAACGCCAAACCCTTCTCTTTTCCGCCACAATCCCCAGACAAATCCAAAACTTAGCCCAACAGTTTATGAAGGATCCAGAAGTAATCAGGATTAACCCCAAAGAAATGACTGTTGCCAATACCGAGCAATATTACCTGGAGGTCCAGGAAAGACAGAAGTTTGACGTACTTTGCCGCCTCCTGGATATTCAATCACCGGCCCTGGCTATTATTTTCGGCCGGACCAAGCGCCGGGTCGACGAACTTTATGAAGCTTTAAACAAAAGGGGCTATTCTGCCGAAGGTATTCATGGTGACCTGACCCAGTCCAAACGGGACAGTGTGTTAAGGCAATTTAAGGAGGGCACTATTGAAGTGCTGGTCGCCACTGACGTTGCTGCCAGAGGTCTGGATATCAGCGGGGTTACCCATGTTTATAATTTTGACATCCCTCAGGACCCAGAAAGTTACGTGCACCGGATCGGCCGCACCGGCCGGTTGGGTAAGCCGGGTCAGGCAATTACCTTTGTTACCCCGCGGGAAATCGGCCTGCTCAAGATAATTGAAAGCATCTCCAGGCGAAAAATCATGCGCATGCCAGTCCCAACTACCTACGAAGCGATCAAAGGACAGCAGCGACTGGCTATTGAGAAGCTGCTACGGGTTATTGAAGAAGAAGATATCAAGCAATACAAGGGACTGGCCGAGGATCTGTTAGAGAAAACCGATTCAGTTACCCTGCTGTCGGCAGCATTAAAAATGATCACCAAGGAACCTGACCTGACACCGGTACATTTAACCGAGGTAACTCCAGTTGGTGTAAAGCAACAACGCAATGTGAAATTCGACCAAAGAGGCTATCGCAAGGACAGCGGTTCCCAAAGAGGCCCCGGACGGCGGCGGGACAGGAACCAGCGGGGCAACAGCCGCGGTGAACACAACCGGTGGCCCCACTAAGTATATTTTTTATTTCAACCTGCCACCTGTTAGTCAGGGTGGCTTTTTGACTTTTAGATTTCGGGCAGGTGATTGGATAAAATGAGCAACATCGAATTGATTGCTACCGCTACTTTTGGGCTGGAGGCTGTGGTGGCACGGGAAGTCCGAGAGTTGGGTTATACAGATGTAAACGTGGAAAATGGCCGGGTTACCTTTAAAGCCAGCGAAAGCGCTGTTTGCCGGGCTAACCTATGGCTGCGCAGCGCAGACCGGGTCCTGGTCAAAATGGGAGAATTTCCGGCCTTATCCTTCGAGGAACTTTTTGAAAAAACCAGGACTCTGCCCTGGCCGGACTTGCTGCCGGAAGACGCAAACTTCCCAGTCCAGGGTAAATCAATTAACTCGCAATTATTTAGCGTCTCTGACTGCCAGGCAATTGTAAAAAAAGCGGTAGTCGAAAAAATGAAACAGCAATACCGCAGGCAGTGGTTTGAGGAAACAGGGCCCCGGTATACCATTGAGGTAGCCCTGTTGAAAAATGTAGCCACTCTGACCATCGACACCAGCGGCGCCGGCCTGCACAAGCGTGGCTACCGCAAACTGTCCAGCGCAGCTCCTCTAAAAGAAACCCTGGCCGCCGCCATGATCAACTTAAGCCGCTGGCGTCCTGACCGGGCGCTGATCGACCCCCTGTGCGGCTCAGGGACTATTCCAATTGAAGCCGCCTTAATCGGCCTAAACATGGCGCCAGGAATCGGCAGGGAGTTCGCCGCCGAAAAATGGCCGTTCATACCGGCCAGACTTTGGCAGGAAGCACGGCAAGAGGCACGGGACGCAGCCCGCCCCCAGCTGAAGTTGAACCTTCAGGGTACTGATATCGACCGGGATGTCCTCAGCTTGGCGCGTTACCACGCTCGCCTGGCAGGTGTTGAACAACAAATCCACTGGCAACAGTTGCCATTATCCGAATTACGAACACGTCAAAAGTACGGATATATCATCTGTAACCCACCCTATGGGCAACGATTGGAGGATCTCCCGTCCGTGGAACGTCTTTATCGGGAAATGGGAAAGGTTTTTCAGTCTCTGGATACCTGGTCTTTCTATGTGCTGACCTCCCACCCTAATTTTGAAAAGTTATTCAGCAGGCGGGCTGATAAAAAGCGCAAGTTATATAATGGCCGGATTCAATGTAACTTCTATCAGTTTTATGGTCCGCGCCCTCCCAGAAAAAGTTATCTTCCAGCGCCAGACGAGAACAGTACCGGCAGGGAAACCGGATGAACCGGTTATGATAATTTTATCAGTAGACCTGGTTGTCATAGGGTGACAAATTTGTTGATCCATCAACTGCTGATGAAGGAGACTAAGCCTGTGCCTAGTGAAAGGAATAATACTACTCCAATGGAGCTGGCCACGCTGCAACATTGCCGGCTCTGCCCACGAAGTTGCAAAGTGGACCGGCTGCATGGAGAAACCGGCTTCTGTGGGGCAGGAGCTTGCGCTACAGTAGCCCTGGCCTCACGTCATTACTGGGAAGAGCCGTGCATTAGCGGTACAAAAGGATCAGGCACAGTGTTCTTTTCCCGGTGCAATCTGCGCTGCGCATTTTGCCAAAATAACCAGATCAGCTGGGAAGGAACGGGTAAAGACTTAAGCTTTGAAGAACTGGCTCAAGTTTTCATACGCCAGCAAGCCAGTGGAGTACACAATATAAATCTGGTCTCCCCCACCCCTTATATCCCGCTCATTGCCGCCGCCTTGCGGCAAGCCAAAAAAAAGGGCCTGGCTATCCCGGTCGTATACAATTCCAATGCCTTTGAAAGTATAGGCGGACTTCGCCTCCTGGAGGGTCTGGTAGACATTTTCCTACCTGACCTGAAGTATGTCCAGGATGATCAAGCGCTACGCTATAGCGGGGTAAGAGGATACTTTCAGGCGGCTACCTCCGCCGTATTGGAAATGCACCACCAGGTGGGAACACTAACTCTGAACAAGCAGGGTCTAGCCCAGCGAGGCTTGATAATCCGCCACCTGGTCCTGCCAGGCCAGGTCGGCGCAGCTCGGCAAATTTTGCAGTGGATACAAGCAAACCTGCCTCTTGAAACTTGGGTTAGCATTATGGGCCAATTTGTGCCCCTCTGGCAATCCAGCCGGTACCCTGAAATCAACCGCCGCCTCTACCCGTCTGAATACAATGCAGTGCTGGACTTTTTCGAGACTACCAGCCTAAAGAACGGCTACTGTCAGGATTTATCATCAGCAATAGAAGATTACGTGCCGATGTTTGATTTAAGCGGCCTGGAGTGAAACTAGGGGACCCATTTTAATGATGGTAAGGTTCACCTCTGTTTATTTTAAACCACCGATAAAGCTGCTCCAGTAAGATCAACCGAAATAGCTGGTGGGGGAATGTAAGCCTCGAAAAAGATATGCTCAGGTCGGCTCGCCCCAAAATTTTCGGAGATAGTCCAAGTGAACCACCAATAACAATAGTGATATCACTCTCCCCCGCCAGGGCCAATTTATTTAATAAGCCTGCCATTTCTTCGGAAGAACGCATTTCCCCTTTTGCATCTAACGCGATTAAAAACGAATCAGCCCGCAGACGATGAAGCAGCCGCGCACCTTCTTTTTCCTTGACTTTTTGTTGACCGGCAATAGATAGGTTTTCTGTAAACCGCTCATCCTCCACCTCGTACAGATCTATTTTCGCATAGGCGGACAGCCTTTTTAGATATTCTCCCACGCCTTCTAATAAATATCTTTCCTTTAAACGTCCAACTGTCAGAATCGTGATATGAAACATATGACTATCCTAACCGACAATGCCCAACAGGGCACAGCTCTAAAATTATGCTCTACTTTCTCCAAATGGTTGCACCAAGAGAACCCAGCTTTTCCTCCAGGTTATGGTATCCCCTGTCTATATAAACTGCGTTAAAAATTTCAGTTTCCCCTGTGGCCATTAGCCCGGCCACGATCAAAGCAGCACCGGAGCGCAAATCAGTGGCCTTGACCTGGGCACCGTGTAATTCAGGGACCCCTTCGATCACAGCCATTCTTCCCTCTACCTTAATCTTCGCCCCCATGCGCTTTAATTCATTTGCCACCAGAAACCGGTTTTCAAAAATGTTTTCTATGATCATGCTGGTACCGGGTGCAGTGGAAAGCATTGCCATTAACTGTGACTGCATGTCAGTAGGAAAACCAGGGTAAGGCATCGTTTTAATATCAATTGGCCGGAGTGTGCGCTCGGCCTTCACTCTCAGGGTGTCCTCTTCTTCAAACACATCAACATTAGCCTCACGCAGCTTGGCGCTTAACGGCTCAAGATGGACAGGAATCAGGTTCTCTAAGGTAACATCACCACCGGTAGCGGCAGCTGCCACCATAAAGGTCCCCGCCTCAATCCGATCAGGTATAATGGAGTAACGGCAACCAACTTCCAGGCTGGGCACGCCGTCAATTTTAACTACATCTGTACCGGCACCCCGCACTCTTGCTCCGATAGAATTTAAAAAATTGGCCAGGTCGACAATCTCGGGCTCCTTGGCCGCATTTTCAATCAAGGTTTGTCCCACCGCAAGGCATGCCGCCATCATAATATTTTCAGTCGCACCCACACTGGGAAAATCAAGATAAATCCTGGCACCCCTCAGCTTACCGGTGACAATGCCACTTACAAAGCCATGCTCTGTGGTAAGCTCTGCACCTAGCCCGGCAAGACCTTTAAAGTGCAAATCCATCGGGCGCACTCCGATATTGCAACCGCCAGGCAAAGCTACCTTCGCCTGGCCGAACCTGGCCAGCACCGGCCCGAGTAGAAGATTTGACGCCCGCAGTTTTTTAACCAGATGGTAGGGAGCCTCAACGTCCACTAAGTCAGATGGAACGATTTTAATCGTATCAACGTTTTCCCAGGTCGCCCTCGCGCCCATACTGTTTATTATCTCCATCATCACCCGGACATCACTGATGTTCGGGATATTTTCCAGTATAATTGTTTCCCGGGAAAGAATCGTGGCGCACAAAACCGCCAGCGAGGCGTTTTTTGCGCCGCTTATTTTTACACGCCCCCGCAGAGGTTTGCCTCCAGTAATAACGATTCTATCCATAAGTCCTCCTAATATTCAACCATGAAAATTTCAACATATTTCCTAAAATTATTCGCTTTAAAAAAAAATATTCCTGCTTGACACAAATATTATCAATTACATAATGAATATGCACACCACTCTTGCCACTTGAGATCAAACTCCTGAACATTAATCCCCATTGCTTTCTCCATGGCTTCGCTAAAATTATTCCCTTCACCCAGCTTATTAAACAATTCCATCAACGTGTCCTCACCATAGTTTTGCACAATATAAAGCACTGCGCTGAACGATTCGCTATACGCCTGTGCCTGGTTAGGCAGGTTGTCAAAATCATCCAGCTCACCTATTGAATAATGGCTCTGTCGTAATAAATCCGCTGTATTTCGGAAAACAAAACCCGTTAATTTATATTCCTCATACTGAGCCACTCCTTCGGTAAACCAGCGGGGGTAGTTTCCCCCGGTCAGATAATCCACTACTAGGTGAGTAAGCTCATGCGCCACGGGCCCGGAAGAAAAAAATGTTTCCTTTAATTTATCCATATCAGCGCCACCTGCCCAGGCACGCGGGGAAAGCACCCTGATTGTGCCGGCCCAATATACGCCCATTGCATTTTCCTTGGCATCCCAACCAAAGCTTTTATTCAACGCTTCCCGCGACGAATAGATAATCACAGGGATCCTGGTGCGGGGGGAATAATTAAAGTCTTTCATAACTGGATAATAAAAAAACTCTGTAGCTTCAAGTACCAGCTCTGCTTCGGCGCGGTTGCCCGGCATAAATCTGACCCGGAAATGTTCCGAGTAAATCTCTTCCGACCTCCAGTCTTTAAGCATCGTATAAACTTTTATAAATTCCCGGACAGTTCCATAACCATGGAATTTAACACCGGCTGGAATCTTACAAAGCAAGGCGATGAATAAAACCAGAGAGGCTGATATCACTTTTATTGCACTTTGCATATCAATACCCCACTTATTTGACGTTATTTAACTAGTCAATTATAAGACCAGGGTAAAGTTCTTCATAGCGGAAAATAATGCATAAAAAAAACGAGGTTGCAATACTGCTGGAAACAGTTTGCAATCCCGTAAATTAGACAGTTGTAATTTTAATTTTGCCCTGAAAGCGTCTTCCACTCTTCAATTTTCTGCCTAGCCTTTTCCGCATCAATGCCTTCCTTGGCGAGCTCAATGAACTTTTCCATTTCCTGAATACCTGCAGCATAGTCCTTTTTACTATTACCAAGGATAATTCCATAAAGGTAATGACCCTCTTTATGATTAGGATCAATCGAAATTATCTCCTTAAGCTGAGCAATGGCGAGATCAGATTTATTGGAAAGGTAATACACGTATGACATGTCATAGCGGGCTTGAGTATTGTTTGGATCAATGACTAAAACTTGCTCAAAGGTCTTGACCGCCTGGTCCGGTTTTCCGTAACGGACGTAAGCCTCCCCTAATTCCATCAAAACCTCCGCATTACCGGGATTTTCTTGAACCCTGGACTCAAGAGTGGCAAGTTGTTCCTGAAACGACTTTACATCCTGGGCTGTGCCTTGAGAAGAATCTGTGTTTACCGGCTGTTTTTGAAACAATCCGGCCAGCGGAATGACCAGGCCAATAGCGATTAAAACGGTTATAGTAATAAACACATATCTTTGAAACTTATTCTTTTTGACAGACTTTCTAATAAACAAAATCCTCACCTCATTTGTATTATAAGGATTACCATGGAAACTGACAAGCACTTTCAGATGGAAAACAAACGGCCGCCCGAATGTTATTTCGCACGGCCACTGAATTTCTTAATTATAAATAATTGACCGGGTTGCGCTGCTGCCCATTTATAATCACTTCGAAATGCAAATGCGGCCCGGTAGTACGTCCGGTTGTACCTGCCAGTCCAATTAACTGCCCCCGGTCGACCTGCTGCCCGGCGCTTACACTGATAGTCGAAAGGTGAGCATATCTAGTTACCATACCACCGCCGTGAGACACTTCTACGGTCTTCCCATAGCCGCTTTCCCAGCCGGCAACAATTACCGTACCTCCCGCGGAAGAAGTAATCGGACTTCCGTAACCGGCGCTTAAGTCTATCCCCTGGTGCATTCTTCCATCACGCATACCAAATGGCGAGATTACCCTCCCGGCACAGGGCCATTTCAAACGCGCAGAACCACCACGTGAAGCCAGCACCGCCTGAGAGCCCTTAGCCACTATCTCATTCACGGGCTCACAAACAATGTTCTGCTCACGAACATCCCTGCTGGCCTCATGACCGTTTTCTCTGGTGATGCGGTAAGTTACAACCCTTTGTCCCGGTTCACCCTCACGAATTACTTTCTTTTCACCTACTAGTAAGCTATCATCATTTTTTATCTCAATTTGATATGGAATTTCTTCAGCTAAAGTTTCCTCCCTGGTTGCGATAACGTTAATTAGTGGTGCTTTTTGAATTATACTAATCAACTGTCCGACTTCTAGACGATCAAAATCCAGCTCCGGGTTCGCTGACTGTAACTGCGACAGATTTATATTAAACTTTACTGTTATATCTCCGACAGTGTCTCCTTCCCTTACCGTGTACTGCTGGTTCTTACTCGTCCCGCTCAGTACAAGTTCTTTCGCAGCCTCGAGATTAACTAGTTCGTCAATATTTGCCTGGCTTGAAACCAGTTCAACTTCCTCCCTAAATTCCACATGCTCATCAGGGTTAGAGGGAAAGAAAGATTTCAGCCAACTGAGCAATAATTGCGCCTCATCATTTTTACTAAGAAATATTTTCGCCTCACCATTAACTACAACTGCAGTTCCTTCGGTTTTAAAGGATAAGGTCTCTGCCAAAAACTTTTCTACACCCTCTTGATCCAGTATTTTCTCCTCTTCTACCCGGATACCCCGATAGGATACTTTTTCACCAATCAATACATCCATACCTGTTTGGTCAGATTTTAACTTAACTAGCTCACCCAGGGTTATTTTAGCATTTTTTTCATTTTCAACAACAGCCACTACCTTCCCGTCCACAACCACTGCACATGCGTTGTCTCCCCAAAGAGCATATGCGCTTAGCGCAATAAGAAAATAGATTGCCAAGCCCATTCCTATTCGCTTAGCCATAGACTGCCTGGTAAACCATTGTTTATATAACCCTGGGAGGCGCCGCACTCCTCCATAGATAAGCGGCAAACTGTTCAGCTCCTTTCAACTAAACTCTAACAACAATTAAGTAAAATGTCCTTATGAACAAAACAAGCTTAATTATAGCACAATTCAAAAGTACTGGTAAACCAGCATAATTATTGATAAAAACTTAAAAGTCGAAGTTATTAAGGAATTTTAACAGTATTTTAAAGTTACCAGCAGTCAAAAAAAAACCTCATCCCAAAGGACAAGGCCCCAATTTAATTTGCAGCTTTTTTTGTACAAGCCTGGTTACCCACCGTACACGAAGTCTTGCAAGCAGACTGGCATGAGTTCTGGCATTCACCACAGCCACGCCCATTGATACTGGACGGAAGACTGACGCTAGTTAATGTCTTAATATGCTTACTAATAATTACCACTCTCCTTTAAATATATTATAACTGATCAGTTGGGCTGACGCAATAATCTAAAACATTATGTAAATTGAAACTCAATCGTAAAATTTTCTGAATTATTTCTAATATTATTATTGACTTTATCCCCAAACCCTGTTATAATTAAATAAAGTTTCATAATATTCTGGACTTTGGTCATTGATCTTTTTAATGATAATGTATTTGAAAACCCTCATTCCTCTCCTTTTCTTATCACCCGGTAACAACCGGGTGCTTTTTTTGGTTGTACCTGGCCGGTTTGTATTTACAGCCAGCTGGAAACAATCCTAGTAAACCGGCCAGGCAATTTAGGACCAAAGCCACTATTTCTGATAGCTATCTGGAACAGCTTACATAACCATCTCTCTAACACCCCGCCCAACTGCAGCTGCCACTAATTTCAACTCTGCCATTAGACGCTCGAAATCTTCAGGGGTCAAGGACTGAGGACCGTCACAAAGTGCCTTATGCGGTTCCGGATGGACCTCTATAAGCAATCCGTCTGCACCAGCCGCAACTGCCGCTCTGGCCATTGGGGCCACCAAACGCAGGTGCCCGGTTGCATGGCTGGGATCCACTATTACTGGAAGATGGCTTTGCCCTTTAGCCACAGGAACAGCGCTTAAGTCTAAGGTATTGCGGGTGGCATTTTCAAAGGTACGAATTCCACGCTCACAGAGGATTACCGATTCATTTCCTTCAGAAACAACATATTCTGCTGCCATCAACCATTCTTCAATGGTCGCTGAGAGACCTCGCTTTAATAAAACTGGCTTTCCCGAGCGCCCCACTGATCGCAAGAGATGGAAATTCTGCATATTCCTTGCTCCAATCTGAATTATATCAACATATTTCATAGCTAATTCCAAACTCATCTGATCAATGACTTCAGTAACAGTAACCAAACCGGTCTCTTCAGATGCCTCAGCCAGTAATTTTAAACCTTCTTCTTCTAAACCCTGAAAAGCGTACGGAGAAGTTCTTGGTTTAAAGGCACCACCCCGGAGTATGGCAGCTCCTGCCCGACGCACCTGGCGGGCGGCAGTAAGCAATTGTTCCCTACTTTCAACCGCACAGGGACCGGCGATAACAATCACTTCATCACCACCGATGCTTACATCCTTAACCTTAACCACACTGCTTTCCCCTTTAGATTCCCGGCTGACCAATTTGTAGGGCTTCATTATCGGAACAATACTTTCAACACCGGGCATTGTTTCTAAACCCAAGGAGCTGATAATCCTGCGGTCCCCTACCGCGCCTATGACCAGGCGGTTAACCCCTCGGATCATGTGAATCTCAAAGCCAAATTGCTCCAACCTTTGTTGAACAGAGTTAATTTGCTCCGGATCAGCTGATAAATTCATAACTACTACCATTGTTACGCCTCCCATAAAATATAAAATAAAAAGCCTGCCACTTCCTAAAATAAGGACGAAAGTAGCAGACTTCCGCGGTACCACCCTAATAGACCATAACGGCCCACTTTTTATAGATACGGGATTGTCACTTTAAGATAATGTACACCAGGTTATAATGTAAAATAAAAGCTTCTCGTCCCTCAGGGACAAGAAGCTTACACTTTCTCATTACCACCCTGGTTGGTTCATGAAAAATCACGACACCCACTCAGATAGAGTACGGGATAACAATCCGATTACCCACTTCCATATAACGTTGGAAGAATACGTCCAAGCCTAATTACCGCAAAGCGGTTTCAGCCGGCATCTCCAGAGAGAACTTCAACTAGTCATACCCTGGGAGTGCTTACAATCGGTGACACTCCCTCCCTGAAGGGTTGTTTCCAGTTTACTTTTCTCCTTCATTGGCTTTAAACTTATAATAATTATTCTAATTATATCACTAAAAAAAATAAATTTCAAACACAAAATTTAAGCATTATTGGCCGATCAACACAAAATACTGACTTCCCCAAGCAATTTCCCTGATTCTCTTCCTTTTGCTCTTTTCTAAGCGTTCCAAAAACCGACCGGGTTCATACAGGGACAATACCTCTGTCTATAATAAGCAAGCTCAAAATAGTGCTTGCTTATTAATAAAGGATGCGGTATGCAAGCCGCGTCCAAGGAGGTTATTAGTGCCAGCAAATAAGCTGGACTAAAGTAAGGTCGAATAAGATTAGATTATTCAATTAATACAATAACCCTTCTCATATGCTATCTATTATTTTACTCGCCTTCAAGCCAATACTCCACAAATAACTTTTTCCATAGGAAATAAGTGCGTTGCTAACGAAATACTCGTGGCCACTAATGGCTTTGTAGAAAGCCAACCAGATGTGTTAATAATACGCTACCCATTCTTCATCTGATTTGTTTAATTTTTTATCTTCTACTTTTACATTACATAAAAAATTTTATACTGGAGAAAAATATTGAATGGTATCAAAATAACATATGAAAGGATTGAATTAATCGTGCAGCAACACATCCATTGCATCGTTAACGACTGCCACTATTGGACACAAGGAAATAAGTGCGTTGCTAACGAAATACTCGTGGCCACTAATGGCTTTGTAGAAAGCCAACCAGATCAAGTAGATGCACCGATGGCTAATCAACTTACCCCTGATTCAGCAGGAAACTGTGCATACACCGCATGCAAGACCTACGTAAACAAGGGTTCTGATAAAATTAATGCGGATAAGGTGAATAGAATGTCTTAACCTTTCCAGAGACTTGGCCTGAAAAATGGCTGAGTCTCTTTTTGCCCCTGCCTAAATTGCTCATTTTGCGTTCTAATTTTGATACCCCCATAAAATACTAACGCCCGGACTGGTATGGCGACCAGAGCCGGGCTGACAATTTCAAATTTTGTTTTAATCTTTATGTTGCAGTGTATTATTTTCTATTTGAACGATAAGAAACTCCAGCTCTCCATAAATATGTCCGAGTATTTCCCTTGGGCTGTTTGTCATGGTCATCCGGTCAGCCTTGGTGATGATCTCCTTTAGCTTATCAATAATACGATTCTCGTTGTCCGTCAATCAGCCCACCTCCTAACAACCCGCGTAAGTCCGGGTGGTATGTTCTTTACTTGTACAGTTTGGTTTTATTTTAGTATTTATTATAATTCAACATGTATCACAAAGAAAGGCGGCTTTTAAGGCGCACATAAATAATTTAAGCTTAGGGCAAAATCCCTAAGCTACTTTCAACACGTAACCTCTTTTCCCTACTTACGATTAAATTCCAAATCCTAGTATTACTGGAGCGGGCGAAGGGGCTCGAACCCTCAACCCTCAGCTTGGGAAGCTGATGCTCTACCATTGAGCTACACCCGCTTGCACTAATAATTATATCGCTTTTATTATTGAATATCAAGGTTCATATGAAGCGGGCAGCTTGTCCAAGCTGCCCGGCGCTGTTACTGGTGACCCCACCGGGATTCGAACCCGGGTTACCGCCGTGAAAGGGCGGTGTCTTAGGCCGCTTGACCATGGGGCCTGATAAATGGTGAGCCATGGTGGACTCGAACCACCGACACCCTGATTAAAAGTCAGGTGCTCTACCGACTGAGCTAATGGCCCAACAAGCCTTACATTTAGATATATTACTATAATGTTTGCGCAGTGTCAACAGACAAAATATATTATATGCACAATAGAATTTTTGTACTACAAATCTGACGTCACGATAGTTTGAGAGCGCTTGCTGCCCACACCGATAATAGCAATCGGCGCACCGGCAACCTCACTAACCCGCTCCAGGTATTTTCTTGCATTAAACGGCAGGTCCTCCAGTTTACCGGTATTGGTTATGTCCTCCTGCCAGCCGGGAAGTTCTTCATAAACCGGCTCACATTCGCTCAATACCTTGAGGCTGGCTGGAAAATCCTTGATAATATCATCGTGGTAACGATAGCCTGTGCATATTTTAACCTTCTCCAAGCGGCTTAAAACATCTAGCTTGGTAATGGCCAGGTAGTTCAGTCCGTTTATCCGGACAGCATAACGGCCGATAACTCCATCAAACCAACCGCAACGGCGTGGCCTGCCGGTGGTAGTCCCGAATTCACCGCCCTGCTCCTGAATGAATGCTCCCACTTCGTCAAAGAGCTCGGTTGGAAACGGTCCTTCACCCACCCGGGTAGTATAGGCCTTGGCAATGCCGATGACCCGGTCTATCTTGGTCGGCCCCACCCCGGCCCCCAGGCAGGCAGCCCCGGCAGTAGGGTTGGAGGAAGTGACATAGGGATAGGTTCCATGGTCTAGATCCAATAATGTACCCTGGGCCCCTTCAAAAAGAACATTTTTACCCTCTTCAATCACCCCGTTTACTATCAGTGACACATCAGCCACATATCTCTTGAGAGTTTCCGCATAACTCTGATAGGATTCAAGAACTGCCTGATAATCTGTCCCCTCACTGTCAAAGACCTTGTTTAAGATGCGGTTCTTTCCCAGGACATTCTCTTCCAGCAGGCTCGTCAGTTCGTCCTGGTCAATCAGTTCCAGCATTCTGATCCCAACCCGTGCTGCCTTATCCATGTAAGCCGGGCCAATCCCGCGGCTGGTGGTACCAATTTTTTTACTCCCCTTGCTCTTCTCCTCCGCCTGATCCAGCAGCTTGTGGTAGGGAAAGATCACGTGGGCACGCTGGCTGATTTTTAAATTTTCAGTGCTGATCCCGCGGTCCTCTAAAGACTTCAGCTCCTCAATCAATACCGCAGGGTCAATTACCACCCCACTACCGATGATGCAGGTCTTATCCCGGTAAAGTATGCCGGACGGAATCAAATGCAACTTATATTCTTTGTCGTCAACAACCACCGTGTGACCGGCGTTGTTACCTCCCTGATAGCGTACAATCACGTCGGCTCTTTCAGCTAAAAAGTCGGTAACCTTTCCTTTACCTTCGTCCCCCCACTGAGTGCCAATCAGAACAACAGTAGACATCGAGCAACCCCCTAGATCCTATTTATTATTTCCCTGGCCGCCAGCACACCGGATGCTGAAGCCTGGGCCAGCCCCCTAGTAACTCCTGCCCCGTCCCCGGCGGCAAACAGATTTTGCACCTCTGTTTCCAGCCCTTTGGTTAGAGCGAGGCGGGAAGAATAAAACTTTACCTCTACCCCATAAAGCAAAGTTGAGCGCGAATACACTCCAGGCGCAATCTGCTCCAGCGCTTTTAACATTTCCACTATCCCCAGCAGGTGACGATAAGGGAGAACAAGGCTCAAGTCGCCCGGGGTGGCCTCGGCCAGGGTCGGTGCCGTAATACACTTGGATAGCCTTTCCCTGGTGGAGCGGCGGCCAGCGACTAAGTCACCCAAGCTCTGAACAATTACCCCGCCCCCCAGCAAGTTGGCCAGGTTGGCGATATGTCTGCCATATGCAATTGGCTCCTGGAATGGCACAGTAAAGGTCTTACTGACCAATACCGCAAAATTTGTGTTTTCAGATTTATTATAGGCATGGCTATGGCCATTAACCGTAATCAGGCCGTCGTTATTTTCCAGGACGACCTCGCCGTTTGGATTCATGCAAAAGGTGCGGACCTTGTCGTTAAAGGTCTTGGAATAATAAATAATTTTGGCCTCATAAAAAATCCTGGTCAGGTGCTCCAGCACTGCGGCCGGAAGTTCCACCCGCACCCCTATGTCAACCGGATTAACTGACATTTTCAGGTCTAGCCTTTGGGCCTCCCGCCTGAGCCATGCCGCCCCTTCCCGCCCCGGCGCCAAAATGACACACCGGGCCTGATAAACCTTGCCCTCCTTGGTAATTACACCCCGAGCAACCCGGTCTTTAACTAAAACTTCCTCCACCTGGCAGGAGGTTAGCACCTCTACCCCCCGGTTAAGGAGGAACTTTCGCATTTTCTGGAGCACTTCCATAGAGCGCCCTGTGCCCATATGCCTGATCCGGACTGCCAACAGTCTTAATTCAGAAAGCACTGCCCTGGCCTGCATTTTCTGGATTTCTGCCAGGTGTTCCTGGCCAAATACCTGCTCCGGAGCGCCAAAATCAATATAAGTCCGGTCAATATAATTAATTAAGTCGAGAAGGGGGTTTTCTCCAGTGTATACCCCTAGACTGCCACCCACCTCCGGAGACAGGGTAAGCTTCCCGTCGCTGAAGGCGCCAGCACCGCCCCAACCGCAAACAGTAGAGCAAGGTGTACACTTAAAGCAGGCGGCATTGCGCTCCCTGGCCACACAAACCCGTTTTTCAATTTCCCTGCCCTTCTCAATGATCAGGATTTTGAGCCCAGTTTTTGCCTGAACCAGTTCCAGGGCGGCAAAAATACCCGCAGGTCCAGCCCCGACAATGATTATATCATATTGAACAGCCAAATAACTTCCCCCAAGTATTTCTTAAAGAATTTTAAGTAAATTTTACGCCGGCATAAAAATAACCCAAACAACAAACAATTCCAGTTGCCATTTGAGTATACTGCTCTTACACCTAAGAATTAAATTGACAAAAATTAAGGCCGTGCAACATAAATATCTTAATGAACTGTATCCATATTGTCAATACAACTACGGCTGGTATTCAGCGGCGTTTTTCATCAAAGGCACAAATTTAGTCAGTTCCTTTAAGAAGCCCAGCTCAACTGTCCCTACCGGCCCATTCCGATGTTTAGAGATTATAATCTCCGCTATGCCTTTTTTATCGGACTCCGGGTTGTAATATTCATCACGGTAAATGAACATGACCAAATCGGCGTCTTGTTCAAGCGCTCCCGATTCTCTCAGGTCAGACATGATCGGACGTTTGTCCTGTCTTTGTTCTACAGCACGGCTGAGCTGGGCCAGTGCCATCACCGGTACATTCAACTCTTTGGCCAGGCCTTTTAGGGAACGAGATATTTCTGAAATTTCTTGCTGCCGGTTTTCTGACCGGCGGGAACCCTGCATTAACTGCAGGTAATCGATTATGATTAAACCCAGTCCTTTTTCCACCTGGAGTTGACGGGCCTTGGCACGCAGTTGACGGACAGTAATTGCAGGAGTATCGTCAATAAATATAGGTGCTTTTGCTAGCTTGCCGGCAATATTATGAAGTTCCTGCCAGTCAGCTTCGCCCAGTGAGCCATTGCGCAGCCGCTGCTGGTCAATTTTTGCCTCAGCACAAAGGATGCGCTGAACTAATTGCTCTTTGGACATTTCCAGGCTGAAAATAGCCACCGGTACATTATGTTTCAACGCTGCACTGTAACCAATGCACATACCCAGGCTTGTTTTGCCCATACTGGGCCTGCCGGCCAAAATGATTAAATCACTTGGCTGTAAGCCGTGACAGAGCTGATCAAGATCCCCATAAGAAGTAGGCACTCCAGTAACACTGTCGCGATTGTTATAAAGAAACTCCATATGGGTTAAAGCATCCAAAAGAATGTCCTTGATCGCAAAGAAGGCTCCGTTCACCCGCCGGCTACCCAACTCCATAATCATCCGCTCAGCCTCGGCAATGAGCTTTTCCGGTTCATCGCTCTCCTCGTATCCCATACCGGCAATCCGGGTAGAGAGTTGAATGAGATTACGCAACAGCGACTTTTCTTCAACAATACGCGCGTAATGTTCGACATTAGCAGCTATTGGAGCCATCTCCGCCAGCGAGGCGATATAAGCCACACCACCTGCTTTTGCCAGATTCCCCTGCTGCCGTAATAATTCTGACACGGTGATCAAATCGACCGGTCTGCCACTCTCGCTCAAAACGATGATTGACTCATAAATAATTCGATGGTCTTCCCGGTAAAAATCTTCCGCGCGGATTATTTTCATGGCCTTAAAAACCGCGTCATGGTCAAGAAGAATAGCGCCAAGCACGGATTGCTCGGCGTCGATATTCTGTGGAGGTATTTTTTCTAACAACAGTTCCACCTACTCAAAAATAGAAGTTGGAAGTCAGATGTTGGATGTCGATAAAAGATTATTTCAACTAACCAGTTCTTCAATTCCGGGCGGTAGAAAAACGTGACTCATAATCTCTTCCACCGATCCCACCGGGATTACCTGGATACCTCTTATATCTGCAGGAATATCTTTTTCATTTTCAGACGGAATTAATACAGTCTTTATACCCGCCTGCCGGGCACCATATATCTTCTCAAAAACACCGCCAACTGCCCGAATCCTACCCTGAATAGATACTTCACCGGTTACAGCCACATTCTGAGGAATAGAACGGCCCTGAATCGCGCTTAATATGGCCAAAAAGATAGCTACTCCCGCCGAGGGCCCGTCAATCCGGCCTCCCCCCACCACATTTACGTGAACATCGTAATTAGTTATATCCTCGCCAGTTAGTTTGCGAATTACAGAGGTAGCATTAAAAACCGAATCCTTGGTCATGCTACCGGCTGTATCGTTAAAACGAGTAGCCCCCTGGCCTTGATTACGGGTAGGAAAAGCTACCGCTTCGATTTCCAGTACCGAGCCCAGAAACCCGAGAACACCCAGGCCGAAAATCTTTCCCACCTCCCGTTGCGGTGATGCCTTGCGTGTAACATGCGGACTCATCCGGCTTACTTGCACTACCTCCAGTACATCATCCCTGGTAATTACTGGTTGATCGCCTCCCAGTTCACTTCGAAAACAAGCCAGGGCGTAGGCGTCAGCCAGTATATTAATCGCCTTTCGCCCCTCAATAGTATATTCACTGATAATTTCCGGCACCTGACGCTCCATATTTACATCCAGCTTAACCGCTGACTGCTTCAAAATCTCTTGAATGTCTTTGGGGGTCAGTGGTTCAAAAAAAATCTCCGCACAGCGGGACCGGATGGCTGGATTAATATCCATAGAATCCCGTGTAGTTGCACCGATCAAAATAAAATCAGCCGGGGCGCCTTCTTCAAAGATCTTTTTAATGTATTGGGGTATGTTGGCTTCATGTTCATCGTAATAAGAGGACTCGTAGTAAACCCGCTTATCTTCAAGTACTTTCAACAATTTATTCTGCAGGATCGGGTCCATCTCACCAATCTCATCAATAAAGAGCACTCCACCATGGGCATCGGTAACCAGTCCCAATTTAGGTTCGGGTACGCCAGTCTCAGCCAGGTCACGCCTTGCCCCTTGGTAAATGGGATCATGAACTGAGCCCAACAGGGGATTAGTTACCTCACGCGGATCCCAGCGCAGAGTTGTTCCATTTACTTCAACAAAGGCCGCATCCTCTGCAAAAGGAGTCCTTTTCGCGCGTTTAGCCGCTTCCAGAGCCAGGCGGGCCGCGGTTGTCTTGCCGACACCTGGTGGTCCATACAGAATAATATGCTGTGGATAAGGGGATGACAATTTAGCTATAAGCGCCTTTACCGCCCGGTCCTGGCCGATAACCTCCTCAAATGAAGCTGGGCGCAGAATATCTTTGGCCGATCCGGATAGTTTTTTCTGCTCTAGTTTTTCCAGCACAGCCAACTTCTTTAAGGTTTGGGCGTTTTCCGGTCCGGCATTTTCCTTGATTACCTGCATTTTAATGTCTTTGATATAATCTTCATGACGCTGTTGGAGTTTTTCACTGATTTTCCTCTCCAACTGGTCTTCTACCGTACGGCGGGCAATATTGTCGGCAATCTCTTCTTCAATTCCTTCCAGGATGCCAGGAATATCTGCCAGAGCAGGCAGACGATCATAAGTCGGATCCTCGAAAACCAACTTTTGCAGAGCCAGTACTCTCTCTTCCAAATGATTAGAGCGCATTAGTTGCAATACTTCCAGTTTGCCTGCACGCAGTACCAGTTTATCGGACCCATACAGGTTGGCCAATAGTTCATACAGTACAGCTACTTGACGCTTTAATTGAGCCTGGCCTTTCATTTTACTTTTCAGTTTAGTCGAAGCTTCATTTTTTGAACTGCCAATACATTTCTCGAGGAATGCTTTCATTTTCTGCTCCTTCCTGATGTCAGCCTGGATATTCTTTTACAACTCAACCACTTCTACAATTATTTCAGCCTGGACAGCAGGGTGCAGCTTTGCCGTTACCGGATAAGTCCCTAACTGCTTGATCGGTTCTCTGACCATCAGCTTTTTTTTATCCAGAGTGATCTTGTGCTGCTCCGCCAGTGCGTCGGCAACATCCTTATTATTTACTGATCCAAACAGCCTGCCGGCCTCACCAGTTTTAGTCCTTACGGTGACAGTAAGGCCATTTAAACGGCCCGCCAGTTCCCTGGCAGATTGCTCGATCTTCTCCTCTTTAAGCAACTCAGCCTGCCGGCGCCCGGCCAGTTCCTTCAATTTCCCCTGAGAAGCTTCACCCGCTAGTCCGCGGGGCAACAAGTAGTTTCTCGCATAACCTTCAGCTACATTAATTACGTCGCCTTTCCTGCCCTGACCGGGTATATCTTTTAGCAAAATAACTTTCATTTCACATCTCCTCGGTTAAATAATCTTTGCACTAGATCTTGGTGTTACAAATTACTCTTTTAACGCCGGTAAACGCCGGAAGTTGATCAGAGGATCGGTTGCCCCCAGCAATAAAAGAACAGTAATGCTAAAGGGAAGGTAAGCAAACATGAGGAATAAAAATATTAACTTTAAGAGCAAGCCGAGTTTAACTCTCCGGAAATAATACATGACCACAGCAAAACCAAAGGGCAGGTATATATTCAAAAGCACAAATAGAATATTTCTACCAGCCCTGGCTGCCAACGGTAAGTTTGCCTGGTCACCCAACAGAGTCAGGCCCAAACCGGCGATCAGTCCCCAGATACTATACCATGGTAAATAAATTTCGGAAAATGCCGGCATTTGGGGCAGTTTGTATTTCATTAGGCGTTCTATTAAAGACCTCGCCAGGAAATAAGTAATCATGGCCGAAATTGCTGCTGATACAATTAGCTGGCCCGGTAATAACATTTCTAAGATGACAACAAGCTCTTTTACAAAACCAGCCTGTTGTTCAGACATTAAGCCATTTAAATTTTGCTGGTTTATTGCCGTCATCTGCTCTAGGAATTGACGCGTTTCAAGACTCAGAACGAAAGGATTTTCTTTGGTCAGGGCATATAAGAACAACACCGAAATCAAAGCCAACACCGCTGAAAGCGACATTACAGCAAACAAGCTCCTACCGGAAGAGACCCGGTTTTTAACGAGCAGGCCCAATACCATTCCGAGTAAACCATAGTGCAGGACCATTACAATTGATATTAGCTCCTGGCCGGAGAACAACATAATTAGCCAGCCTGCGACCATTCCCGGGAGACTATACCTGGCATCAAGATGCAGTACCAGTAGGCACACTGGGATCGGCATTAAGACAGTAGACAGGAAGTAAAGGTTTGGAACCCAAAAACCAACCAGGCCGGTAAATGCAATAAGGACAACGAAAATAGCCCACTCTAAAAGACCTCCGGTTTTTCCGCCGGATATCAAGAAATCACCTCTTTTTTTCAGAAAGGTAATTTAATAGATTAGATATATCACCGTACCACTTCTCCATTTCGTGGTCCTCAGCAATGCTCTGACGCAGTTTTTCTTCGATTTTCAAATCCAGCCGGGGGAAATTTATGCCCAGCCTTCTTCCTAAAATATAACAAGTAATCATCAGGCTCGCCAGCGCATCAAGAATCAGGTCCTCACTACCCCTGAGCATCGACTTAAAAAGTGCCGCCAGGGAAGTAACCAGATCGGCTTTCAGCCACTCAACAACCTTAATATTCTTCACAATGCCGCTTTCCAGCCTGTCGGTAAACATAATTATATCCTCCTTAGTAACAAAAAAGCTCCTTTCAAATACAACCATTAGTTATTCTATTTGACCCGTTGCTTTTCCTGCACCGGAACTTGGTGAAATAACCTGTTATTTATTCCCCAAACTGCGTTTGGTTAGAAATCATACTGCTTGAATTGGAAAAATAAGGGGAGCTTAAGCTCCCCTTATTTATTCCGCAGTATAAGGCAAAAGTGCAATATAACGCGCTCTTTTTATTGCTGTTGTCATCATCCGTTGGTGTCTGGCACAATTGCCTGAAATCCGGCGCGGAAGAATTTTCCCCCGCTCCGTAATGTATTTTTTGAGCCTTGGCACATCCTTATAGTCAATGGCCGCCATCTTATCCACACAAAAGCTGCAAATCCGCTTTTTGCCCCTGCGGCCCCTTTCTCGTTTCAATTAGGACTCCTCCTTACAAGGCGCCAACGTAAAGGCTGCCTGTTGTTTTAAAACGGAATATCATCCTCGTTAAAGCTAATCTCACTGCCGTATCCTGTTCCAGAATTCTCACTACCATAAGCAGTATTTCCCGAGGCGGTTCCACCATCTTTGGAACGGGGAAGAAACCGCACATTATCTGCAATCACTTCTGCAGCCTTTCTGCGAATTCCTTGGCTATCTTCGTACGAGCGAATTTGCAACCGGCCCTCGACCGCAACCATTCTGCCCTTACCAAGATAATTGGCGCAGTTTTCTGCTGCCTTTTGCCAGACAACGATGTCAATGAAGTCAGTCTCCTTTTCTCGATCCTTAGACTGACGTCTGTCCACTGCCAGGGTAAACTTAGCTACAGCAACCCCGTTCTGAGTATAGCGCAATTCAGGTTCCTTGGTCAGCCTGCCAATTAATATTATTCTATTGAGCATCTTCCCACCGTCCCGGAATTTCTCACCCCACCAAAGTGGGGCTTTCATTATTCTTCTTCACGTACAATGATATGTCGAAGCACTTCGTCCGTAATCTTAAATACACGGTCAAGTTCAGACGACACTTTAGATTCTGCGTTGATATGGAGTACCACGTAAAAGCCTTCCCTGACGTCTTTCACCTCATAGGCCAGCCTGCGCTTTCCCCATTTATCCAACTTAATAATCTCGCCGCCTTGATTAACAATCAGGTCTTTGAATTTTTCAATGACCGCCGTGTTCTTTTCCTCATCCAATTCTGGACGAAGAATAAAGACTACCTCGTACTTGCGCAAAACATTCACCTCCTCCCTATGGACTGCGGCCCTACCTTTACCGGTAGAGCAGGGTGGATCATCAAATTACAAAATTTGACCAATAAATTATAGCATAATAGATTCTAATTGACAACTTAATTTAATTAAACCTAGTTTTTTACGGACAATGTTAATTTTAATCCTGCACATGCTTTATAAGTTCCTTAACCGATTTTTCAAATTTAGGCCGGGGCAGCAATAGCACCCGGCCGCATTTTAAACATTTAATCCGGAAATCAACGCCTGTGCGCATAACCTCCCACAGGTCACCACCACATGGGTGATTCTTTCGGGTCTTAACTACATCGCCGATTGAAAACTTCTGCAATTTTTCAATCCTCCAGATTCAAATTCATTGACAATTCCATTAACGTTATTGAAACGGGCCGTGTGGCCCGCTTCATCACTGTTAATCAAATAATTTGCTTACAGAAAGGTCCTCATGAATTCGAATAATTGCTTCACCCAAAAGCGGGGCCACTGAAAGTGTTTTTATTTTGTCTATCAACTTCTCTTTAGGCACATCAATAGTATTGGTAATTACAACCTCCTTGATTGGCGCCTCAGCCAGGCGCTTAAGCGCTGGACCGGAGAGCACACCATGTGTACAGCAGACATAGATATCATTAACTCCCCACTGTTTTAAAGCCGCTGCACCCTTGGTGATCGTCCCCGCTGTATCGATAATATCGTCTACCATAATTACTGTCTTGTCGCGGATTGCACCGATAATATTAGTAACTTCAACAACATTAGGCTCGGGCCGGCGCTTATCAATAATTGCAATGGGAGCGCCGATTCGCTCAGCTAAATCTCTGGCACGGGTAACACCACCCAGGTCGGGTGAAACCACGACGACATTCCCTAGCCTGCGCTGCAAGAAATATTCCGCTAGAATCGGTACCCCCGGTAAATGATCAACCGGTATATCGAAAAACCCCTGGATTTGCCCGGCATGCAGGTCCATCGTGACTACCCGCCTGGCACCGCTTGCAGTAAGTATGTTCGCAACTAATTTAGCAGTGATTGGATCACGGGCTCTTGTTTTCCGATCCTGCCGCGCATATCCGTAATAAGGCAGCACAGCAGTTATCCGCCGGGCGGAGGCGCGCCGTACAGCATCGATCATGATCAGAAGTTCCATCAGATTTTCGTTGACTGGAGCACTGGTAGGTTGAATAATAAAAACATCCGCACCCCGGACGCTTTCATCAATTCTTACCTGCACTTCCCCGTCACTGAAATGTGTGACATTTGAAGCTCCAATAGGCACACCCAGGTAGTCCGCAATCTCTTCAGCCAGTTCGGTGTTGGCGTTACCAGTAAAAATCTTCAGATCTTTATAGCGCGATGACATTCCTGCCTACCTCCAAATCTTTTATCCAGAAAGTATATAAGTTTAAATATTGCCATTTTTTTTCTTGCTTGCCCAGTGGTTCACCATAATCTGCTTAGCCCTTTCAACGCCCAGCGCACCCGCTGGTATATTCTTGGTGATCGTTGAGCCTGCCCCTGTGACAGCCTTGCTCCCTACTTCCACCGGGGCTACCAGGTTTGTGTTGCTCCCAATAAAAGCCCCATCACCAATAATAGTCGGATATTTACTTTTCCCATCATAGTTGCAGGTTATGGTCCCTGCCCCAATGTTCACTTTTTTACCGACAGTTGCATCACCCACATAACTTAAATGAGGCACCTTGCTTCCGTCCCCGATCAAAGATTTTTTTATTTCAACAAAATCGCCCACTTTGACTCCTTGCCCCAACTTTGTTCCCGGGCGTAGGTAGGCAAAAGGACCAATAGTGCACTTATCTCCAATGATGCTCTCAATGATTAATGAATTTTGAATAACAGCACCATTTCCTACAATAGCATCAACCAGGCGTGCTCCTGGTCCAATAATACAGTCTTCGCCAATTATAGTTTTCCCTTCAATAAAAGTAAAGGGATGTAAAACTGTATCCCGCCCCACTGATACCCCCCGGCCGACAAAAGTTGAAGGCGGATCGATCACGGTTACCCCGGTCCTCATTAAGTCATCCAGCACCAGGCCGCGTAAATATTGTTCAGCACCGGCTAGCTGTACCCGGTCATTAATTCCTGCAAATTCCTTAGGGTTTTGAATTACTACCACACCCACATCCTGTCCACGCCCGGCGTAAATACTAATAGCATCGGTCAGGTAGTACTCGCCTTGTGCATTAGCAGGGATAATCTGTTTCAAAACATCAAAAAGCCCGTCGGCTTTGAAGCAATAGATGCCGGTATTTACTTCCCGGACCAATTCCTCAGCCGGTGAGGCATCCTTCTCTTCAATAATTTTTAATACCCTGCCTTCTCCATCCCGGATCACCCGGCCATAGCCAGTTGGATCCGCTACTTCAGCTGTCAGCACCGTAGCTGCTACTCCCGCACTTTGGTGCTGGTCAACTAATTTAGCCAGAGTCCCCGCCTCTATAAGAGGCGTGTCACCACACAAGACAAGCAGAGAACCGCTGAAATTTTTCAAACAAGGTTCGGCCTGGATCAGAGCGTGCGCAGTCCCTAGCTGTTCGGCCTGGATAACCACTTCCGCCTTGCCCTCAACCGCCCTGGAAACTAATTCAGCGGCGTAACCGGCAACAACCACTACTTGATTTACTCCAGCCCCTGTTACCGCATCGATAACGTATGACAGCATTGGGCTGCCGCAAACCGGATGCAATACTTTAGGCAACTTTGAATTCATCCGGGTGCCTTTACCAGCCGCAAGTATAACCGCCGCCAGATCCATCCGGCGACCTCCTTTTAATTAAATATTATTTTTAAGCATTCACCATGGAACCATTAGACCGTAACACAACATGATAAAAGCATTCTACAAAAAATTATTATTTCCTTTAGTAGAAAGAAAAAAAGAGAGCTTTCACTCTCTAATTTACCAAAGTTGTAATATTCGAGATATTCCGGCTAAAGCACCTCACCATAGGCATGAAGCACTGCGGACTGGATTTGTTCACGGACTGAAGAAGTGATTGGGTGCGCAATGTCACGAAACTCCCCATCCGGAGTTTTCCGGCTTGGCATAGCCACAAACAAACCATTGTGACCTTCCACTACTTTGACATCATGAACTACAAAAGAATCATCCAAAGTTACTGATACTATGGCTTTCATTTTTCCTTCCGGCAAAACTTTACGAACTCTGACGTCTGTAACCTCCATGGAATCACCACCTCTCCCCACACAGTTGCCATTTTGAATTATATTTTCTATAGAGACAGGTTGATTCCTCCCTATTTTCAGATCTTCATGAAAAATATTCCTGTATTATGAGGTTACTTCCGGGCAGTACCCATTAGAGCATAATATGTCAATTATTTGATCAATATGTGCTTTATTCCTTGTTTCGAGGGCCAGCTCGACCTCCGCCTGTTTTAATGGTATGTCTTGCTTAATCCGATCGTGAGCAACTGAGATTACATTTGCCCCGGCTTCAGCCACGGTAAAAAGCAACTTCGATAAGCTGCCCGGCCGGTCCGTCACAACTGTGCTCAGACGGACGTAGCGGCCGCTTTTGGCTAAACCGCGCTCAATAATAATTGAAAGAATGTGAACATCAATATTACCACCACTTAAAACAACTGCAACCTTCGTGTTATTAAGTGCAGTCTTATGGTAAGTTAAAGCTGCCAATCCCACCGCCCCGGCACCTTCTACCACAATTTTGGCTCTTTCCAGCAGCATTAGGATAGCACCGGCGATTTCCTCATCGTCTACCGTCACAATATCGTCAACGTATTTGCAAAGCAAGGCGAAGGTAGCCTCACCCGGCTTACCCACAGCGATGCCGTCAGCAATAGTACCGGTACCCTTGATTTCATTCAGACAGCCCTGCCGGTAGGATGAATACATAGCCGGGGCACCTTGAGCCTGGACGCCGATTACCCTGACCGCCGGCTTAATTTCTTTCAATACTAAGGAAATGCCGGCAAGCAACCCGCCACCACCAACCGGCACCAGCACGGCCTCGATGTCCGGCAAATCATCCAGTAGCTCCAGCGCAATAGTACCCTGTCCGGCGATAACATGGGGATCGTTAAAACTATGGATAAAGGTTGCGCCGCTCTTTTGTTGCAATGCGCAAGCCACCTGGTAAGCCTCATCGTATCCACTTCCGGCCAGGAGTACTTCCGCACCGTACCCCTGGGTAGCCATGAGTTTGGAAAGGGGCGCCCCATTGGGCATTACAATGGTACAGCCGGTACCCGCCCTGGATGCCGCATAGGCCACACCCTGGGCATGATTCCCGGCTGAAGCAGCGATCACACCCCTTGTCCGCTCTCTTTCGCTCAGGCTCATTACCTTGTTATAGGCACCACGGATCTTAAAAGAACCTGTTTTCTGCATGTTTTCCAGCTTGAGATAGACAGAGTTTCCGGTCATATTACTGAATGTTGTCGAGTAGTCCAGCGGCGTGTGCCGGGCCACCCAGGCCAGGCGATCCCTGGCCTGGCGTACATTCTCCAGGGTCGGTTGGTCTGCCGTCATACCAAGAACAACTCCTTGTCAATTGTGGCTATATACCGGGTGGCAATTTCCAGATCGCCAGGCTTATCAACGTCCACACCTACTTCCGGGAAATGTGATATAATCACCTCTCCTCTAATCCCCAGCAGTTCGGATGCTTTATTTTGCACGTCTTTGGTAGTGAGCAAATGCAATAAATACTTTACTAAAAAGGACAGTCCCATCAAACGGCAGAGCCCAAGCGGGCTTTTACGCTTAGCGATGATCTCCTTACCCTTTTGAACACACTGTTGAAAAACTGACGGGTTAAATAGGAATAGGTTACCCCCGGTATAAATCCCATCTTTCAAGGTAACGTAGGTGCGTCTGGTAGAAGCAAACCGACTTTCAACTACCTGTTGGGGAATTATTGGATAATAAAGATCACCGGACATATCTCCGCAAAGTTCAATAAAATTATCCACAGACCGGGCAGTCAACATGGGAATGTCAGATGTTACCAGCAGCACTCTTTTTGCTACCGGTAACTGTTTCAGACCAGCTTCGATATTTTCCATGATACCGCCGACAGCCCTGGTTACCTGCACATTTTCATAGGACAGGAGTTGGGAAAGCTCCTCAACAGGACCAACTACCAGTACCCGCTTGACATGTCGAGCTTTCAGGAGTGCTTCAACCACATACTCCACCATAACTCTGGAGCCGATCCGGATCAACGCCTCATACCGGGCCGGGCTACATTCCTTCAGAGGGCCATCATTTAAACTCCCGGCCAGGACCACGGCATCAACCATCAAAATTTTCTTCCTTTCTTATTGCATTCAAAAGACTTTGCTCAGCGTTTTCGATGTGTTCCCTGGCTAATGACTGAGCCAATTCAACATTACGGTCGGATATTGCCTCAACAATTTTTTTATGCTCATCCAAAGCATACTTGGACCGTCCCGGCTGTGACAAGGAGGTCATCCTAAAGCGTTGGATCTGCTCCTGCAAATGTGTGATGATTTGAATTAGACACTGGTTACGGGAACCCTGATAAATTAGACTGTGGAATTCTGTATCACCTTGAACGACAGCATTGATATTATCACCAGTTTGAAATTCACCAATCTGTACCAGAGCACGCTCAAGCCGATCCATCTCTTCGTCAGTAATGCGCTCTGCCGCCAGACCAGCAGCCATCCCTTCGAGAGCCGCACGCACTTCAAAAACATCAACGATATCCTTAATGGTAATTCCAGCTACATAAGCTCCCTTCCGCGGCACCATAACAACAAAACCGTCCAGTTCCAGTTTTCTGATCGCTTCCCGGACCGGGGTACGGCTTACTCCCATCTCTTCGGCAAGCTGCACTTCCATTAACCGCTCGCCGGGCTTGAGCCGCCCCAAAATAATCGCTTCCCGCAGGGACTCAAAAACCAATTCTCGCAGAGGTTTATAATTGTCAAGTTGTATTGGTACTAACCTTGGCTCCTTCATGCTCTACCCCCGTGCTAATTGTGGATAAGTTTATTTATAGTTTAACCTGACCGGCTTTTTACCGCAAGTATTCAGCTGGCAGCCTGAAATTTATTATGGGCCACTCATTTCTTCATTGTATGTCTCGGTTACCAGCACCCGCTCCCCAGAACTTTGATAGCGGCTGGCTATCCTACATGCTGCTTCTAGGCTGGTTGCTATCCCAAAAACTGTTGGGCCGCTGCCTGACATCAGCGCACCTAAAGCGCCTGCATCCAACAACTTTTCCTTAATATTTGCCACCTCCGGATGCATCATGGTAGTAACCGGCTCTAGAGCATTGCCAAGATTCCTGACAATATCGCCCACATTCTTATCTTTAATGGCTTTGATCATAGCCCCAGTCTCCGGTTTTTTTAAGACCAGTTCAGGTTTATAGGCATAATAGACTGAAGCTGTCGATACGCCAAAGGGAGGCTTTACCAGCACCAATCCCAGGCGGGGACAGGGCGGAAGCACCTCAAGTTGCTCACCACGGCCCTTGGCCAGAGCTGTTCCGCCTCGCAAACAAAAGGGTATGTCTGAACCCAGCTTTTCTCCTAACAACATTAATTCCGGAAGAGAAATACCCGTCCCCCACATTTTATTCAACATCATCAAAGTAGCCGCGGCATCAGCCGATCCACCACCAAGGCCGGCCTCTACCGGGATTTCTTTGCTTAGCTTGATCCGTGCTCCGCATTTTATTCCGGCATAGGAGCGAAGGAGGCTAGCTGCCCGGCAAACCAAATTATCAGAGCGGTCAGAAACTTCTCCGCCAGGGACTGTTAGTGAAATTGTCTCCGGCTCGGGTGTAAACTCCAGTTGGTCATACATTTTGATAGACTGCATCACCATTTCTACCTGATGGAAGCCATCCGGCCTCTTACCCAGGATATCAAGGGTCAGATTGATTTTAGCCCGCGCGTAAGCCTTAAACATATTGGCTCCCCCGTTATTGTTTATTTTTGCTATCCAGTATTAGTTAGTTGTTGTTGCTAAAAATCCTTTAGGCCCAGCCATAAGGAAACAAAAAGTATTCGATTTTTAATTTTAATGCCATGAAAAAGAATACCCAAACAAAATAAATAATAACATTTAATATTATTATCAGAATGGAGGGTTACATGTTAGACATTCGGATGCGGTCATACGGCAGCTATATTGCTATCAACCTGAATACTCGCCGGCTCACTTTTTACGAAGGTGAACGACTCACAAGTACCTATCCCGTAGGGGTAGGCAAATCATCAACTCCAACACCGGTAGGAGATTTTACGGTAGTTGTAAAAATTATTAGTCCTGGGGGGGCTTTGGGGACCCGCTGGATGGGTCTTTCCATCCCAAATGGGAATTACGGTATACATGGCACAAACAACCCGTCTTCGATCGGTGGCTATGTTTCAAACGGGTGCATTCGTATGTATAACCAGGACGTCGAGAAACTGTTTCCGAAAGTTCACATTGGTACTCCGGTTAAGATCAGACCCGGCGCTGCTGATAACCAATCTGGGAGTAATTTGACTCAAAAACAAGCGGGAGTCCACATTGTTCAGTCCGGTGAAACCTTATGGCAAATAGCCTCCCGCTATGGTAAAACTCTTGATCAATTGCTATCAGTCAATAATATTAGCAACCCGGACGTTATTTTCCCCGGCCAGACAATAGTCATCCCCAAATAGATTTCAGCTAGATGTCCGGGAGCGCAGAAAAAAATAACTTTTTTTCTGGTCAAATATAATAGAGCTAATAAAATTAAAGAAGGCAGGTGATGTTTTGGGAGACATTGTTCTCCAGGGATTTATCGCCGGCCTTGGCACCTGTCTGGGAGCGCTGGCCGTGATCACTTTTGGCCGGATGCGCCCAGGCATACTATCCCTGATCCTAGGCCTGGCTTCAGGGATTATGGCAGCAGTTATTGCTTTCGACCTGCTGCCCTCAGCCATACGCTACGGCAGCCCGCAAACAGCTCTAGCTGGTTTTCTGGGAGGGGTTCTCTTAATGGCAGCCTTAGACTTGGGTTTAAATTTACTGTCCACCTCTTCTTACCAGGGCAGAGATTACCTTAAAATGGGCTACCTAATCGCCACAGGCATCGCCTTGCATGATTTTCCTGAAGGTCTGGCTATCGCGGCCGGTTTCGCCGCAGCTGATAAAGTTGGCCCGCTTCTAGTCCTGGCTATTGGACTACATAATATTCCTGAAGGAATGGTAACCGCCGCGCCACTGCGGCAAGGCGGGGCAAGCGCGAGTCGGATAGTCGCACTTAACATCCTGATCAGTCTAATTACCCCTCTCGGCACCATTACCGGTCTGACCATGCTGGATTATTCCAAAGTTTTTATCGGCTTGCTGTTGGCCTTCGCCGCCGGAGCCATGACTTATATTGTGCTTGGGGAGCTTGCCCCCGAATCACGCCGTAACAGCAAACCGATGGCCTACCTGGGAATGCTGCTTGGGCTTGCGTTAATTTTATCTTTAAGTGTTATTGTTTAAGGATGAGCCAGGCGCCGCCGGCCATCAGCAATGTCCCCAGGATGTTCCACAGGCTGAATGGGATCTTTTGCATCCCAAAAAGTCCGAAGTGATCAACTAAACCCGCCGTAAAAACTTGTCCCAGGATAATCGCAGTAGTAGCGGGCGCCACACCAACCTTCGGCATAGCTAGGACAACTCCATATATAATCAATACTCCCAATATCCCGCCAACGTATGTATACCAAGGCGCATGGTTATAGTCAGCCCAGCAGCCATCACCCAGCCTGCAAATAAATAGTAATGCTGACACCAGCAAAAGGCCCACAAGGTGCACTATAAAGGTGGTTTCCCAAAGACCAATTACTTTTCCCAGAGCAGAATTAAGAGATCCCTGAATTGCCATAGCGACACCAGACAGTGCTGCTATCACCAGGGGTAAAGTTTCCAGTGCCATGCACATCCCCCTTCATTGATTCTAGACCTAACTACTAACGCTGTAACAGCTATCCGTACGGAATATGATCCAATCCTTTAATTATTATTCCTCAATATACAATTCTCAATCCTGACGTTTTAGGAACCGGCAAAACTATCCATACAATTTAGTGTTTTTCAATAATTTACAGTTTTTAAACATTCAAAAAAATTTTGCCTGGGTTAGAGTTACGGCCCAACAGCAACTCGCAATATCTTTACTACGCTCAGACAGAGAATAATAATAAGCTTTTTCCTTTTCATCTTTATAGATCAACTGTTTTTCTTCAAGATATTTCAGATGAGCCATAGCCTCACCGCAGGCAAACCATTTTTGCAAAACGGGAAACTGCTCCCACGTTTCAAAAGTCATGTCCCAGGTCATTTGAGAAGCTACCTGGTAAGCATTTTGACTACCGTTTTTCAGAATGGAGAGCACCTCATCGGACCTTAACTTGTGGTGTTTTTTAAGTTCCCTGATCCTTGCTTTGCAATTTGTAATCAGACTCCTGTGTCCTGGCAGTACAAGACTGGTGTCCAGCAGCGAAATCTTGTCCAGATTATTAATGTATGCCAATAAAAGATCGTTTTCATAAGTTAGACCCAGTGAAATATTGGGAGTGATATCGGCAAGTATATGGTCACCCGAAAATAAAAGCTTTGCTTTTGGCTCGTAAAGACAAAGATGTCCCTTGGTATGACCCGGTGTTTCGATACAAGTAAAATTATATCCGCCTACGCTTAAGGTGTCCTGGTCTTTGAGGATATTAAAACTCATCTTACCTCTAGGGCAATATTTGTTGCCTGGATGATTATCTATAGCATATTGCAACTCCTGCTCAGGAAAACCGATAAGATGACCAATAGCTTTTGCTTTATCCCAGTATTCCGGCCTGCACAATGCAGCAATACCCGTTGCAGCAGGCCGACTACAGTAAATCATCGGGAAGCTTTTTACCAGGCTTGCTACAAGGCCGCAGTGATCTGTATGCATATGTGTAATAAAAAAATCAATTTTCTTTAAGCTTACTCCGATTTCTGCCAGGCCATCCAGCATTGCAGTCTTACATTCTTCCCTGTTCATGCCGGTATCTATAACTAGCGTTCGATCTTTACCCTTAATGATATAGGAATTAAGGGCCTGTAGAGGATTATTGGGAAGAGGTATCTCTATTTTGAAAATATTTTCAAGTATATTCTCAACCATATTTAGTCACTCACCTTCAAATTTTATGGAACACTAATATAATACAAAAGGGGCTTTTATACAGCAAGTTAAAGAGTCTTGACAACATTCTTGATGCTCCTGATGCTAAGATACCTAAATTCTTCAAACTGCTATCCTACTTTTCCCTCCATTATTATATTCTAACAAGACAAGAGCATAAAGCTTCATGTCTTTTTGATCCAAAGCAGCTCTATTAACTATGTCTGTTTGCAAAAATAATCAACTTCCTCCGGCCCTTGTAAATGCTTCGTTTCATAACATCCCTTTGAGTTTAATTATATAATGGGTTTCTGGTCAGCTAGTTAACTTAGGCTTCATCTCATTAGAAAATATTTCCTAAATTTAAATATTTTAGAAGGAGATTCCATGATAACGGCGAACTAATTATTAGCATAAAGAATGCTTAATAGGAGGAGTAACTATCATGGGAGATACAGCTCTAAAAATTATTAAATCAGAAACAACATCCGATGATGACCAGCCTCAGGAGAATCTTTCCACCCAGGCAATAGTACCAACAATGGATATTTATACAGCTAGGTTCCTTTTTAACATTATGCAAAAAATGGTAGAGGATACCGTAGACCGTCGAATTTCCTTAATGGAAAAAAACATTGAGGCAAGGGATCAAGAGGTCATGAGAATAATCCGTAAGATACAAGCTCGATTGATTATGCAGCAGAATAAAACAAAACTTCCGTGGTGGCGAAGGCTTTTTGCTCAAAATTAACAAAAGACAGCAATGAAATAATTAATTCATTCATCGGAAAATAATACCACCCCCATGATCCGATTTTTTGCCTAATAAGTAATCGATAATATGGAACTTGAACATTTATCCAGATTTTTTTTCAATATACTGTAAAAGATCTTTGAAAAAAAATATAAAAATGATATAATAGCTCTACCTGCTAAAGATCGATAAACATCTCCTTACCGGGGTTGGTACTTCGTCCATGCAGAGTATGAAAGTCATTAGTGAGGAGATGTGTTTATTGTTCACAAGTAAAATGTTACAGTGCAAGGACTGCGGTCAAGAATTTGAATTTACCGCAGGGGAGCAAGAGTTTTTTGCGGAAAAGGGTTTTACCAATGAGCCATCTAGGTGTCCATCCTGCCGGGCAGCGCGTAAAAACAATCGCGATTATGATCAGGGCCGCTGGTCGGGTAACCGACAAAACCGTCAAATGTACGAGGTTACCTGCGATGGTTGCGGACAAATTGCACGGGTACCATTCCAGCCAGATGGTTCCAGACCAGTATACTGCAGCGACTGTTTCCGCAACAACCGACGTTACGCTCAATAATATTTTAGGGAGTGTGCTTAATAAGTACACTCCCTTTATTTTGCTATTTTCATTAAATTACATGTAAATTACCCTTAAAAAGAGGCAATACTATCATTAGATTTATTCCACAGGAGGTATAATTATATCATGTTTGGGACAGTAAAATGGTTCAATGACAGCAAAGGTTACGGGTTTATCGAGCAGGAAGATGGGACGGACGTTTTTGTCCATTATTCAGCCATACAGAATTCCGGCTTTAAATCCTTAAATGAAGGTCAGAGAGTACAGTTCGAGGTTACCTCCGGCCCACGTGGTCAGCAGGCTGCTAATGTTCAAGTGGTATAAAGTAAAAAAATAAAACCCGCTTAGCGGGTTTTATTTTTTTAGCTTTTAAACTAGACCCTGTTGAAACTTTTTTTAAGTTCAAAAAGCTCCCTAAAAGCTTTTAGAATTACCGATATTTTAGCTCCCGTCTGCACTCCAGCAACCCGCGGGTAATGGTTAACACCTGTTTCAACAATGGTGTACCCTTTCGCCTTTGCTTTTGCCAAAATTTCCGTATCTATCAGGGCACCTTGTGACTCAAGGGTGATCTCATCGAATATCTTTCTTCGATAAAGCTTGAACGCTGAATCTACATCGGATACTTTGAACTTAAACAATAAGTTTACCATCGACCCCCATAAGAAAGCATTCACCTTGCGAATAAAGGGATCCTGCCGATTAATCCGGTAACCCGAAACAATATCATATTTTTCAATTAGAGGCAGAAGTTTTTTAATTTCTTCAATCCTGAACTGTCCATCACCGTCAGTATAAAAGACCAGTTCTTTGGTAGCGTTTTTAAACCCGGACTGCAACGCTGCGCCATAACCCTTATTTTTCTTATGATGAATTACCCTTACTGCAGTGTATTCCCCTGCCAGCCGGTCAGCAATCTCGGCAGTACGGTCATGGCTGCCATCGTTTACAATAATAATTTCAAAGTCATCTGATATACTGGGAACAACCGACATGGATTCCATTGTTACCCTTTCTACATTCGCTTCTTCATTATAACAGGGAAAAAATATTGTAATTGGGTATTTTCTCATGTTTTCCCCTCTTCCCGATTATTTTAATTTTCGCAAAAAACTCATGCATACCTTATAACAAAACTAACCACTTTATTGGGGAAATTCCTTTTTGCCGAAAACTTTTCTCAAAAATGAACTTCATGGCCCGCAATCCCTGTTGGATTGCTCCAACTCCGTGCTCTTATCACCGCCGGCAAGATCATAATTCCACATAATTATTGCGTCTTCGTTATTATCTGTATAATACCTCTTTCGAATCCCTTTTTCAATAAACCCCATAGTAGTATAAAGATGCCTGGCCGCCAGGTTGGAAGGGCGTACCTCCAGGGTCATCCTGTTAATCCCCCTTAGTACGGCCCGCTTGGTCATTTCTAGCATCAACATTCTGCCGATATTCTTAGAGCGGTAGCTTGGATGCACAGCTATGTTAGTTACCTGGGCCTCATCAAGAATTAGCCACATTCCAATATATCCAACAACAAGCCCATCATTCATTGCCACAATATAGTGGGCAAACTTATTCTGGATCTCAGAAAAAAAAACTTGCCGGGACCAAGGGGCGGCATAAGAGGATCTTTCAATTTCGAGCACATGGTCCAGATGCTCAGGGCACATTTGACAAAAAGTAACTTCCACTATATTATCTCCCAGCGCTATTTTTTTTCAGCCAAACCACCTCAGCCTCGGAAGGTCTGATATACTCCGGCTGTAGCAACAGGGGACTGCCACCTAGGCTATTTTGGAAAGCTTTTAAACCCAGCTCGGCTACTGCAGCTCCTCTGGGATATCCTGCAGACATCGGGGCAAACCAAGCCAAAGGGCCAAGTCCGGCCTGCAAGCGAAGCATGTATTCAGGAACACCATCTCCTAAAAAAGTCACCGGCCGGTTATAATCGACTAAAAGGTTGATCAATATATCTATCGGTGCTGCCATTGCACCTATCAATTGAGTTTGCTTCAACCCGCTGTAGTCAAAAACAGCAGTATACACCTCATTTTTTCTCGCATTTAAAACCGGGCAAACCAGCCTGCCATGCCCGGTGAGTGGATGTGCTAATGTTTCCAGGGTAGAAATACCCGCTACCGGCAGTCCCCAGACTTGTGCCAGGGTTTTGGCAGTGCTCATCCCAATCCTCAGGCCTGTAAAGGAGCCCGGCCCACTGGACACCGCAATGCCCGCAAGCTGGCTATGGTCTATTTGGGCATCATCCAGCACCGCTTTGATCATCGGCAATAGGTTTACTGAATGAGTCCTCTTATTCATAACCATACGCTCAGCCAGGATCCCATCTAAACCGGCCACAGCCGCTGCTGCAACCGGTGTAGCAGACTCAATCCCCAGTACATACAAAATCCATCAACTCCTTAACCAGGGCCGCAGGACCTTCCCCATGTGGAATCAGGGTTACACTTCTAATATCTTCTCCCTCTGGGCATCTGCTGATCACAATATCTAGTCTCTCCACTGGTAGTAATTCGATTACGCGCTCCGCCCATTCAATTACCGTCACTCCTGAGCTATAAAAATATTCTTCATAACCTATGTCTTCCATTTCCTGGTGATCATTCAAGCGGTATACATCCATATGATAAAGCGGCAGACGCCCCTGGGGGTACTCATTAACGATGGTGAAGGTTGGGCTGGTCACCGGTCCAGACACCCCTAGACCGACTGCCAATCCCTGAGTAAACCTGGTTTTCCCTGCACCTAGGTCACCGCTCAGACAAACCACGTCTCCAGATCGTAGCAAAATGCCCAATTTCTCTCCGAGCCGGGCTGTCTCATCAGGTGATGAAGTTTTAATCGATGGCAACACAATCACTCCAGCATCCAATTACAACTCGAAAAAATGATTCAACACACCTGTTACTCCAAATGGGAATATTTATCAAGGTTCATGACTTTATTATAACCTATGTCAGGGTTATAAAAACAAAAGGGACCATTCAATGAAATAAAATTTAAGTAAACTTATTATAACAGAAATAGCAATCCCCAAATAGTTAAACCTTCCTTATTAAGGAAGGTTTTTATCTAACACTCAGCTACTCGCCGCAGTTGCTCCTAAATTAGGTTGCTCTAAATAAATTTTCTCCATAAACTCTTTTATTTCATCTATATCAAAGGGCTTGGCAATACAGCCCAATGCTCCTATCTGCATTGCCTGCGCCACAGTTTCTTCCGAACCGAGGGCAGTCATAATTACCACCTTAGTCCCGGGGGCGAAGGTCTTGATTTGCCCTAAAGCCTCCAGCCCATCCATTAAAGGCATTCGGATATCCATAAAGATAAGGCCGGGATGAATGGAATAGGTTAGGCTAACTGCCTCCAAACCATTCCGGGCAGTATGTGCATTATGTCCCAACTCTTTGACAATAATTTCGAGCAAATGGCGCACTCCAGGTTGGTCGTCAACTATTAGAATGTCCAATGGCTCTCTTTTCATTTTCGTTATCCTCCAGAATATAACATTAATAGCAATTACGCTAACAATTAAATTATAGTCAATTCGACCACAGATTGCAATATTCCTGAAAATCATTTGTTACAATTTTTTCTAGGAAACTCATATTTCTGTTATCTATGAATGTTAATTTACCAAACCGCTGCTGCGTTAGTAGCAGGGATTACTAAATGCTATTTACAAAACTTTTACCCCATTGACAAAAACTTGCTCAACCCGACAAAAGATATCGAAAGGGTGCCTGTCCAAAACAATAAAGTCCGCATCCTTTCCGGGTTCAAGGCTGCCCAGACGGTCTGCTAAACCTAAAATTTTGGCAGCGTCAATAGTTATTGCCCTGAGCGCAGCAGATTCTGATAATCCCCCTTTAACAGTCATCGCCGCGGAAGCAACCAAATACTGAACAGGCACAACCGGATGATCGGTCATGATGGCAATACGCACACCGGCCGCAGTCAGAACTCTGGCGGTTTCTAATGTCAGCCCCTGCATTTCCACCTTCGCTCGGTTTGTAATCACCGGACCGATAACTGCAGGAACGCCTAGGACTGCCAGTTGCCGCGCTACCAAGTGACCCTCGGTACAGTGCTCAACAACCAGATCCACCTGAAACTCCCTGGCGATACGGACCGCTGTCATGATGTCGTCAGCTCTGTGGGCGTGTACCCGCAGGGGCACCTCCCGTTTCAGTACCCTGACGAGAGCCTCCATTTTCAAATCCCGATCAGGCACTTGCATATCCCGTTTATCATCGCCAGGTGTTGTCTTCCTGATATATTCCTGTCCGCGCACCAGCGCTTCTCTCAATATCGCCGCCGAGGCCATCCGGGTAGCAGGCATCTTTTTGTCCCGGCCGTAGCTGCGCTTTGGGTTTTCCCCAAGGGCAGCCTTCAGTCCAACTGGAAAGCGGACAACCATCTCATCTACTACCGTGCCGTAGGTCTTCATAGCTACCATCTCACCACCGATAATATTGGCGCTGCCCGGTCCTGTCACGACGGTAGTGACCCCTCCGGCAAGGGCGTCCCTGAAGCCCAGGTCCGCCGGGTTGATCGCATCTATGGCTCGCAGGTGCGGGGTTACCGGATCTGTATCTTCATTGCAGTCATCACCTTCCTCACGGAAAATTTCCTCAACGATTCCAAGGTGACTATGGGCATCGATCATACCTGGCATTACTATCTTCCCCGCAACGTCAATTACGTCTGCCTCTTTGGGAACTTTAATACCATTTATTACTCCGGAGATCCTACCATGATCAACCAACACAGTACCTTTTTCAATTGTTCTCCCGGCCATCGTTAAGATTCTTCCCCCGGTGACAGCTAGCATAAATTCCTCCCCTTTAAAGCAAATTATACAGCAAAAAGAACATCCTGACTGGATGTTCTACGCTCATAGATCCAACAAGCCAAGGCTAATTTCCACGGCCAGTTTCACTTTTGTCATCATCTCGCTGTCAAGTGATGTTACTTTTTCCAATAACCTGCTCTTATCTATTGTTCTAATTTGCTCCAGCAGGATTACTGAATTTTTCCCCATACCACCTGGATTGGCGGGCATTTCAACATGTGTCGGGAGCTTAGCTTTGGCAATTTGAGAAGTAATTGCTGCTACGATCGTGGTCGGACTATACTGATTTCCAATATCATTTTGAATAATCAGCACCGGCCTGGTTCCTCCCTGTTCAGAACCAACAACCGGACTCAGGTCGGCATAAAATATATCACCCCTGCGGATTAACATGGGCTATTTTACCTCCGTCAAGGGCAGTTCAAATTTCTGGGTGACTTCTGCTTCTAAACGGTAGTGTTCAATAGCCAAGGCCAAGTTTATTTTTGCCATTTCAAGGTAACCTTTTTTCATCTGTTCGATCAATATCAACCTCTTGCGTTCTTCGATATATGCTCTCATAACTTCACGGATAAATTCACTTCGGCCGAGTTGCTCGGTTGCCGCAATCCGATCCACTTCAGCCAAAAGTGTATCAGGCAGGCAGATCATAATTCTTTTTACCTGAGACACTAACCAGCCCCCTTCCATGAAGAATTCTCTGATCATACGGATTATATTATAACAAAGCCCTATAACTTCAGTTAATACTTTACCGCATTATTACCACGCTGCAATGAGACTTTCCCTGTACGAACCATTTCTACTATACCATAATCATTCAGTACCGCGCAAAAAGCATTAATTTTCCGCTCGTCACCTAGTATTTCAATAATCATTGTTTCCTTACTCACATCAATAATATTAGCCCGGAATACCGTCACTATATTGACGATATCAGATCTGCGGTCAACCTCAACGTTGACCTTAATCAGAGCGAGTTCCCGGGCAACAGAATCCTCTTGATCAAGCTGAACAATTTTAATGACATCAACAAGCTTCGATAACTGCTTCATAACCTGATCTAGAATGTATTCATCCCCCTGGACAACAATAGTAATACGGGTAATACCAGGCTCTTCCGTGTAACCGGCAGCAATACTTTCAATATTGAATACCCTTCTGCTAAGCAAGCCGGATATCCGCGCCAGAACACCCGGCTTATTGATTACCAAAACTGCCAGCGTATGCTTCATATTCAATCCTCCACCCTAAGTGAGTAAAACAAGACCCTTGAAAATTATAAAGAAAGAAATTTAATGATTAGACTAATTATACCTTAGTACAACATAACTGAAAACATAAAAGTAACTACCTCAAAATTATAATAATAGTTTACTATCTTTGGGTCGGGCAGGGTGTTTAAATTTATTGCCGTGATGTAATAACGCCTGGGGTCAGCGCCGTAAAGAGCTTCTACTTCCTCCTGACTGTAATCAACTTAAATACCTGCGGAAACTTCGGCTAGGATTACGAGCATTACGTTAGAGCGGTATGCCCTTTAGTTCAAAAAGGTTAAAGATATGTATCCTGCAGTGGCGGTTTGCCTTCATTCTTTGGTGAGCAAAATAAAACCGGGGTAAGCTCAGGCCCCGGCATAAAATTTCAATTCTTTGCCAAACATAGAAATTCTTTTACTCTTTATCAATCAACTGTTTTAGCATCTTCTTCAAGTCTTGTACATCTTTCTCTAGAATATTTAGCTTCAGGACTGACTGACTCGGGCTACAATTCCCATACTGGGCGCATTTGGAACATGGATCAATATAAGCAAGCGGACACTGTTCCATGATTATCCCCCCTTTCCTCACCAATAATCCTTTTTCTTTCTATACAACTCCCTGGGCCATCATCGCATTTGCTACCTTTAAGAATCCGGCAATGTTCGCACCGGTTACCAAATTACCCTCACAACCATATTCATCAGCTACCCGACTGGTTTGATTATAAATATTTTTCATAATGTCCTGTAACCTGGAATCAACTTCATCAAAGGTCCAGGAGCACCTCATACCATTTTGGGACATTTCCAGTGCCGAAGTTGCAACTCCGCCGGCGTTGGCGGCCTTTGCCGGCGCAAAAAGAACATTGTTACTTTGAAACACTTTAACTGCCTCCGGGGTTGACGGCATATTAGCACCCTCGGCAACCGCCATCACCCCATTTTCCACCATTTTTAGGGCTGATTCCTCATTAATTTCATTTTGGGTGGCACAGGGAAGCGCTATATCACATTTAACTGACCAAATTCCCTGTGAACCTTCGAAAAATTCTGAGGTAGGATGGTATTTAGAATACGCCCTGATTCTTCTTCTCTCAACTTCTTTTAGCCGCTTTACCGTATCCAGGTCAATCCCATTGGCATCGTAGATATAGCCATCGGAATCGCTCATTGCCACTACCTTAGCACCAAGTTGCCCAGCTTTTTCCGCTGCGTAAATGGCCACATTCCCGGAGCCGGAAATAACCACTATCTTATTAGCCAGATTTTGTCTATTGGCCTTAAGCATTTCCTCAATAAAGTAGACCAAGCCATAGCCGGTAGCCTCAGTCCTGACCAAGCTGCCACCAAAGGTCAGCCCTTTACCTGTTAAAACTCCAGTGTAAAGACCGGTACACTTTTTGTACTGGCCATATAAATAACCGATTTCACGGCCGCCCACTCCTATATCACCGGCCGGCACGTCAACATCCGCACCAATGTGCCGGTAAAGCTCGGACATGAAACTCTGGCAGAAACGCATTACCTCACCCTCTGATTTACCTTTCGGGTTAAAGTCACTGCCACCTTTACCCCCGCCTATAGGTAATCCGGTAAGGGAATTTTTAAATATTTGCTCAAAGCCAAGGAACTTAATAATCCCAAGGTTCACTGAGGGGTGAAAGCGCAGGCCGCCCTTGTAGGGTCCGATACAACTATTAAACTGAACCCGAAAACCCCGGTTAACCTGTACATGACCATCGTCATCAACCCAGGGGACCCGGAACATAATCTGCCGCTCCGGCTCTATAATCCTGCGCAGGACACCTGACTCAACAAATTCGGGATGTCTTTCGATTACCGGCTCCAAAGATTCAAGCACTTCCAAAACTGCCTGATGAAACTCCGGTTCATTTGGATTTCTTTTTACAACCTCCGCCAATAGTTCATGAATAATCTGTTGTGACGCTCCCACTAATATAACCTCCTCTTTTGTCTCCATTAATTTTTTTTAGTAAGTTCTTATTTTCTTATCAATAATTTGTTCAACGAGGAAGTAAAACACAGCTCAAATGCAACTTTTAAGCAAACTCTATATGTAAATTATCAATCTACCACCTCTTTCTTCTAATAAAAAGAGAAGTACTCTGCAAGTTCCCAAGGGTGTACAAATGCCTGGTAACGCTCCCACTCCTCACCTTTGGCCATGGCAAACCTGCGGTAAATATATTCCCCCAGTGTAGCCCTGGCCAGCTGGTCGGAGGCCAGTTCCCGCAGGGCTTCCTCCAGAGTACGGGGGAGGAAATCAACTCGTGCTCCCTGACTTAAGTTTTCATTAACTTGCAGGGTATTTTCAGTTAGCGGGGGTGGCGGTGAAATTTTTTCACTAATACCGTTTAAGCCGGCATTAATAATCAATGCCAAAGCAAGGTATGGGTTACAGGCCGGATCAGGATTTCGCACTTTCACCATAGTACTTTGTCTATTGTGCTCGACAACCCGCAACACTGAATTACGGCTGTCTTTAGACCAGGCTATCTGCGTAGGGGTCAAATGGCCGGAGGCCAGGCGCTTGTAAGAGTTAATCAGGGGATTGGTTATAGCGGTATTAGCCCGGGTATGGACCAGTACACCCCCGGTAAAAAGCTTGACTTCCTGTTTAACCTGTAAAGACTGCCCGGTATCGAAAATAGTGCTGCCTTCCCTGCGGTAAAGGAATATGTTCAAGCACAGGGCTGAACCCGGAAAGTCGTTTAGCGGTTTAGGCATAAACGAGGCGTGCAGCCCGTGCCGCTGGGCAATGGTGCGTACGATAAACTTGAAAGTCACTAGCTTGTCTGCAATAGCCAGGGGATTATCCGACTTTAGAGCTATTTCGTGCTGGCTCGGCCCTACCTCATGGTGGCTAAAACCGATTTCAAACCCCATATCTTCCAGAGTCAATACAATATCCCGCCGTACATTTTCTCCCAGGTCAACTGGAGTTAAATCGCAAAACCCGGCACGGTCATGGGTATCGATGGTTGGGTTGCCTTTATTGTCAGTACAGAAAAGATAAAATTCCACTTCCGCAGACACTAAAACCTCAAACCCCATCCGGTTAGCTTCATTTAGTACCTTCTTCAGGACCTGGCGCGAACAGCCCGGATAAGGGGATCCATCGCAATTGGCCACGTCACAGATAAAGCGTGCCACCGCCCCCTCCCTGGGCCGCCAGGGGAATACAACAAAAGTAGATAGATCCGGCAGGAAGACGATATCCTGTTCATGGCTGTTGATTAGACCATCTACCACCGAGCTATCGAAAGAAATTTGGCCCGCTATTACCCGTTCAAGGTTATCCGAAGTTACTGCAATATTTTTCAACATACCGAAGGTATCGGTAAATTGCATACGCAGGAATTTTACTCCTTCTCCCTTAGCCTTTTCTAAAACGTCTTCACAGGTAAACATTAATAAATCCCCAAATTTCTTAATATTTTCATTAAAGTGTCTGTTTGTATCGGATAGTGACAATTTATTTTAGTTTACGACATATAAAAAAATCATAAGAATAATGCTGTGAACATAACATTTTCATAAAAAAACTCTGCCTTACAGGCAGAGTAGTCATTTTCCATCTTTTTTATTTCTTATGATTTGTTTACTAATTGATAGCCAATACCATGTTTTCCAAAAATATATTTTGGTTTATTAGGGTCATCCTCAATTTTTTTGCGTAAGCTACCAATATAATTTCTCAAGTATTGTAGCTCATTGCGGTATTCCGTCCCCCATACCCAGGTCAACAAGTCTTCGTGGGTGATTATTTTTCCCGCATTAATTCCCAGATGATACAAAACCTGATATTCTGTAGCGGTAAGTCTCACCTCTTCACCTCTAACAAAGACACGCCTTTGAGCAAAATTTATTACCAGATCACCTGATTTATAAGCAGGACACTTTTGCAAATCCCCTGTTTGACAGGTTCTCCTAAGAACCGCCTTAACCCGGCGCAATAACTCCTCTACACTAAAAGGTTTAGTTAAATAATCATCCGCCCCTACATCAAACCCAAGTATCCGGTCCTGTTCACGAGCCCGCCCTGTTAGCATAATGATCGGAATATCGGAAAATTCGCGGATTCTTTTACATACTTCAAACCCGTTGAATGAACCTGGCAGCATGATATCCAGAATTAACAAGTCATGGTTGGAAGCTTCCAGCAATTCTATAGCGGTCTTCCCGTCGGCTGCGCTTCCCACCTCGTAACCACTTGCCAGCAAATTTACTTTTACTAATCTCACCAAGCGGGGTTCGTCATCCACTATTAAAATTGTTTTGCGCTTCATCATTAAGCCCCTTAATCGCTCCTTGAGCGGCAAATCATTTTGTTTCTGTACCTACCGGTAAGGTGAAGTAAAAAGTGCTCCCGTGGTTTAACTTGCTGGTAGCCCAAATTCTGCCACCGTGACTGATTAATATTTGCCTGGCTAATGGCAGTCCCAGCCCCATTCCTTTTTGATGCTCCTGAATCCCATTACTTACTCGAAAAAATTTTTCAAACAATCGATTTAAATGCTCATCGCCAATACCGATCCCCTGATCAGCCACCGAAACAATCACTTCACCGGAAAGTAGCTCTCCTTTAATAACAATTTCAGTGTTCTCAGTTGAATATTTTACCGCATTGTCAACAAGGTTGCGGAGTACCTGCTCAATTCTCATCTGATCCGCATTAACAAAAGGAAAATCTCTCGGAAACAGTACCGTAAACTGATGATTTTTACTGTGGAACGACTGATCCCTAAGTACCTTATTTACTATGTGGGGCAGCAAAATAGGTTCTTTTTTTAGCTCTATATCACCTTTCCAACTTAAGGTGGAGGCATCCAGCAAGTTATTGATTAAATCTTCAATGTGATCTGTTTCTTCAACAATTATTTGGAGAAAATCATTTCGATCCTCCGGCTCCCAGTTTACGTCTTCCCGGAGCAATGTGGTGACGTAGCCTTTAATACAGGCAAGCGGTGTTCTTAAGTCATGGGAAAGACCAGCCAGCATTTCCGACCACATTTGAGCAACATTTTCAGAAGGGAGAAAAAATGAAGCGGCCTTTCCAACATCTTGCTCAATATTCAAACTACATTCTACTAACTGGGTCAAGGCCTTTAGTATCTCTATGACAGAAAAGGAGTTCACTTGCAGCCCTTCCCCGCAAGCCATTAAAAAACCCTTCTTGCCTGCCATCGGAAAGCAGGTCACTTCACAATCTGCCCGACCATATCTTTCAACCACCTTTCGCCTTACTGGACAGTCAAAAACATGACATGGCAGATTCATATTCCCGGATGGATCCTGCTGAGAGCACCAGAGCACGTCAACGTCTATCTCCGTCGTATCCGCTTGGCTGCTTTGGTCCTGGCTGTTAAAATGAACAATACAATGTTGCGCCAGGATAACCCCCACGGCACACCCGTTAATCCCTAGTGTCCTTACAAGCCAGTCAGGGACCCATTTAAAATTCTCATGTTCTTGCAACAGCTTTCCAGCAAAATGAAGCATTTTTGTGGTAATGTCAATTGGATACTCAAGTTTGGAATAAACCTTCTGATTCATAAAACTCTCCTTGAAATATGATGCATCACCTAGTTAATATGATCGAATTCTATGTTTTACTAAGAATTCCTTTTTATAAAATGCAAGAATTATTTCCACTTATAGAAATTTATAATACAGAATCAATTTACAATCCATAAATGGCCGCTAGTTGGAGAGAAATTAGTAGTCTACATCATTTCAAATAAATTTCGCTAATTTTCAAATCGCTCAGCATTGTAAATATAATAACGCATACCGGTCACATAAAAAAAAGGGGTAAGTACCCCCTGCTAAAATTTTTAAATGAATGTTATTTTAGTTTGGTAGATCCCATCAGGTAGCGGTCACACTCCCGTGCCGCCCCGCGGCCTTCATTTATCGCGCAGACCACGAGGCTTTGACCCCGTCGCATGTCACCGGCGGCGAATACTCCTTTAATGTTAGTCGCAAACTTACCATACTCGGCCTTAGCGTTGGAAGCCCCGTCGCGCTCGACACCGAGCTGGTCGAGAAGAGTGTTTTCCGGACCGGTAAAACCCATGGCCAAGAGCACCAGCTGGGCAGGCCAGACTCTTCCGGAACCTGGAATTTCCCTCGGAGTAAGGCGGCCCTGGTCATCTCTTACCCACTCAACCTGAACAGTATGCACTGCTTTTACGCTACCAAACTCTTCTCCGGCAAATTTATTCGCAGTAATACAATAATGCCGGGGATCAGAGCCGTAAATAGCCTCCGCTTCCTCCTGGCCGTAGTCAACTTTAAATACCCGCGGGAACTGCGGCCAGGGGTTATTAGCATCTCGTTTGAGGGGTAGCCTCGGCAGAATCTCAAGCTGGTTAACACTCTTACATTTATGGCGCAAGACGGTGCCGACACAGTCGGTGCCTGTATCACCGCCACCGATTACGATAACGTCTTGGCCCGCAGCAGAGATGTTCTTCCCGTCAGCAAGGCCGGAATCCAACAGACTTCTGGTATTTGCACCTAAAAAATCAACTGCAAAGTAAATCCCCTTTAGTTCCCGGCCTTCAATTGGCAAATCGCGCGGTTTTGTTGACCCGCCGCAGAGAACTACCGCGTCAAATTCTTGCAAGAGCTTTTCTGCAGGATAATCCTTACCCACTTCCGTACCGGTTAAAAAAGTAATTCCTTCAGCCGCCATCAAATCAACGCGACGCTGGACAACCCTTTTATCAAGCTTCATATTGGGAATACCATACATCAAAAGCCCGCCAACCCTGTCGGCACGTTCGAATACAGTAACCCAGTGGCCGGCTTTGTTAAGCTGGTCCGCGCAGGCCAGGCCTGAAGGGCCGGAACCGATCACGGCAACCTTTTTACAAGTCCTGACTAAGGGCGTGCTTACTTTTATCCATCCCTCTGCAAAAGCACGTTCAATAATGGCATTTTCTATATTTTTAATAGTGACCGGGGCACTGTAAAACCCTGCAGCACAGGCACCCTCACAAAGGGCTGGACATACTCTGCTGGTAAACTCAGGAAAGTTATTCGTTTTTAATAACCGTATTGCTGCCTCTTTCCACAAGCCCCGGGACACCAGGTCATTCCACTCAGGGATCAAATTATGGTTTGGACAACCGGAAATCATTCCGCTGATCACTGTACCGCTATGGCAGAAGGGTGTGCCGCAACCCATACAGCGCGATCCTTGAGTTAATAATTTTTCCTCTGATAACGAGAAGTGAAATTCGTTCCAGTCATTGATGCGCTCCAGTGGAGCACGGTCGGCCGGGAGTTCCCTTTGATATTCCATAAATCCTGTCGGCTTACCCATGGTACTTCCTCCTCATCGGTTAGTTCCCGCTGACCCGAGATACGTCTTTTAGATTTTCTTCAAAAGCAACCATAATCGCTTCATCACCGCTAAAGCCCGTCATATGAGCACGATCAATGGCTTCGAGCATGCGCTTGTAATCCTTCGGAATGACTTTTACAAATTTCGGTAACATTTGATCCCATTTGTCCAGAACCACCCGGGCCTTTTGACTTTGAGTATATTCTAAATGCCTTTGAATCATTTCTTTAACCTCGGTAATTTCACCGGCATTTTCAAGAGTTTCGATCGTAACCATCTCATAGTTGCAGCGATTCGGGAACGTCCCGTCTTCGTCAAGCACATAGGATATCCCGCCTGACATGCCGGCTGCGAAGTTCCTGCCGGTCTCACCAAGGACGACAATACGGCCACCGGTCATATATTCACAGCCGTGGTCGCCTACCCCTTCTACAACAGCCTTCACACCGCTGTTACGGACACAGAATCTTTCACCGGCCACGCCCCGGATATAAGCCTCGCCTGATGTTGCGCCGTAAAAGGCCACATTGCCGACAACTATATTTTCCTCCGGCACAAAGGTCACCTTAGCCGGCGGGAAAACAACCAGCTTACCGCCCGAAAAGCCTTTGCCGAAGTAATCGTTGGCGTCTCCTTCCAGGGTAAGTGTAATTCCCCTGGGAACAAAAGCACCAAAGCTCTGCCCGGCAGAACCTTCAAAGTACAGGCGGATAGTATCCTCGGGCAGGCCTTCCCTTCCGTAGCGCTTGGTCACCTCATAGCCCAGGATGGTGCCTACCACCCGGTTGGTGTTCAGAATAGGCAGCTTGGCCTCAACCGGTTCCCCGCGCTCCAGGGCCGGCTCGCAAATCTTTAACAGCGACTGCCGATCCAGTGATTTCTCTAATCCATGATATTGCCCGGTCCGACAGTACCTCCCGATGCTTTCCGGGACATCCGGCTGCCAGAGCAAGGCCGACAGATCCAGTCCTTTTGCTTTCCAGTGATCAATATCTTTCTTTGGCTCCAGCACATCGGTCCGGCCAACCATTTCGTTAACCGTTCGGAAACCGAGTTCTGCCATGATTTCCCGCATTTCCTGGGCAATAAACAGCATAAAGTTGACTAAATGCTGAGGATCGCCTTTGAAATTCTTACGGAGTTCCGGATTCTGCGTCGCAACACCTACCGGGCAGGTATCCAGGTTGCAAACCCGCATCATGATACAGCCCATGACGACCAGTGGAGCCGTGGCAAACCCGTATTCTTCAGCGCCGAGAAGCGTAGCGATCACCACGTCCCGGCCGGTCATCAGCTTGCCGTCTGCTTCGACAATAATTCTGTCGCGCAAGTTATTCAACACCAGCGTTTGATGGGTCTCGGCCACACCCAGTTCCCAGGGCAGGCCTGCATGCGTGCTGCTGGTCCTCGGTGAGGCCCCCGTGCCGCCATCGTAGCCGCTTATTAAAACGACATCGGCCCGCCCCTTGGATACCCCTGCGGCAATTGTGCCCACACCTACTTCTGAAACCAGCTTAACATTGATCCTGGCGTTGGGATTGGAGTTCTTCAAGTCGTGAATTAATTCAGCCAGGTCTTCAATCGAATAAATATCATGGTGCGGCGGGGGCGAAATTAGACCTACCCCGGCCGTAGTCCCCCTGACCTTGGCCACCCAGGGATACACCTTACGCCCCGGAAGCTGGCCGCCCTCACCAGGCTTTGCCCCCTGAGCCATCTTGATCTGAATTTCATCGGCATTAACCAGGTATTCGCTGGTAACGCCGAATCTGCCCGAGGCCACCTGCTTGATGGCACTGCGCATGGAATCACCGTTTGGCAGGGGCTTAAAGCGGGCCGGGTCTTCCCCGCCCTCGCCCGTGTTACTCTTGCCCCCGATGCGGTTCATGGCAATAGCCATGGTTTCGTGGGCTTCCTTGCTGATCGAACCAAACGACATGGCCCCGGTCTTAAAGCGCCGGCAAATGGATTCCACCGGTTCAACTTCTTCTATCGGCACGGGCATCCGGTCTGTTTTAAAGTCCAAATACTTCCGCAGCGCATTTTTCTGGCTGTCGATCAGCCCTGAGTACTGTTTAAATAAGTTAAAGTCATTATTGCGACAGGCCAGCTGCAGCAAAGTAATAGTTTGTGGATTATACAAGTGCTCCTCACCCTCGTGCCGCCACTGGTAAGTAGAACCAGGTTCCAGCGTACTGTCAGAGCTGGGCGAGAAAGCCTTCTGGTGGCGGAGTGCCGCCTCATTGGAAATCTCAGCCAGTCCGACTCCACCCACACGTGAAGCAGTCCATGTAAAATATTTGTCAATTACCGGCTGGTTAATCCCGATGGCCTCAAAAATCTGGGCTCCGCAATAGCTCTGGATCGTGGAAATACCCATCTTCGACGCCACCTTGACCACGCCTTTAATTGCAGCCTTAATGTAGTTTTTCTGTGCCTCCTTGGGGGTAATACCACTAAGCACTCCCTGGCGGAACATGTCTTCCAGCGTTTCAAAAACCAGGTAAGGATTGACGGCGCTTGCGCCATAGCCCAGTAGTACGGCCAAGTGATGTGTTTCGCGTGGTTCCCCCGACTCAAGTAAAAGGCTGACCCTGTTCCGGGTTCCCTCGCGGATCAGTTGGTGATGCAGCCCCGAAACGGCAAGCAGGGCTGGAATGGGCGCGTTTTCTGCATCCACACCCCGGTCGGATAAAATCAGCAGATTCGCACCATCGGCAATGGCCCGGCCGGCCTTTTGGAAAAGATTTTCCAGCGCCTTTTCCATACCCGTGCTCCCATCCGCCACCTTGGACAGGATCGGCAAGGTTACCACTTTAAAGCCGTCCAGCTCCAGATGCCGGATTTTTGCCAGTTCTTCATTCGTCAGCACCGGCGCTTTCAGCTTGATCCGGCGGCAACTGCCGGGTTCAGGCTGGATCAGGTTCTTTTCCGAACCAATGGTGGTTTCGACAGCAAAGATAATCTCCTCGCGGATGGAGTCAATCGGCGGGTTAGTTACCTGAGCAAACAACTGCTTAAAATAGTTGTATAAAAGCTGAGGATGATCCGATAATACTGCCAGCGGGCCATCAGTGCCCATTGCTCCTACCGGCTCAACACCATCTCTGGCCATACGCTCCAGCACCTTTACCAGGTCCTCATAAGTATAGCCAAAGGCTTGCTGACGCTTGAGCACCGTTTCATAGTCAGTTTCCGGCACCTGAGAGGCCTCCGGCAGTTGTTCGAGGCTGACCAGGTATTCGTGCAGCCATTCCCGGTAAGGATGCTCCGTTACCATGCTTATTTTTTGCTCTTCATCGCTGATAATGCGGCCTTTTTCCGTGTCGACAAGCAGCATGCGGCCCGGGCGAAGCCGTTCTTTCAATACTACATCCTCCGGTGGAATATCAAGCACACCAACTTCCGAGGCCAAAACAATAAGGTTGTCTTTGGTCACGTAGTAGCGCGAGGGACGCAGACCGTTCCGGTCTAGCACAGCACCGATAATTGTACCGTCTGTAAAAGCAATGGAAGCGGGCCCGTCCCAGGGCTCCATCAAGCAGCTGTGGTATTCATAAAATGCCTTCTTTTCATCGCTCATACTTTCGTGGTTGGACCATGGTTCGGGAATCATCATCATCGCCACATGAGGCAGGGAACGCCCCGAGAGCGATAAAAACTCAAAGCAGTTGTCAAACATAGCCGAGTCACTGCCGTCCTGGTCAATTACAGGAAAGACCTTGGCCATATTCTCGCCGAACAGTTCCGACTCACACATAGCCTGGCGCGTATGCATCCAGTTGATGTTGCCGCGCACGGTATTGATTTCACCATTATGAATCAAATAACGGTAGGGATGAGCACGCTCCCAGCTGGGGAAGGTATTAGTGCTGAACCGGGAATGAACCAGGGCCAGCGCGGTTTCCACGGCCGGGTCATTTAGATCGGGATAAAACTCCGCAACCTGTTCAGGAGCCAACATTCCTTTATAAACTATTGTTCTGCAGGAGAAACTGGCGAAATAGAAAGTCCCCCCTTCAGGCAGGCATTCGCGGTGAATTTCTTTTTCCGCCCGCTTGCGGATAACGTAAAGCTTGCGCTCAAAGGTCATGATGTCCTTGATATCCGGATTCTTTCCGATAAATATTTGACGTATAAATGGTTGAGCCAATTTAGCGGTTTCCCCAAGCGTATGATTATCTGTCGGGGGAGTACGCCACCCCAGCGGGGTCTGACCTTCTTCCTTGATGATTTTCTCCAGTGTTTGTTCGCAACTTTCACGCAAGGCAGGATCGGTAGGCAGGAAAAGCATCCCGATACCGTAATTTTCAGCGGGAGGAAGTTGGATATCATGCTTAGCACATTCCTTTTCAAAGAAAGCATGCGGAATTTGCATCAGGATTCCCGCGCCGTCACCAGTATTCAACTCGGCTCCCTTAGCTCCGCGGTGATCGAGATTAAGTAACACAGTTAGAGACTTTTGTAGGATATCATTAGATTTTTTCCCCTTAATATTTGCCACAAAACCGATCCCGCAGGCGTCATGCTCATACCAGGGGTCGTAAAGGCCTTGTTTTGAAGGTATTCCATTAATTTTCATGTTCTACACCTTTCTTGTCTTCTTAGTTAAAATGAAAATTTTTGTAAAAAAAAAAGGCCCCCTACAGTCGGAAAACTCACACACTGTAATACAGGCCTCTTTGCCAAACTTTAACTTAGATACATCGTTGTATCCGAATTTTCTGTTGTATTATAATCGGTAAATTAGAAAATGTTCATAACCCTTGACATTCTCTTTATATCCGTAATAGTTAAAAAACCCGTACAATGCTGAACATTGCGCGCGACCACACCGACAAAAATACGAAACGTGATTTCCGTATATATTAACCCAGGGTCGTTGATTTGCACAATGCACGGCATCTTCGGTAATATTGATACAGAACTAGATGGCTTAAGTTTCTAAGACTTCTATTAAAACTTCGTCAAATACTCCTCAATCTCCCAGGGGTGAACTTGAACCCGGTAGCGATCCCATTCAATCCGTTTTGCTTCAACAAATCTATTGAAAATATGTTCCCCCAGTGCTTCCTGAATTATCTTATCCTGCTTCAGTTCCTGAATAGCTTTGTGAAGATTCTCGGGAAGACTGCCGATGCCTAACTGATCTCTTTCAGCCGGCGTCATCTCGTAAATGTTGCGGTTGCAGGGATCCGGCGGCAAAATTTTGTTCCTAATACCTTCCAGGCCAGCCTTAAGACAGACTGCCATTGCCAGATAGGGGTTGCAGGCCGGGTCAGGGTTACGCAATTCAATCCGTGTAGACATCCCCCGCTTGGCCGGGATCCTGATCAGCGGGCTGCGATTTCGTGACGACCAAGCGATATATACTGGCGCCTCGAAGCCGGAAACCAGACGCTTGTATGAGTTAACCGTAGGGTTGACAATTGCTGATATTGCTTTAGCGTGCTTCATTAACCCCCCCACGTAATAGAGACAATCTTTACTCAAACCGTCCTTAGAGCTAGGGTCATAAAAGGCATTGCTGCCGTCTTTCATTAAAGACATGTTCATGTGCATGCCTGAGCCGCAAATACCATAAATTGGCTTGGGCATAAAACTCGCATGCAAGCCATGCCGTTGGGCAATAGTCCGCACCACAAACTTGAAGGTAACTACCTTATCCGCAATATCCAGCGCTTCTGAATACTTAAAGTCAATTTCATGCTGACCGGGCGCTACCTCATGGTGAGAGGCCTCTATCTCAAAGCCCATCTGCTCTAAAGTCAAGACCATGTCTCGCCGGGCGTTCTCCCCCAGGTCAACCGGGGTGAGATCAAAATAACCGGCGCTATCATGCGTAACTGTGGTGGGCCTGCCTTCGTTATCAACATGGAAAAGGAAAAATTCGGCCTCCGGCCCTGCGTTCATCGAGTAACCCATTTCTGCGGCTTCTTGAATAGCCCGGCGTAAAATATAGCGCGGATCACCTTCAAAAGGTTTGCCGTCATGGTCATAGATATCGCAAATTAAACGGGCTACAGCACCTTCGTGGGGCTTCCAGGGGAACGTAACAAATGATGACGGATCGGGCCGCAAATACATATCCGATTCTTCAATACGCACAAAACCTTCTATAGAAGAGCCGTCAAACATCAGCTCTCCATCTAAGGCTTTGTCCAGCTGTTCGACATTGATGGCAACGTTTTTCAAAATCCCGAAGATGTCCGTAAACTGCAGGCGAACGAATTTAACTCCTAATTCTTTGGCCAGATTACGAACATCGTCGTTGGTAAGCTTAGCCATACTAATCCACACCTTTCTCCCAAGTTGTTACACAGGGTATAAATTATAAAAAGGCCTAACAACAAGTAAAATTATACCTGTTCAAGTAGGCCTCATTGCCAAGTTTCGTAGGTACAGCGCTGTACCTTATTAAATTTTCTGCTGATGAGTAGGATAACCTTTTATACCACCTTTATATTACTGATGATAATATCATATAAGTACCGAACTGTATAGTACTATTTAAAAAAAATGTCCTTTCCCCGGGTAATTTGGGGAGAGGACAACATAGAGGATAGTAATTTTTGCAATTTCATTCAATTATTATGGAAGGAATCATAAACATAATATGAACTAATTGGTTTTTAAAACTTGGTTAAATATTCACTGACCTCCCACGGGTGAACCTGTACCTGGAAGTTGTCCCACTCACGTATTTTTGCCTCAACGAATTTATCCAGGATATGTGCTCCTAAAGCACTCTTGATCACATCGTCTTTCTGCAGTTCCTCAATCGCCTCCAAAAGACTGGCGGGCAGGCTGGGAATGTTAAGCTCGCTGCGCTCATCTGCGGTCAAGTGATATATATTGAGGTCGGTTGGTGGTGGTGGCTGGATCTTATTTTTGATTCCGTCAAGTCCGGCTTTCAAGGCAACTGCAATGGCCAGATACGGGTTGGCGGCCGGGTCTGGATTTCTTAATTCAATACGGGTCGAACTGCCCCGCTTGGCAGGTATACGAATCAGCGGGCTTCTGTTGCGGCCGGACCAGGCAACATATACTGGGGCTTCATATCCTGGTACCAGTCGTTTATAAGAATTTACAATGGGATTTGTAATCGCGGCCATTGAGCGTGCATGTTTCATCAACCCGCCGATATAGTATTTCGCAATATCACTGAGCTGATCGGAAGTAGACGGATCATAAAAAACGTTTTGTCCGTCTTTAAAGAGTGACTGGTTCATATGCATACCGGAACCATTAATACCGAAAACGGGCTTCGGCATGAAGGTGGCATGTAGGCCGTGCCGCTGCGCTGTAGTACGGACAACCATTCTAAAAGTCATCATCTTATCAGCCACATCCAGGGCATCGGAATATTTGAAGTCGATCTCATGCTGTCCCGGAGCAACTTCGTGGTGTGAAGCCTCAATTTCAAAACCCATTTCTTCCAGAGTCAGCACCATAGAACGGCGGGCGTTTTCACCAAGGTCAACCGGGGCCAGATCGAAGTACCCGGCATCGTCGTTAGTATTCAGAGTGGGATTGCCATCCCCATCAAGCCTGAACAAGAAGAATTCAAGTTCAGGGCCAACCTGCAAATTAAAGCCCATTTCCGCTGCTTCAGCCAGAACTTTTTTTAAAACATAACGGGGATCGCCCTCAAAAGGAGAACCATCTGGGTTATAAACGTCACAAATTAAACGGGCAACCCCGCCTTCTCTAGGCCGCCAGGGAAATACAGCAAAACTTTTCAGATCCGGCCGTAGGTACATGTCTGATTCTTCAATCCTGGCAAAACCATTAATAGAAGATCCGTCGAACATTAATTCCCCATCAAGCGCCTTATCTAACTGCTCAATGGTAATTGCCACATTTTTCATCAGGCCAAAAATGTCGGTAAACTGAAGCCGGATAAACTTGACCCCTAAATTTCTGGCTTTCTCTAGTAATTGTTCTTTTTCAGTGACTTCCATAAAAACCACCCTTCTTAAAATTTTCCTGGTAATTAAAAAAGCCCTTTAAGATAGAGTTAATAAAAATACTCCTACCTTAAAGGGCTCCATTGCCCGCTCCGGCACAACGACGTGCACAGTCAATTATTATTTAGATACATACATTTAAACGTTATGGGCGAGAATAATTGCCTCCGCTACCGCCCGCATGGAAATCCGCTTGTTCATACTCTGCTTTTGAATACGTTTAAAAGCCTCGTTTTCTGAAATGGCCATGGTTTTCATCAGGATACCTTTTGCCCTTTCGACCACCTTTCTGGTTTCGAGCGTATTTTGAAGCTCCTGTACCTGGCCTTCAAGTTTGACTCTTTCCTGGTAATTTGTCAAGGCCAACTCGACCGCCGGAATCAAGTTATATTCCAACTCAGGCTTAACCAAGAAGGCAAAGACTTTGGCCTTCTTTGCTTTCTCAATGGCATTTTGCTGAGTGGAAGCGCCAATCAATATCACTGGAGCCAACTTATCTTCGTAAATAATCCGGGCTAATTCAAAGCCATCCATACCGGCCAGAAACGCCTCGACGATAACTAGATCCGGCTCTCTAGCCCTGACTAGCTTCAAGCCGGTAAGACCGTCCTCAGCTTCCCCAATCACCCAGTAACCCATCTTACTAAGTATGGCCTTAACATTCTTTCTCCAGGCGGCATCGCTGTCAATTAGTACTACTCTTTGTTCTCCCATGGCATGCCTCCCGTATCAGTCCCAGGCTAGATGATAAGAAAAAATATAAAAATGCCCTCACACAGGACTATACACCTGAAGAGGGCATCATTGCCATTAGTTACTAGACACATCATTGTATCTACATGATCTTATCATAAAGACATTATATTTACTTTTCCACAAAAACGCAACTGTTTTTTATAAAATATTTAGCTTAAGATTTTTTCCACTTCATCCGCATCGGCTTCCATAACATAAGCAATGCCGGTAATTTCTGCGGCTTCCTTGGTCAGAGCAACGAGATCGTCCCTGCTGACATACTCGAGGGCAAACTTACGGGCGCCGCACATAAACTGCCTGAGGCCCTGGGCTAAGCGCTCGAAATAGCTGTAGACACCAATAGCGCCCACCGGCAGGCTGTCGAAGCTGTTACCCAGCTTACTCTTCAACTCGTCAGCAGTTACGAAAATCTGTTCTATACTCTCGCCATATTTCTTGTATTCCGGCGGGACTTTGCCGCTCTTCACCGCCTGGCCCACAGTCTTGCCGACCATGGCAGCGGTAAGCGGTGAGCGGGCCATACCGATCGCCTTGATGTACGGAGCTCCCATGGCGATACCTTTAAACATGTGGTCTTCCAGAGTGAAACCGCCTGCAATGGCTACAGGAGGGATATACGCGCCTTTAGCAGCCAGCTTATCCAGGTATTTAACCAATAATGCCTGAATATAAACCGTCGGGACTCCCCATTCGTTCATCATCCGCCACGGGCTCATGCCGGTACCACCACCGGCACCGTCAACAGTAAGCAGGTCGATTTTAGCGTCGGAGGCAAATTTTACAGCCCTGGCCAAATCCGCAGGCCGGTAGGCTCCGGTTTTGAGCATGACATGTTTTGCCCCGGCATTGCGCAAAGCTTCAACCCGGGACATAAACCCTTCCTGACTAACCATGCCTACGCGGGAGTGGCGTTCAAACTCGGTGAAAGCGCCGTCCTTATAAGCTGCCTGTACTTTCGGGTCATCCGGGTTGGGCAGGACGATATAGCCTCTGCTCTTCAACTGAAGCGCCCGCTCCAGTGTGTTCAGCTTTACTTCACCACCAATATCCTTGGCGCCCTGGCCCCACTTGATCTCAACAACGTCAACACCCAGTTTTTCCAGCGCATATTCCTGTACGCCCAGGGTAGTATCCTCAACATTGGCCTGCACGGCAATGAAACCTTTGCCGTTGTACCAATTCTGAAAGTCTTTAACCCGTTTGACCAGGTTCGGGGAGTGTACTACCCGGCCGTTTTTAATTTCAACATTGGGATCCATGGCACAGACATTCTCGCCAATGGCAATACCAATACCGCTGATAGCAGCACCGGCTGCCAGATGATCCCAGTTATCGGCCGCTACGTTGGTAGATCCCATAGCTGCTACTACAATAGGCAGGTCCAGCTTAATTTTGTTGTTAGAACCGACTTCGGTCTCTAGACTTACAGCCGGGAAAATGGCTTTGTTGGAGTCAGCTTCGATGCCGATGGCGCCAACTGCCGTACCCATGATGTTGAAGTGGGAATAATCCACTGGATAATCCTTTTGAGAAGCTGAAGTGGTTTTCCCGAAAGGCTGCGGGTAAATCACTTCCGTACTGCGAACGGATGATTTGCCAATTTCGCACAGGCCGGGGCAACCGTCCAGGCAGGTTACACACATTCCGCTGAATTCACACTTGCTGTCCCCGGTACGCAGTTTGGTTAAAGTCGCCGCGCTGGCGTTAATTCCTTTACTAAATGTCATTATTACTATCCTCCTAGATATCTCTCTCTTTTTTTCTTTGTTCTTGGTACATCAGTGATTAATTAACTCAACTTTCTCACATGGATAATTGTCCTTAAGCCTTGATATGGCTGGTTTATTTTAAGTAATTTTAACAGAAAAACAACAAAAGACACCCTTGTCTTGGTAAAATAGAGTTGACAAAACAACATTCCAACAAGACGAAAGGATGTCTTTTATGAAGTCTATTTTACCAGAACAATATGCAGTTGAAAAACAATTCAACTCCCGCGTGGATAATTTTTTAGCTAAGTATGAACTAGGAAAAAAATTACGCTCTGCCAATTTTCATAAGGAGAAAGGATTTGCCTGTCTTTACCTTTTCAAATTCATTTTTCTACTTGTCTTTAACGGCAAGAACCTTTATCGCACACTGCAGTCTGAAAATGACCCCGAAATGCCAGAGAAAGACGCAATTTATCGTTTTCTGAATTCTTTCCGGTACAATTGGCGAAAGCTTTTACTAACCCTGAGTTCAACTATCATTAAGGAA
>MVQL01000245.1 GCA_002067205.1 Pelotomaculum sp. PtaB.Bin104
ACTTGATGTGTATCATAGACGTGTACGACCGGATGATTATTGATTATCATATTGGGCTGTCCTGCGAGGGGAAACACGCCGCTCAGCTAATACAAAGGGCTCTGTGGAAGCGTCAGATATTTTCAGTGCCGGATCGGCCGGTAATTAGAACTGATAACGGTCCACAATTTATTAGCCATGTTTTCGAGCAAGCTTGTGAAGACTTTGGTACAGAACATGAACGCATTCCACCCAAAACACCTAATAAAAACGCTCATATCGAATCGTTTCACGCTACGTTGGAAAGGGAGTGCCTAAATAGAAACGAATTAGAAAGCTACCAAGATGCGTACCAGACTGTAACTGATTACATCCAGTTTTACAACCAACGCCGTTTGCATGGTAAATTATTTGACTTATCACCTTCTGAGTTTTTAAAGAAACTGATATATGGCAAGCTAAAACCCTTTGTTGTAAAGGTTTAATAAATCATGTTTTCGGAGCCGCCCATCGCTAATTTGCTATCACCGCAGGCCTTAGGGTTGTCAAGGCCGCCGGTCTATCGTTAAAAGAAAAAAGCATATAAAAAATGTAAATCTGTGATATCAGGAGATTTTGGGATATTGACTCCAATAATAGGGGGTTGAACCGCTCCACCTAAAATTATTATTTGCGGTACTAGGACACCTGGCTCAAATAATAATTCTAAATTCTTAATATTGCTTGATATTGCTCCAGCGGAAAAAGTGATCAATCTAGGTTCTCTTACACCCTGAAGCTGACCGGCAAAAATGCGGGCCCGTTCCGTTATCTCCGCTGCCCCCAGGCTTCCGACCTCGTTGTTAGCCGGTAAGAAGGCCATTTTCCGGCCTAATAGCTCCTTTTTCTCTTCATTAATATTCGTTATTGTTACCAGAAGGGGGGTTTTCTTTTCTTTTTAAGGAAGCATGATAGGCCAGAAAAACCTGTCTGGAATCATTGTCCCCACAGCTAAGGAAATCGACAAAAACTTCCATTTTACCCCCGCAAATCATACCTTCACCGGCGGTTGCATCGCTTGTCATATCCAGTTGGTATTTCTTTGAGGCCTTGATGTCAAGCACATATAGGGCCTCTTTTTTAGCTTCAGCTTCTCCGCAACCACCTCCGATAGTTCCGTAAACCTGACCATCCCTGAGCACAATCATTTTGGCGCCGGGATTACGAGGGGTTGAGCCAATGGTTTGAGTTACTGTAACCAGAGCAACATCTTCATCTTCTTTTTCCAGGAACAAAAATTTTTCAATTAATTCTGATTCCATGTCAATTGCCTCCCCCGTAAAAATAAATATGCTTCCAGCACCCCGCCGGCTATTGCCCGGGCTTTATCAGAAATTGTAAAGCAATATTCCCGCCGGTGGCGAGGGTCTATATCCCCGACCTTCATTCCAGGGGTTACTTTCAGGTTATTGTGCAACATACCCCTGAGGACCCCGGAGATCGTTGCATAAAGAGGCAGGCCGTCAACGGTCGCTACGAGTTCACCCTTTTCAATGCTATCTCCGATTTGTCTGACAGCGTTGAAAGAGCCGCTTCCTGGAGAGCGGAGCACTCGCTCTACCGAGTAGCCGCTAATTTCACCTGGTATCCCTGTACTTGGCTCGGCCTGGCCGTGCAAGATCACTTTTCCTAATTCGTGACCTCTTTGGGTTTCCACAATGGCATGCACATCCACTCCGGCGGTTAAACCAGGACCTAGACCAATCACTACCGGAGCGTCATCCAGGGTGGTTCCGATATTTCTTTTAGCCATTGTGGCATCAATCACTGCAGCTGGACGAAGCGTTTTAAGGGGGTATTGAGATGGATCCGCAACGACTGGTATTTTCCCGGCTGCCAACAATTTATTAATATCGTTAATTGTGAGGGCCAATTCGGCCGTTACATTCTCCACTGTGCACTTGCCTTTAAATACAGCTTCAGCAAAGGAAACCGTACGCCGGACAACCATTGGCTGGGGCAATTCAATCATGACTACCGGGAAGCCGCTTCTCCGGAGCCTATGTGCTGTTCCGCTGGCCAGGTCACCCGCTCCTCTGATCACGATTAGCTCATTTTTCATGTCCTTTCCCCCAAAAAAATAAAGTGCCAATGCTAATCAATGTCAAATAATGCTCTTATTAAATTCGATATCATTACTACAACGATTTCCCAAAGGAGCAGGAAGGAAAGCTACAGTGTGGGCATTCAAGACAAAGCCCACCGTGCCCCATTGTTGTTATATCTCTTCTGGTAATCCTCTCACCTGCAAGAATGCGCGGGAGAATGAGGTCAAAAACGGTGGCCTTCGAGTACATCACACAGGCAGGCAGGCCTAGGATTGGAGTTGGTCCGAGGTATGCTAAAATAAACATAGCCCCGGGAAAAACGGGAGCGCCATAGGTCACAATTTCCGCGCCTGTGTCCCTGATTCCGCTGGGAGTAACATCATCGGGGTCAACAGACATTCCCCCGGTAATAATGACCATTTCCGCGCCCTTTTCAATAAAGTCCCTGATACTTTCGGTTATACGGCCCGCTTCATCAGGTAAAACCTCGTGGAAGGGTACAAAACAGCCAAAGCGGGAGAGTTTGTTTTTTACTACAGGACTGAATTTGTCCATAATACGGCCGTGATAAACTTCACTGCCAGTAGTTATAAGACCCGTACGTAGTGAATGTATTTCCTTTACCTCCAGCAACGGGCCCCTGTCTTGGCAGACCTGTTCCACCCGCTCAATTTTCTCTCTCTTAACAACTAGCGGGATGACCTTCGTGCTCGCAAGAATATCTCCCTTTTCTACATAAATATTGGTGTGACGTGTTGACAGGGCGATCTCTTCAATGTCGTTAACCAGGCATACACCTTCCACATCTACTTTGAGCAGTCCAGTAGTAGAAGCCATAAACTTTACCTTACCTTCACCTGGCTCGTTAAAGATGACGCCCTTGCCACCGGAAGCCCGGGCAAGCCTTTTGGCAGCTTCATTTTCATGAAGAAAATCAGCACCGCACTCCCAGATATAGATGTGTTCCTTGCCCAGCTTTAACAGTTCAGGGACATCCTCAGTTCTGACTATGTGCCCTTTTTTGAAAGCGGCGCCCTTGAATTTCCCTGGTATAACCATTGTGACGTCGTGGCACAGGACCATACCAACAGCTTCTGCAACCTTCACTTTTTGCATTACCCCTCCGCCTTTCCATGTAATTCACCGCCGGGCAGAGTCTTCACTACCTAGCAGGGTTGGCTAGTAAAGTACGGTAGTCCTCCCAGGTATCCACATCAATAACGACCCCTCTATCGGTTACATCAACTTTAACAAGACTTTCCGGGTGCCTGCGGATAATTTCCCGGGCGCCAACATCACCGGAGAGGGAGGATATTTCTGTGAAAAAAAATCGGTCAAACAACACAGGGTTACCCCTTTTACCCATAAAGTAGGGGGCAATTATACCGCGGGCACTTTGATAACGCTTGAGCACCAGGTTAATTGTTCGCGTATCCACCAGCGGCTGGTCTCCCAGTGCAAAAAGTACAGCCTGGGTGGAATGGTCTAGTACGGCCAAGCCTGCTTTAAGTGAGCTGCTTTGGCCGGTGGCAAACGCGCAGTTAAGTACGACTTTGACTGGGCAGCCAGTCAATACTTCCAGCACCTGTTCAGCTCTGCTGCCGAGAACTACAACTACTTCATCCACTTGCGACCGGAGCAGATTATATACGACGTGAGTGATAAGCGGTCTTCCCTGGTAGCTAAGCAGTTGTTTGGGGACTCCCATGCGGGATGCTTCTCCGGCGGCCAGAATTACGGCTGTGATCAAAATTCCAAAACCTCCTTCACAGGGTCAGCCGCCTGGGCGGCCCCGATTACCACCCGTCTAGCCCCGTTGAGTCTGAGCAGAGCGGCAATTTCGCGGGCGTTGCTTAGGTCAGAAATTGATTCAACCTTATTTATATAAGGGTGCCAGCGGCTGTCCCGCGGAACTGTTTTGCCATAGCCCTGGCTGTGCAGAAGCACCCTGGCAACTGCATTTGTGGTTACTAAATCGCCAATATTAATCCCGGCCAGGCTGGCAATTATTTCGGGCCGGTGGGTATAGTCCTGGTTCAGGGGCTTACCCAGGCAATCAATTCCGACTATGGGAACGACTAAAGTTGTCGTATCCGGGGTAACCGGCTCGCCTTCCCGAGGCGCCTTAAAAGGCTTGCGAGCGGCCCCGTCTGCTTCCACAACAATTAAATCAGCACCAGTACCAGGTAATTTGGCGATTAATTCTTGTTCCAGACCAATTAGCTTGTTGTTCCGGTCCAAGCCTGTTCCGGCTACCACCAGGGGGAAAGAGGCTAATTCATTTTTTATTTTTGAAAGAAGCCGTTCTGTAGAAGTATCTGTGATCAGTCTCAACAGCTTGTTCTGAGCAGGGGCAAAGATCCGGGTCGTAGTGGTCAGGATCACTTTCCACCCTAATTTTATCGCTTCTTGCCCAATGGCAAACATGGTGGTAGTTTTTCCACCCGCCCCGACGAGGGCAACGATGTCACCTTTGCTTATTGAAAAAGCGTCCATAAAGTTCATTGGTAAACCTCTTATTAAATTTTTGGCGATAATTACATGTCGATTCAATCTTAACAGCTGGTCTACGATGTATTAAGTCGATTAAATTTGAATGAAACTTTAAACAGTGCTCACCAGTGTTTTTGGATATTAGCAGTGGAAATCGGGATGATTTCTGACCCCACTGGAACAGTGGCTTGCCCAATGTAATGGCAGTTCGGGTCGCCCCTGCCAGTGTGGCTACTTTCCTTGATAATTATTCGTTCACCAAATAAAGCCGACATAATGCCACCGGCAACCCACCATGACCAGCATACCGATTATGTGGTAGGGTTGAAGGACTCTAGGTGATGTTCTACCTCGTAAGAATCTCTACCAGGTGCCTTCCAAAGCCAGTTACAACCTCACCCCCATATAAAATGTCTTATCCAGACATTTAATTATTATCTTGTATTTACAGAGGTTTCAAGATTTTTAAGATTAATTTTGTAAATTATAACAAACATCAGTCTTTAGCAGTTAACAAAAATACTATTTTGCTTATTATTTTAATTTGAGCAGTGATATGACATTCTTATGTCTAATAATCACACAGTGTATTGTTCAAATACACACAAAATTAAGTATTCGAGCAGTATTTTGCATCTGACTCCTGTAAATGTCGTTGCCAAAGATATTGGATTGGTTTTTGAAGATCATTCGTTCTTCCGAGGGCGAAAGTAGGGCTTGTCCTTGAACGATTACCGGATTAAAGTGGGTGAAGCCTACAATAATACCAGCATTTCATTTTTATCATAGTGACCTGGAAAACATACCGGTTCGATGTAATTAATAAAATTATTTATTGACCTTTGAATAATTATCTCTAATGGTAAACCAGGTACCAAAATTCGAAGAATCACTTGGAAAGTGGACATAGTACCTGGCGGAAATAAACAGGGTTTTTCCCACCCGCTGGGTTAGATAAAATAACCACAAAAACCTCGTTCTACAGATAAAAAATAGAGCGAGGTTAATTTACTATATTTGTCCTGTTCCTGGAGGCCCCGGTAATGGATCAGGCATCTGATAGATTAAGAGAAGCACATTTTTCCCTGAAATAATTAATAATAGTACTTATGGCACAATACTTGCGTCTTAAATTATCTATAAGTAGTTAACAATCATTCATTAATTTAGTTCTCGAAACTGACCCAAGGGGATAGAGCTTACTTTCAGGGGAATAAAGCTGATTTAGTCAGGTCTTAAAAAGGCGGGGAGGGAAAACCAATGGAGCTCTAGATTGTGTGCCAGCGCGACCTAATTTTTGATTGGTTTTATAATTGCCTATTGTATAAGGTGTATATCCTGCTATAATTAGTCAAATTAATTAACGTTAATTATTGAGATTTAGGCGCAAGAACCTTGAAATAAAAAAGCAAACACGAGGTGAGTGAAAGATGAAAGCAGCGAATACTGTTTGCCGTTGTGACCTGAAGGAAGAGCTGGAAAAAGTGATCGCCCAGCATGAAGGGAAAAAAGATGATTTGATCGAGGTATTGTATTGGGTTCAGGAAAATTATGGGTACGTGCCGAAAGACGTGCAGCAGATTATTGCCGAAAAAATGAATATACCTTTAAGCACCATTAACGGCGTGGTAACTTTTTATCATCTCTTTTCATTAAAGCCAAAAGGCAAGTATGAGATATCCCTGTGCCGGGGAACAGCCTGCCACGTGCGCGGGGCATCGCGGGTTTTGGAGCGGTTTGAAAAAGAGCTGGGGATCAAGACCCATGACACGACTGACGACAACATGTTTTCCCTGGAGGTGGTCAGGTGTCTGGGAGCCTGCGGACTGGCGCCGGTCCTGAAAATTAATAAAGATCCGCGGGTCAGGATTAAGACTGACCAGGTCCCGGGAATTATTCAAGAGCTTAGAAACGCCGCTGAGTAATAAACTTACGGGCGCATGCCAGGATAAGACTCTTGTTGGTTAGCGACAGCATCGAACAGGGTAGAAATTATTTATCTGATGCCGGGTGGAGAGCTACCTGCCGGTTGGTTAACGAGGCGATGAAATTTCCTCAAATATGGTCTGGTTTTAAAAGGTTTTGCTAAAGTAATTGATGAGCTGGTGGGAAGCTCCTTGGATATGACAAGTTTTTATAAGAAATCGATTTATGAGAGAGGTTGAGGGACAACTCCTTAAATATCGCAAGGTTTTGAAAAATAATCCTGGGGTGATAGATGATGGCAAAAATCAAGTCAGTTGAGGAATTGATGAAATTCAAAGAGACCGCACTGGATAAAATCAAGGAGCGGCAGGCAGGCGATAAAACCACAATCGTTGTCGGCATGGGGACCTGTGGTATTACCGCCGGGGCGCGGGATGTAATGATGGCGATTATTGATGAAATCGAGAAAAGAAATGTCCCTGATGTAATTGTCACCCAGGCCGGCTGTGCCGGGATGTGCCAGTATGAGCCCATGCTGGAAGTAATCAAGCCGGGCACACCCCAAGTAGTCTATGGTCACCTGGACGAGGAAAAGGCCAGGCGGATCGTGCTTGAGCATGTAATCAACGGCCAGGTGATTGAGGAGCTGGCTCTGGTGCAGCGGGCTTGACTGAAATAAAGAGAGGAGGTACAATGATGCATTATTACCGGGCACATGTTTTAGTCTGCACGGGGTCGACCTGTGTTGAATCGGGCTGCCGTGAAATCAAGGAGGCTCTCGCGAAAGGGATCAGAGAGCATCATTTGGAAAATGAAGTCCAGCTGATCGAAACCGGCTGCATGGGCCTTTGTGATCTGGGCCCGCGTTTGATCATTTATCCGGAGGGAGTAGCTTACTGCCGCGTGCAACCTGAAGACGCGGCAGAAGTGGTCAGCGAGCACCTGTTAAAAGGCCGGATTGTGGACCGGCTGGTATACCGTGATGCAGAAACAAAAAAACCAATTCCTTTAATCAAGGACTTTCCTTTCCTAGCCAGGCAAACCAAAATCGCCCTGCGCAACGCCGGCTTTATTAACCCGGAGGATATTGAGGAATATATTGCCAGCGAGGGCTATTCCGCACTGGCCAAGGCCCTGTCCGGCATGACCCCGGCGGAGGTAATCTCTGAGCTGAAGAAGTCCGGCCTGCGGGGCAGGGGCGGTGCCGGCTTTAGCACCGGCTTAAAGTGGGAGTTTACCGCTAATGCCACTGGAATACAAAAGTACGTGGTTTGCAATGGCGACGAGGGAGACCCGGGCGCCTTCATGGATCGGTCTGTCTTAGAGGGGGACCCGCACTCCGTGATCGAGGCAATGGCCATCGCCGGCTATGCGGTAGGCGCTGATCAGGGCTACCTCTACATCCGGGCGGAATACCCGCTGGCCGTGGAAAGGATACGCCATGCCATTGGCCAGGCCCGCCTGAATGTGGGTATTGATTATGAGTCAATGGCAGAGTTGGGCGCAATTGTTGGCTCCGGCGGTCTGATTGTTATGGACGAAGACACCTATATGGTCGACCTGGCCAAGTTTTTCACTGAATTCTGCCAGGAGGAGTCCTGCGGCAAGTGCGCTCCCTGCCGGATCGGGACCAAGCGGATGCTGGACATACTGGTCAGAATTACCCAGGGACAGGGTCAAGAGGGGGATATCGAAACCCTGATCGAACTGGGTCAGTATATGAAGAACAACGCCCTGTGCGGTTTGGGGCAAACTGCTCCCAACCCCGTGCTGAGCACCATCCGCTACTTCAGGCATGAATATGAGGCGCATATCCGTGACAAGCGCTGTCCGGCCTCTGTCTGCGCTGACTTATTTGATTCGCCCTGCCAGAATACCTGCCCGGCCGGGGTGGATGCACCGATTTATATGGATCATATCCGGAACGGGCGCTACCTGGAAGCCTACCTGGAAGTCCGGAGGGAAAACCCCTTCCCGGCAGTTTGCGGCCGTGTGTGCGACCACCCGTGTGAGGCCAAGTGCCGCCGCGCGACGCTGGACGAACCCATTGCCATCAGGAGCCTTAAGCGCTTTGCCTTCGATTGGGTCTATGAGCATAATGATAAAGGCTTTCCGGTGGAAGCTGTGGCAAAAAGTACCGGCAAGCAGGTGGCAGTCATCGGCGGCGGGCCGGCCGGCCTTACCGCGGCGTACTACCTGGCTAAAGTAGGCCACAAGGTAACAGTATATGAAGCAATGCCCTTTGCCGGCGGGATGCTGAAGGTGGGGATTCCCGATCACCGACTAATAAGCATGTCATTGTTCAAACCGCCCCGGCAGTGCGGGTGGCCATAGGTGAGACCTTCGGCATGGCCCCCGGCAGTATTGCTACCGGGCAGCTGGTTGCCGGCTTGAAAAGGCTGGGCTTTGACAGGGTTTTTGATACTGACTTTAGTGCCGACCTGACTATTATGGAAGAAGGCAGCGAGTTGATCGAAAGGGTCACGACCGGCGGTGTCCTGCCGATTATTACATCGTGCAGCCCGGGTTGGATCAAGTTCATTGAGACTTTCTACCCGTCGCTATTGCCGCACCTTTCCACCTGCAAGTTACCGCAGCAGATTTTCGGAGCGCTGGCTAAAACTTACTACGCTGAAAAAGAAGGATTAGATCCGGCCAATGTTTATTCGATGTCGATTATGCCCTGTACCGCGAAAAAATTTGAGGCCCAGCGACCGGAGATGGACTCCAGCGGCCACCAGGATGTGGACGTGGTTTTGACTACCAGGGAGCTTGGCCGCATGTTTAAGCAGGCGGGGATCGATTTTAGCCACATAGCCGAGGAAAAATACGATGATCCGCTGGGCATCTCTACCGGTGCGGCGGTGATCTTCGGCGCGACCGGCGGAGTGATGGAGGCCGCCCTGCGCACCGCCTATGAGCTGATTACCGGTGAAACCCTGACGTCAGTAGAATTTGTCAACGTGCGTGGCTTGGAAGGGGTTAAGGAAGCCACTGTTAAAGTGGGTGATCTGGATGTGAAAGTTGCGGTCGCCCATGGGCTCGGCAACGCCAGACAGTTGATGGACGCTCTGCAAAAAGGCGAGGCAGACTATCACTTCATTGAAATCATGTGCTGTCCGGGCGGCTGTATTGGCGGAGGGGGCCAGCCGATACCAACCAACCTGGAGATCCGGGGCCAGCGAATTGCGGGTATTTATAATGCTGATGCGAGGATGGAACTCCGGAAGTCTCATGAGAACCCTGCCGTACAGCAGTTGTATCAGGAGTTTCTGGGGAAACCGCTGGGACATAAATTTCACGAATTGCTTCATACTCATTACACTCCACGAGATAGATATAAAGTAAAAAACACCGCTGATTAAAAATAACGGTGCTAGGATTTTTGCCTTGAGAAGCCTCCAATATTTGGGGGCTTCAAATTATCTCAACAGGCCCCTTATGGGAGGGTACGGCGACGGCTACGGGTGTCTGTAGAAACAATGGAAGAAGCCAGAAAGCCGGGCGGGGTTTGGCGTAGGGAGTTCATCGGCAATGGATGTGTCAATTTGGTCAGTTTGTTACTGAAAATTCTGTCTATTAAGTCAATAGAAGTTGTTTGATTTATGTGTTAAATTTATAGCAGTTAATAAATGAGCATTAATGTATTGTTGTACAATAACGCTGAGATCTGGGCCAACATCCCAGAGCTCATCCTCGAGGGCGTTTATTGTATGCCGGCATCGCAACTAGCTATTAACAGAATGACTTTAAGCTTAATGGATCGGGTTGATTACTCCACCTGTCTAGAGGGGCTCAGGCTAGAGATTGCAGGCCAAGTACATTTTCACCTTAAATAAATAATAAAAACACTTACGGCTTGGAGCCTTTGCATCTAATCATAGCAAATTAACGCTAATTATTATTTAAGTCTATTATTATGATGTCATTATAGCCTAAAGGTTAAAGAATGCGAAAATAAGAGCATTATATTCCAAAATCTAAAATGAGGGGATGGAAAAATGGAATTCGCCAAGCAGGAAGGAAAAAAGACAATATAACTGTATAAATATAGAAAATTTTATTGATATTTGTATGATTATTCAAAAATTTAGGAAACCTCCAACATTTGGAGGTATTTCATGATCTAATCGATAATGTTATTGTTTTCATTAAGTACTAGTAATATAATGCTGCATAGGTACAATAGAAGTTAAATAATTGATACTGTGTATTGGAGAGAGATGAAATATGTTAGGGGTAAGCAATGATGATTAACCAGTGGCACTATAAAAAAATTGAACTGTTCCAAAGGTATGCGGAAAATCCAATAATTACTGTAAAAAATTGGCCTTACCTGGTCAACGCCGTTTCTAATCCAGGCTCAATAAGGCTTGCCAGTGGAGATACCGTTTTATTGGCTACAGTAGAGAACAGGCGAGGGACGTCTTTTTTAAATGCCATTCGCAGCGAAGACGGAGTTAGCAAATGGCATATCGAAAAAAAACCTGCTCTTACTCCCGACCCTTTTAAATTTCCGGAGGAAATGTGGGGGATCAGCAGCCCAAGGATCGTATATTTGAGGGGACTGGTGCAGTTTGCCATTACTTATACCGCATTTTCTGACAGCGGCCCGTGCATCTCACTGGCCACGACAAAGGATTTCCTGTCCTTTAAAAAGTATGGCAAGATTACACCCGCACCGGATAAAGACGCCTGTATTTTCCCGCGCCAGGTTAACGGGCGCTGGCTTCTATTGCACCAGCCGGCAGTTAACCACCGGCAAGGTTTACTTAATGAAGCAAATATTTGTCTCTCCTATTCAGAGGATTTAAGCACGTGGTATGGTACCACCCCATTAATCAAGGCCCGCCTGGGCTCCTGGTGGGATGCTAGTAAAATTGGCCTTTGTACTCCTCCCGTGGAAACTTCGGAAGGTTGGCTGGTTTTTTATCACGGCATCCGCCATATGGCAGCAGGCTGTATCTACCGGATTGGGGTTGCCCTGCTGGACCTGGACGATCCCGGCCAAGTGCTTTACCGCAGTGATGAATGGATCTTAGGCCCGAAAGCGCTCTATGAATTAGCGGGGTATGTGAACAATGTAATTTTCCCCTGTGGCTTTGTCTTAGACGAGAAATCAGGTGATATTCGCTTATATTACGGGGCTGCAGGCAGTTCAATTGCCTTTGCGACAGGAAACATAGTCTGTATCATTGATTGGCTGAAAAAGAACACGGGCAATAGTATTGCCAGTTAGCACTTCACCCCGGTGTCACATACTTTTAGATAGTTTGTTTGTCCTATAATTTAGCGAACAAGATTTTGAGTACTCTTCACAGGCCGGAGTCCTCATAAACGACGTGCGGGAATTCTGCACGCTAGAAAGTTATAGACGGATGAAATCTGATGTTTGCTGCCTAAGTCGAGAAATCAACCCAATGGCTGGATCGGGTGTTATTGTTGAGTGCTAGTGCCTGGACGAAATTCAATAAAAAAGATTGTTAAGTTTTATTGTTAATGTTAAAATAATGACATAATGATATTTAAAACAAATTGAATATTATCTGAGGTTATAGGGACTCCTGTAACCAAGGATGGAAAGCTTGTTCTGCGAAGAAGGGTAGTTCCTGCATTCAAGGAGTTTAAATAGTGGCTGATCAGCCCTTTTTTCGCGTACGTGAAAAAGGGCTGTTTTTTATTTAAGGAATTAGGCTATCGATGGAGTTAGTCTATCCGGTGATAATATAAAACTAAAATAAAAAATATTTAAAGACACTCTAATTGGATTAAAGGGGAGAGAGCATCATGGAAGAGCGCATCGGTTTAATCGGGATCATGGTGGAGGATCGGGACAATGCCTCTCAGCGGATTAACAGCATTCTCAACGAGTATAGTAAAATCATTGTTGGCCGCATGGGGATACCTTACCGGGAGCGAAACCTTTCGGTTATTTCCCTGATTATTGACGGGACGACAGACGAAATTGGCGCCATGACCGGAAAATTGGGCAATATCAAGGGTGTTCAGGTGAAAACGGCACTCTTAACGAAAAAGTAAATAGGGAATTAGAGATTAATGAGTTGACGTATTGGTTCAAGACCGGGCTCTTAACGAAATAGTAGCCAGGAAATTGAAATGAGGTGAACCACTTGGCATACCGTGTGGAAACGGACCTGCTCGGGGAAATGAAGGTGCCATGTGACGCCTACTATGGCATTCATACTATCAGGGCGGCAGGGAACTTCCCGGTTTCCGGGATGAAGGTGCACCCGGCCCTGATTAAGGCAGTAGCGCAGGTAAAACAGGCGGCGGCGCTGGCCAACATGGGGGCCGGTCTGCTGGAGCGGAAGACTGGGGAAGCGATTGCCGCTGGCGCGGCTGAGGTGGCTGACGGCGGGCTAGCTGATCAGTTTATCGTTGACGCTTTTCAGGGCGGCGCCGGCACCTCCATCAATATGAATGCAAATGAGGTAATTGCCAACCGGGCCATTGAGTTTATGGGCGGCAATAAAGGCGATTACCGGCTGGTGCACCCGCTGGCGCACGTCAACCTTTCCCAGTCAACCAACGATGTTTTCCCGACCGCCCTGCGTGTGGCTGCGATCAGCATGGTTTTGGAGCTAAGCGAAACTTTAGCCGGACTCCAGGCCGTCCTCCAGGCCGTCCTCCAGGATAAAGAAGCGGCATTTGCCGGTATCCTTAAATTGGGGCGGACCGAAATGCAGGACGCGTTGCCCGTGACATTGGGGCAGGAATTCAGCGCCTACGCCGAAGCGGTCGCCAGGGACCGCTGGCGGCTGTACAAGGTGGAGGAGAGACTGCGTCAGGTCAACCTTGGAGGGACCGCGGTTGGCACCCACATTTGGGATATGAGCCGGCAGCAGAGCTGGTTAAGCGGGCCAGGAAGGAAAAGAGACGGTTAAGGGAAGTGATTCTTGCTTCCGGCCTTTTGACTGAAGATGACCTGGCAGCTATATTCAGGCCGGGTGAGTTAACCAGGCTGGGGATAGCTGGGGCCGGTCGTTTAAAGAGGTGAGTTTGTTGTGAATACAGGCGCGTTAAATGAGACACCCCGCGGCAGCAGGCTGCATATTGCTATTTTCGGCCGGCGCAACGCCGGCAAATCAAGCCTGATCAATGCCCTGACCAACCAGACCATTGCCATCGTTTCCGATGTGCCCGGTACAACTACCGACCCGGTTTACAAGTCGATGGAAATCTTGCCACTCGGGCCGGTGGTGCTTATTGATACTGCCGGGATTGATGATGTGGGTGAACTGGGTGAGCTAAGGGTAAAAAAGACGGTCGAGGTACTGCATAAGGCAGATTTAATGGTGCTGGTGATGGACCCCGCGCTGGGCGCCGGTGACTATGAACTGGATCTGGTCCAAAAGGCAGCTAGTCAGAGTGTACCCGTAGTAGGGGTATTAAATAAGGTCGACCTACAGCCGGGGGTAACGCCCGGTGCGTTGGCGGAAAAATTGGGGATTTGGGTAGTGCCGGTCAGTGCGGTTACCAGGCAGGGCATCGAAGACTTAAAGAAGGAAATGATCAAGCTTGCACCAAAAGAATGGGCGGCCCCAAGCATCATCGGTGACTTAATTAGCCCGGGCGATACAGTGGTCCTGGTGGTTCCGATCGACCTGGCGGCCCCCAAGGGCAGGCTGATCCTGCCACAGGTCCAAACAATAAGGGATATTTTGGACAACGACGCCTGCGCCATGGTGGTCAAGGAGCGGGAATTAAGGCAGGCGCTGGCGGGTCTTAGCCGCAAGCCGAAGCTGGTGGTCACCGACTCGCAGGCCTTTTTAAAGGTAGACGCCGACACCCCGCCGGACATCCAGCTGACCTCATTTTCAATTTTGTTTGCCCGTTATAAAGGTAATCTGGAGGCTCTGGTGGCCGGGGTACGGGCTGTAGATGCCTTAAAGCCGGGAGACCGGATCCTGATTGCCGAGGCCTGTACGCACCACCGGGTGGCGGACGATATCGGCACGGTGAAGATCCCCCGCTGGCTGCGCCAGCACGTGGGCGGTGACCTTAGTTTTGAATGGTCAAGCGGGATTGAAATGCCTGAAAACCTGAGCAATTACCAGTTGGTTATCCATTGCGGCGCTTGTATGATTAACCGCAAGCAAATGTTGCACCGCATTGCACAGGCGGCCGCGGCCGGGGTACCCATTGTGAATTATGGGGTGTTGATAGCTTACATGCACGGCATTCTGAAAAGAGCGTTGGGGCCGTTTCCGTCGATTCGCCGGCTGCTTGATGAATAAAGGACCAGGGCATAAAGCATTATATCGGCTGTACATTATTTCTGTGAACTGGCCGGGTACTTGGTGAATAGGGGGTGTCAGGGACCTGAACAGATTTGATTTCAACGATGTTTTAAAGCGAGCCGAAGCCGGAGTGGAACTGTCCAAAGAAGATCTCGCCGTCCTGATCAGTGCGGAGGGGGAGGAGTGCGGCGCCCTTTTCCAACTGGCGGACCAGGTGCGCCAACGTTATTTGGGAGAAGAGGTCCACCTAAGGGGCATTGTCGAGTTCTCTAACTATTGCAGGAATAATTGTCTGTTTTGCGGTCTACGCCGGAACAATTGGGAATTATCCCGGTACCGGATGGCGCCGGATGAGATCCTGGAAAGCGCCCACGAAGCAGCTGGTTTAGGCTGCAAAACGATTGTGCTCCAGTCTGGTGAGGACGAATACTACACGGCGGGGATACTGGCTGAACTGGTGCACCGGATCAAAAAAGGACTGGATGTAGCCGTAACCCTTTCTGTAGGAGACCGGCCGCGGGCAGACTATGAAACCTTGCGCCAGGCGGGCGCCGACCGCTATTTGCTCAAACAGGAAACCTGCGATCCTGTGCTTTTTGGCATGCTGAAGCCGGGCTCCAGCCTGGCGGGGCGAATAGAGAAACTGCGGTGGCTAGGTGAACTGGGCTTTCAAGTTGGCTCGGGCAATATGGTTGGCCTGCCGGGCCAGACGGTGGAGACCTTAGCCGGGGATATTACCTTAATGCGGGAACTGAAGGTTGAAATGGCCGGCATCGGGCCTTTCATTCCCAACAGCCAGACTCCGCTGGGCAACTGCCCGGGCGGCACCCTGGAGCTGACATTGAAAACCCTGGCGGCGGCGCGGCTGGCAATGCGGCTGGTACACCTGCCCGCCACTACTGCGGTTAGGACCATTCACCCGCTGGGTCGGGAGCGGGCCTTAAGAAGCGGGGCAAATGTAATTATGCCCAATATGACGCCCCTGAAATACCGGACAAATTACCAGCTGTACCCGGGTAAGACTGGACTGGGGGAAACCCCGGAGGAGAGCTATGCCACAGCGGTTAAAGCGGTGCACGACGCCGGCCGTAAGGTTGCTAGTGGTTATGGACACTCATTGACCTATGCGAAAAGTTGAGAAAGAGGCCCGTTTGACTTTTTAGGAATTTTGAAGACCAACAAAGTGCGGTTAACCCCAGGATATGGCCAGGCTCTTTGAGAGGAACACACAAAGACTGGCAACCTTAAGAGGACTTTTCATTAATATTATAATAATTTGAGGGGTGATCATGTGATCGCGACCAAGGCTGATTTTATTGATGATGCCCAAATATTACACTTATTGGACGATGCTAAAGCAGCCACCCGGGCGACAGCCGCCGGGATTATTAAAAAAGCGTCAGCCGCACGGGGGCTTAGCCCTGAGGAAGTGGCGGTGCTGCTACAGGTGGAAGACTGCGATTTGCTGGAAGACATTTACCGCACCGCCAGCCTGGTCAAAGAAAATATTTATGGCAAGCGGCTGGTCTTTTTCGCGCCCCTTTATATCAGCAATTACTGTGTCAACAATTGTGTTTACTGCGGTTACCGGCGGAATAATCAATTCCGGCGCCGCAAGTTGTCCAGGGAGGAAATCATTCAGGAAGTCCAGGTATTGGAGAACATGGGCCACAAGCGCCTGGCGCTGGAATGCGGTGAGGATCCGATTAATTGCCCCATTGATTATGTGGTCGAGGCTCTCGAAACAATTTATTCCGTCAAAGAAAAAAACGGCAGCATCAGGCGTATAAACGTTAATGTCGCTGCCACAACTGTCGAAAATTACCAGCGCCTGAAGCAAGCGGGGATCGGCACTTATATTCTATTTCAGGAAACCTACCACCGGCCCACTTATGCCCGGATGCATCCCTCCGGACCAAAATCGGATTACGACTGGCATACCTGTGCCATGGACCGGGCGATGGCGGGTGGCATCGATGATGTCGGACTGGGGGTGCTCTTTGGCCTGTATGATTATAAATACGAAGTCATAGCCCTGCTGCTGCACGCCTTGCACCTGGAAGCAGTGTTCGGGGTTGGGCCGCATACAATTTCGGTGCCCCGCCTGCGGCCGGCAGCGGGGGTGGACCTGGATAATTTCCCGCACCTGGTGCAGGATAGCGACTTTAAGAAGTTAATCGCCATCATCAGGCTGGCTGTCCCCTACACCGGCATGCTGATATCGACCAGGGAATGCCCGGAGTTCCGCGACGAGCTGATTTCCGTGGGTATCTCCCAGCTTAGCGCCGGCTCCAGCACCGGTGTCGGGGGTTACTACCGGGAGCAGACGGGTACAGTTGATGCGGAAGATACTCCCCAGTTTAAGCTGGAGGACCACCGAAGCCTGGACGAGATGATCACCAGCGTCTGCCGCTCCGGCTACATCCCCAGTTTTTGTACAGCCTGCTACCGGAGCGGGCGGACCGGGGACCGCTTTATGCCCCTGGCCAAAAGCGGGCAAATTCAAAATGTTTGCCAGCCTAACGCCATCTTGACTTTTAGAGAATATCTTTTGGATTATGCCCTACCTGAAACCAGGCAGGCCGGAGAGGAGGCTATTGCCAAGCACCTTGCTTACATCGGCAGCCAGTCGGTGTCGGAAGAGGTTAAGCGCAGGATAGAAAAAATTAACCAGGGGGAAAGGGACCTTTACTACTAAAAGATAAAATTGAAAACTGAAATGTCGACCGTTAAACCCGGAATTCATCAGTGGAAATAGTTCTTCACTTCTAACACAAAAAAATAGGCTTCGCCCAGCAGGCGAGGCCTGATTAATTGCTGGAACAAATCAATCTAATCACGACTCCATCTGTTTGGCCAGAAAGCCGGCAGCGGTTTCTGCAAGCTTTGTTTCAAGGTTACCCATTTGTACTCCCGGGTCCTTGGTGGTCAGGATCACTGCTCCCACAGCATCTCCAGCGGCAATAATGGGTGCGATGATCGCTGAGCTGTAGCTTATATCTTCGTCCGCGGTTAAGTAACTGGGTTCGTTTAGGACAACCATTTTTCTTTCAGTCATTACATTTTCCACAATACTGCCGATTTGCTTGTTCATGAGCTGCTTTTTAGGTGCACCTGCTACAGCAATGATGGTATCCTTGTCCGCAATACAAGAGATGTGGCCTAGGGTTTCATTTAGAGAATCAGCATATTCTGTAGCAAACTCGCCTAATTCACCTATGGGCGAGTATTTTTTTAAAATAACCTCACCCTCCCTGTCAGTGAATATTTCCAGGGGATCTCCTTCCCTAATCCGCATCGTCCGCCGGATTTCTTTTGGAATTACTACCCTGCCCAGATCATCTATCCGTCGCACGATTCCTGTTGCTTTCATGTTTTTCTTTCACCCCCTTTTAAATTTATTATACGCAGGAGGAAGATTAATTAATCAGGATAGGAAAAAAATCTTTTATTCCCCAGCAATGTTGTTCATGATGGATAATCAAAGGATTAACATTTAAAAAACTTAGTATAAATTAAATTATTGTCCAAGCTGGCGGTTGGTAACGGAATAATTCGGAGCATTTGCTATTAATAATGCAATATAGACTCAACTGCTGCTTGCGCAAGGTTTTCACTGAAAACAGGGAGGATTGTTTGCTAAGTTATAGAATTTTTATTCTTATCTCGGCAATAAGAGAATATATTACATATAATGTTAATAATAACCATGCAACACGTAAAGCTGATCACGTTTTATCCGCTGAGGTGGTAAAATTGGCACAAAAAGAAGACCAATGCAAGGTATATGAGTTCACCCCAAGGAAAGGCCGTAAATTGAAAACGGCAAAATACATATCCCCGGAAAAGATTCAGTTATTAAAAGAGCGGGAGCAGCGCAAAAAGGACCGGATCAATTTTAATATCGGCATCGGCGTGCTGTTAGTGATTATCGCCGTGCTGACTGCTATTGTGCTTAGGTGAATATAGAAACAGAGGGGGTTGCGTTTTGAGCGGTAGCTTTACCTTTGTGCATACCGCCGACCTGCACCTGGACAGCCAGTTCAGGGGCTTTGAGCTGGCTGGTGCCAACAGAGACAGGGTGCCGGGAAAAGTGCTGCGCCGCTTGAGAAACTGCACTTTTGAGGCCTATGAGCGGATTGTGGACCTGTGTATTGAGCAAAGGGCCGACTTTCTGCTGCTGGCTGGAGACATTTACGATGTGGCCGATAAAAGCCTGCGGGCCCAGCTCAAATTCAGGGACGGGCTGGTACGCCTGGCCGAAGCGGGCATCCAGGCTTTTGTTGTCCACGGCAACCATGACCACTGCGCCGGCTGGCGGGCGGATCTTGAATTTCCCAAAACGGTGCACATTTTTTCAGACCAGGCAGTAGAGCACCGGCCGGTGTTCCGGGGTGGGCGGGAAATAGCCACCGTCTACGGCATCAGCTACCCCGGGCCGGCTGTGGCCGAAGATCTTGCCGGCCGCTTTGAGCGCCGGCCGGGAGCTTCTTATGCGATTGCACTTTTGCACTGTAACGTGGGCCGGATGGCGGGCTATGAAAACTACGCCCCCTGCAGGCTGAGTGATCTGCTCCGCAAGGGGTTTGATTACTGGGCGCTGGGGCATGTCCACAGCCAGGTGTGGCTCAACCCCTCCGGCCCCGGTGTGGCCTACCCGGGCTGCCCCCAGGGTCGGCACCACCGGGAAGCCGGCGATAAAGGATGCCTTCTGGTCAAGGTGACGGGGGAAAATGCAGCAATTCAATTTGTGCCGACAGCGACGGTGAGGTGGGAGACAGTGCGTATTTCCATCGAAGGGGTAAACAGTGACCAGGTGCTGCTGGAAAAGTTGGAGGAGCGCCTGCTTGGCCTCTGGCAGTCCTTGGATGAAAAGTCGCTGGTGGTGCGGGTGCAGCTGATAGGGCGGGGAGCCCTGTACAAGCACCTGGCCCGGGCTGCCTATCTGGATAACCTGCTGGGGGAATTAAGAGGCCGCTTTTCCCTGACCGGGGAAAGCTTTATATGGATCGATTCGATTAGCAATGGGACAAAGGGGGCAGTGGACAAGGCTGAATTGGCCGCCACCGACACCCTACTGGGCGATCTCTTGAGCATGGCCCAGAGGGCACGAGCTGATCAAAAACTCAAGCAGGAGCTATTGGGGGCGCTGGCTTCCTTAATAGAACACCCCCGGGCCGGGCGTTACCTAGAGCTGCCTCACGGGGCGGATTTTGACGATTTGCTCGACCGTGCCGAGGAACTGGCTATTGACTTGCTCTGGGATGGTGAATAGCGATGCGACTGGCTGAGCTGTATGTGGACGGTTTTGGCATTCTTTGCGGGCTGCGCCTGGGGCGGGCAGACCTGAGGCAAGGGTTCACGGTCATTTATGGGATGAATGAGGCCGGTAAGTCTACGCTAATGGCCTTTATCCAGGCTGTGCTTTTTGGCTTCAAGGTGAAGAACGGGTACGGGAGTGAGCCTTTACGGGGCGGCCGCCTGGGTGGCTATCTGGTCTTTACCGGCGAGGCAGGGGAAGAGTTCCGGGTCGAGCGGCGGGGCAGGAAGGGGAAAGTTGTTGTCCGCATGCCGGACGGTACGACAGGCGATGAAACCTTCCTGCAGGAGCGGATATTGAAGAATATAACCCCGCTGGTTTTCCGCAACGTTTTTGCCCTGGGTATGGACGACCTGCGCCGCGTGGAAGATTTGAGGGCCAGTGAGGTCAGCGCCCACGTGTATGGCGCCGGCACTGGGCTGCGGGCCGGTAGCCTGAGTGCCGGCCTAAGTCGCCTGCAAGGGGAAATGAATGAGCTGTTCCGGCCGGGCGGGTCCAAGCCGGCGATTAACCAACTGCTGAAAGGGCTGCAGGAAATCGAGGTGGCGGTGCGCGGCCTGCAGCAGGAGCCAGAGCAGTACCGGCAGCTGAAAAAGGAAGTTGTTTTCCTGCGCGGTGAACGAGAAAAGCTGGAGGCGGAAAAAAATGAGGCGGAACTGGCGATGCACCGGTTGCAGACGGTAATCAGGGCCAGGGAAAGCTGGGTCTGCCTACAAGAGGCCAGGCAGCGCCTGATTGAGCTGCCGGTAATAGAAACTTTCCCGGAATCCGGCACAGAAAGGCTGCAAGCCCTGGAGGAGCAGGTGAGAGAACTTACGCTTACCCGGTCGGAAACGGACAAGCAGATAGAGGCTCTCCGGAGCCGTCTGGGTCAATTTAAAATAAACTCTCTTCTGCTTGAACATGCCAGCAACATCAAGTCGCTCGCAGGGGAGCGGGTCCTGCAGCTGGAAAGGCTGCGTCAGCTGCCTGAATTAGCCATGGAGGTAAAGCATGCTGAAGCAGAATACCAGGAACAGGAGCGCAAATTGGAGGGTGCCTCTGACTCGAAGCAATTGGAGGCCATAGATACTTCCCTGCCTGCCCGAGAAAGGGCCGATGGTTTTAGGGAGAGGTTTATCGCTGCGGAAGACGGGTTGAAGAATGCCCAGGAAGAGGTGGCCCGCTTTGAGTTTAGGATCGGGGAGAAGGAAATTGATTTGGCTGCTGCCGGGTCTGCCCTGGCGGCGCACCGGGTTCCGGCGCCACCGAGGCAGGGGCCGCTTGCTGTGCGTGAAAAGGCACTGGATGTTCTAGATACCGGGTTAAGGCGAATCGCCATGCTCAGAAATAACCTGGCGCAGCTACGCACCCGGCTGACGGATCTGGAGCAGCAAAAAGAGGACGCCCAAAGAGAGCTCGGGGCCAAGACCCCCCGCTATCTATCCGGCAGGTTTTTACTTGTCCTGGCGGTGCTTTTGGTGGTCTTAATTGTCGCAGTGTTTACTGCCGGCAAGACCGCCGGCTTTTTGGCGCTGGCTGCCGGTGCAGCGGTGCTGGTGCTGGTCGGACAGGCTGCCCGACGCGCGGTCGAGAGTGAAGCAGCACGGGCAAGCCGGCTGGCCGAGTCTTTAAAAAAAATACAGCAACGGGCAGCAGATACCGCTGTAGATATAGAGAAAATAGCCAGTCAGGAAAAGACACTGGCGAAAGAGCTAGCGGAAGCAGCCTGGCTGGCTTTGGGAAGACCAGAGGTCCTAGAAGAGGAAATCCCAGACGCCAGGCGGGCGCTGGAGGAAGAAAAAAGAAAATTAGTGCGCACGGCTGAACTCAGGCATACCTGCAGGCAATTAACCTCGGTTGTGGAAGGGGAGAAGAAAAAGCTGTCTGCGGCCAGGTCAGCCCTGGGTGAAGCGGAAAGGCGACAGGCCAGTCTGGTTCAGGAGTGGCAGAACTGGCTGAAAGAGCAGGGACTACCGGGAAGCCTGACCCCCTCCCTTACGATAACCTTCTATGATACTGTGGAAGAAGCTGTTAGACGCTACCAGGCCTGGGTAAAGAACATGGTATTGGAAAAAGAGGCGCGCCTTCAAGCTGGAGCTTTTTTAGAGCGGCTAAACCTCTTGCTGGCTAAAACCGGGCAAGGGGTGGCCACGCTGGAGACTTCCTGTGACCAGGTAGACCGGCTGGAGGATATTTTGGCGGAGGCCAACCAACTGGCAGGGGAAAAAATACGTCTGCAGGAACAAATCGAAAGCCTGGTTGTTGAAAGCAGGCGACTTGAGGCTAATCTGCGCGACCTGACAGCCGAGATTAATGCTTTGCTGACCGGGGGAGGCGCGGCCGACCCCGCCGAATTTCACCGCCGGGCGTCTGTCTACAGGGAGCGCATGAAATTGACCGGAGAAATACAAACTTATGAGCGGGATTTAAAGGTCGTTGCCGGCTCACCTGGTGAGCTGGTGCTGTTGGAGCAGAGCTTGCAGCAGTCTGAGAGGGCTGAAAATGAGATGGAATTAATCCGAATAACAAACCGGATTGGGGAACTTCAAAGAAAAATAAATGAGTCAGGGGAAAAAATCGGCCGGCTGGACAGCCGCATTAATCTGCTGGAAAACGGGGAGGATCTCGCTGTCCGGCTGCAGGAAAAAGAGATGCTGCTGTCAGCGCTGCAGAGCAGAGTCGGGGAGTGGCAGGTCCGGGCGCTGTGCCTGCGCCTTTTGAACTTGGCTAAAGAGCGCCACGAGCGGGAACGGCAGCCGGCAGTTTTACAGCGGGCGTCAGCTTACATTAGAAAAATAACCGGCGGGGCCTATATTAGAGTGATGGCCCCGGCCGGCCGGACCGAAATGCTGGAGGTGGAGTCATCCGGCGGGGTCAGGGTGCCGCTGCCAGGCCTCAGCCGCGGCACAGCGTCACAACTCTACCTGTCGGTGCGCCTGGCCCTGGCCCACCAGTACAGTGGGGTCGGACTGCCGGTGATCCTGGACGATATTCTGGTCGACTTTGACCTGGACAGGCTCAGGGGCGCGGTGCGGGTGTTGGGAGATTTTAGCCGGCGCCGGCAGGTGCTGTTATTTACCTGCCATGAGCACGTTATGGAGGCCATCACCGAGTGCTTGGACGATTTCGGACTGGTCCGGCTGGCGGCAAGCTCCGTGTGCAAGCAACCACACGATTTTGTGCCACAGCCGGATTACTTAAGCAAAGATTTCAGATAAGTCTATCATGTTGGCCTATTACGGTATATAATTGGGCTATAATTGGCATATATTTTATATTACGAGAAAAAATATTCAAGAAAATAGGGTGATAAATATGGTTAAGAAGATTGCTAAAGAACCCTCGACGGTTTTATTTCCTATTCCCACCGTACTCGTTACCTCCTGTTTGGAGGAAAGAAATCCTAATATAGTAACTATTGCCTGGACCGGGATCATGAATTCAGTGCCGCCGGTAGTCTATGTCGCAGTTCGCCCGGACAGGTATTCCCACCGGCTGATTAAGGATTCTGGAGAATATGTAATCAATATCCCGACAGTCGCCATGGCCGGGCAGGTGGATTATTGCGGCATGGTATCCGGTAGAGAGGTTAATAAATTTGAAGAAACCGGTTTTACACCGGTTGCAGCCGACCGGGTCAAGGCGCCTCTGATCGCGGAGTGCCCGGTGAACGTGGAGTGCAAGGTTAGACAAGTGCTGGCGCTGGGCAGCCACGATGTCTTTATTGCCAATGTGCTGGCTGTACACTATAACGAAGACGTGCTGGATCAAAAAGGCCGTCCTGATATGGATAAAATCAAGCCGTACGGCTACTGCGGCAATGAATACCGCCAAATGGCTGATAAGCTCGGCTTTTATGGTTATTCAAAAAAAGGATAAATTCAATTGTGTACATTTAAGGGGACCAAAATGGATACTTATATCGGCCAAACCCTGTTGAGAATGATCAAGGGAGATATTACTTCGCAGCCTACCGAGGCAATCGTAAACGCAGCCAATTCCTCCCTACTGGGCGGGGGAGGAGTAGACGGGGCCATCCATCGCGCCGGGGGGCCGCAGATTCTGGCTGAGTGCATAGAAATTCGCAAAAGACAAGGTGAGTGTCCCACCGGCCAGGCGGTCATCACCAGTGGCGGAAATTTGCCGGCCGTTTATGTGATTCATACTGTAGGGCCGGTCTGGAAGGGTGGCCAGCATGGCGAGGATGAGTTGCTCGCCAGCGCCTACCGGAACAGCTTAACCCTGGCCAGGAAGCACGGCATCCGCTCAATCTCTTTTCCTTCGATCAGCACCGGCGCCTACCGGTTCCCGGTTGACCGGGCAGCCCGGAATGCCCTGCAGACGGTTCGGGATTACATCAATTCAGGTGCTGACTTTGCTGAGATACGATTTGTCCTGTTTTCGGAGAACGTACTGAAAGAATTTCAGGAGGCTTGGAGTGAGCTGGGAACCGCTGGATACTAAGAGCCGGAATTTGCCACCTGGCTCTTTTTTATGATGATAAGCGGGTCGTATATGATCCAGCACGACTACCCAAACCTTTACACAAAGAACGGGATAGTATAATGCCTCTCAGGGGAGGGGTCTCCAAGTACAAATGAGAGCCAAAATGAAGGTGCCATAATGTTTAAAACTATATTACATATGACATTGAAAGCGAAGTGGGAATTGTATTGGCTGATTGATGAAACTTATGTTTAGTGTCTTTAATTAAGGGGGAAAAATGGATAATCTGCTTAAAACGCCTCTATATGATCTGCATCAGCTTTACGGAGGCAAAATGATCGAGTTTGCCGGTTGGTCCATGCCGGTTTATTACAGTGGCATAATTGAGGAACACGAGGCGGTGCGTGCCCGGGCCGGGCTGTTTGACGTGTCTCACATGGGCAAATTAGAAGTTAAGGGAAAGAGCGCATGTGCTTTTCTCCAAAGGTTGATCACCGGAGATGTGGGCGTAATGGTAGACGGACAAGCCATCTACTGCCTGATGTGCTATCCCAATGGCGGGGTGGTGGATGACATCCTGGTCTACCGCTTTAGGCCGGGCTATTTTTATGTGGTTGTCAATGCCTCCAACACCGATAAGGATTTTCAGTGGATGGTGCAGAACAAGACAAGTTATGATGTTGAAGTAATTAACGTGTCCCGTGCTACTGCCCAGCTGGCCCTGCAGGGCCCCCTGGCTGAAAAAATTTTACAGAGCATGACTGAGGAAGATCTGGCGGTCCTGCGATTCTTCCGGATCCGGTGCGATGTTAAAATTGCCGGTATTAATTGTATGGTTTCCCGCACCGGCTATACCGGCGAGGACGGCTTTGAAATTTACACCGATCCCGGACAGGCGGCAGCTTTATGGAAATCCATATTGCAGGTAGGCAGTTCCGCCGGTGCCGTACCCGTAGGCCTGGGTGCCAGGGACACCCTGCGCCTGGAGGCCTGCTTTCCCCTGTATGGACATGAATTAGCCCCGGATATTACCCCCCTGGAGGCTGGCCTGGGCAAGTTTGTTAGGCTGGATAAACCAGATTTTATCGGGCGCGAGGCCTTGACTGAGCAAGCAGCGCAAGGGCCAGCAAGAAAACTGGCCGGTTTTGCTATGGAAGACCGGGGTATTCCCAGGGCAGGTTACCCGGTGGAGTATAGCGGCAGGGGCATTGGACATGTTACCTCCGGCGGCTACCTGCCGACCTTGAAGAAAAACCTTGGACTGGCCCTGCTGGAGGCGGAATATGCGCATGAGGGTACAAAAATAGATGTGATCATCAGAAATAAAAGGCAAAAGGCGGCGATCGTGCCGATCCCGTTTTTTAAAAGGCCTTACCGGAACAAGCAGAAAGGAGAAACAGTATGAATATCCCCACTGACCTAAAATATTCCAGGGAGCACGAGTGGGTCAAAGTTGATGAGTCCGGGGTGTCCATCGGCATTACCGACCACGCCCAGCATGAACTGGGGGACATTGTTTTTGTGGAATTGCCCGAGGTAGGGGCCCAGATAAACGCCGGTGAAGTGTTCGCCGTGGTGGAGTCGGTTAAGGCAGCCTCTGATGTTTATGCCCCGGTGAGCGGCAAAATATTAAAGACTAATGAGGAGCTTTTAACCGCACCGGAAATAATCAACAGCAAACCTTATGGGAGCTGGTTTGTCGTAATCGAAATGTCCGACCTGGGTGAGCTGGAGCAACTGCTCTCTGCAGACGAATATGGTGAATTCTGCAAGGAGGAATGACCATGTATCCGTATCTCCCAATCACCGAAGCTGAGCGCAGGCGGATGCTGGATGTCGCCGGCGCGAAGGAAATAGATGATTTGTTTAAGGACGTCCCTGCTGACGTACGTTGCCAAGGCCCCCTCAACCTGCCTGGCCCGCTGTCGGAAATGGAACTGGCCTGCTACATGAGGTGCCTGGCGGGGAAAAACCTAAACACTGAGGGCTATGCCTGCTTTCTTGGAGCGGGGGCATATGATCACTATATCCCCAGTGTAGTCGGTCAGATGCTGGCGCGCCAGGAGTTTTACACCGCCTACACGCCCTATCAGCCGGAAATCAGCCAGGGCACCCTGCAGGCGATCTTTGAATACCAGACCATGATCTGCGAGCTTACCGGGATGGAGGTGTCCAACGCCTCCGTGTATGACGGCGCTAGCGCCCTGGCCGAGGCAGTGTCGATGGCAGGTAGTGCCACTAGCCGCAGGGAAGTCCTGCTCGCCCGGGCTGTCCACCCTGAGGCCAGGGAAGTGGCGAAGACCTACTCCCGCTTTAATGGCGTGGAGCTGATCGAATTGGACTACCAAAACGGGGTGACCAACCTGCAGGAGGCGGCGGAGCGGATTAATGACCGGACGGCCGCCATTGTGCTCCAGAGCCCGAATTTTTTCGGCTGTTTGGAGGATTTGAGCAAATTTGCGGAGCTAGCCCACCGGCATAAGTCGCTGTTTATCGTCAGTGCCGACCCCGTCTCCCTAGGCTTGCTGCAGTCTCCCGGCGCGGCTGGGGCTGACATCGTCGTCGGGGAAGGACAGGGGCTAGGTAACCCCTTGAATTTTGGCGGTCCTTATTTCGGCTTTATGGCCACCACGGAGAAATTGATGCGCCGGTTGCCCGGCCGGATCGTTGGCCAGACTACCGACAATGACGGCAGACGCGGCTTTATTCTGACCCTGCAGGCCAGGGAGCAGCATATCAGGCGGGGCAAGGCTACCTCAAATATCTGTTCCAACCAGGCCCTGTGTGCCCTGGCAGCCGCTATTTACCTTACCGTTCTGGGAGAAGCGGGGCTTAGGCGAGTCGCTGAGCTGTGCCTGCAAAAGGCCCATTACACCAGTCAACGCCTGGTGGATACCGGTAAATTTACACCGGCCTTTACCGCCCCGTTCTTTAAGGAGTTTGTTGTAACTGCCAAAGAGGATGCCGCCAGCCTGAACGCCCGCCTGCTGGAGCAAAATATTATCGGTGGTTATCCCTTGTCCAAAGATTATCCGGAGCTGGGCAACGCGCTGTTGATCGCTGTTACTGAAAAAAGGACCAGGGAGGAAATCGACCAGCTGGTTGAATATAGTAAAAGGTGACTGCGTAGGCAACAATAACAAACCTCAGAACCAAACTGTTTATATTTGTTGAATTGAATCTTTGAAAGTTCCCTAGTCTAATAATTCAGGCACAGGTTGATTGTGTAATTGTTGATTGCGAAAGGGGATAGCGCTGTTATGGAATTGATTTTTGAGCAAGGCGCTCCGGGCCGGACCGGCATCCGCCTGCCTGCCGCTGATGTCCCAGAAAAGGAAATTGAGCAGATGATTCCACCTAAATACCTGCGACTGGACCCGCCCCGGCTGCCGGAAGTTAGCGAAGTGGAGGCGGTGCGACACTTTGTCGGCCTGTCCCAGCTAAACTACGGCGTGGATACCGGCTTTTACCCGCTAGGCTCCTGCACGATGAAGTATAATCCCAAGGTCAATGAAGAAATAGCCAACCTGAATGGCTTTAGGGGCGTGCACCCCTATCAAAACGAGGACACGGTGCAGGGGTGTCTGGAGCTGCTTTACCAGATGGACCGCTACCTCTCTGAGATCACCGGCATGGTCAAATTTTCAATGCAGCCGGCAGCCGGCGCCCAGGGTGAGCTGTCAGGCCTGATGATGATCAAGGCCTACCATGAAAACCGCGGCGAGGGTCACCGCACCAGGATTATTGTGCCTGATTCCTCCCACGGAACCAACCCGGCCTCGGCCCAGATGGCCGGCCTGGAGATCGTCGAGATCAAATCCAGTCAAAGCGGCCGGATTGACCTGGACGAGCTGAAAAAAAATCTTGACGGCCGTTTAGCCGGGATCATGCTAACCAACCCCAATACCCTAGGACTGTTTGAGTCCGATATCAGAAAAGTCGCTGATCTGGTGCACCAGGCCGGCGGCCTGCTCTATAACGACGGTGCAAACGCCAACGCGATCCTTGGGATAGCCACTCCGGGCGCGATGGGCTTTGACGTAATCCACCTGAATTTACACAAGAGTTTTGCAGCCCCCCATGGCGGCGGTGGTCCAGGCTCAGGCCCGGTGGGGGTAAAAGAGCACCTGGTGCCCTTTCTTCCCAAACCGGTGGTGGAGCTCAAGGAAGGCCGCTATTATCTGGACTATGACCGACCCCTTTCCATTGGCCGAGTGAAAGCTTTCTATGGCAACTTTGGCGTGGTGGTTAAAGCCTACGCTTATATCCGGGCCATGGGGCCGGAGGGCTTGCGGCGGGTGACGGAAGACGCGGTGCTAAACGCCAACTACCTGATGCAGCGGCTCAAAGGTTACTACGAGTTGCCCTATAACCAGGTGTGCAAGCATGAGTTTGTCCTGTCCGGCAGCAGGCAGAAGGAAAAGGGAGTGTCAACCGAGGACATCGCCAAGCGGCTGTTGGATTACGGCTACCACCCGCCGACCATTTACTTTCCCCTGATTGTCAAAGAGGCGCTCATGATCGAGCCAACGGAAACGGAAAGCCTGGAGACTTTAGATGAGTTTATTGAAACGATGATCAAGATCGCCCGGGAGGCAGCACAGGAGCCGGAAACGGTAATAAAGGCGCCCCATACTACCGTTGTCGGACGGTTGGACGGGGTAAAGGCGGCCCGCAAGCCTGTTTTGAGGTGGAAGCCTGATGCCTAAACTGAACACGATAAACTGATAGTGAATTAAATTACCCCCTATGGTAGAAATTCGATAATATCATAGGGAATAATTTTTTACGGCCAAAAAACAATGAAAGATCGAAGCTATCTTCCATCGGAAGTCACAGCGGCAGGAAAATGTCTTGAGAAGAAGTTATGATGGCATTAGTTCATTGAGTTGGATGTTTTTTGGGAGAAACATAGTTACCCCAAATAGCGGCAGCAAAGCTTAGCTTGCTGGAATGGAGCGGCAACATTTAAGAATACGGTTATAAAACACCAACCAGCTGCTTGGTTAATATAATTATATTATACGCTAGAAAAGGTGTGATTAAATGCCGACGACTGAAGACCTCCGGCATGATCTTCTATTAATCATTACGGTGGCCCTATTCATTTTTCTTGCCACCGGCTTTCTAGGGCCCGGGCAGATAACTGATGAAGAGACTGTGGTGTTTCCCTAGATTAAGCGGGACGCTAAAGGGGATTTTTGCATGTTTTCATCCAGCGATTTAAATACATTAATGGATCAGATTGCCCAATTGGGCAAAGGAAATTTCAATTCCGCCAAGAACATGTCGAAATCTTGCCCTGGGAATGTTGGAAAGAACAATAAAACGAACAATAATGGTATCCCGGGTCTCAACCCAGCCAAACTTTTAATTATCGCCGGGCTTCTATGCGGGGCACTGGAGGTCAAGTCTATATTAGTGGACAGGGATCAAATAGTAAATATTCTCCTGGAAGGATCCTTGAGGCGAAAGACAAAGTTAGATAAGATGCTGGATGAGATTGGGGAGATGCCGTTTGATGATGTATTAAAGGCTGTCTTGGGGAGAGTATAAAAGTGTTCTATCCACAGTCCGCAAACCGTGTTGCGGTCTTCAAACAACAATAAGTTTGAAGGTCAACACCCGGCTTGAACCTTTGTCTGTTAAATATCGCTTTTGAGAATGGCCAAAGCGGCCTGGTTGTAAATTGTGGTGTCTAAATCAGGATTACAAGCCGCCCGAGCAAAGAAGGGCATGACCGCGCTGGCCGGCCCGCAGCACAGCCAACTGGCCGAGGTGTCCGGGGTGCTGGATACGGACTGGAAATATTAATAACGCCAACCGCCTGGTGACCCTGGTGGATAACCATGACTTGGAGAAAAGAATCATGAGCTGGGCTGCTGGTCAGGTGGACCCGGTTTAATAACTGTGATTACAGCACAATCGGGTTCTTCAGCCGGCGGGTGGCTGGAGAACTTCATCCCACCCGATTGAACTGGTCCGTTGAGCGGGCACTTTTGGTATTGACAGGATATTGGCTTTTGTCTACGATTAAAAAGGTAGAATTATTATCTTTAAGCGGAAGGAGAAATTTTATGCCGGCTGCATCGAAGTTCCGCGAACTGATCCTGACTGTTATGATGGCAGTGCTGCTGTCCCTGGTCATTCGCACCTTTGTGGCGGAAGCCAGGTGGATTCCTAGCACCTCCATGCTCCCCACCCTCAAGGTGGGAGACAGGCTTTTAATAGAAAAAGTTTCTCTGCGGGTGAGTGGTGTGGACCGGGGCAATATTGTTGTTTTTAAAGCCCCGCCGGCCAGCCGCCTGGATGAGGTGATGATCAAACGGGTAGTCGGCCTGCCGGGGGATACGGTGTCAATAAAAAGGGGTATTGTCTACGTCAATGGAAATCCACTGGAGGAGCCTTACGAGCTGGAAAAGCCCAGGGAGGACTTTAAACTCTTTACAGTGCCCGAAAACAGTATCTTCGTTATGGGCGATAACCGTAACAACAGTTATGACAGCAGGTTCTGGGGTGTGGTGCCGATGGAGCTGGTTATCGGCAAAGCATTGTTTTGTTACTATCCCTGGCGCGATATGACCGTATTTGAAATATAAACTTAACGAAGCCGGTTGCCAGTGCGGAAACCGGCCTTTTTATTTTGTATGACTACATAATTGTTTCATTACCTGTTAAGAATAGGCAATTATGCTGATGGTACAAGCCGATGTTCAAGATAATTTTTATTCAGAGAAACCTGTGCTGCTGTGGATTACTGGCAGGTTATCAACTTTGACTTTAAGAATATTAGAATATGATTAGTAAGTTTGTTAAGTTGGGGAGGATTAATGCTTTTTATGAAACAATCACACCAGTGGCAAAAGGTTATTTACCCTAATCAGAGTGGAATTAACCTGACCGGGTTGCTTTATAAAAAACCGGTCGCAGCCGGGACGGTAATCGTTGTTTGTCATGGCTTTGCAGGCAGCAAAGAGGGCGGCGGGCGTGCGGTCGCCATGGCCGAGGAGATGGGGCGGCTCGGCTACTCCACGTTACTTTTTGACTTTACCGGCTGCGGAGAAAGCGAGGGTGATTTTGCCGGAATCAGCCTGACTCGCCATATCGGGGATGTCAAGAGTTCGGTTGATTTCTGCCGGGGACTCGGCTTTGAGCGGGTAATCACATTGGGCCGGAGTTTTGGCGGGACGGCGGCGCTTTGCCTGGGTCGGTATGGCGGCCGTATAGCTGGAGTCTGTACCTGGGCAGCGCCAGGAGCGGTGCAAGAGGTGTTTGCTCGCTACCGGAAGCAGGCGGCAAAGACAGCGAGTGATCTTTTCCCCATTTCTGAGGAGGAGGGCGCACCTAATATCAGCAAGGGATTTTTTGCTGATCTTGACCGGCACGACGTTTACGGCCAGGCTGCCCTCATTGCGCCTGAGCCGCTATTAGTTATCCATGGGGAGCAAGATCAAACAGTGCCCGTGGGCAATGCGCAGGCTATTTTTGATGCAGCGGGTGAGCCGAAGGAAATAAAAATCATCCGCGGTGCCGATCATCAGTTTACCGGGCGTTACCAGCCGGTATGGGAGACTTTCTTTGGTTGGTTGCTACAAAAGTTTCCTGTATAGCTTCATTAAATAGTTACGCTCCATTTAAGGAGTGTCATTATTTGAATGATTATTATACAGTATTATCGTTAACCGATAGCGCCCGTTTTAGGCTATTCCTACCTGGTAACCAGGTAATTTTGATGATAATTTCTATTATATAGCATTCTTTCCCTTTAAATACCCAACCGTACTTGCCGTATCAGAATTTTCCCCAGTCAAAAATATAATAGTTGTCATTTTTTTCTGAGTTCTAGTACCGATAAAGGGGGACAGTATCCGCTGCCGGGGTATTGTAGAAATATCATAGAACTCCTCAATAAGCCCAGCCATGGTAACCTGTGACCCCGGGGAGATTAGCATAATTTTTGACAGGAAGTTAAGGCCACTTATCCGAAGATTTGAAACAGATGTAACGCAGAGGATTACATCAATTTTCACATTTAAAAAAGATAATTTTTTTAGTGCACCATCCCCGCTTAGTCTCCATAACATGTAGCAAAATCTGCGGGGAGGTGATCGTATGGATATTAGCACTCTCTTAGCTAAAATAGAAAAAGCTTACTACAACGAAAGAAATGCGGCGGCCTTATACAGCCAGCTCCTGGCTCTTGCTACGGACTATGTGAGCACCGAGGCCTTGGTGGAAGCCCGCCGGGACAAGCGCGAGCATGCTTTAAAAATAGGCAAATTGTTTAAGGAATTAAGTGGGCAGGACCTGACAGACCTGCAGGCGAGCGTCCCTAAATACACCTCATTCAGAGACGGGTTAAGAAAAGTGGTGCAGGCCGCAAAAGAGGCGCTGGACTTCAACCAGGAAATAATCAAGCTGGCCACCATAATACAAGTAGATGATTTATTTAAAAAAATTGGCGAAGATGAAATCACCCATTATATTAAATTTCAAGCACTAATGCGTTTTATGCACTACTAAAGCATAATTTGGCCGTGATATTTTAATAATCCCGATCAAATAATAATTAAAGCTATTGTTCCGGCAAAAAAGGGGGATGGGCTAATGAGCAGAAGGCGTGGAGGCGTAATGTCCGAAAGGCTGAAGTATGAATTAGCCGATGAACTCGGCGTTGGCGACGTGGTGCGTAGGGATGGCGGCTACTTCGGTAATGTTTCCTCTAAAAACTGTGGTAATTTAGTCAGACTTGCCATCGAACGGGCTGAGCAGTCACTGGCTGAGAACAATAGCTGGCGTTAAAGGATGCCCCTTAAGGGGCATCCTTTACTATGCGCGCGCTTTTATAGCTTAATTAAGTTTGGAGTGACTTATTTAAGTTTATGATTGATTTTAAGCTTAGGTATGATAATATACCATATGGAGTAATTTTTCTACAGGGGGAGTAGTAATTTGTTTCAAAAAAAAAGGGATATCTTTTTTGATAATTTAACGATGATTGCCAAAAACCTCCAGCTCGCCAGCCAAGTTTTCCGGCAAGAGATTGATACGCCGGCCGATGCTGAGGAATATGCCGTCCAGCTAAAAACAGTTGAGGAAATGGGAGACCATTATACCCATGAAATAATCCTGGCTTTGAACCGGACGTTTATCACCCCTTTTGAGCGGGAAGATCTCCTGGGGCTAAGTTTAAAACTGGATGATGTTTTGGACTGTTTGGAAGCCTGTGCCTCCCGCTTGGAAATATATAATATGGTTGAAATTGACCACTACATGCTGCTTTTCACCAAGAATATTGAGGAGTGTATTCAGGAAATAACCTACGCTATTAGCCACCTGGTGGACAAACGGCTCAGTGATATGAGCAAACATATTCACAAGATTAATGAACTGGAAAACATAGCGGATGATTTGCTAAGGGACAGCTTGAAGACACTATTTTCTAATTGTACCGACGCAATTGAATTAATTAAGCGCAAAGATATATATGGCATGATGGAGGCAGTTTCAGATTCCTGCGAGGATGTAGCCAATATCCTTGAAGGCATCATTATGCGCAGTTCTTAAAGGGTGGGTTGAATGTTTGGTTTTGACGCAACTATACTCCTGATTGCGCTGGTGGTGGTGCTGGCGCTTTCTTTTGACTTTATTAACGGTTTTCATGATACGGCAAATTCGATTGCCACTTCGATCTCGACCAAAGCGCTCACGCCCCGGACTGCCATCATGATGTCCGCTTTTATGAATTTATTGGGTGCGATGCTCTTTACCGGAGTGGCGAAAACTATTGGCGGCAGTATTGCTGACCCGCTAAAGCTGGAGCACGGCATGTATATTGTCGCTGCTGCTTTAATTTCAGGGATTGCCTGGAACCTGATCACTTGGTACTATGGCATTCCCAGCAGTTCCTCCCATGCCCTGATCGGCTCGCTGGCCGGCGCTGTTATCGCTGCCGCCGGCATAAATGCGGTCAACTACAAGGGTTTTTTTACGATCGTGGAAGCGCTGATTCTATCCCCAATAATCGCCTTCACGGTGGGTTTTCTGGTGATGACCCTGATCAGGTTCATTTTTAAAAACGCCCACCCGGCCAAGCTGAACCGCCGGTTCCGCCTGCTGCAGATTTTCACCGCGGCCTGGCAGGCTTTTAGCCACGGCACCAACGATGCCCAAAAATCAATGGGGATTATCACCTTCGCCCTGGTGGCGGGAGGTCTGCAACCCAACCTGGAAGTCCCCTTCTGGGTCAAAATCTCTTGCGCCTTAGCCATGGCGCTGGGCACCTCGGTGGGAGGCTGGAAAATCATCAAAACTGTGGGCACCAGGATCATCAAGCTGGAGCCTTCCAATGGCTTTGCCGCCGATTTCAGCTCAGCATTTATCATCATCATGGCCACATACTTACACCTGCCGGTCAGCACCACACACGTAATATCATCTTCAATCATGGGTGTGGGTTCAGCTAAACGTGTTTCGGCAGTAAAGTGGGATACCGGGTTGAAGATGGTGATGGCCTGGGTGATCACCCTTCCCATCACGATGTTTTTTGCTGGTTTTATTTATTGGGTAATGGCGGGTATATTAAATTTATAATAAAATTTGTTTGAATTTCCACCACCTGCTTTAAAGGAAACTAAACAAAAAGTTACATAAAGTTTGAGGGATTAATAAAAACGCCATATTGGCAAGTCCAGACATATTTAGCGAGAATAATACCGATTTATAAGGGTTACTTTAAGCTTACACAGTGTATTTTGATATTTTGCAAAATATCTTTGAAACTTCTGATCGAAACCATGGAGGTGGGGCGACACTAAAATTGGAGGGGTGATGCTTGAGGGGGAAAACACGGGGTTTTTGGTACGGTATTATGATTTTGGTAATGTCCGGGGTGGTGGTTTTGCCGGGGATAGTGTACTTGCCCGGACAGCAGGCCCGAGCAGTTGGAGCACCGCTGTTATTAGATTTCCCCGCTCCCATTGAAAGAAATATTGTTGCTGTTAGTGCCGTTTCGGAGGTTAATGTAGTGCCGTGCGGCCAGTCCATCGGTGTTTTGCTTCATGCGCAGGGGGTCATGGTAGTCGGCCACGCCGCTGTTGAAGACCGGAGCGGAAATAATGTAAATCCCGCTGTGGACGCGGGAATCAGTGATGGGGATATCATTCTCAAGATTGCCGGCGAGGCGGTTAAAAGCGAGGGACAGGTCAGGGATATTATAGCCCGGGCCGGAGCCACGGGCCAGTCGATAACCTTTGAGGTAAAGCGCGGCGAACAAATATTTCAGGCCAACGTTAATCCGGCTTATTGCAGGGAAACTCAGCAGTACCGAATCGGGCTTCTAATTAAAGACAGTGCCGCAGGACTGGGCACGCTGACATTTTATGAACCGGGCAGTATGACCTATGGCGCCCTAGGACATATCATCACAGATAATGGTACCCAAAAACCCATTGAGATCACCGACGGAAAAATTGTCGGTGCCAGTATCCAGTCAATCCACCGAGGCAAGCGCGGTCAGCCCGGCGAAAAGATTGGCTCGTTTCAAGACGATGACCGGGAAGTGAGCGGAACCATTTTCCAAAATACCAAGCTTGGTATATTTGGCAAGCTGCAGAATCCGCCTGCACACTCTAATTACAGTGCGCCGATACCAGTTAGCGAGGCAAATCATGTCCGAAAAGGCCAGGCCGAAATATTGACTGTTTTAAAAGATGAGCAGGTGGAAAGCTTCACTGTTGAAATCCAGAAAATAAACCCGCAGGCGTCAAACAATGGTAAAGGAATGATTATCAAAATAACTGATCCGCGCCTGCTGGAACAGACCGGGGGCATAATTCAGGGGATGAGCGGCAGTCCGATTATCCAGGACAACAAGTTGGTTGGCGCCGTTACCCATGTTTTTGTCAATGATCCGACACGAGGTTATGCCGTACCGGCAGAGTGGATGTTGAGGGAATCCGGTCTGCTAAACGGTACTGCTGAAGGACAAGCGGCTTAAGTTATTTGATGAAAACTGATAAGTTTTTGCTTTAACTCTGGACTATAGCCAGAGTTTTTTTATTTTCTGAATATTGTGACTAAATATTTATATTTTATCTGATTTAGGACTTCTTGACATCGATATAGTTTACTGAGCAAAATTTTTTTATACATTAATTTTTGAGAAGGCAAATTTTTTCAGAAATATTGCGTTACTCTCACCACTCGCCAGACGTTGAAAAGAACATGTCTATTTATTACGATAAATTCTTAAATCCAAACTCAGTTAATTTTTTGCAAAAAACTTTTGGTTGAATATATTCTTCAGAATCAACTTTTGCCAATAGATTGATTAAATCTTTAAATTGTTCTAATAAATAAAAAGCATTTTCGTATACTTCTAGTTTTGCAATAGGTTTGTCAATTGTTCCGATGTTATGCCATTTAATGGTCATTTCCGCGATGGGAATACCGTCATTATCAAAATAACCAAAGGAAATTTTATCAACATAATTCTGACTTTTTAGAGCAGTTTCGACATTCCGGCGTGATAAATGAAGATAACCCTTAATGTCTCCGGTATGGCCTTTCATTTTAATGTCCCCCTTGTAATTAGGAATATATTTTATTCTATTACATGAGTATAAAATGGTCAACAGTGTGAATTTAATTAAGTATGAAGTTATAATACTTATGGTTAAAAATCTTTCAAGGTTATTTGTTAAATATTCAGATAGTAGTGTAATATTTAGATAACGGATTAATTGTGTTAATTATTAAGCTAAGGTATATTAAACTACCCCTATCGTATTAATGTTTTAAATATATTTGCAAACAATATTTAAGAAAATTAATTATCATTCATTTATGGGTGGTTTCATTGGTCTAAATAAAACTTGCGCCTTTTTCCCTGTTTGCGGCAGAAGGTTATGATGCGACAACAATGAACCAAATCGCCTCCGCTGTAGGTATAAAAAAGCCCACCCTTTATACCCACTTCGATTCGAAGGTAAGGAGGATTAGCGTATGAAAGAAACCAGGACATTAAAGGAAGTGGAATGCCAGGGCACCCCGTACGAAATTGGCCTGCGATACGGCGAGGGCTGTCGGGATAGCCTCCTTCGCTCTTGGAGATCAATTTCAAATTTGCTTCATGCCAATCACTATGTAACTGGACGATATAAAAAGGGTGACCTGGCTACATGGGCATCGCCGACAGCTACCTTCGTTTGCTGGAATCCGGCACGTGATGAAGAAGGAAAATGGTGGAATAACCTTTGAAACGATGATGGGCATTCTGGCTGACTAAAAAGGATACCCGTTTCTGTCCATTTGGTGCCACTATGACCAGGAGACGTCGCGGATGTTCAATGCTGAGACGCTGGTTATTAGATGTCTTTTTCAATAACTACAAAATCAGCTTTCTTAAAACCTAGGCGATCAAAAAAACAAAAAATGCCGGTATTGTTATTCCAGGCCACCATGGTGAAAATTTTGGTCACTCCGGCTTGATGGAAATATTTTTCTAAATAATCTTTTTAAAACATGTTTATTATTACTTTAAATAAAATAGATCGGTTGACAATAGCCGGGCCGAACAGCTAAGCCCGGTGAAAAAATTGCAAATATATAAGGGTAGGTCTTCAATGATTCCCTGCGGGGGAATCGACCCACCCTTCGTCTAAGGTAGCCCGGGGGCTACTCCTTAGTGTAATTTTATTATATGCAGGGGGATAGTTTAAAGTCAATAAACATTTAGAAAATTCAAAAAATAAGTATTTAAAAAAAGTAAAAATTTTTATCAATGTAAAAATAATGGCAAGTTAGCCATTTTCCTAAGGTACAAAGAAATTTCGTCTACTAAATTTTTCCTTTTTTTTGAGATCGCTAGAAGGATTTTTTTTTTTGCCGTCGAATCTGTTGGTTATAGATATAAATTAACAAATTATAGAAATACAGGAGGCGGGAGATTCTTATGACAGGTAATGCTATAAGGCTATTAATCGCAGATGATAATAGAGATTTCTGCGAATTACTAAAAGAGTTTATCAATCAACAGGAAGACTTTGAGCTGGTGGCTGTTGCGTCGAACGGCTTGGAGGCTCTGCAGTTGATTGAAGAACAAAGTCCCGATGTGATTGTCCTGGATATTATTATGCCCCACCTTGACGGTATCGGCGTTTTGGAAAACCTCTCCAGTAATGGAGTGGCCAATAAACCCAAGGTAATTATGCTGACGGCCTTCGGGCAGGAGAGCGTGACCCAGCGGGCGGTGGAATTAGGCGCTGATTATTATATTCTAAAACCGTTTGATTTTAATGTCCTGGCGACCCGGATCCGCCAACTGGCGGAGGGAGTCCACGTGCCGCAATACGTTACCCCGGTGAAACCAAGGAATTTAGACGTAGCCGTGACAAACCTGATCCATGAGATGGGTGTTCCGGCGCATATCAAGGGCTATTTTTACCTGCGGGACGCGATTTTGATGGTGATCAGCGATGTTAACCTCTTGGGCGCGGTCACTAAGGAGCTTTACCCAATGATTGCCGTAAAATATCAAACCACACCCAGCCGGGTCGAGCGAGCGATCAGGCACGCCATCGAGCTGGCCTGGGATCGCGGCAATGTGGACATGATGACCAAATTCTTCGGTTATACTATAAACCTGGAGCGGGGCAAGCCGACCAACTCGGAATTTATCGCTATGGTGGCCGACAAGCTGCGGATTGAGCAAAAGGTGAGCTGAAGGTAAGGAAAAGTCAAGCTAAAAAACCGGACTAATCAGGGGTGCAAAAAAACACTGCTTGCGGCCCCGGTCGACAATATGAGCAAGTATGTCATTAGAGTACGGGGGGCACTGCGATGGACAACGACGGCCGGATCCTTGATGAATTTTTAGAACTGGTGCAGGTGGACAGCGTGTCCGGCAAGGAGCGCCGGATCGCAGACCTGCTGCTTAAGAAATTGACGGACTTGGGCCTGTCCGTATGGGAGGATGACGCCGGTCAAAAGTCTGGTAGTAATGCCGGCAATGTGATCGGCAACCTGCCCGGCACGGGCCAAGGCCCTTCGCTCCTGCTTTGTGCCCATATGGATACCGTGCAGCCGGGCTGCGGGGTAAAGCCCGTGGTGGCTGACGGTGTGGTCCGCTCCTCCGGAGACACCATTCTAGGTGCGGACGACAAGGCAGGAATTGTAGCAATCCTGGAGTCCTTGCGGCTGGTGCGCGAGAATAATACCGAGCACGGCGGTCTGGCCGTAGCCTTCACCATCTGGGAGGAGAGCGGCCTGTTCGGCGCCAAAAACCTGGATTGTCAAGCTATCGGCGCGAAGGTTGGCTTCGTGCTTGACAGCGACGGGGATCCCGGTACAATTGTCACCCAGGCGCCCTCACATGACCATATCGGCGTCACCGTTCGGGGCCGGGCGGCCCACGCCGGGATTAAACCGGAGGACGGGATTAACGCCATCCAGGTGGCGGCCTACGCAATTGCCCAAATGCAGTTAGGCCGGATCGATGAGGAAACAACCAGTAACATCGGCATTATTTCCGGCGGCAATGCAGTCAATATCGTGCCTGACAGCGTTACCCTGGAAGGCGAGGCCAGAAGTCTAAACACGGAAAAACGCCTGCGGCAGACCAGCCAGATGTGCCTGGCTATCGAAGAGGCGGCCAAAAAGTACGGGGCCGAAGCCGATATTGTCACTGAGTTGCTCTACCCTGATTATCACCTGGCGGCGGACTCCCTGCCGGTCAGGATTGCTGTGGAAGCAGCCCGCAACTTGGGCCTGGAGTCTCGCCTGGTCAAGACAGGCGGCGGTAGCGACGCAAATATTTTTAACAGCAAAGGCATTGCTGCAGCAGTGCTCGGGATTGGAATGAAAAAAGTCCATACCACCGAGGAATATATCACGACAGACAATCTGGTGGAAAACGCCAGGTATTTGTTTGAAATAATTAAGGTAGCTCAGAAAATAACGGCTTAATGCTGTGTTTTCTTGATCATTTCTTTTACGGTCCGGTACCGGCGGGCGTACTCAGCCAGCAGGAGCCGGGCCTCCTTTATTTTACCGCAAATATAAAAACCGTTTGTCTGGGTATATACCCGCATGTGATAGTCTCCCTTCTGATTTGACTTGCTCAAAATATATGATTGCCAGAGAAATGCTATGAATGTAAATAATGTCATATACAGTCCGGTCAGCCCATAAAATAAACCAGGACAGGTATCAGATAAAGGGGGGCTGGCTGTGGCCAAACGGTTCCGGTCAGGTTGGCTGGCGGCACTGCGGCAGGTGTGGCCGGTTTTTTTAATTATTTTAGCAGTATTTATCCTGGGGCTTGCCGCCGGCGGGGTGGGGCTGCAGCGAATGCAGGCCGAGCAAACGCTTTTGCTAAACCAGGAACTGGAGCTTTTTTTTCAACAGTACAGCCTGGTAGAGATCGATACCGGGCAGGTGCTCAGGGGTGTATTATACCGTGATGCCGGCCAGGTCCTGATTATGTATGTGCTTGGCCTTACGGTGATCGGTATACCAGCCCTTTTGGGCATCATTTTTCTGCGCGGGTTTGCGCTGGGCTTTACGGTGATGTATCTGACCCGCGAGCAAAGCACACCGGGGATAGCCTTAACGATTGCCGCTATCCTGCCCCAAAATGTTTTGATGGTGCCGGCGCTATTGCTGGCCGGGGTGGCGTCCCTTTCCTTTGCGCTCGTTCTAGCCAGGCGGTTTAACGATTCCAGGGTATTGGTGTGGCCGAATTTTGTTGTCTATAGTGGACTGATGGCGTTGGTGCTTTTGTGCATGGCGGTGGCCGGGCTGGTCGAGGTTTACCTGACCCCGCTATTATTTAAGTATTACACCAATTATTTGCTTTAGAAAAGGATTGCCTGGTTTTGTGTGGAAATAGAGTATAAATACTCAAATTATTGGAAGCGTGGGGATGGTCATTCTGAGGCTCCTGGAGGAATTTATTTATCACCTGGATGTAGAGCGGGGACTTGCGGAAAATACGCTTTCCTCTTACCGGCTAGACTTAAACGGCTACATGGCCTTTTGCCGTGATGGCGGCCTGGGTACACTGGAACAGGCAGACCGCAATACAGTCATGTCTTACCTCTGGCAGCTACAGCTGGCCGGTTGTGCGCCGGCCACTATTGCCCGGCACCTGGCCGCGCTAAGGTCTTTTTATAAATATTTGCTCAGAGAGGACCTGATTACGCGAGATCCGACTGCCGGGCTGGAATTTCCTAAATCAGTCCAAAAGCTGCCTCGGGTGCTGACTGTGGAGGAAATGAAGCTTTTACTCGGCCAGCCGGCCCTTAATGAGCCTACAGGGCTCAGGGACAAGGCCATGCTGGAGCTGTTATATGCCACCGGTATTAGGGTTTCGGAGTTGGTGTCCCTGAACCTTGAGCACGTCAATCTGGAAAGCGGCTTTATCCGCTGTTTCGGGAAGGGCTCACGGGAAAGGATCGTGCCGCTGGGCGATGTTGCGGCACACTTTCTCAAGGAATACCTGCTCGGGGGTAGGAGCAAACTAATGATAGCAGGCGGCGATATTACCGCCCTATTTGTCAACCAGCATGGGCGACGGCTGACAAGGCAAGGGTTCTGGAAGATCCTTAAAAAATATGCCACAAAGGCAAACATTAATAAAGAAATCACCCCGCATACGTTCAGGCACTCTTTTGCCACCCATCTTCTGGAAAACGGCGCCGATCTCCGCTCGGTGCAAGAAATGCTCGGTCATGCAGACATCAGCACCACTCAGATCTATACCCACCTGACCAGGCAAAGGCTGAGGGAAGTGTACGCCCGCAGCCACCCCAGGGCCTAGTGAGGATTGGCCCGCTGGGTTAAATCTGGCAAAAAGCATGCAGTCCTTTGACCTGGAGGCAATTTATGAGAAAGTTGTACTCCGGCAGGAAGGGGAATTCTGGCGTAATACAGTTTATGATCGATGGGATTTTATTTATATATAATTTAAGGGGGACAAGTATTATGCAGGTGAAACGGGTAGCGCTATTGATCATGGACAGTGTGGGGATAGGGGAATTGCCGGACGCGGGGCAGTACGGCGATGCTGGATGCAATACCCTGGTCCATACGGCCCAGGCTGCCGGCGGGCTCAAGCTGCCCAACCTGGGCCGCCTGGGGCTCGGCAATATTATTGAGATCGAGGGCATCCCCCCAACACAGAGCCCGGCTGCGGCCTACGGCCGCATGGCCGAGCGCTCCGCTGGCAAGGATACCACCACCGGACACTGGGAGATGGCGGGTCTGATCCTGGAGCGCCCGTTTCCGGTATACCCGCAGGGCTTTCCCCCGGAGCTGATCAAAGCCTACGAGGAGAAAATCGGGCGGCCCGTGATTGGCAACAAGGCGGCCTCGGGCACGGCGATTATCGACGAGCTTGGCCCAGAGCACATGAAAACCGGCTACCCGATCGTGTATACCTCCGCGGACAGCGTGTTCCAGGTGGCGGCCCATGAAGCGGTCATTCCCATCGAGGAGCTGTATAAAATGTGCCGGATTGCCCGAGAGTTGCTGGTAGGAGAGCACGCCGTCGGGCGGGTGATCGCCAGGCCTTTTGTAGGAGCGCCGGGTAGCTTCAAGCGGACGGTGCGCCGGCATGATTATTCTCTGAAACCGACCGGTAAAACAGTGCTGGACCTGCTGGCGGAAAACCAGATCGAGGTTACCGGTGTGGGCAAGATCCGGGATATTTTTGACGGGGAGGGAATCAGTCGCACCTTTCCCACCACAGGCAATGCGGACGGCATCGAGCATACTCTGAATTTGCTCCGATCCCCGGGGGAAGGTCTGATCTTTACCAACCTGGTGGACTTCGACATGCTGTACGGCCACCGCAATGACCCGTTGGGCTACGCCCGGGCGCTGGAGGAGCTGGACCGGCGGCTGCCCGAAATACTCGGCTCCCTGCGAGAGGACGACATAGCGATTATTACTGCGGACCACGGCTGTGATCCCACTGATCCCAGCACTGACCACTCCCGGGAGTACGTGCCGCTCTTGGTTTACGGCGAGGCAGTCCGGCCGGGTGTGAATCTGGGGGTGCGGCAGTCCTTTGCCGACGTGGCGGCGACAGTGGCTGAAATATTCGGCCTAAGGTTTCCGGTGGGCAAAAGCTTCTGGGGTGAGGTGTCTTAGAGGTGCAGGGATAAACGCATCCTGTAAAGTGGGGCGAGCTGACACTTATTTCGTCGTATTGAACTAGTTTGAATACGCTTATCCTTCTTTGCATAGCCAGGGGATATGTTAGTGCTTATTCGGCGCAATAAAACTTTCGTAGACGGCTGGACTGCCGGTAGCCAGGAACAGCGTGGCTTTATTAGGTTTGGTTATACCAGGGACAAATCCTGAGAGGGCAGGTCTGCCCAATAGCGAGGAGCGAAGGGGGTGTTGGTTTGGTGCGTATGGTCGACCTGATCAATAAAAAGAAGCAGGGCAGGGAATTAACCCCGGCTGAGATTAATTTCATCATCGGGCGCTACACGGTAGGGGAAATACCGGACTATCAAATGTCGGCCCTATTAATGGCCATCTATTTTAAAGGAATGGGCAAGGAGGAAATAACCAACCTGACCCTGGCCTACATCAATTCCGGAGACCAGGTGGACTTATCGGGAATTAAGGGTATCAAAGTGGACAAACACTCCACCGGCGGCGTGGGAGACAAGGTCAGCCTGATCGTCATTCCCCTGGTTGCCTCCCTGGGCGTACCGGTGGCTAAAATGTCCGGTCGGGGACTGGGGCACACAGGCGGCACCATTGACAAGTTGGAAGCCATTGCCGGGTTTAAAACGAGCCTGACCATGGAGGAGTTCCTGCAGCATGTAAACTCCTATAAGATGGCCCTGGTCGGGCAGACCGCAAATTTAACACCGGCGGATAAAAAAATCTACGCTTTGCGGGATGTAACCGCTACGGTGGATAGCGTGCCGCTGATCGCCGCCTCGGTTATGAGCAAAAAGCTCGCTTCCGGGGCGGATGCCATTGTCCTGGACGTTAAGGTCGGCTCCGGAGCTTTTATGAAGTCTCTGGACGAGGCCAAAGAATTAGCCCAAACCATGGTCGATATCGGCAATTCCCTAAAACGAAAAACCGTAGCTCTGCTAACGGACATGAGCCAGCCCCTGGGCCATGAAGTCGGCAATGCCAATGAGGTTAGGGAGGCAATAGAGGTTTTGCAGGGACGGGGCGCCAAGGACTTGACCACGGTCGCGCTTACCATCGCGGCGTATATGGCTGTGCTGGGCGGGGCTTGCCCAAACTTTGAAAAAGCCTATAAAGAGCTGGAGAAGCTGATTAATTCCGGCAGTGCTATCGATAAGTTTAAGCAGTTTATTGAAATCCAGGGTGGGCAATCTGAAATAGTTGATCACCCGGACAGGCTGCCCCAGGCAAAGTACCATGTTGCGGTGCAGGCCGCCCAGGCGGGCTATGTCACTGCTATCGATGCCGAGGCAATCGGGTTGGCCGCAATGCTCCTGGGGGCGGGGCGGAAAAAGAAAGATGACCTAATTGATTTCGCGGCCGGCCTGACGATCGTTAAGAAGGTAGGGGACAGGGTAGATGCCGGAGACACCATCTGCCTGTTACATACCAACCTTGCAGAACACCGGGAGGCTAAAAATATAGCAGCGAGCGCGTATTCCTTTGGTGGTGATCAGCCGAACAGCACCGGCCAGTATGTATATGAGGTAATTCAGTAATGGACACAGGATAGCGCAAATAAAGCTCAGGTCCATCTAATTTTATCTACACCAATTGCTACGAGCCGGCCAGGCCGCGACCGTGGGAGACGCTAGTTCCTTGTGTCCAGTGGACTAGATCCAGCCATCTCCATGACAGGTTGCAAAAATGAGGGGATTCGCTTTTCCTGACTACCTCAGGAGATCATTATATAACAAAGCCCTACACCTCTACTCAACTTCAGCTACACTCAATACAGGAATATATCAATTTCCGGAACACAAATAAACAGTTAGGCTCCGATTGCATCGGTTACCCTGAGCAGCCGACGACCTAATAATGCCATATATATATACTGTTTAATATGTTATGTTATAGGTGGGTGTTAATTATAATAGTGGGGGTGAGGGAATGTATATTTTATATGCCTTGATTCTTATTATCGTTGCAGTTATATTCTTCGCCGGAATCAGGATTGTCAGGCCGACGCACCGGGGGCTAATTGAAACATTCGGAAAATATTCCAGGTTTGCTACGCCGGGCTTCCAGTGGATCGTGCCGGTGATTCAAAATCTTTATCTAGTGAACGTCACCGAGCAAATGGTAAATGCCGAGCCTCAGGTGATTATTACAAACGACAACCTGAACGCAACGGTGGACGCGCAGGTTTATTTCAAGATCAACACAGACGAGGAAAGTGTTAAAAATTCCGTTTATAACGTAAACAATACCAGATCCAGATTGTCGCCCTGGCAAGGACGACGCTTAGAAATATCATCGGCACCCTGTCCTTGAAGTCGGCCAACAGTGAAAGAGGCAGGATTAACACCGACCTGCTGGATACACTGAAAATTGAGACCAAGTTATGGGGCATAGAGATTACCAGGACCGAGTTAAAAGAGATCGACCCGCCCAAAGATGTACAGGAAACAATGAACAAGGTCGTCAAAGCCGAGAATGAAAAGATCGCCGCCATCGATTTTGCCACTGCTGCTGAGACTACCGCCGACGGGATTAAGCGGGCGGAAATCAAGAAGGCGGAAGGGGTCAAGCAGGCCAAAATTCTGGCGGCTGAAGGAGAGGCCCAAGCCATCCAACTGGTAAACGAAGCGGCAGACAAGTATTTCAGAGGCAATGCCCAGCTGCTGAGGAAGCTTGAAGCGGTTGAAACCGCGCTTAAAGAAAATACCAAAGTGATCGTTCCCGCAGAGGCGGAACTGGTCAATGTGATCGGAGAGCTGGCCGGGGTAGTCCCGGTGAAGATTAATAAAAGAGAGGCACAAATCGAAAAGTAATGGTTAACAGAGGGGAATTTTATACTCTAGCATAACTGAAAGATCGCTTTAATCAAAAATAAGTAAAAGCCGCCTTCAGGTGGCTTTTTTTCATAAAAATAACAATATTAATTTGACCTGGAACTCATATTCAGTATACGTTAATCCATATTTTATAAGATTATTAACACCTTTGTATTTTCTGGCAACAATCTTAATAAGATAGCTTACTTGTAGCCGTATCTTAGGATTCAGTTTTATTTTTGTAAATAATGGTTTAATCACAACCGTATAACTTTAAGCTAGGGAATCATAATAGAAATTAACAGCTATAGAAGTGTACTTTTAGGTAAATATTTTCAAGAAATGGGGTATGAGCTTATGGTTTGGAAAAAGGCCCTGGTCGGTATGCTTATCTCCGTCCTGCTTGTTGGTGTGCCTATAGGTCAGGCAGCCTGGTCTGTAGCTGGGGAACTAGGATTAACAACAGCAGTCAAAAAGACAGCGGCTCCTGCGGCCCCCGAAACCACAGCGGTGGCGGCCGTGCTTTTGGAACCTGTAACCAACCAGGTCATTTATGAAAAAGAAGCGCACAAAGAGCTGCCGATGGCTAGCGTCACGAAGCTGATGACCCTGTTGCTGGCGGTAGAAGCGGTGGAACAAGGCAAATTCAAGCTGACCGATCAGGTGGTCACCAGCGAAAACGCCTGGGAGATGGGGGGGTCACAGATCTATCTTGAGCCTGGTGAGGAGATGACCCTGCGGGAAATGCTCACTGCCATCGGGCTGCAGTCGGCAAATGACGCCTGTGTGGCGGTTGCGGAATATATGACCGGCAGTGAGGAAGCTTTTGTCCAGGAGATGAACGGCAAGGCCAAAGAACTGGGTCTGGTTAACACCAGCTTTGCCAACTGCCACGGCCTGACCGCCGATAACCATTACACCAGCGCCTATGACCTGGCTATAATTTTAAAGGAAGGCTTAAAGTACCCGCTTTTCCGGGAAATCAGTTCGATGAAGGAGTCGGACCTGAGGGGCGGGGCCTTTAAGCTGTGGAATACTAATAAACTGCTGTGGTGGTACCCGGGGGCCGATGCCGGCAAGACTGGCTGGACGGAAAAAGCTGATTATTGCTTGGCGTCTTCAGCTGAAAGGGACGGCCTGAGATTGATCTGTGTTGTATTAGGTACCAAGGAGCCAAGTAGCCACTTCCGGGAGTCCACCAAGATCTTCGACTTCGGCTTTGCCCGGTATAGAGCGGTGAACGTTGCCGCGGCGGGAACTGTAGCCGGAACAGTTAAAGTGGGTAAGGGCCAGGCCGCTCAGGTGGATGCGGTTGCTGCTGAAAAGGTAGCGGTGGTAGCTCTTAAAGGTGAGGAAAAAAGCTTTGAGTCTAAAATAGAGCTGCCTGGGCAGATCGATGCGCCGGTGCTCAAGGGGCAGGAATTGGGCGCTTATGTGGTGACTAAGGGCGGTCAGGAGGTCCTGCGGGTAAAATTAGTAGCTGCCGGAGATGTTCCCAAAGCCAATATGCTCCAGCAAATGAAAAGGGTGTTGGATAAGGTCTATTAGATATAAAAAACACACATAAAAACGGTTCCCAACTTTTTTGAGGGGAACCGTTTTTATTAGAATATCACGGACTGTCGACAAAAAAATAACCAAATTTACTATGCCACCTTTTTATTATGGCTTGTTGAGGATCGTGAACGCAGTAATAAAAGGGCTTTCCAGCGGTTGCAACTCTGGAAAGTCTTTTTTTTAGTATAAGGACAAAGGTCGAATTTATGAGGAAAAATTTCTAGGTTGTTGACACAATTTATAAGAGGAGGCTTTAACCAGCTTAGCGAATCATTACATTACCTACCAGTTAGTCTGTTTAGGTGACTGCTAATTTTTCTGAATGTGACCGGGCGGCAGGGATAATTGTTCCTGGCAGCCCTAATAAGAGGAGTGAATGGTACTTTGATCAAAGACAAAGAAAGCTTTAAGGCCAAGTATCGGGAAATTTTCTGCCGGGTGGAAAGCAATCCTCTGGAATCGGCGGGCTACTGGGAGAAGTACCATGCCTTGGTGACCCTGGTCAAAGAAATAACCAACGCTATTTGGGTCAAGACCATAAAATCTAATATCGAAAAGGACGAGCGGCGCGTTTATTATTTGTCGATGGAATTTTTGATTGGTAAAATGCTTTCTTATAATCTGATGAATTTGGGCATCGAAGACATTGTGCGGGAAGGGCTGGCCGACTTAAATATCTCCTACGACGAGCTGCTCCTCCAGGAAGAAGAGGCCCCTTTAGGTAATGGCGGCTTAGGGAGATTAGCCGCCTGCTATTTAGACTCCATGGCCCATGAAAAGGGGGCAGGCTATGGCTTTGGCTTCGGCATTCGCTATAAATACGGCCTCTTTACTCAAAAAATCGTAGATGGCTTTCAGGTGGAGATACCTGATCTCTGGCTGAAGGACGGGTATTTGTGGGAAACGGTAAAGCCGGACCGGATGATCCCGGTCAAATTTAAAGGGCAGGTGCGGGCCGAGACGTCCGGCAGCCGGCTGGTTTTTATTCATGAAAATTATGAGCCGGTGCTGGCCGTCCCTTATGACATATTAATCTCAGGCTACCTGGACACGTCCCGGGTCAACTATCTCAGGTTGTACAGCGCTGAACCCATGCTGCAGGAACTTGACCTTTCGTCGTTTAACCGGGGGGAATTTGCCAAGGCGGCTGCTTATCGGGCAGAGGTGGAGGCCATCAGCAGTATTCTTTACCCGGAGGATAAAAATGCAGCCGGCAGCGAATTGCGCCTGCGGCAGGAGTACTTCCTGTCAGCCGCCAGCATGGGGGATACTATTAATTATTACAAGATGCTATACGGGTCGCTAGACAAATTTGTTCAGCGGGTAGCCTTCCATATTAACGATACCCATCCCGCCGTAAGCATCCCTGAGCTAATGCGAATCCTGATCGATGAGGAGGAAATGGGCTGGGAACAGGCCTGGGAGATCACGGCCAACGTCTTTTCTTACACTAACCACACGATTCTGCCGGAAGCCCTGGAGCGCTGGCCGGTGGAGCAATTCCGGGCTCTGCTCCCCCGCATTTTTATGATCATTGAAGAAATTGACCGCCGCTTCCGGCTGGAGGTAAGCCGTAAATTTCCCGGAGATGAAGAATTGCTGCGGCAAACAGCGATTATTACCGGCGGCCAGATCCATATGGCTCGCCTGGCTGTGGTTGGCTCCTACTCAGTCAACGGGGTATCTCAAATCCACTCCAAAATACTTAAGGAAAAAATTTTAGGGGCTTTCTACCGGGTTAACCCGGAGAAATTTCATAACATCACCAACGGGGTGAGCCACCGGCGTTTTCTGCATCATGCCAACCCGACCCTATCAGATTTAATTTCCCAGGTTATCGGCCGCAAATGGCTCGAACAGGCCGTTGAGCTGGAGAAATTAATGCCCTTTGAGAGGGACCGGGGCTTTCTGGAACAGCTGGCCCAGGCAAAATCCAAAAATAAAGAGCTGCTGGCCAAATATATTTACCAGCAGCAGGGGCTCATAATTGACCCGGCATCGATCTTCGACATTCAAGTTAAACGCTTTCACGCCTATAAGAGGCAAATTCTGAATGTCTTAAAAATCATGGACCTTTACAACCGGCTAAAAGAAGGGAAGACAATTGGGCCCACCACCTTTGTTTTTGGAGGTAAAGCTTCTTCGGGCTACCAGTTGGCCAAGGCCGTAATCAAATTGATCAATTCCGTGGCGCAAATCGTCAATAATGACAGCCAGGTAAAGGATTACTTGAGGGTGGTCTTTCTGGAGAACTTTAATGTCTCGCTGGGAGAAATCGTTTACCCTGCGGCTGATATCAGCGAGCAGATCTCGACCGCCAGCAAGGAGGCCTCCGGCACGGGTAACATGAAATTTATGTTTAACGGGGCTATTACCCTGGGCAGCCGGGACGGGGCCAATTTAGAGATAGGCGAGGCGGTGGGGGAGGAGCATATTGCCCTGTTCGGGCTGACCGCAGACCAGGTGCTTGGACTTTATGAAGCCAGCCGCTACAAAGCCTGGGATGAATACAACAGCACGCCCCGCCTGAAGCGGGTGGTGGATCAGCTGGTCAACGGGTTTATTAAAAACTCCTATGATTTTCATATTCTTTATGATTTCCTCCTGCGGGATAACGACCAGTTTTTTGTTTTAAAGGATTTTTGCCCCTATATCCAGGCCTGGGAGGGACTGAACCGCAAATATGCAGAACGGGAAAAATGGCTGCAGAGCGCACTGCATAATATCGCTAAAGCCGGGATATTTTCCAGCGACCGGGCCATCAAAGAATACGCCGGTTTAATCTGGAACACCAGATAAGTGGAAAAAAGCGCGACCTCCATCCAGCCTTATCATTGGCCGCGTGGCCTAATTATAGTTATTTTTATTATTTCGACCATAATTTTTTAAAAATCCTTCATAAATAAATGCTTTAAGCCCTGTAGACTGAATTATTACAGATTTTTTCAGTGATAATAATGATAAAAATGACATTTGGCAGCTGAAGAGGGGGCTATTTAGTGGGCAACATAGGAAAATTTGAACTAACTGATGGTGATTTCTACGCAATTTCTCTTGCAATAGATACAGCCCGCCATTTTCTCAAACACCCCAATATTTCACCTCTCCAAGTGATAGGCTTAGGAAACGCCCTGTACGCCCTTGAGCGGCTGCCGCTGGCAACACCAGGAGCGTACACTAAATTTGGCCTTGAGTTCCACACAGGAACGCAAAAACCTGAAGCGCAGTATATCTCCTTCACAGTGGCTGAGGATTATTTTGAGATAATCCAGGGTTGCCATCAAAACGACGAATCAGCCGGTGGTGACAGCTTTACTGAGTCGGGATGGTTATTCGATTTCGGGGGCGAGAGAATTGAAACCTGTGATCTGTATGAACTCGAAGAAGCTATAGAGGGATACCTGGAGCTTGGGGCCAAGATTACTGTTGATGATAAATCGGATATTGAGTATGAGGAAGATGCTTCCGACATCGGTGACGAATCAGGTGAGTTTATTATTACCTATGAACAGGACGTTTCCGACCGCTGGCCAGGACAAAAGCGATCTCCATCTGAGCTTGACCCTTTAAAGGTTATTGTGTCCCGGCAGGAGGTCGAGCGTAAAGACATCATGCCCACTTTAACAGTCCTCAGCAAACTCACGGCATCGTCTCAAATCGCCCGGGCTAATATGGAAAAAGTGGATATTGGTTTTGCCGGCTATGAGCAGGACGACCGTGAACCCTTCGTAATTCCGGAAGTCAGGGATTACGTTCACCTGCTGGACAAACATTTCCCGTACTGGCTCTTTTTCTTATCAAAAAATTGTCCGGGCCTGCAGTGCTTAATGTCTTGTTTTATACAGCCTCACCAAACTGATACAACAAAAGCGATGCACCCTCCAAAGCAACTTCAGGAACAACTTACCAGATGGTTTTCTGCAATGAATCAAATTAGTGAATTTGCCGGGCTTAATGATGATGAAATTGATGAACTCACGGAGAGATCGCTGATTTATTTTACTAAAGGGCGTTAAATACTTTGACCACCCAGTATTAATTGAATTTAAGGGTGGTAGGCAATTTTAGATAGTTTTAAAAATATATAGAGCAAACAGAAGGAAATTATTTTAAAGTTTTAAAGCTCTCGGCTTGATGATTTGGTAAAATAAGATTAAACAGTGGAGGGGATAAATTATAGCGATCGTCTCTGCCTGGTTTAACCGCTTAGGGGGTGCGGGTAATAAATACTATCGTGGAACTCAACCTGGACAGTTATATGAGCAGGAAAGTGGTAACTGACCAGATCATCAAATACTGCGTCAAAAATAGCGACATATATTTTTTATCCGCGCATGATCAAGAGGCAGTATTATTCAGGCTTAAAGGCAGCAGTAAGGAAAAAGTACTCAATTTCGGCCTGTTGGATAGCCCTGACACACTACCTGATTTTCTTTTGGCCGATGACTGCATCTATATCTTAACCATTGGCTTCTTGTTCCGTTTTTCGTTTTTTGACCGGTGTTTAACCAGCCTGAAAATAAACAACGTATTTGAGTTTCATGTACACAATAACGTGCTGTATTTTACCGAAGGCACGAAAAATAATTTGTTTCAACTGGATAGTGAACTAAAAAATTGCAGCTTAATCACCATTACTGCACACATTTATCGTTTTCAGGAGATCAGGCCTACTTTGCTAACTGGACAGAGGATATCGGGCTGTACAAGACTAATCTGGCCGACGGCAAGTCCGAAAAGCTCGTTGGTGGCCGGATTAGCGGGCTCTGTGCCGGGGCAAATGTGGTTTTTTATATGTCGGAAGCAAATAATTACCAGTTAGCTAAATTAAAGCCTAATGAGCATAGTAAAAATTTGTTTAAAATATCGCCCTTTGAAATGGTTGCCTGTGGCGACCGGCTGTATTTTAGCCTATATGGCAGGCCGGGGATTTATCTGTTAGACCAAGATAATAAAATCAGTAAAATCTATGACCTTTATGCCAGCAGCTTCAGTGTAGATCAGGGGAGGCTGTACTTTTTGACCTCAACAATCGCCAGTGCCGCAGATGACTGGACTGAGCTGCCTTTTTAAGACCTCCCCACAGGGTTGTGGTTCAACCGCGGTCCTTTGTTCGGAAACTCAGCCTTTGTTGGCCGGGTAAAAACTTACCGAGAGTAATTGGTAGCATGGTTTAGCTGTGCCCGGGGCTGTATTTTTTATCATACTAAGGGCCGCCCTTTTGGACGGTAATCTGTACCTGTGGTGGTGGAAGATGCCTAAATTCATCCACCTCCAGGCCGCTACCTGGCGGTGATAATGGTCTGTTGGTGAGGCTTTACGGCTGGTCTTTAATTACCTCTTTATTTCTTTCGAGGCATAAATACGAAAACCTGCTTAGCGCAGGTTTTGTTCCAGAGCTACATAGAGAGCGTTTTCATCGGCATTATACTCAGCAGTGAACCTGCCTTTTTTTTTGATGGAAAAGTGATTAAAAAATCCCCTTCCGTAAAATATTGTCCTTTGACGAGTAGGCTGTCCTTCAGGAGACGCTGAAATTTTTATGACTTTAGCATCACGATCATAGGCTAATTCAATTTTGCCGGCTCTTAGCTTTTCCCTGGCTATTTTATTTAAGAAGATAGTGTTTTTTGAGATTGTTACAAACAGCTGTTTTTTTGCTCTATCACCATAAGGCTTATATATACGAAAGGCCATATATTTTCATCCCTTTTTAAAATAATAATTAATTTATACCTGTTTCATTTCTGAGACCATAGAGGGAATTCTAGGAGCAACGTAGGATGCCCCTTTAATTAATGTCTTATACACCCCCAAAAGATTAGAAGTTATGTTAAATACCTTATGGCTTCTGATAAATGTGGCAAACTTATATTATTTATACGAAAATGGAGCGGGGTTAACGGGAGACTAAGTGTAAGTTAAATATTTTTTTAGTAGAAAAGGGCTTTTGGAAATCCATTGTTGTTAGGATTCCTTAAAGCCCTTTCAGTGTAATTTAATTGAGGTTAAACCTAACTTGCTTCCGTTTTACACCTATTAATCTTCAGGAAAGTATCTTTTTAAGAGACCATAAAACGCCATGCAGTGTCTGGCTTCGTCTTTACAGGCTTCATGAATGGCGTCATGGACTGCATCCTGGCCTTCCTTTTTGGCGCGGGTGGCAATTTCTTTTTTTCCGCGGTTGGCTCCTGCTTCGCCGTCGACCAGCTTTTTCAGGTTTTCTTTGGTGTTTTCACTTAACAAATCCCCTAAGAGTTCGGCAAAGCGGGCGGCGTGGAGGGCTTCTTCCCAGGCGACCCGCTTCATCGTTTCAGCTATCTCAGTATAACCCTCGCGCTCAGCTTGGCGGGCCATTGCTATGTACAATCCTACCTCCAAGCACTCTCCAGTGAACTGCATGCCCAGATCCTCCTCAAAACCGGATCCTTTAGCAACACCTACTTTGTTCCAGTCCACAAGATCCGGTCCGGAAGAGGTCAATAATTCAATTTTTTCCCCCGGAGCCCCACAGTTAGCACAATTTTGCGGTGCTGTTTTACCTTCGGCAACGTATCCGCAAACCATACAACGCCATTTTTTCATCGACTTTAACCTCCCTTAAAATTTTATTTATTTTAAATCTTCCCTACTTAAAATAGCGAGCCTTTAAAGAGATGATAGGACCTGGACTTCTTAAAGTGTAATCAATTCTTATTTGTATTAATTATAAATAGCAACATTTAATTTGTCAACTATAAAGGCATAAAAATTTTATTTCCAAACAGCAAGGGAATGAAATACACGTGGTCGACTTGACCTCATTGACGGCTTCTGGCATCTGATTATAGATTTAATCAATGAATAAAGGTACACGTTGATTAGATCGTGTATTTGCTGAGAAAAAAATAAGACCGGAGAATTACCGGTCAAATATGTTAAAACCACACTAGTGTTTGTCAAATAACAGGTGTTCAATCAAAGCCCATCTTTTCTGCAAGGAGGGGTTTATTGTCGAAGGTTAGATTCCATCACAGTGACAGACTTGTTATTCTTGGCTTCAGAACATAAGCAGATAAGAATTCCTCCGCCCATTTCTCCGCATCTATCTCCAGCAAATGAACTTTTTGGTATATACCTTTGGTTATCCTATGATATTTTCTGTGCTCTCCTGTGTAATACTGCCAGAAGTGTCTCAGTTCGTGGGCAAGGACATGCAGAACTTTTCTTTCCAGTAGTCTTTTGGAAAACATGCATAGCCTTGGCAGCCTAAGCCAGTTAAAAACTCTAAAACAGGTTATGTTGCTGAGGTACAATACCACTACAGCCCCTGCCAGTTCATTTTTTTCCTGGTCTTTGAAATAGGTGAAGCATATTCCAGCCCCCCTTCAATAATTATTTTCCTAATGTGAATAATCTTTAATATATTATTGATGAAATTTTAGAAAATTCAAATTTAGAATATTCAATTTTTATTATTCTCTTAAATATCTTTAACTTTTCATTGAAATATTTTTAATTAGATAAAGATTTTACAAAGCCCGTGGTAAAGATTACCTTAAGATTTTTCGGAAAAAGAGAACCCAAATAACTATGGCTGAGCTAGAACTGCTATAGTTTCTTTTTTTCTGGCCGAGTTTATTGAATGATTACTACACATAATAATTTGTAATAAATGAAGCGGGGTGAAGGCTGTGAACTGCCAAAAAAAGAAGTCAGGGTGTTTTTTGCTGATTCCAATAATAACTGCATTTATGTTGTTATCCGGGTGTGGGGGAAGGGACCAGGCTCAGAAAAAACCAGCCAGCAGCAATGGGAATAAACAGGAAATCAAAATTGCCGTTAGCCTGGCTGACATGGAGAGAGATGGTAACCAAATTATTAAGAAGACCATGACCGGGCGACAGGAGCAGGGCGGGCAAAGTGGTGATCAGCAGCAGGGCCAACAAACCCAGCAGGCCGCACAAGACGCTGTGCCGGTTCAGGCTGGCGGGGGCCAGGGAAGCCAGCAAGGCGGTCAAAATCAGCAGGTTAGTATCACCTGGCTGGATGCTAAAAACGATGCATCCAGGCAGGAAAAAGACCTTGAACAGCTGGTGAATCAAAATGTTAAAGTTGTGATTCTGCAGCAGGTTGACCCGTCGGCCGGACCAAGGCTAGTGCGCAGGCTGGCCCAGGCCAACATCAAAGTGATCGCCCTGGATTCACTTCCCGTCAACTGCCCGCTGGACGGTTTCATTGCCATGGACCACACCAGGACCGGGGAATTGCAATCCCGCTACCTTCTCAGTAAGGCCCAGGGCAGATCCACACCTTTAAAATCGGTGATCCTGCAGGGTGACAAAAACGACCAGTCTTCACGGGAAATTACCGCCTCGGTGCAGGAAAATCTGAAAGGTAAACCGCAGGTGCAGGTGGTCCTGGCTAAGGACCATCCAGGTGGTAATCCCCAAATGGCCACAGCGACACTTGAACAAGCGTTGAGTTCTGCCAACAACCAGATCGATGCGGTCCTTGCCACAGATAGCCGCATGGCTGAGGCAGCTGTGGAACTGCTGAAGAACCGGGGATTATGCCAGCGGGTCGTAACCGTAGGGGTCGGGGCTGGCGAGCAGGCCTCCAGGGCACTAGTGGCAGGAGACCACGACGCCGAGGTGGACGTCATGCCGGAGCTTATAGCGCAATACGCCTTTGACGCGGCGATCGGGCTGGCCACCACCGGGCACTGGCAGTCCGACAAGCAAGTAAAGAACGGCGATTTTGATGTGCCGGCCAGGGTAACCCCGGTGCGTTTGGTAACCGGAAGCGAGTCATACCTGCTTGAGCAGCGCTGGGGCAAGCCGGCGGGCCAGGATGGTTCTCAAGGCGGACAGCAAGGGCAACAGGCCGGTCAGAACAAGCAGTCAGGTGATCAAAAACAAAACAGCGGCAGCGATTCAGCCAAAGAAGGAAGCGGCCAAGGCAATAAGGGCGGGGGCAAGAAAACAACTTTGCGGATTACCACCCAGGATGGAAAAACTGTAGAGATGCAGATTAACGGTGAAATCAAAAAAATTGAAACACTTGATGGCCCCAGTGGGAATAAAGGTGAAGCCGGCGGCCAGGGACAAACTGAAGGAAGCGTTGGCGGCCAATAAATCAGACACTTCGCAGCGGCCTATTATTTTCATTTCTCTATAGGAGGATTATTATTGTTTGCATAGAAAGTTGTAGTTGCGAATTTTCTGACTTTGCTATAGGTATAACCAAAATAGCGTCTGCCGCCGGGCGGGGGGAATTTGCCAGGTCGGCGGGCGTTCCGGGCAGAGGAGGAGGCCATCAGCAACCCCCTCCCTTAGCTGATTTAATTTTCATCTTTTGACTTTAGTCTTCTATATGATTTCCTCCTGCGGGAAAATGACCGGTGCTTTGTTTGGAGGGACTTTACTCCTATGTTCAGTCCTGAGAGGGACTGAACATAGGAGTATGGAGACCGGGAAAAAGGAATTAAAGCGCCCCTGCATAACATCGCCAGAGCCGGCATATTTACAGTGACTGTGCCACCCAGGAGTATACCGCTTTAATCTGGAACATCCGGTAAGCTACTTGCTTCGCATGTGTTTCCCGGCCAGCCGGGCGAGCCAGGTCTGCAGCTCGCGGCTCAGACAACCGGGCGGCATCATCCACTGCCAGTTGCCCCCGGAGGTGCCCGGGGTATTGATCCTGGCCTCGCTGCCCAGGCCTAAAACATCCTGCAAGGGAACGATCACCCATGCCGCGTCGCTTTCGTAGACGGTCTCAATCAAATCCCGGCAGTACTCTGATAACTCGCCTTCGCTCATCCGGACACCGTTTGCGATAAATTCCGCTTTGACCCAGCCTAGCAGGGTGTCGTTGTCGTGGGTACCCGTATAATAGACGCATGGGCTTTTGCGCTGGTCCGGATCAAGCGGCTCCTCAGTGGTAAACTGCAGCACCTGCATTCCCGGGAACTGGAAAATATGCATCAGGTTTTCCACTTCCGGTGTGATTACGCCCAGGTCCTCAGCGATCACCGGCAGTTGGTCAAACTCCTCTACCAGAGCTTCAAACAGCCGCTTGCCCGGCCCCTTCAACCACCTGCCGTTTTCCGCAGTCACATCACTAGGCTCGACCTCCCAGAATGCCTCAAAGCCCCGGAAATGATCGAGTCGGACCGTGTCATATAATCTGAACACGCGCCTAAGGCGCTCTTTCCACCAGGAGTAATCCGCCGTACCCAGGGCACCCCAATCATATATCGGGTTGCCCCAGAGCTGTCCGGTGGCGCTGAAGTGATCCGGGGGCACCCCTGCCTGGGCCAACTGTGCGCCGTTTTCGTCCATCTTGAAATAATGGCGATAAGCCCAGGTATTACAGCTGTCCGCAGCGACATAAATCGGCAGGTCCCCAATGATACGGATGCCGCGCCGGTTTGCGTAGCTCTTTAAATTCAGCCACTGCCTGTGGAAAATATACTGCAGAAACCGCTGGTAATTGATTTCTACTGCCATTACCCGCCTTGCTTTAACCAGTGCCTTTTTGTCCCTGGCGGCCAGAGCCGGCTCCCATTGCTGCCAGGGCAGGCCTTTGTGCTTCTTTTTCAAAGCTTTGTACAGGCAATAGTCCTCCAGCCAGTACTGTTCCGAAACCAAAAAATCATTATAGTCCTGCTTTTCCTGCAGGCGTTTGAAATTTGCATAGGCCTTTCTGAGCAGTTTTTCTTTAGCCGCTGTTGATGGAGCCTTTAGCGTAAGCTCTGCCTCCGTCAGCAAGCCCTGATCTTGTAGCATTTCCAGGCTGATCAACAGCGGGTAGCAGGCAAAAGCCGACTCACTCAGATAGGGCGAGCCTTGGTTGTCAACAGGGTTTAGCGGCAGCACCTGCCAGAGGGACTGGCCGGCCTGAGCCAGGAAATCTACAAAAGCATAGGCTTCCTGCCCCAGGTCCCCAATGCCCCATTTGGAGGGTAGGCAACTCGGGTGCAGCAGGATGCCCGCCGACCTGTCCAGGGTTTGGCCGGGCAGGGAGTTTGATGGAGCCTGTTTGCAGTAAATTACTACCGCCTGCAGTGCCGGCAGCTCCACGCTGATTGCTGCATGCGGCCTTCCTGACGGCCGTCTTAATACCTGGCCGGTCAGGAGCTCTAAAATATTTTCCGGTATCGGCGCTCCTGGCACCAGACCCAGCAGCTCTTCCGTAAGCACGACTGTCTTGTTTTTGCCGCGGTGCCGGTGTACGATCACCGTTATGGACTCGTTCCCCAGCGTGCGCACAAAGCCAAGCAGGTCCGGCTCCAAAGCCAGGAACTGCAGGTCGCCTTCACTCAAGACAGCGTATTCACGACGTAGGCAGGAGAGCCTTTTATACCAGCCCAACAACTCCTGATCCTCATACCCCCAGGGGAAGGTCCCCCGGTTGTAAGGGTCTTTATAGCCTTCCAGGCCTGCTTCATCTCCGTAGTAGATGCACGGCACCCCCGGGAAGGTGAACTGGATTAAAGACAAAAGCTTCAGCCGGGCGACTGCCAGGCGCCTTTTCTCCTCCGGCAGCCGGTAATATCTTCTCGCTTTGTCCTCCAGGCATTCTTCAGCCGGCGCCTCACCCAACAAGGTCAGGACGCGCGCTGTGTCATGACTGCCGATGATATTGAGGGCCGAGTAAAAATTGTGCCTGGGGTAATTCTCATAAAGCTGCAGCAGGTGGCTATGCACAGCTTTGGACTCCACCTGGCCCAGCAAAAACTCCAGCAGGACTTTGCGAAACGGGTAATTGGTGACGCCGTCCAGTTCCCCGCCGTAGAAATACTCCCGCAGTTGATCGTAGCTGATCTTATTGGAGGCATCCTCCCAGACCTCACCAATCAGCACGGCGTTGCCGTCCACCTCCTGCATGGTGTCACGCAGCTCACGAATAAATTGATCCGGCAGTTCATCGGCCACATCCAGGCGCCAGCCTTTGACGCCCTGAGCCATCCAATATTGGATCACACTGTGCTCCCCGCCAAAAATAAATTCACGGTAGGAGGGCTCCATCTCGTTCACATTGGGCTGCACATCATGGCCCCACCAGCAGGCATAGCAATCGGGGTATTCCTCAAACTGGTACCAACTATAGTAGGGCGAGGCCTTGGACTGGTACGCGCCCAGATCGGGATAATGGCCGTAGCGGTTGAAATACCGGCTGTCGCTGCCGGTGTGGCTGAACACGCCGTCCAGGATAATCCTAATGCCCCGCCGCCCGGCTTCGGCGACGAGCTTTTGAAAATCCTCCAGCGTCCCGATGAGCGGGTCAATTTTATGGTAATCCCCTGTGTCATAGCGGTGGCTGCTGGCGGCTTCAAAGATAGGGTTGAAATAAATCGCGCTAACGCCCATTTCTTCCAGATAATCCAGCTTTGAAATGACGCCCTGCAGGTCCCCGCCGAAAAAAGTCCACCGCTCAACTGTGCCGCAGCTGTCTTTCAGGTAGAAAGGGGTGTCCTCCCAGGATAGGTGCAAAAGCGCTCCCCGCTTGGCGTCTGCATCTAATTTCTTGACCTCCGAGCGGCAAAAGCGGTCCATGAAAATTTGATAGACTATGCCCTGCTGAAACCAGCCGGGGGCCTCGTATTTAGGCTGGAAAACTGTGATCTGGTACCCCGGCGAGTAATCCCCCGGCCACAGCCTGCCCTCACCACCGGCCAGGTCCTGGTTATTCCCGTACTGGTAGGTCTTGTGTCCGTCGTAAATCTCAAAATCATACCAGACTAAGCCCGGTGTTTGCGGCGCACAATAAACCGCTTCAAAAAAGACCTGCCCTGGGCCAACCGCTAGCGTTGAATCAACCGCCATAGAAAACTCTTTTTTCGCCCCCTGCTCCCAGACCCGGAGCAGGCACCGGCAGCCGGCGATGGTGGCGGCCTGTTCCTCCTGCGGGGGATGGCTGGCGCCCAGCCCCGGGCCGATTGCCAGCCTCAGCTGAACGCCCTGCCCGCAGGGAACAGCGCCAAAGGGGCTCCTGTATTCCGACAGATGGGAATTATGATAAAAACATAGGTCCTGAGGACTATCGAACGCCATTATCATTAGCTCCTAACTCAGCTGCTCCAGGAGAGCAGTGTATAGATCTATATATAGTTTAGCCGAACGCTCCCAGCTGAAATCACTGCGCATTGCGTTTTCCGCCAGTGTTTCCCAGCGGCTGCTCTTTTCACGAAAAACCCCCACCGCATTTTGAACCGTATACAAGAGCTCATGGGCGTTATAGTTGGCAAAGCTAAAGCCATTGCCTGCGCCGGTAAACTTGTTGAAGGGGATGACGCTATCCTTCAGCCCGCCTGTTTCCCGCACGATGGGAATGGCCCCGTAGCGCATAGCGATCATCTGGGTCAGGCCGCAGGGCTCGTAACGCGAAGGCACGAGCACCATATCTGCCGCCGCATAGAATTTGTGGGCCAGGGCCTCGTCATAATAATCTATAAAGGACATTTTATCCAAATTTAGGCCAGCGTAGTAGCGAAAGCTATTTTCATACTGCGCTTCCCCGTCGCCCAGCACGGCCATCTGCACATCCATTGCCATTATTTGCGGCATAATATGCACCAGCAGGTCCAGCCCTTTTTGGGGCACCAGGCGGGAAATTACCGCCAACAGCGGCGCCTCCGGCCTCACCGGCAGGCCCAGGTCTTTCTGCAGTTTGGGTTTATTTTGCAGCTTCTGGGCGTAAGACCCGTACCGGTTGTAGATGTAGGGATCCGTTTGCGGATTGTACCTTTCGTAGTCAATCCCGTTTAGGATGCCGGTCAGGAGGTCTTTTTTCGCGGTCAGGATGCACTCCAGCTCCTCGCCGTAATAAGGGTGCTGGATTTCACTGGCATAGGTCGGGCTGACAGTGGTGATCCGGTCAGCATATAATATGCCGGCCTTCAAAAAATTGATTACATCTTTGAAGGAGAACCGCTGGTAGCACAGGCCGGCCTCCGGTAAGCCAAGCACATCAAAATATATCTCCCAGGGGTAGATGCCCTGGTAATTTAGATTATGTATGGTCAGGAGTGTGCGTATATTAATAAACAGCAGATCTGAAGAATAGAATTCTTTTAACATCACCGGGATCAGTGCGGTGTGCCAGTCATTACAGTGAAGGATGTCCGGTTTGAAATTGCTAAACCGGTGGATGCTTTCCAGCACCGCCCGGTTGAAAAAGCCAAACCTTTCCGCATCATCGTATTCCCCGTAGACCCGCGGCCGGCTGAAATAATATTCGTTGTCGATTAAATAGTAGTGCACATCTCTGTGAATCAGCTCCTGCAGTCCGCAATACTGCCGGCGCCAGCCCAGCGGGACCTTGAAGCTGGCCAACAAAGCGGCCTTCTCCTTTAATTCCAGCGCGATTTTACTGTACATAGGGAGGATTACCCTCACCTCAACCCCGTTTTTTTTGAGGGCGAGGGGAAAGGACCCACCCACTTCACCCAACCCCCCGGTCTTGATAAAAGGGTCCGCCTCCGAAATCACATAAAGGACTCTCACTGCCGTCACTTCCTCCTAAAACACCGCTCTTTTATTGATCACAATCGGCGCCTGCCCCTGCCCGATAAGAATGGTCCCCTCGTTAATGGTCACATAACTATCCAGGATCACATTCTCCAGAGTTACGCCCCGGCCGATGTTGCATCTTCTCATAATGATGCTGTTCTTGATGTGGGTGTCTTCGGCCACCTGGACGTTGCGGGAAACGATGCTGTTTTCCAGGTCGCCCTGAATTTTGCAGCCACTGGCGATCAGAGAATTTTTCACCTGCGCCTGGTCTGAGTAATGGGATGGTGGGTTGTCCCTGGTTTTGGTGTGCACCCGGTTGATGCCCCAGAATAGCTCCTGGCGCACCTCACTCTTAAGCAGGTCCATGCTGCTTTCAAAATAATTTTTCACGGACTCGATTCTGGCAAAATAGCCTTTAAAGGGAAATCCCAAAATGCGGAGCATCCTCATATTCTCAAGGAGCGCGTCCTTCAGGCCTGCATCCGCCACCGCTTCATATCCCTGGATGATTTCCATGAGTAGCTTCCGGTTGATCACAACCATATCAATAAATAAGGGGAGTTCCCCGTCTGCCCCGGACACTTCCTCGCCGGTCAGGAAGCCGTCTACCTGACCCTCCGGGGTCATTTTCAGGTAGGTGCCGTTGAACTGGTGCTTTTCTTCTTTTTTAAACGCTTTATATATTAAGGTCACCGACGCCTGGTTTTCTTCATGAAAAGCGATTGCCCCGGTGAAATCAATATTAAATATCTGATTGCAGCCGCAAAGGAGCACGTAATCTGAAAAATCGTTTTCCAGGTACTCGAAGTTTTTGGCGATATCTTTTAACAGAAACACACTGTCCCACGTGGCCAGCCCCCGGTTGACCCCTGGCAGAATGAACAGCCCCCCTGATTTGCGGTCAAGCTGCCACTCTTTGCCTGAACCGAGCTCATCCAGGATGGGCCGGTAGTTGGAGGGTGTGATGATTCCCACCGTGCGCAGGCCTGAATTAACCATGCTCGACAGGGCAAAATCTAAAAGCCTGTACCTGCCGCCAAAGGGAACGGCGGCAAGCGGCCGCTGTTTGTCAATACCATGCAGGTAATTTGAACGGCGGTTGCCGGCGATAATGCCAATAGTTTTTCTCATGTTAATCCGTCCTCTCTACACCTGACGCTAAGACCGGTGTTAAATAGCCTTTCCGGCTTCGATTAAAGAGCCATCATAAATGATGGTATTGTCCTCAACACAGGTAATCAATGACCGGTCCAGTTCCTCTCCGGTGCTTGCCCCCACCGAACAATTTGCCTCGACCTCGGTGTTTTCACCGATAATTGCCTTCCGGACCCGCGACTGGTTGCCGATCCTGGTGTTGGACAGGATAATGGAGTCCTCTACCCGTGTGCCTTCACCAATATATACCCCGGGGGCAAGAATGGAATTTGCGACCTCACCCAGCACAGTACAGCCGTTGCAGAGCAAGCTGTTGCTGATCCTGGCGTCAGGACCCACGTAGTGGGGAGGCAAGATTTCTTCATTGGAAAAGATTTTAAAACCGGGGCTGAAGATGTTCAGCGGCGGATCGGGCAGCAGCAGCTCCATATTCGCCTGATAGTAGCTCTCCACTGTGCCCACGTCTACCCAGTAGCCCTTGAACCGGTAGACGTATAATTTCTTGCCCTGGCCTAACAGCATCGGCAGCACGTTTTTCCCGAAATCATTGGCCGAGTCCGGGTTTTCCCGGTCTTCCAGCAGGGCTTGTTGTAAGACCGGCCAAGTGAACACATAAACGCCCATGGAGGCCAGGTTGCTGTCCGGCTGCGCCGGCTTTTCCGTAAACCGGATGATCCGGTCTGCTACATCCGTGGTGATAATGCCAAAGCGCGAGGCCTCCTCCCAGGGGACCTCAATGGCGGAGACGGTCACATCGGCGCCGGTGTTTTTGTGCTGCCTGATTAACAGCTCGTAGTCCATCTTGTAAATGTGGTCACCGGAAACAATCAGTACGTATTTCGGGTTGTAAAAATTAATGAAATCTATATTCTGAGAAATGGCATCTGCCGTTCCCTTGTACCAGCTGCCGCCGTCTTCGCCCACATAGGGCGGCAGGATATGCACGCCGCCGCCATACTGGTCATCCAGGTCCCAGGCCCCCCCGTTCCCGATATAGGAATGGAGCGCGTAGGGTTTGTACTGGGTGAGAACGCCCACAGTGTCAATGTTGGAGTTGGCGCAGTTGCTTAAACTAAAGTCAATGACCCTGTACTTACCCCCAAAGGAAAGCGCAGGTTTGGCGATTTTTTTGGTCAGGTAGCCCAGCCTACTGCCCTGGCCGCCCGCCAAAAGCATGGCGATGACTTCTCTTTGACGCATTTTCTACCCCTCCTTCGTCGCTTTGTCCGCTGCAACTGTTAGTTGCGGTAATCCTGGTATAAGCTGCCAGAAATTCCTGGCGTATTCCCTGAAAGACCGGTCGCTGGAGAAGGTGCCTGACCGGGCTATGTTGACCAGATCCATTTTGGGCCAGACCGATAGACTTTGGCTGCCCGGGCGGCAGTCTCCATGTAGGAGTTGAAGTCCTTTAAGATAAAAATTTATCGTTATGTATCAACAGAGAATCATACAGGATCCTGAACTCCTTGCCGCCAGTCCTTGAAAAAGCCGTCGATTAACTGGTCATCTTTATAACCAATTAGTTACCAATAGGTTTAAGGATTAAGCCGCCCAGGGGTGGCATCTCCAACACCACGGAATAATTGCGGTTGTGCCAGGGGACTTCCTCGGCCGTAAAGGTCTCCTGTCTCGTGTAGCCTGAGCCGCCGTATTTTGTGTCGTCCGTGTTCAAAGCGACGGCGTACTCGTCTGGCTGGGGTACCCCGATGCGAAATACCGGGTAGGCCTGCGTCAGCAGGTTTAAAACCACCACCACAAACTCGTCTGCTCCGGCCGCCCTTCTCTGAAAGACGAGGACAGACTGGACCTGGTTGTCGGCGTCGATCCACTCAAACCCCAGCCAGCTGTGGTCTACCTGCCAGAGGCTCGGCTCTCTGAGATAGAGCTTGTTTAACTCCGCCACGTAACCGGAGAATTTTTTATGCATTTCGAAGTTTTTCAAAAACCAGTCCAGCTGGGCGTCCTGTTTCCACTCGATAAACTGAGCAAATTCCCCGCCCATAAACAAAAGCTTCTTGCCCGGGTGGCAGAGCAGGTAAAGGTAGAGTGCTCGAAGCCCGGCAAACTTCTGCCAGTAGTCGCCCGGCATCCTGTGGACCAGCGATCTCTTGCCGTGCACCACCTCATCATGGGAAAAGGGCAGGATGAAGTCCTCGGAAAACGCGTAATACATGGAAAGAGTTAGGAGGCGGTGGTTGTGCCGGCGCTGGGCGAAGTCGAGGCTGAAGTACCGTAGGGTGTCATTCATCCAGCCCATATTCCACTTGTAGCTGAAGCCTAGGCCCCCGTCGTAGGCGGGCCTGGTAACAAAGGGCCAGGTGGTCGCCTCCTCGGCCACCATGATGGCGCCGGGAAAAAACTTGAAGACCTGTTCATTGAGCTTGCGCAGGAAATCAGCTGCGGACAAATTCTCGCGCCCGCCGTACTTGTTGGGTTGCCAGTCGCCAGGCGATCTGCCGAAATCCAGATAAAGCATGCTGGAGACCCCGTCCACCCTCAGGCCGTCAATGTGGTACAGGTCAAACCAGAAAAGCGCATTGGAGATCAGAAGGCTCCAGACCTCTGTTTTATCTAAATTAAAGCGGTAGGTACCCCACTGGTCATGGCTGCCAGCCTCGTATAAGGCCGTGCCGTCAAACTGACCTAAGCCGTGGGCATCCCGGCAAAAGTGGCCCGGTACCCAGTCCATGATCACGCCGATGCCGGCCTGGTGCAGCAGTCGATCAGGTGCATGAAGTCATGGGGGTTGCCGTAGCGGCTGGTGGCCGCAAAATACCCGGTAACCTGGTACCCCCAAGAACCGTCAAAGGGATGCTCGGCCACGGGCAAGAGCTCCAGGTGGGTAAACCCGTTCTCTACAACGTAGGGGATCAACCGGTCAGCGATTTCCCGGTAGCTCAGAAAGTCGCCGTTCTCGTGCATGCGCCAGGTGCCCAGATGCACCTCGTAGATCAGCATGGGTTCTTCTTTGTGCTGTTTAAGCAGGCGGGAAGCCAGCCAGTCCTCATCCTGCCAGTTATACCCGGCTAGGGAAAAAACCCTGGAGGCGGTGTGTGGCCTGCACTCAGCGTAGAAAGCAAAGGGGTCCGCTTTGTAGATTACCTCTCCCCATTGGGTTTCGATGTAGTATTTATAGCGCTCACCGCTTTGTAAGCCCGCAATAAAATTGACCCAGATTCCGCCTTCCAGGTAGTTTTCCATGGGGTGGGCCGCCGGATCCCAGCCGTTGAAATCCCCCACCACCGATACCCTGCGGGCATTGGGCGCCCAGACCGCAAAGCTTACTCCCTCAAGATTCTGCCAGCAGGTGAGGTGAGCCCCAAAATGCAGGTAGCTCTGGTATAGCTCACCTTGATTGAACAAATATATTTCCTGCTGAGTAATGGTTTTTAATCCGCTGATTTTCATGAGTAATTCCTTTTCTAAACCTGTTGTCTAGTATTTACAGCAACTGCCGGCGCAGGTAAAGTCCCATACTTAATAACAATAATTGCTCAATCTGAATTTAACTTATCCACAATACGAAAAGGTTTATAATTAATTTTAATTATACCTCTTATATAGGTGATTTGTCGGATAATGTTGGAAGAAATTTTGTTTGGTGTGCGCTCCCTCCGCACCACGCATGCATATATTAGAAACCCTGCAAATTCGCAGGGTTTAAAATTGAGGCGGGATATTCATTTTCCCGGAAATATCGGAGAAATTAAAAAAAAAGCCTGTGAGCCGAGGTTCCGTAATGAGCCTCGGCCTGGGTTCTCTCATCATCTTTTTGCTGACACCGTCTACCTGGCGAAAAAGGGTTACCTTGATGACCTTGTCCGTACTTGCTGTTGAATTATTATCATTAGGCTCCCGGCAGCGAGTCTGGAAGATTAAAAAGACAGCGTTTTAAACAAATAACCGCTTCCTGAAATTTGCTTGGGAGCGGTAGTTGTATTTCGCAGCGAGCGGGATCTTAGCCCCGATTGAGTTTATCACCGGTCAACAGTTTGGGCGTATTCTTTACCGCGCATTCCTGGCCTTCGGTAAAAACTTAATTAAGCCCAGGTCGATGTTGGCAGGGCTTGAAAATGGAGAGCCAGTGATTCAGGCAGGAAACAGTTAAGTTATGGTCGTATTTATTTAGGGAGAGATATTTTGTGGGAAGGTGTGAGAATGGCCGGCAAAGACACTATGAAGGCACTGCGAATGGCTAAGGTTAATTCGGCTGCCAAGTGTGTTTCTTTTTTGGCAAACTGCTCCTGGTAATCGGCCACCGCCCTTTGCACCAGCTCGTTTGGTTAGTTATTGATGCCCTCAGCTTGTTAATAAGAAGTTTAATAATGGGTACAGAGGAAATTCCGGCCCTCCCCTGGCTTACTGGTTGGGTCATGGTTAACTCAAGCGAAGTTATCAACCGAAGTGCGATATGGAGCAGTTAGCAGTTGGGATAAGGGGAATGGTTATGGACTTGAAGGAGTTGGTCGTACAGTTTATAGCAAGCCACGGGTATACTGGGTTATACCTGTTTGTAGTATGCGACACCCTGGTCGTATTTCTTCCCTCCAAGGCAGTCCTTGCTTTGATCGGTTTTTTTGTGGGAAGTGGAATATTGAGCCTTGCCCCGGCAATGCTAATGGCTGTTCTGGGTAGTATGACCGGTGTTTCCCTTTGCTATTTCATCGGAAGAAAAATAGGGTGCCCCTTTTTTAAAAAGTACGGGCGCTTCATTCGCGTGACACCGGAGAGGCTTTTACAGGCAGAGGTATGGGCATGCAGATACGGTGCGCCGGTTATAGTACTGTCCTATTTTGTACCTGGGCTGCGGCACATCACACCGTACCTGTCGGGGATTACCAGGCTGCCTTATTGGAAGGTAATGTTTTTTACGGCGGCTGGAGCATTGATGTGGAGTGTTGTTTTTATTTATCTGGGGCTTTTTATCGATGATATCTTTAATCGAATGCCGGAGATTAACGTAATTAAAATCTTCCTGAAAACTAATTGACGGGCAAACCTGGGCGCCGGTGTGACCCCCGGCGGAAGCTTTAGGCTTTAATGTTAGCTTGGACCCATCAAATAATTTCCATAATTTCAAGAAGACAGCTGGTCGGATAACCGGCAAAAACGCGCTATCCAGGTCAAAGGTGGGTTTTTTAGTAGCCTACACCTGCCTCCCCTGGAAGTAGGTATGAAATCGGCATGGCACCGTTGATTAGACTACGGAGACTTAAAACCAAGTTTCATAATTCCCCCTCTAACGACAATTTTCCTGCTTTAACTTATGATTTTGGTTTAAAGTTAAACAACCTTCCTCTTGTTTGAGGAAGGCTGCTTTTTTATCTATAAATTATTCTGCCGCTTGCTTCGACACGAACCCATTTCCCGTGTTGCTTCAACTATTGCCTTTAATGGTTACGGTTTTCGTCTCCCATCGGACCAGTAATATTGTTAGTGATTAAGTTGCAGATTTTGTTTGTCACTTAATATCAGTTTTGCCTGGGTTTGGCTGCCGCAGAAATATAAAGGAGCAGTAAAATGGAAAAAACCAGGACCTTTGAAAAAGTTTGCGCCATACTAAGTGAAAATAACCACAACCAACACCAGCTTCTTCCGATCCTGCAGGCGGTACAGGAGGAATACCGTTATCTACCCGAGGAAGTGATGGCTTTTATCGCCACCTCACTGGGAATTTCCCCGGTCAAAGTGTTTGGGGTGGCCTCTTTCTATTCCCACTTTACCCTTACCCCAAAAGGCAAGTATGTGATTAAAGTTTGTGACGGGACTGCCTGTCACGTCAAAAGATCAAACGGAATCTTAACTGCCCTAGAAAAGCAGCTGGGACTTTCGGCCGGGCAGCGCACGACCAGGGATATGCTTTTTACTATTGAAACTGTAGCATGTCTGGGCACCTGTGGGCTGGCCCCGGCCATGGTTATTAATGATGAAACGGTGCATGGGCTGCTGACTCCCGAAAAAGCGGCCGGGCTGATCAACGAAATACAGGCGAGGGAGGTGACCGCAAGTCTTGACGAAGCTGAGTATTGAGGACAGAAAAAGCGCTTATGAAAAGAACCGTGAAAATATCAATAAAAGGGTAATTGTCTGTGCCGGCACAGGTTGCATCGCCAACGGGGCTCTGGGTATTTACCAGGAGTTTCTGGAGGCAATTGAGAAAAGTGGGCAGCCGGCTGTTGTCAGCATGGAGAACGAAGCCCAAGGCTACCATGTATCCAGGAGCGGCTGCCAGGGCTTTTGCCAGATGGGTCCCCTGGTCACGATCTTGCCGGAAAGGGTCATGTACTGCCTGGTCAAAAGGGAGGACGTGACTGAAATTGTGGAAAAGTCCCTGCTCCATGATGATGTGGTAGAAAGGCTGCTCTACCACAAGCCAGGATACGGCACTGCCTGCCGGACCATTGATGACATTCCCTTCTACAAAAGGCAGCACCGGCTGATCCTCAAGCACTGCGGTATTATCGACTCCGAGGACAAATACGATCATATCTTATGAAAGCCCGGAGCCGCTGCTCGTCAACCGGAACATTGTGGAGCCGGTTTTTCAGAGGAATTTTACCCTGGCCCGTGAGCCTGTCAGTGAGTCTACCGGGGTGCTCCGGGACGGTGAGGCGCTGGTGCTCATGACCGATGGCATTACTCAGGCGGGGCTGGGCCGAATGCCGGGCTTTGGCTGGGGCACGGAGGGGGTCAATTCCTTTTTTAATTACAACCTGTACCGGGAAATGCCCCTTGCTGATATCGCCCATGAAACTCTGGCTAAAGCCAGCGAACTTTCAGGGGGCGATCACCCGGACGATGCCTCGATTGCCATCTTGAGTTGTCGGGAAGCCAACGTACTGAATCTAATGACCGGCCCTGCCGCCAACCGGCGCAATGACAAAAACTTTGTAGCGGGTTTTATGGAGGCGGAGGGCTATAAGGCGGTTTGCGGCTCGACCACCGCCGACGTGGTTGCCCGCATTTTGAAGGTGCCGGTGGAAGTAATTGAACTGTCAGAGTCCTTTTCCCAGCCGCCAATATACAGGATCGAGGGCGTCGACCTGGTGACAGAAGGTGCGGTGACCTTAAACCAGGTCTATAATATCCTCGATGAAGATCCGGAGAAATATAACAGCAATTCCGGTGTCAGTGATTTGGGTCGGGTGATGCTCAAGGCCGATATCATCAAGTTTTTTATTGGCAATGCCCGCAACCCGGGCCATGTGGATATTTCCTTCAAGCAAATGGTGAGCCTGCCGCGTCAGAAATTGTTAACCTCTTGATTCAGAAGTTGACTGATATGGGTGAAATTATCTTGCAGCACCATGAATGACCCGGCTAGGTTGGCTTTTTAACCAGTGCTTGACGATTTGCCGAATCTGAAATATCATTACTTTGTGCGACCACAAAGAGAATATGCCCGTCGGTATAGACAGGTATTTAATTTGTGGGGTATTGGTGTTGGTCCATCCTCAAGCCTGGCCCTTGGCAGTGTCATCCGGGGATAGTTGAGGGGCAAGGTTTTGAGTGGACAGGCAAGGTATTATTTATTACACAGCATTATTCGAAGCTAAAGAATCAGGTTTTGAAGCAGTAATTACAATGCTGTTAAATTACACCACATCATATCATAAGAGCTAAAGAATAAATCAAAAGCGAGGTTTTATGTGTGAGCGATCTAACTAGCAGGATTGGCAGGTTTAGTATCCCCAGGGATGTAATCCGCGGCGATAACAACGTAGTATTGCTTAAGCTGTTTGCTAATACCATTATCATGAGGGCTGAATATAAACTCTCCAAAGATGTTATTGAATATACCGCGCTGTCTCCTTTATTCAGGGTAAAAGAAGAGTCAGAGATGGTCCCAGAATACCGCCTGGAATGTAAAAGCATATACTCCGACGGTGAAATAGTTGATTTTGATGTAATTGTTGAAGAATTAAAGAAAGCATTTAGCTAGGGATAATCAGCCAGCCGTCCAGCAGGGCGGCTTTAGTTGTTGGGGGACTATTATGGAAGGAAAAAAAAGGCAAGTTTCCAGGCTGGCTTATATAGATAACCTGCGTGCTTTGATGATTATTTTTGTGGTGATGATTCACACTGCGGTTACATACAGTGGATTCGGTAGTGGTTTTATGTGGAAAATCAAAGTGTTGATTTTATATCATCACACTTTTTTGGACTTTTTCAATCGGTTACCCAGGCATATTTTATGTCATTGTTGTTTATGCTTGCAGGGTATTGCGTTCCTGGAAGTCTTGAAAAAAAAGGGACAAGTCGTTTTGTTTCAGATAGACTCTTTAGGCTCGGAGTGCCAATGCTTTTATTTGTGTTTATAATTCATCCCCTTTGTGTAAAGATATCGCATCCTGAGATTAGGATAGCAACTCATTATATTCACGGGATAGCCTCTTTTGATTTTATTTCATGGTCAGGGCCTCTCAGGTTTGCGCTCGCACTATTGATCTTTACTTTTGGCTATGTGTTTGCAAAAAATACCTTCGGGAGTTTTAATTTTGGATAAAGCAGTGAAATATGTCCTATACGAAAAGGGAGGAAAGCCATGCTTCAGGAGGTGCGGCTACAGACTAAAAGACGGGATGAAATGCTTGATATAACGGCCCAGGTTGAACAAATTTTGGTGCGGGAAAAGGTTCAAAGCGGGCTGGTCGTAGTTTTTTCCTTCCATACTACAGCAGGGATAACGATCAACGAAAATGCAGATCCGGATGTGCAAAAGGATATACTGCGCAGGCTGGGTGAGCTTTACCCCCGGGTTGATGCCAAAGACCGGCACCTGGAAGGGAATTCTGCCGCTCACTTGAAAGCGAGCACGGTTGGGGCGTCGCAAACGATTATTATACATAACGGAAAATTGCAGCTTGGCCGCTGGCAGGGCATTTATTTTTGTGAATTCGACGGCCCCCGCTACCGCACCTGCTACGTGAAAATCCTTGGTGAATGATGCCGGGGCCGGTCATAAGCCGGTGCGATATCTTGAAGCGCACAGTAAGTTAATCGTAATCGGAGGGATAGTTTATGGACATAGCTTATTGCACAGTTAACCTTTATGCGGCTTTAAAATCAAAATACAACGAGTATTTAAAGCCAGAAATCATCTCCATTGAGCTGATCCAATCAGAAGATGGTGTATGGGTCGAGGCGACCGAGGCGGAAACGGTTTTAGACGGCCTGGACAAAAAAACGATTAAGCGGGTTAATCTAGATTTTGTCGTGCAGGGTGATGGGGAGGAGGCTCTTTTTTTTAACCCCGCCGATCCGATCGAGCATAACGCCGCCAAGTTTATTGACGAGTTCTCCGCTCACTCCATTGCCAATACCCTTGAGCTTTTCCACGACGAGGCCTGTCTAAAATTCGGTAAAAAAGATAACCCGTTCAGCTTAGGTATATAATCCATCTAGTTTATCTGCGTGCTAACAGCACTAATGGTGGATTACCAGTCAATTTCTTCGTGGAAGCAATGCCTTTGACACCGCAGTATACCGAATATTTTAGCCTTCTTGTGCCAGTATAATCAAGGAAGGTTCAGACGGAGGTGTAAGTAATGGTAACTCAAGCTGCCGTTCAGGATTTTTTAAGCCAGAAGACACTGGCTGTCATCGGTGTGTCCAGATCCAAAAATAAGTTTTCATATCGCCTGTATCAGGAGCTGAAGGCAAAAGGTTATCAGGTATTTCCGGTTAACCCCCATATGGCTGAGCTCGATGGCGAGCCGTGCTTTGACAGTATTAAGTCGATTCCGCACCAGGTTGATGGAGCGGTGCTTGTCACCCCGTCGGGGCAAACGGAAAAGGTCATTGGTGAGGTAATCGCCACCGGGGTCAGGCAGGTTTGGATCCAGCAGGGCGCTGAATCAGCGGCCGCGATAGCCGCCTGTGCCAGGGCAGGGCTAAATGCAATCCACCATGAATGCCTATTAATGTTTGCGGAACCAGCTGGATTTCCTCATAACGCACACCGCTTTATCTGGCGGGTATTGGGTAAAATGCCGAAATGATGGCTCTTGCTGCCTCCAACAACTGGTACAGGTGGAGGCAGCAGCAGCCTAGTTGAAAGCAGCCAGCATGTCATATGGAGGCCCTGTACAAAATGAAATTATGTTCTGATATTTCTTGATTTCCGAGACGCTCAATCAAATATGGGGTTTATTTTCCACATGGTAATTCTTTGCTTAATTTAGATTGCTTCATCTAATTACTTGCCGGCAACTTTTTTGATTGCAGGACTAATTTTGAACACAGCCGGTATGACGGCGCTGTCTTCATTAAACACCTTTTTGTAGGACATGAGCAGCAAAAGTAAACAGCTAATGGAGGCTCCCGCGGCAAGCGAAAGCATAATCACGATCTGGTACCTGGCCGCCAGCAGCGGCTCTATCCCAGCCAGGACCTGCCCGGTCATCATTCCCGGCAGGTTGACCAGGCCGACCACCATCAGGGAGTTAATGGTCGGGGTCATACCGGCCCGCAGGGCGTCTTTTACTCTTTCCCGCACCGCTTCCCAGGGTGTGGCGCCGAAACTGAGCAAAGCCTCCACCTGCGCAATCTCGCTTCTCACCCCCGCGTAGAACCGCTCCAGGGACAGGGCTACTCCGTTCATGCAATGACCGAGGACCATTCCGAAGATGGGGATGACTATTCTCGGTGAATACCAGGGCTGCGGGGCAATGATTAGGACTACTACAAAGGTCCCCACAAATAATGTGGTGAGCCAGAGCGAAATATAGCTTAGGCCGTAATTAAAGCTGCCGATCCGGGAAGTCCGGTCTGTTGCGGTTTTGGCGGCGATGGCGCACATCAGGGATACTATTAATACCACCAGCGGCAGGCTGGTGATATTAAATATATAGCCCAGCATATAGCCGATCAACAGCAGCTGCACAAAGGTCCGCACCGTCCCCCAGAGCAGGGATTTTAAGAGACCTAGCTGTAAAACGGCAGAGATGACGCCGGCGATGGCGACCAGTGCTACCGTTAGGCCCAGCTGTAGGTCCGAGATGGGAATTACATTGCTGTTCGTGCTACCGCACCTCCCTCACCCGCATTGATGAACAAAGTCTGGACCCGGTGGAAAACGTCCTGGTCGTCCCGGTGTGACACCAATGCCATCCCCCGCCCGGGTTTGGCTCCCAGCCACCGGCTGAGGTAGTCCAGGGCAGCCTGTTGAGACTGCCCGTCCAGGGCTGCGGTGGGTTCGTCCAGTAGGAGCACCTGCGGTTTCAGCAGTACAGCCCGCAGCAGTGCCACCCTGGCTTGCTCGCCGCCTGATAGGGTGCGTGCTTCCTGGGCCAGCATTTCACGGGGCAGCATTAGCCGGGCCATGTTATCGCCCAGCAGGTTCATATCCAGGGTCTTTCCCTTGTTTACTGCCAGTTGAAAAGGTTTTTGCAGGTTATCCAGAACGGTGCCGCTAAACATTACGGGTTGCTGGGCCAGGTAATGAATTGATTGGCGCCACCGCTGGGGGCTGATCGCCCGCCAGGTTTCGCCCGAGTAGTACAGTTCCCCCGCATCAAACGGCTGCAGGCGGGCCAGTATTCTCAGCAAGGTGGATTTGCCGGCCCCGGAAGGCCCCTTGACCAGTAAAACCTCTCCCCCGGCGATAGTTGCGGAAACCGTGATCAGTCGCAGGTTGTGGCCAACACGATATTGTAGATTTACAAAACGTAACATTTTTCCCCCTTGCTTCAGGCCCAATAAAATAATAACAAAATCCTGCATTAAAAAAGCAATAAAAATTGATATCCTGTTTAAGGTGTCATATTTAAAAAAATTTTTTTCTGTGGTGATATCTTTTTAAGCTAGAAGTTGATTTAAGGGCAAATGCAATCATCTGCCCTTAAACGGTTAAAATTTATAATTATTATACACGTTTTTTAAGTAGAAAACTGATAATTGGTAAACAATCATCTGTTGCTTTAAACAGAAGAACCGATAAAGTTTCCTGTTTATTGTTCATTTCTGACCTCCTCCTTTAGTTTTATTAAATCGATATCAAAATTTATACTGTCACATAATCCCCAAATATAAACTATTGCGGAAATAGAGAAATCAGTTCTACAGGACAACTTCACAAAATTTCCTTTTACACCTGAAAGGCACTTTAGTTTCCGTAGTACTGTCCCACAGTCGGTCAAACATAATAATAGGTGATTAAGCTCATATAAATACAATTAATTAAAAAAGCCTTGTCCATGGCCATCACAGACAAAGTTTAGCTTTTGCATTATATTACTTCGTTCCGTAATGGGAGGAAAACCGGTTTCCCGATATACCTGGCCGGGGAACCATAGCTTATACCTTAGGCGGACCCGACTCAAAGTTTTTAGCTGTGTGATAACATTTCTATAAAAGTTTTATAATACCTTCAAACTCTACCTGCTGGCATTGGAGAAAACCAAGTTGAAAGGATGAGCCATTAGTGGGTTTCCAGGAGAACTATTTATGTTTAGATTTTCATATTGATTTAATTGCTACAAATTTCCTCAGTTAGATCCTTAAAATAACCCTGTGCGGGCATACAAAAAGTATCGATTTGTACTGTGCCGTCGGTCCTGCACGCCGAATGTTCTGCAATCATCAAAGCAGTGCTAGTCAAAGGATTATGATTGCAGATGACAAATCGAAAACTGGATCGTAATCACAACAACCTGTAACCAACTCCCGGCTCGGTTATAATATGTCGTGGTCGTGATGGGTCCACCTCAATTTTACGCCGTAGTTGTCCGATATAAACCCGCAGGTACTGGGTATCGTTTTCGTAGGTCACACCCCAAACGGTACGCAGCAATTGCTTATGGGTAAGGACCTTTCCGGCATAAACTGCCAAATTCTTAATTAACTCATATTCCGTCGGGGTCAGCTTTATTTCTTTGCCTTTTACTGTGACCTGACGGTGGGCGATATCAATCATCAGTTCGCCAAAGTTCAGTACCGGTTCATTTCCAAGCCCTGCTGCGTGTCGTAGGGCAGCCCGCACGCGTGCCAGCAACTCACCCATACTGAAAGGCTTGGTTACGTAATCATCGGCGCCGGCATCCAAGGCGGCTATCTTATCGTTTTCGTGCTACCTGAAATAAAGCCGCATCCGGGCTGATGTGCGGATCAAGTCCGCTGGCCGAGGTTGTTACCAGATCGGCGGGAACGAGGGCGTTTTGCTGTAAGGCGTTTTCATCACGCACCGTACCTGCTTGTTCTGCTACATTTTCTAAGAGAGTCTGGTTGGTAGGACCCAGGTTCGAACCGCTTGAGGCCGCGGCGTCATAACCATCGCTTCCGGCTGCAGAAGGGCGACCATGAAAGTACTTCGGGTCGGAAAAATTTTGTCCAATTAAAGCCGATCCTACCGGCTTATCATTTAGATAAAGCAATGAGCCGTTGGCCTGGTGGGGGAATAGAACCTGGGCCAGACCCGTTACAGCCAGTGGATAGATGATACCTGTTAATAGCGTCATTAACATCAGGAACAGGAATGCCCTGCTTATTAGTTTAAACATAACCGGATCACTCTTCCCTTCCTAAACTGTTGTGGTCAGCAGTCAGCTTAACCCAAGAAACACTAGGATTAAGTCAATTGCTTTAATCACAATAAAAGGTGCGATTAAACCCCCTAAGCCATAAATCAGTAGGTTGCGCCTTAAAATTACGCTTGCTCCCTGCGGCCGGTAAGTGACTCCACGTAAAGCCAGGGGAACCAGAGCAACAATGATCAGAGCATTAAATATCACTGCTGAGAGAATGGCGCTTTGCGGGGTGGCAAGCCCCATAATATTTAGCACGCCGAGCTCGGGATAAGCGGCGGCAAAAATAGCTGGAATGATGGCAAAGTACTTGGCCAAATCGTTGGCAATGCTGAAAGTGGTCAGCGAACCCCTGGTCATCAGCAGCTGCTTGCCTGTTTCCACGACTTCAATTAGCTTGGTGGGATTGCTGTCCAGGTCCACCATGTTCCCGGCTTCCTTGGCCGCCTGAGTACCGCTGTTCATGGCCACGCCCACATCGGCCTGGGCCAGTGCCAGCGCGTCGTTAGTGCCGTCACCGGTCATGGCCACCAGGTGTCCCTCGGCTTGGTACTTGCGAATTAACTTTAATTTGGCTTCCGGCGTTGCTTCGGCAAGGAAATCGTCCACTCCGGCCTCGGCGGCTATGACTGCAGCCGTAAGGGGATTGTCGCCGGTAATCATGACGGTCTTGATCCCCATGCGGCGCAGCTGGGCAAATCGTTCCCTGATCCCGCCCTTTACCACGTCTTTTAAGTAGATTACCCCGAGTGCACAAGCGCCTTCAGCAACCACCAGAGGTGTGCCGCCTTTTTTCGAGATGTCTTCAACCACTGATTTCACTTCTGGTGGAAGGGAGCTGTTTATTCCACGCAAGTATTTTTCAATTGCTTCTGTGGCACCCTTGCGTATTTCTCTTCCTTCCAGGTTGACGCCACTCATGCGGGTCTGTGCGCTGAAGGGTACAAAACTGGCGCTAAGCTCGGTCATGTCACGCTCTCTTAAATTAAACTTTTCCTTGGCCAGGATTACAATGCTCCGCCCCTCCGGTGTCTCATCAGCCAAAGAAGACAACTGGGCCGCGTCGGCAAACTTTTCCAGGGGTATCCCCGGAGCCGGCACAAACTCCGTAGCTACACGGTTGCCTAGGGTAATAGTCCCGGTTTTATCCAATAGCAACACATCTACATCACCGGCCGCTTCTACCGCCCGGCCGGACATGGCAAGCATATTGCGCTTTAACAGCCGGTCCATCCCGGCAATACCAATGGCGCTTAAAAGGCCGCCGATGGTGGTGGGAATCAAACAGACCAGGAGCGCTGCCAGTACAGGCAGGGAAACCAGAGCGCCTGAGTATATCGCAAAAGGTTCTAACGTGGCCACTGCCAGCAAGAATATGATGGTTAATCCAACCAGCAAAATGGTTAAGGCAATTTCGTTAGGTGTTTTTTGACGCTTTGCGCCTTCCACCAGTTGGATCATTTTATCTAGAAAAGTTTCCCCGGGGTTGGCGGTAATCCGCACTTTGATCCAGTCAGATAGAACCCGGGTGCCGCCGGTCACTGAATTGCGGTCTCCGCCCGACTCCCGGATCACCGGAGCCGATTCACCCGTAATGGCGCTTTCATCCACCGAGGCAATTCCCTCTACTACTTCACCGTCACTGGGAATAAAGTCGCCGGCCTCTACCAGCACCACATCTCCCTTGCGCAGTTGGGAGGCGGGGATTTTTTCTGTCTTGTCGCCAGCCAGCTTCTTAGCCTGGGTTTCACTGCGCGAGCGGCGCAGGGCAGCTGCCTGGGCCTTACCCCTTCCTTCGGCCAGGGCCTCGGCAAAGTTGACAAAAAAAACGGTGATCCAGAGCCAGGCGGCAATTTGCACATTAAACCAGAGGGTGGCGGTCTGGCCACCGGCAATGTCTCTAATGGTAAAGAAGGTGGTTAAGAGAGCTGCTATTTGTACCACAAACATCACGGGGTTATTCCACAAAGCCCGTGGGTTCAATTTGTAGAAGGCGTCTATTGCGGCACGGGTAAGAATTGAGCGGTTTAAGCCACCTTGCTCTTTTTTTACACCTTCAAAATGTCTCGCGTTGCCGGGGTTATCCTCCTCTTTAGCAAACGTTCTTTTATTAACGACTGCAGAACTGTCATGACCGTCCATGCTCAAATCCTCCTTTAGAAGGCTTTTCCAGCCTGCATTAAAAGATGTTCAACGATGGGCCCAAGGGCCAAGGCCGGAAAAAAAGTCAGCGCGCCGACAATCAGTACCGTACCGGCCAGTAGTCCGGCAAACAATACACCTGTGGTATCAAAGGTGCCGGGACCCGGAGGGGCTGTTTTCTTACTGGCCATGTTGCCGGCAATGGCCAGCACCGGCAGTATCACGCCAAAGCGCCCAATAAGTATAACCAGGGCGATAGACAGGTTATAAAACAGCGTGTTGGCACTTAGACCCGCAAAGGCGCTGCCGTTATTACCCCCCGCTGAGGCAAAGGCGTAAAGCATTTCGCTTAAGCCGTGCGGTCCGGGGTTTAAAATCGATGATGTGCCTGTTTTGGTGGCCGCCGCCAGGGCACTGCCCACCAGGATGGTAGCTGCAGGAATGAGCACCGCCAGGGTGGCCATCTTGGTTTCTCCCGATTCTATTTTTTTGCCTAAATACTCCGGCGTGCGTCCCACCATCAGGCCAATGATAAATACCGTCAGGATCACAAAGACCAGCATCCCGTACAGGCCGGAGCCAACACCGCCGAAAACCACCTCACCCAGCATTATCTGCAGCATGGGGATCAGCCCGCCCAAAGGTGTAAGGCTGTCATGCATGGCGTTGACGGCGCCGCAAGAAGCAGCAGTAGTAACCGTGGCAAAGAGCGCGGAGTTAGCCACGCCGAACCGCACTTCTTTTCCTTCCATCACAGATGGTCCACTTACCCCTAGAGAGCTGATTGCGGATTGCCGGCCACTTCGCTGGTATAGCAAACCCCCAGGAAAATTACGAATAACATGAACATAGCTGCGAAAATGACCCTGCCCTGCTTTACATTGCCGACCATATGCCCGAAGGTGAAAGTTAAACCAGCCGGGATGACCAGTATGGCCAGCATCTCCAGCAGGTTGGTAAAGGGCGTCGGGTTTTCAAAGGGATGGGCGGAGTTGGCGTTAAAAAATCCACCGCCGTTGGTGCCCAGCAACTTGATCGACTCCTGAGAGGCCACCGGTCCCAACGAGATCGTTTGCCTTGCACCCTCCAGGGTTTGAATATCCAGATATGGTTTGAGATTCTGGATAACGCCCTGGGAAACCAGCACCAGCGCTCCAATCAGTGATATGGGTAATAGTATCCACAGGACGGAGCGGGTCAGGTCCACCCAGAAGTTGCCGATGGTGCCGGCTGTACGCCGGGCCAGACTGCGGGCCAGGGCAATTACTACAGCAATGCCGGTGGCCGCGGATAAAAAGTTTTGAACCGTCAAACCGGCCATTTGAGTAAAATAACTCATGGTGGACTCGCCGCCGTAGGCCTGCCAGTTGGTATTGGTCACAAAACTGGCTGTGGTGTTAAAAGCCAGGTCCGGCTTCACCGCTCCGAATTGCTGGGGGTTGAAGGGCAGGTATCCCTGTGCAAGCTGTAACAAAAAAAGCACAGTCATCCCCAGAAAATTAAAAACCAGGAGCGCGACGGCATACTCGCGCCAGCCCATTTCTTTTTCCGCCTCTAAACCAGCCAGGCGGTAGATAAACCTTTCCAATGGTCCTAAAACACGATCCAGTAGGGTGTGCTCGCGGGTAAAAACCTTGAACATGTACCGGCCTAAAGGTAGGGCGAGCACAATCAGTAAAACGAGATAAAGTAAAATTTGAAAAATGTCTGTTGTATGCATTACATCATTTCCTCCGCTTTCATCAAAGAATAGCCAAGATAGAGCAAAAGACCTGCGGTGACAAGGCCGCCCAAGATCATGTCAGTCATAGCATCATCTCCTATACCCATTTGCGGCAGGGCTGTATTTTTTTATTTCAAAAGTGCAGTCTTATTATAGGCATAAATCAAATAAAGTTTGCGTAAAGAAAAAAGCTGGTTATATAAAAAAAATATAAAGATCACAGCAAAAAAGACTAAGCACCTAATAGGATAAATAACAAATATTAAGCCTTATATAGCAATTCGGCACGACTACAACTTATTTTCCAAACTGTGCCATGAAATTCAGGCTTATTGTTGTGATAAAGTAATTTAAAATATAATGCTCATTTGGGTCAAAAGCTTACATCATTCCCAAAAAGAGCTTTTCCATCAAATAACTAATTATGACCTTAACGGTTTATCATATTTCTAAAATTTTCACTACTAATGTTTGAACGGAAAAATTTAATACCTGGGTCTATATATTTAACTGGTATTTTTCGATATACTAATCGAATAAGGGGGTTGGAAAAATGATCATCAGTGATGAAATGAAAAAGATTTTTTTGGCGGGAATCGGGGCGATGGTCACAACGGCCGAAAAAACCAAGGAATTCATTGATGTTTTAATTGAAAAAGGTGAGCTTACCGTAGAGCAGGGTAAAATTTTTAACGAAGAATTAAAACGTAATCTTACCGTAAACAAGCAAAAAGCTTCCGGCAGCGAAAGCCTGGCAGAACTCCTAAAAAAACTGGACACTCTTAGCCCGGAAGAAATTTCTGCTTTAAAGGCCAAGCTCGCAGAGATGGAGAAAAAAAGCGATGAGCAAAGGAACAACGGTTGAAAATAACCAAAAGGACGGGAGCAAGTCCAACGCCGCCAGGCTAATGGAAATGGTACGTGCGCTGAAACGCCATGATGTAATCCACGGTGTTTCACCTGAGAAACTGAAATTGATTCTGGAAGACCTGGGTTCGACTTACGTCAAGCTGGGGCAGCTGATGTCCATGCGCACTGACATGCTCCCCAAGGAGTATTGCAATGTTCTAGCTGAACTGCGTACCGATGTGAAGCCGATGCCCTATGAAGAGATGCTCCGGGTGATTGAAACTGAGCACGGCGTCAGGGCTGAAGAGCTGTTTCTAGAGATTTCACAGAAGTCGGTTGGCTCAGCCTCCATCGCCCAGGTCCACAAGGCTTTCTTAAAAAATGGAAAAACCGTTGTGCTTAAGGTGCAGCGTCCCGGTATTTACCAGACCATGGAGCGGGATATCCAGTTGCTGAAAAAAGCGCTTGCCCTGATTAAGTTAATGAAGCTTAAGGTTGGCAGCATCGACTTTAAAATGTTCATTGATGAAATGTGGGCAACCGCTCAGCAGGAGATGAACTTTATTGCCGAAGCAGACTATATTCAAGAGTTTACCGACCTAAACGCCGATGTTAGCTACGTATCTTTCCCGCAGGTAGAGCGCCATTTGACGACCCCAAGGGTTCTGGTGATGGAGTACATTGATGGTATCCAAATTGATAATTTGGAAAAGCTAAAAACACTCGGCTACGATATTAACGAAATCGGGATCAAACTGGCGGAAAACTATGTTAAGCAAATCGTAGACGATGGTCTGTTCCATGCAGACCCTCATCCAGGGAATATCTATATCCGTGACGGCAAGATTGTCTGGCTGGATTTAGGTATGGTGGGCAGGATCAATAACCGGGACCGGATGCTTTTAAAAAAAACCATTCTGGCCATCGTTCAGCATAATATCGAGGGTTTAATAGAGATATTCTTAGCTCTGGACACCATCAAAGGCAAGGTTGACCACACCAAGCTTTATGAAGATCTGGAAAGCCTACTGGCGCGTTATGGTGATATGGATTTTGCCGGCTTGCATTTAGGCCAAATCATGGAGGAGGTAATGGATATTCTTGTCTTCCATCAAATCTCTTTGCCTGCGGGGATATCCATGCTCGGCCGGGGCATTGTAACCATTGAAGGAGTCCTGGCGGTTTTGAGCCCCCAGGTTAATTTCGTGCAAGTTATGGCAAACCATATCTCTGGAAATATTTTTAAGGGAATCGACTTTAAGCAGGAAATGCTGTCGACAGCGATAGCCTTGAATGGTTTCACTAAAAACATGCTTGCCCTACCCGAACAGTTTTCCAATGTCCTAAAAATTGCCCTGCGCGGGCAAACAAAAATAAATATCGATTTGACCAGTGCCGATGAACCTGCCCGCAGGGCTGACCGGATGATAGACAAGCTCGTCATAAGCATAGTCTGTGCATCGGTCATCATCGGCTCAAGTATTGTCTGCACCACGGGGCTAACCCCCCGTTGGTTTAGCACCCCGGTTTTAGGATTAGCCGGGTATATTATTGCTTTTCTATTAGCAGGCTGGCTTTTCGCCAAAATCCTTAGCAAAAAATGAATAAAATTTAATGTGTAACAACGGCGAAGGTTACCTTGTCCTTCTGGCAGTCCGGCCCGGAAGTGCTGCTGCAAAAAGTTTATGATAGACAGACAGGCCTGTAAATAATCTATCCATACTGGAAGCACAATATTGTAATAGGTGGTTTTTATAGTGAAGAGCAGCTATCTGAAACTACCCCCAGGTGAATTAGCCGCCCGGGCCCAAAAGGCGGTGGCCCTGCTTGGGGACTGCAACGTGTGCGCCCAGGAATGCCGAGTCAACCGCCTGGCCGGGGAGTTGGGCATTTGCCGGGGCGGGCGGCTGGCGGCCGTGAGCAGCAGCGGGCCGCATTTTGGTGAAGAGTATGTTCTGGTCGGCACCGGCGGTTCGGGCACGATCTTCTTTGCCTACTGCAACTTACGCTGTGAATTTTGCCAGAACTTCGAAATCAGCCAGCTAGGTGAAGGTGATGAGGTGTCTGCCGGGGAGTTGGCCGTAATGATGTTGGAGCTTCAGCAGCGGGGCTGCCACAACATCAACTTGGTTTCCCCTAGCCACTTCGTCCCGCAATTTCTGGAGGCCCTGGCAGTGGCGGCGGAAAAAGGTCTGACCCTGCCGGTGGTCTACAACACCGGGGGATATGACTCGCCGGAAACCCTGGACTTGCTGGACGGGATCGTGGACATTTACATGCCCGATATCAAGTTTGCCGACGACGATGCCGGACGCAAGTATTCAGGCGCTGCCGCCTACTTTACCGTTGCCCGCCGGGCTGTCAAGAAAATGCACGCCCAGGTTGGCGACCTGGATCTGGACGTCCGGGGCATTGCCTATCGCGGCCTACTGGTCAGACACCTGGTTATGCCGGGCAACCTGGCCCGCTCGGAAAAAATCTTCGAGTTTCTGGCGGAAGAGGTTTCTAAAGCCACCTTGGTCAATATTATGGATCAGTACTACCCCGCCTTTAATGCCCATAAATACACGGAGCTAGGCAGGCGGATCACCAGAAAAGAATACCAGGCCGCGATAGACGCGGCAAGGCGGGCGGGCTTGAGCAGGATTTATCCCGATTAAGCGTTAACCCGGATGAGGTCTACGGAAAAAAACCTGAGAGTCGGATCCCGAACACCGTAGCCTCAACTTTATCTCTTGAGATTACAACTCAAATCGTAAATCTATAAGCTATTTCTTTAATCGGCTGAACTGCGCCTGCGGCAAATGAAATCAGTATGTTATGGCCAGGTGGAACTATAATTCTGCCCTGCAAGTCTACATCAAGTTTTTCGTTAAGTTGAGTAGCATTAAACAAACGTATACCACTGTCAATTATATCGGGGTCTTGAGTAATATCCACGTTATTTTACTGCTGTGGTAAAGGTACCTAGACGCGAGGTATCCTCGGGAAAAAGCGTCAATCCGGCAATAGCAAGCGTTGCCTGGGCTGATTTTATATCCAACGCGGCCTGCTCACTGAGCTGGTAGGGCTGCAACCAGCCTTTCTTCATCATCAGATCGCTGATCCGGTCATACATGGTGATTGCCTCTTCCAGCTGGTTAAGTACTGTCGCCCTGACCGGCGGGGAGACCATTTCAGTTAAGGCAATGGCATAATTCCTGACCCCAGTCTTAGCCGTCATTAAAAAATCCATGGCAGTCATTGAATCAGCAAGTTCCGGCATGTCCTCGGAGTTTTTGGGATCCAGGAAATCTTCGTTCATCATTTTTACCCCCATTTATTTCAGCCGGACTTTCGAGTAGTGCTGCTGCAGCTCATTTATTGCTTTGATCGACTGCTGTACGTCTTCCTCCATCAGTGCTTTCAGCTCTTGATCAAAAACCAGGCCCTGCATCATTTTTGATTTGGCCAGGCAAATGGTCTTAAAGTTGAGCAGTTCATGTACTTCCATTGTTTCATGAAGACCCAGGCCGCTGTCCATGTTCACACCTCCTGCTGTCCATGTTCTAAGACTTCTGGAGCGGAGGGATTGATCGCTATCCTCCCATTTTTTAGGTCCAGCTGGATTTGTTCCCTGGCGTTGTAAGGGTGGTACCAGCCGTTATCAATCATATAGGCAGTGATCTCCTCGTGCATCCCGATGGTTTCCCGCAGTTGGTTGCGTAAGATCATCCGCACTTCGGATGTTGCGGTCTCAGTTAGGGCTATCGCATAATTTCTGACCCCGGTTTTGGCCGAAATTAACAAATCTGTAGCAATCACCTGGTCACTCATAGCATCCATTCCGGTCAAATATTCAATAATTGAATTCATCAATAGTCCACCCCGCATTATTTAAAAAATTGCATTTGATAATAAGAATTGCAGCTCACTGATTGCTTTAGTGGATTGTTCTTCATCTTTCTGCATCAGTAATTTAAGCTTTGGATCAGAAACAAGAAGCTGCATCGTCTCTGATTTGGTCAGGCAAACAGTTTTAAAGTTCAAAATTTCATGCAGCTCCATGGTTTCATGCAGTGCAAAATTATGTAATGCCATGTCTTCACCTCCCACTACTGTAATATTTGGTTATTCTCCCCTTTGATGTTCGATTCATGCACTGTATTACTATTACAGGAATAGCTGAAAGACAGCACAAAATGCCTTCAATTAAAATTAATCCCCCTAGCCGTGCAGTAATCGGATAATGTTAAGCTCGTCGGTTCACTATCAAGATGATCAGGCCTTAAATCCGACACTTGCCTTTTTCAAATAATTTTGGTAAGATTTAGCAGTAGGTTAACTGATAAGAAAAAGGTGGTGACTGTGCGCTTGGATCTGGAGTATAAAGAAAATACCTTGATTGTCCGGCTAAGCGGGGACTTGGATATGGGAATAGCTGATTCTCTGCGGAATTCTCTGGAGGAAGCTCTTGACCGGCAGCCGGTGCTGAATTTGGTTTTTAACCTGGCTGGAGTGTCCTTTTTAGACAGCTCGATTTTAGGGGTGCTGCTGGGCCGGTATAAGCGAATATCCAAAATTGGCGGCAGTGTGTGTATTGTTGAGCCGCAGCCCCAGGTGCGCAGGATCCTGGAGCTGTCCGGGTTATTCTTGATTATGAATGAATTTCCCGGCGAAGATGTGGCCCTTGAGAATATCAGTTAGGGGGTTGTATGGTGCAAATTATTAATCAGATGACCTTAGAATTTCTCAGCATTCCAGCCAATGTTGCCTTCGCCCGGGTGACCGTGGCTGCCTTTGCTGCTCAACTTGACTATACCCTGTCTGATCTCGACGAAATAAAAGTAGCTGTATCCGAAGCGGTGGGCAACGCGATTGTGCACGGGTACGACAAATCCCCGGACCGTTTCGTTAAAATAGCCGCAACTTTGACCCCGGATACCCTGGAGATCAGTGTCGAGGATAACGGCAAGGGAATTGAAAATGTAGAAAAGGCGTTGGAGCCGGCTTTCACTACCGATGCTGAGCGCTTAGGTCTGGGTTTTGTCTTTATGCATTCCTTCATGGACAGCCTGCAGGTCAAATCAGAGCCCGGGCAAGGCACAGTGGTGATTATGACTAAACGGGTCGGCGCAGGTATTGCGCCGGTTAGCAAGGAGCAATAGGCGGGAGATGAAAATATGAGCAGCAGGCTGGTCGAAATGAACCTGCCCCGCTTTCCGTTGCTTAAAGACCGGGAAATGAAAGAATTGCTGAGCAGGGCTAAGGCGGGTGACAGCTTTGCCAGGGACAGGCTGGTTAACTGCAACTTAAAGCTGGTCTTCAACCTTGTCAAGCGGTTCCAGAACCGCGGCTACGAGCTGGAGGACCTGTTTCAAATCGGCTGCATCGGGCTGATCAAAGCCATCGATAAGTTTGACGCAAGTTACGACGTCAAGTTTTCCACTTATGCCGTGCCCATGATTGTCGGTGAAATCAGGCGTTTCTTAAGAGACGACAGCCCGGTTAAGGTCAGCCGCTCGGTTAAGGAAATTGCGTACAAGATTCAGCAGGTCAGAGACATCCTCACGGCCAGGCTGGGGCGGGAGCCGGCGGTGGGGGAAATAGCTGCGGAGCTGGGTCTGTCCAGGGAAGAAGTGGTCAATGCCTTGGAGGCAGCCCAGACGCCCACATCGATTTATGAAACGCTACACCAGGATGATGGCGACCCGATTTATCTTTTGGACCAGCTGAAGGCTAAAGAAGACGGGGATACACCCTGGCTGGAGAGGCTTTCGGTGAAGGAGCTGATCAATAACCTGTCCGAGCGGGACCGGCTGATTATCACCTGGCGGTTTTTTGAGGATAAAACCCAGTCGGACATCGCCTTAAAGCTGGGGCTTTCCCAGGTGCAAGTATCCCGGCTGGAGCGGCAGGCCTTGAAAAAGCTCAAAGAATTGATGGAAAAGAGTGGCTGAAGATATTGCATAAAAAAATCTTTAATTGAACATAATACGATTGATTTTAAGCTAGAAAATTTAAGGAGGGATGAGGGGTGCACGTAAAAGTTTCAGAAATGGTGGGAGAGTCCCCCGATAGCTGGAAGGGCGCCGTTCAATCAGCAATATCAGAGGCATCCAGGGAGGGCAAAAATATTGTCGCCGTGGAAGTGGTCAATTTTACTGCCAACGTAGAAAACGGGCAACTGGTCGAGTATAAGGCCAACGTAAAAATTGCTCAAACCAAATAAAGCAGCGAGGACACCGGGAGGGTGTCCTTTTTTTATACAGTGGTGGCCCAGGCGTAAACAACTCTTCACACTGCTTTGCCGCGCTCTGCACCTGCCGCTTGAGTTCCTTAGCCGGACGTAAGCTCAACTCTTCAGTGTATAAGGCGCACCCGGCAAGGAAAACCTACATGGTGAGGTGAAAAGCTATGCTGGATAACACTGTGCCGGTGCTCCAACAAAAACAGCAGTATGCGGAAATGGTCAAGAAAAATGCGCCAAAGGTGCGAGTCTGGCGAAATGTATTTTGGGCTTTTGTGGTGGGTGGGTTGATCTGTCTGCTGGGGCAGTTTATTCTCAGCTTTTATCAGTCCCTGGGGCTGGGCGTGACCGAGGCCGGGGCGGCGACTTCGGCCACGCTGGTTTTTTTGGCTGCTTTTTTAACCGGCCTAGGTGTCTATGATGAGGTGAGCCGGTTTGGCGGGGCAGGGGGGATCGTCCCGATCACCGGCTTTGCCAATTCCATGGTGGCCCCGGCTATGGAGTACCGGGCCGAGGGTATGGTCTTCGGGGTCGGCGCGCGTCTTTTCGCTGTGGCCGGGCCGGTGCTGGTGTGGGGGATTGTCACCGCCTGGGCGGCGGGTATCCTGTATTACTTTTTTAGATAGGAGTTGAGCATTTGACAGCGCCAAAGAAAAATGGCAAGCAGACAGTATTTTTTCAAAGCCAGCCGGTGATTGTTGCCGCAGCGTCAATTGCCGGGGCTCTGGAGGGGGACGGCCCGCTGGGGCAAACCTTTGACCAGGTGTTCACCGATACTTACTATGGAGAAAAAACCTGGGAAAAAGCTGAGCAGCGGATGATGCTGGACGCGATGCGCAAGGCTTTGGAAAAGGCCAACCTGCAGGAAAAAGACATTGATATCATGTTGGCCGGCGATCTGCTGAACCAGATCATCACCGCGAATTTTACGGCCAGGACTTTGGCGATCCCTTTTTTGGGCCTTTACGGCGCTTGCTCCACTATGTGCGAAAGTATGGCCCTGGGGGCAATGCTGATTGACGGTGGTTTTGCCGACAGGGTGCTGGTGGGCGCCTCCAGCCATTACTGCACCGCTGAGCGCCAGTACCGCTTTCCTACTGAATTGGGCAACCAGCGGCCGATGACCGCCCAGTGGACAGTAACGGGGGCGGGCGCCGCCGTGCTGGCCCGGGAGGGCAGCGGCCCGGTGATCACCCATGCCACCATCGGCAAGGTTATCGACCTGGGGCAGGGTGACCCGCAAAATATGGGCGCTGCCATGGCGCCCGCCGCAGCGGACACAATCACCTGCCACCTGCAGGATACAGTACGCAGTCCGGACTATTATGATCTAATTATCACTGGAGACCTGGGTGCCTTTGGGAAGAAGCTCACCGAACAGCTGGTGGCCCAAAGTGGGTACGAACTGACGGAGCGGTTTACCGACTGCGGCATCTTGATTTACAGCCCGGTCCAGGACGTCCATGCCGGAGGGAGCGGTTGCGGCTGCTCGGCAGTAGTGCTCTGCGGCCACCTTTTGGAGCAGCTTGAAGCCGGCAAATACAAACGTATCTTGATTACCGGTACCGGGGCGCTGTTGAGCCCGTGCAGCACCCAGCAGGGGGAAACAGTGCCGGGCATCGGACATGCCGTTGTTATAGAAATGAGATAGGGGGGGATTACTGGATGCAATTTTTTTGGGCTTTTGTGATCGGTGGGGTGCTCTGTATAATTGGCCAGTTGCTGATGGACCTGACCAGTTACAAGTTCACCCCGGCGCATGTGCTGGTAACCTTTGTCAGCGCCGGTGTGATCATCAGCGCTCTCGGTCTCTACCAGCCGTTAGTCAATTTGGCCGGCGCGGGCGCTACCGTGCCTTTGACCGGATTTGGCCATTTGCTGGCTCAGGGCGCGATCAACGGGGTCAAGCAGCATGGCCTGTTGGGCGCCTTCAGTGGCGGGGTGGCAGCCGCGGCGGCAGGCATCACCGCAGCAGTCGTGTTTGGCTATCTGGCTGCGCTTGCTTTCCGGCCGAGAGGCTAGCGCCGGCCGTGGCGCGCTCATCAGCCAATAAAAGGGCGGGCGGTAATCGAAAAGCAGTAAAATATGAAGTCCTAAGTAATAGAAAATATTTCCCGATTTCTGAAAGGATGTTAGAATGTACAGAAGAAATTAAAAAATTTGTGTAAATATGTAGAACAGCTTCCTTTTATTGAAAGGAGTGGAGGATAATTGCGCATTGGAATCCCCAGGGCCCTGCTTTATTACTATTATTATCCGATGTGGAAGACTTTTTTTGAAGAATTAGGTGCTGAGGTATTGCTGTCCTCCCGGTCGACGAAGGGGATCCTGGCCCAGGGTTTAAAATATGCAGTGGATGAAGTTTGTTTGCCGGTGAAGCTGTCCTTTGGCCATGTGCTGGATCTCGCCGGCAAGGTGGACTATATTTTTTTGCCGCGGATGGTTAGCGTGGAGCACCGCAAGTACATCTGCCCCAAATTTCTCGGGCTGCCGGATATGATCCGCTGCCTGAACGGGGTGCCGCCCTTAATTGATGTCAACGTCAACGTTTATCGCAGGGACCGGGACTTATACGCGACCTTCCAAAAGGCCGGCAGCTACCTCACTGGAAACCAGCTTAAAATTTGGACGGCCTACCGCCGCTCATTAGCCGCCCTGCAAAAATATAACCGGCTTTTACAACTGGGGCTGATCCCGGAGGAGGCCCTGGCCGTTTTGGAGGACCGGGTCAAAAATGAGCCCCTGCCTTACCCGGCTGACCTGAATGTGGCTGTGATCGGGCACCCCTATAACATTTACGACCCGTATATCAGCATGAACCTGATTGGCCGGCTCAGGTCCATGGGAGCAGCTGTTTATACCGCCGAGCAGGTACCGGAGAAAATCGTCATCAAGTATGCCGAGCGCCTGCCGAAAAAATTATTCTGGACGCTGGGCCAGCGTATGCTGGGCGCAGCCTTTCACTATTTAGACCGGCCGGACATCAGCGGGCTGGTGCACGTGGCCGCCTTTGGCTGCGGGCCGGACTCCATGACCGGTGAACTGATCGAGCGCCAGGCCCATGCCCAGCAAGCTCCTTTTTTGAGCCTGACCCTTGACGAGCATACTGGGGAGGCCGGAGTTTTAACCAGAATCGAAGCTTTTTTAGATATGGTCCGGTGGAAGCAGGCCGGAGCAGCAGGATTATAGTACCGGAGGTAAAATGATGCGTTTAACCTTTCCGCACATGGGCAATATGTATATTCCTTTGAAGGGGATGCTTGAGTACCTGGGGGCGGACGTAGTGGTGCCGCCCCCGACCAGTAAAAAGACGCTGACACTGGGCATCAAGCACGCGGCCGAGTTTGCCTGCATGCCCTTGAAATTGAACCTGGGCAATTTTATCGAGGCCCGCGAGTTGGGCGCCGATACAGTCGTGATGGCCGGCGGGTGCGGCCCGTGCCGCTTTGGCTACTACGCTCAGATTGAGCATGCTATTTTACAGGATATCGGCTACGACATGCAGCTGATTGTATTGGAGCCGCCGGAAAAACATATATCAGAGTTTATTGTTAAAGTCAGGCAGATCGCGGGTACGAAGTCCTGGTGGCAGGTGGTCCAGGCGATCCGGTTTGGCTACCAAAAAGCGCGGGCGGTAGACCTGGTAGAGGTCGCGTCCTTTAAGGCGCGACCCAGGGAATTGGTGCCGGGGGCCACTGATCGGGCCTACAAACAGGTGCTAGCTCTGATCAACGACGCAGACTCGCCTGCTGAGCTGAAGGTTATACAGGAAGAAGCGCTGCAAATTATGGCCGGGGTGGTCCAGGAGTACAACCGCCCGGCTCTAAGAATTGCCCTGATCGGTGAAATCTACACTTTGCTGGAGCCCTTTTCCAACCATAGCCTGGAGCGCCGCCTGGGGCAGCTGGGCGTAGAGGTGGACCGCTCGATCTACCTCAGTGAGTGGGTCAATGACCACTTGTTTATGGGGCTGATTAAAGGCATGCGCTCCAAAGACGAAGCCCGCGCCGCTGCTGATCCGTACCTGCGTCATTTTGTCGGTGGCCACGGGCAGGAGACTGTGGGTAGCGCTGTAAATTATGCCCGGGCCGGGTATGACGGCCTGATCCAGGTCTTCCCCTTTACATGCATGCCTGAGATTGTGGCGAAGAGCATTCTGCCCGGGGTGAGTGAGGACCTGGACATACCAGTTTTAACGTTGATAATGGATGAGCAGTCCGGTGAAGCAGGCCTGATGACTAGGCTGGAGGCCTTTGTCGACTTGCTGGCCAGGAGAAAGGAAACCAGGGAGGCTGTTAATAGATGAAAGGGTACTTGGGTATTGACGTTGGATCGGTCAGCACTAATCTTGTTTTTTTGAACGAAGGCGGCATCATTCGCGAGGCCATCTACCTTCGGACACAGGGGCAGCCAATCGCCACCGTGCAGCGGGGACTGAAGGAGCTGGCAGAGCGCCTGCCAGTGGGCACGCAGGTCAGAGGAGTGGGCACCACGGGTAGCGGCAGGCACCTTGCCGGGATTATGGTGGGGGCTGACGCTGTAAAAAATGAAATCACTGCCCATGCGGTGGCCTCTTTGCTGCTGGTGCCGGGGGTGCAAACCATCCTGGAGATCGGCGGCCAAGATTCTAAAATCATTATTTTGCGCAACGGGGTGGTTACTGATTTCGCCATGAATACCGTTTGCGCCGCAGGCACCGGCTCTTTTCTCGACCAGCAGGCCTCCCGCCTGAATATCCCCATTGAGCGCTTTGGTGAGATCGCTTTGGAGGCGGAGTCACCGGTGCGCATTGCTGGGCGATGCGCTGTCTTTGCCGAGTCGGATATGATCCACAAACAGCAAATGGGATGCAGCCTTCCGGATATTTTGGCCGGACTGTGTGAGGCGCTGGTGCGCAACTATCTGAATAACGTGGGCAAGGGCAAGGAGCTGTTGCCCCCGGTTGTTTTCCAGGGCGGGGTGGCGGCCAATGTGGGGATGATCAAAGCCTTTGAAAAGGCCCTGGAGATGCCGGTGCAGGTGCCCCGCTATTTTGACGTCATGGGGGCGGTGGGAGTGGGCCTATTGGCTCGTGAAGCAGCGATGAAAAAAGGTGCGACCAGCTTTAAGGGCTTTGGTGTGGCCGGGGCCAAATTTAAGGCCGGCAGCTTTGAGTGTTCAGGCTGTCCCAATATGTGCGAGGTAGTGGAGATTGCCGAGGACGACTCTGTCCTGGCCCGCTGGGGCGACCGGTGCGGCAAGTGGAGCAATGCCTTAAGCAAACAGGAAAAGGTGAGTTAAAACTGGTAAAGAAATTGGTCGGCCTTATGGTAGCCGGCAGCGTCTATTTAAGCATATTTAATTTATTCTAAATAACCGTAAACTTATTAAATTATTACACTAGCAAGAGTTATGAACAATTTTCGTGCATTTGTTCTTCAACACAGCGAATCTTGTTGCACGGCAGTAGACATTAAGTTAAAATAACTTTAAGTGTTTTTTTAATTTTATTACAGGTTTGATTACTAATAATTGACCTGAGAAGAGAGAGGAGTATTTAGATGAGATGAGCGAAACCAAGATTTTGCTTTCTGAAAAAGAGATGCCTACCCATTGGTACAATATTCAGGCGGATATGCCGAACCTGCCCAAGCCCGCCCTGCACCCCGGCACCAAGCAGCCGGTCGGGCCGGAGGATCTAAAGCCAATTTTCCCGATGGAATTGATCAAGCAGGAAGTAAGCACCGAGCGCTGGATTGAGATCCCCGAGGAAGTTCAGGAAATCTACAAGATCTGGCGGCCGTCCCCCCTGATCCGGGCCCGCTGGCTGGAGAAGGCGCTGGATACGCCAGCCAAAATCTATTATAAATACGAGGGCGTGAGCCCGGCCGGGAGCCATAAATTAAATACGGCTGTAGCCCAGGCTTATTACAATAAGGCAGAGGGAATTAAGCGTCTGGCTACCGAAACCGGGGCTGGACAATGGGGTGTAGCGCTTTCTCAAGCCGCCAACTTTTTTGGCCTGGAATGTACTGTTTATATGGTCAAGGTCAGCTATCAGCAGAAGCCTTACCGCCGCTCGCTGATGCAGATTTTTGGCGCCAATTGTATTGCCAGCCCCAGCACTCTAACCAGCTCCGGCAGACATATTCTGGAGAAAGACCCGGAGTCCCTGGGCAGCTTGGGCATTGCCATCAGTGAGGCAGTGGAGGATGCGGTCAGCAGGGAAGACACGAACTATGCCCTGGGCAGCGTCTTAAACCACGTAGCCCTCCACCAGAGTGTGCTCGGCCTGGAGGCCAGAGAGCAGATGGCCAAGGTAGACGCTTACCCCGACGTGGTTATCGCCTGCTGCGGTGGTGGCTCTAACTTTGCCGGCATTGCTTTCCCCTTTGCCTACGACAAAATTGTTAAGGGTGCCAAGGTGCGCCTGGTGGCTGCAGAGCCCAGCGCCTGCCCCACTCTGACCCGCGGGCACTTTGGCTATGACTATGGCGATGTTGCCGGGTTTACCCCGCTGTTGTGGATGTACACGCTGGGTAAAGAATTTATGCCCCCGGGCATCCACTCGGGCGGTTTAAGATATCATGGAGATTCACCGCTGGTCAGCCAGCTCGTGCATGACGGGATTGCTGAGGCCCGGGCCTTCGGGCAAACGGCAATATTTGAGTCCGCAGTCCTTTTTGCTAAGAGTGAAGGCTTTGTGCCGGCTCCCGAATCCTCCCATGCCATCCACAGTGCGGTGGAAGAAGCGCTGGCGGCCCGGGAGGCCGGGGAGGCCAGGACGATCCTCTTCAACTTGAGTGGCCACGGAATGCTTGATTTGCCCTCTTATGATGACTTCCTGGCCGGGAAGCTGGAAGATTACCCGCTGCCGGAGGATAGCCTCAAAGAGGCGCTGGCGCAGTTGCCTAAGATATAATTGCCTTTCCAGTAGAATTGTGTTTTTTTTGACATATAATGATTTGAATGGAATTTAATAAGATCGAGTAACAGACCCATCTTACTGCTGCGGCCCCGGCCAGGGCAAAGGCAGTCCCGTTGGTAGCCGCGGCCCCGTGGAATCGGAGCTGTATCGGTGCTGCGGCCGGATGGCAGCAGATTTGAAGATGGTCAAGATGTAAACTGCTTCCGGTTACATCAACTCTGGTTACCACCCGCACTTTGATGGGCTGTTTAACCGCATTGAACTGGAAACGAACAAGTAGGCGGCGGGCGCCACCGGCGCTTCATAACCCGGTTATTTTAAAATGCCCTGAATAAATTACCAATTAACTGATATAGTAGTCTATCAATAATAATCAGCTTTATTTTATAGCGGCCTCAACCTGTTATGTTAGCCAGGCCGTTTTTCCTTTACACCATAAGTTGATCATGCAAATAGCAGGCTGGAGGCTACTCATGAAACTAAACGGCACAATGCGCATCAATGAAAATGGACATCTGGAAATAGGCGGCTGCGATACTGTGGAACTAGCCTGGGAATTCGGCACACCCCTGTATGTGCTGGACGAAATGTGCTTTCGTCAAAATTGCCGTGATTATAACCAGGCTTTTTCAGAAAAATATCGAGCCGGGGTGATCTATGCCGGAAAAACCCTGTTGAACCTCGCCGTGTGCCGCATGGTGGACGAGGAGGGCCTTGGGCTTGATGTTGTCTCCGGCGGTGAATTGTTTACCGCGCTAAAAGCCGGTTTTCCGGCGGAGCGGATCTATTTTCACGGCAATAACAAGTCCCCGGCTGAGCTTGCCATGGCAATTGAGTCTGGTGTAGGCTGTTTTATGGTGGACAATATCTGCGAACTGGAACTGTTGAGCCGCCTGGCCGGGGAGTACGGTCGGGTGCCCGGAGTGATTCTCAGGGTTACCCCGGGTATAGAGGCACATACCCACGAGTATATCAAAACCGGGCAAATTGACTCCAAATTCGGCCTGGTGATTGAAAACGGCCAGGCGCTGGGCGGCGTGAAGCGGTCGCTGGAGCTGGAGAACCTTCATTTTAAAGGGCTGCACTGCCATATCGGATCCCAAATCTTTGAGCTGGAATCTTATCGTCACGCTGCCGGAGTCATGATGGACTTTGTTAACCAGCTTCATGAAGAAACCGGGGCCCGGGTAGAGGAACTGGACCTGGGCGGCGGGCTGGGAGTTTACTATACTGAGGGCGATCAGCCACGCGCCGTAAAGGAATATGCCGATGTACTGGCGGGCGCCGTGCAGGAAAAAGCGGAGCAGTATCGCATCCAGGCGCCAAGGCTGCTTGTGGAACCAGGCCGCTCGATCAGCGGGCCGGCCGGTACAACCTTATACACGGTGGGGGCGATTAAAGAAATCCCCGGCATCAGAAAGTACCTGGCCGTGGACGGCGGGATGGGTGACAATCCCCGGCCGGCTTTATACCAAGCCCGTTATGAGGCCTACCTGGCCGGTAAAATGGAATGTCCGCCGGCCGAGTTGGTATCGGTGGCCGGGAAGTGCTGCGAGTCGGGCGACATGTTGATCTGGGATGCCGAGCTGCCGGAGGCCGAGCCGGGCGATATCCTGGCCGTGTCCTGCACGGGCGCCTACAACTACTCTATGTCCATGAATTATAACCGCCTGCCGCGTCCGGCCATGATTCTGGTCCGGGGCGGCTGCGCCGAGCTGATCACCCGTCGGGAAAGTTACGAGGATCTAATAATGAATGACCTGATTCCCGAAAGGCTGACGAAAAAGGCAAACACATAGTTAATCACTAATTTAATTGGATTGTTTTCAACTTTATCAAAAAAAAGCTTATTTGTGTCAACCTGATAACTTTAAGTTATAATGACCACTGTTTCTATGGTGGTCATTATTTTGTGCCCGGTATGGGCGTTGTAGGGTAACAGCTACCCGAAAGGGTACTTGGCTATTACTATCAGACACAGAAATAGAGCCCTGAATTGCCTTTTAATATACTCCCATTTACCTGTTCAAGGCTCTATTCGAGGAGTGACCAAGAAAAAAATAGGAGGGGTAATCACCCCCTCCTAATCGGTTTCTTTGATGAACAAGTTTATATAATGGTGTCAATTACGTTGGATGACGGCCTCTCCCCATACTTGAGCAGCCAATCCAGGATTTCGTTTAAATTGCCGGTTGCTACACCGATGGAGGTGTCCGCAGCCCCGTAGTACAGGCGCAGTTCACCGGATTGATCATCTAAGGTATAGCCACAGGGGAAAACGACATTACCTACATCACCCAGCAGCTCATAGGGCTCGCTAGGTCCTAAAACCCACTCCTTGCCGCGGGCAATAAGATGCCTAGGGTTATCCAGATCCAGTAAAGCCAGTCCGATGCGATAAATACAGCCGGCTGCAGTGTTGCGCACACCGTGGTAGATAATCAGCCATCCTTCTGAAGTTTCGATGGGTGGTGTGGACAGCCCGATCCGGTTGGCGTCCCACCAGGAACCCATGCGCGCTTTTATTAGCGGGGTGGTATTGGTCCAGGTTTTTAAGTCTTGGGAGAAGGACAGCCAGATATGGGCACCGGCATAGGTATCGACCGCATGAGCAGTTTCCGGTCGGTGGATTAATAGCCAGCAGCCGCCAATTTTTCGTGGAAAAATGCTGGCGTCTTTATCATGAGGCAGAGTGATGTGGCCAAGTTTTTGAAAAATGACGAAGTCCTTGGTCATGGCCATGGACACCAGCGGTCCGCTGGCGGAAAATGCCGTATATAAAATTACATATTGCTGTAATTCCGGAACATAAATAACCCTTGGGTCCTCGATCCCCCAGATCTCTTCAGGAAATAAATCAGGTTCAGGCACCATCGCCGGATTGGGATCGATGCGCCAGTTGGTCAGGCCGTCATCGCTGCGGATCACGTTTAAAAAAGAGACGCCCCGCCTGCTCTCTACTCTGGACAGCAGGATAGTTTCACCACTGGGCAGTTTAGTTGCCGCGGGATTAAAAACTGAATTAATGGTATATGGCCATTGATCCGCCGTAATGATTGGATTGCCTGGATACTTTTGAAAAAGGTCGCTGCTGATAAATTGTTGTTGCTTAGCCGTGGTGACCCCACCAATCCGTTTAATATTTAAGCTAACATAAAATTAAATTTGCTAGCTCCTAAATTATATCAGATTTTTTATGACTAATGGTTTTATAATTTTTTATTTCTTTTAAAGACGTCCTGGCCAGGGCAAAGCTGATCACCGACTCCGCCCCGCTGTTATTACTGCTCCCGGCAGGGTGTAAGCCGTCAAGGGGATAGCCGCCGTCTATATTAAACACGGGAACTCCTAAGCGGTTGTTGCCAAAAAACCAGTCGAATGCTTTTTTAGCCAATTTCCGGTATTCTTTTTTGTTGGTTTGCCGTAAAGCTTCACAGTACGCCTCGACCAGGTAACCAATCTCAATTGGCTGCTGATCGAAGATCGCCCTTTTTGTACCCCGGGTGAGCCAGCCTTGATTGCCGATGATATCGAAATAGGTGCCGTTGTATTGTATACTGGTGAGAAAATCCAATGAAGCGAGCGCAGTATCTAAATATTCTTTATCCTTAAATACATTATACGCCTGCATTAAAGCATATGGGACTTTAGCGTTGCCATAGGTAATGCTGTCATCAAACCAGTGCCAGCTGTTGTCTTCATTTGACTGATAGAGCTTAATCAAATAGCCGGCGCAGGCCCGAAGCATTTCCTTAATTTTAGTTTCCTCAGGATATTTATCTAAATAGCCGGATAGACCACAAATTGTGTAAGCCAGCGCTTTGGAGTAAGTAGACAACGGTTGGTCCGGCTGACAGCAGGCGATTGCCTGGTCAAACATATACCTGGCCAACTGGACAACTGATTGATCATTGCTGGCGGCTATGGCCGAACCTAGACCGATCAGAACGCGCCCAAAGGTGTCCTCGCTGCCGACATCGTCCAGGAAGCGCCGGTCATAGCTAACGAAATTATGGAAACGGCCGTCTTCCGTTTGCACATAATGCAGAAAGGAAAGGTATTTTCTCGCTAATTTATTTATTTCTGAATGTTGCTGGCTGACCCGTGACCAGCGCGTAAGCACGGCCAGCGCCCGCCCGGCATCATCTGCTGAATACCCGTGCTTTAAGTCAGGTATACCGTACAGGGTAAACTGAAACATACTGGTGTCATCGGTAATGCGCTCAAACATACCGGTAATATTGCTGCGAATTGGCTTGTCCAGGCTGCGGTTGCGGATCGCATTTACCCGGCGCACCGCTTTTAAGGTCTGTTCCCGGTAAACCTCCTTAAATACATCCCGGTATCTTTCACAGACTCTGGTCCAAATCATTTCACGCCCAAACTGGTAGGTGGCCCCGCGCATTTGGGAGAGCTTTTCTTTCGCGGAGAGCAGTCCGTTTAGGGCTCCGGCCAGGGCTTTCGGATTGCTAAAGGGTACCAAACAGCCGCGCCCGTCGGCGAGCAGCTCCCGGGCATACCAGTAAGGGGTAGATACCACGACTTTGCCCAGGCCAACGGCATAAGCCAGGGTACCGCTGCTGATTTGTTCCGGTGATAGATAGGGGGTAATGTAGATATCTGAACCTCGGATATATTTGAACAGTTCCTCGTTAGACAGGAATTGATCAATGAACAGCACATTGTTTTCCAAACCATGGTCGCGCACAATTTTCTTCAAACTCTCCCGGTAACTCTCCCCGTGTACCCTGGCTACTTCCGGGTGAGTCCTGCCCAGGATCAGGTATAAGACCTCCGGATGGTCTTGAACTACTTCCGGCAGGGCTTCGAGCACTGTTTCAATCCCTTTGCCGGGGTTCAGCAGGCCAAAGGTCAGGAGGACAAAGCGTCCTGCCACGCCCAAATCCGGTTTTAAGCTGTCCGGATCTGTAAAGGGGAGGTCGGGCACACCATGCGGAATCATGACAATTTTTTCCGATGGCACAAAATAGACTTCTTGCAGAATTTCGGAGGCTTTGTGGCTAATTGTAACCAGCCTTTGGGATTGTTGGATGACCTCCATCAATGAGGAGTGATATCCTAAATCAGGCGCCTGTAAAACGGTATGTACTGTAGTTACCACAGGCTTTTTCAGCCTTTCCAAAAGCTTTGTGATCAGCCGCCCTTCCGGGCCGCCGAACAGGCCGAATTCATGCTGGAGGTTGACCACCTGCACGTCCATGGAGTTGATATGCTCGGCAGCCCGAGAGTAGTCGGAGGCTTTATTGCGATCAATAACCAGATCTACTTCTGGGGGGAAGTCCCGGTCTAGCTGGGTGTCCACCGCAATAATTTTTCCATTAGCAGGATATAAATTTTGGTAGGAAGTGAATAAGTTATGCGTAAAAGTAGCGATCCCACATTCTTTTGGAATATATGAGGTAACAAAACATGGATTGATCTCTTTTTGAAGCAATGTATTCACCTCACTTATATAATTAGTTAGTATGCATAAAAAAATTATACCCTAGGTTTATTTTTATTACAATGATTAATATATTTTGTAAATTTTGAGAAGCATGCTTGTACCTTGTTAATTTCCAAATAGTGTATTAACTGATTGCCGTGCACTTTTTTTGGATCCTTGACTATGCTATAATATTGCGTATATGATGCGTAGCCGTCCGTTCTGTGAGGGAAGAAAATGCAAATAATCACTACACATATTAACACTGATATGGATGCGCTGGCGTCAATGGTTGCGGTTCAAAAGCTATATCCAGGCGCAGTAATGGTTTTGCCCGGGAAGCTATCGCAAAGTGTTGAAGAATTTATGTCTTTGCATAAAGATACCTTAAATGTAAAAACAGTTAAGGAGATCAGCCAGGAACCGGTAGAGCGGATAATCCTGGTGGACACTAAGTCGCCCGGCAGGGTGGCAGAGCTTAATGCCATATTTCAGCAGCCGGGCGTGGAGGTGCATATTTTCGACCACCACCCCCGCAGCACCGGTGATATTGCAGGGACTATGGAAGTGGTGGAAATGGTTGGGGCCGCTACTACCTTGCTGGTGGAAAAGATCCGGCAGCGGGGGCTCAAGCTAACCTCAATCGAGGCGACCATTTTAGCTCTAGGTATTTATCAGGATACCGGCTCGCTGGTTTTTTCCGGCACCACCGTCAGGGATGTGGAGGCTGTAGCCTACTTGCTGGCTAATGGAGCTAATTTGGCTGTGGTGGCGGAATTTCTTGACCGCCCGTTTTCCGACAGCCAGCGAGTGCTTTTAAAAAATCTCCTGGTTTCGTCCGAGCATGTGGAAATCAATGGCATTAGATTATTGATCGCCAAAAGCAATGTAGATGAGTTCGTGAACGGGCTGGCCATTTTAACTCATAAGCTGGCAGATTTTGAGCGGCCGGACGCTGTTTTTACGGTGGTGGAAATGGAAGACCGTGTGCATGTGGTGGCCAGGAGCAACGTACCTGAAGTCGATGTCAGGGAAATCATGGGCGCCATCGGCGGCGGCGGCCACCCTGCGGCAGCGTCTGCCACCATCAAGAAGGCCCGGGTGGACCAGGTGGCCGGAAAGCTGATGGAGTTAATTCAATCCATGGTCCGGCCACCGGTAACAGCGTCCTCGATCATGAGCACCCCTGTGAAAATAATCTCCCCTGATACAGTTATTGCCGAGGCCGGCCAGGTGATGCTGCGCTACGGCCATAGCGGCCTGCCGGTGGTTAAGGACGGGTCAGTGGTGGGGATCGTATCCCGCCGCGACGTAGATAAAGCTGTCCACCATGGTCTGGGGCACGCGCCGGTGAAAGGCTTTATGACCAATAACCCAGTGTTTGTCGGACCGCAGGTTTCGGCGCAGGTGGTGCAGGACCTGATGATCGAGCACGATATCGGCCGGCTGCCGGTGATTGAGGACGGCAGGCTGCTGGGGATCATCACCCGCTCGGATGTGTTGCGCACCCTGCATGGCGGCAGTGTACAAAAATCTGATCAGGCCCAGCCCCAGCCCGGCCGGAAAAGCGCGAATTTGCCGTATAATATCAAGGAATTAATGCACAGCGGCCTTTCTGTGGACTATTATTCGGTTTTGGAGCGGGCGGGGAAAGTCGCGGCGGAGCTGAACTACAAGTTATACGCTGCCGGCGGCGTTGTCCGCGATCTGTTGCTGGGCAATGAGTGCCTGGATATCGACCTGGTAGTGGAGGGTGACGGTATAGCGCTGGCCCAGGCTTTGAGTGAGGAATATGGTGGGAGGCTGCGTGCGCACCCCCAGTTCGGCACGGCCACAGTATTTTTCCCTAACGGCCTTCAGGTAGACGTGGCTACCGCCAGGGTCGAATTCTACCAGTACCCTGCGGCCATGCCGCAGGTGGAGACGTCCACCTTGCACCAGGACCTCTACCGCCGTGACTTTACGATCAATGCCATGGCGGTGTCTCTGAATGAGGCTAGCTTTGGTGATGTGGTGGATTTTTTTGGCGGTCGGGCGGACTTGGAGCGGGGAATGGTACGGGTGTTGCACAACCTGAGTTTTATTGAAGACCCGATGCGCATTTTAAGGGCGTTAAGGTTTGAAAAACGCTACTTTATGAATTTGGAGCCGCAGACTTTAAAGCTGGTCCGGGAGGCAGTCAACAATAAGATGTTGGCCAGGGTTTCCGGCGAGCGCCTTTGGGAAGAGATAAAACATATCTTCCGGGAGCCGAGGCCGAGCTCCATCCTGGACCGGGCCATCGAACTCAACCTGTGGGATTTTTTGTTTCCGGGAGTTGTTCCGGAGCCGGTCAGGCCGGTTTTGAGCAAAATCTCCCGCTCCATAAAAACACTGCAGGGTTGGAACTTGTTGGAACCATTTGAGAGCTGGCTGGTTTATTTTCTAGCAGTCCTGCATGCTGTGGATTGGACTAAGGCAGCTGCAATATGCCGGCGTTACAACCTGAGCAAGCGCTACACAGTGATGGTGGCGGCAGCACTGGGCGGTTGGGGATGTTTGAGGGATAACTTGCAGGAGCCTCTGGCGATCACCTATAGTGAGCTGGCCCGGCAGGTGCTGCTGCTGCCCCGGGAAGCCTACCCGCTTATTTTATGTTATCTTACCGGCAGCGCTCCACGCCGGCGCTTTCGCAAGGTGCTTTCTGTGATCAGCTGTAATAAGCCCCTGATCAAAGGTGAAGAATTGCGGGAGCTTGGCTATAAGCCGGGCCCGCTGTATAAAAAGGCGTTGGATGCGCTCTGGCAGGCAAGGCTGGACGGAGACTTATGCACCAGACAGGAAGAGATGAGCTTCGTTAAGGAATACCTTGGAAAATATGAGGAGCGATAAAATTGTTTAATTTGCCTAGCCTTTATGATATTGCCTTGATGCTCCCGGCCATTATCCTGGGCCTGACCTTTCATGAATTTGCGCATGGTTGGGCGGCCGATAAACTGGGGGACCGGACCGCCCGGGTGATGGGACGTCTGACGATAAATCCGGTGGCTCACGTCGATCCGATCGGCTTCCTGTTGTTATTTATTGCGGGCTTCGGCTGGGCTAAGCCGGTGCCGGTCAATCCCTACAATTTCAGGGGTGAGATCAAGCAGGGCATGCTCCTGGTATCGCTGGCCGGACCGGCTACCAATATGCTGTTGGCTGTCGCCTCCGCGGTGGTATATGGCGCTTTTTACCGTCTGCATTGGCCGTATTTCACAGAAATAATGCAGTACATGATCCAAATCAACATTGTACTGGCAATTTTTAACCTGATTCCGGTCCCGCCGCTGGACGGCTCAAAAATCCTGGCCGGTCTTTTACCCGGCCGGCAGGAATGGCTGGAGCAGCTGGAGCGGTACGGGCCGATCCTGCTGATTGTAATGCTTTTCACCGGTGTTATTGGCTATATTTTTAGTTTTTTGGTAACTCCGATTTCAAAAGCCTTATTCGCGCTGGCCAGGTTGATCGCAGCCTGGTAAGGGGCGCAGGCAAATGCGGCAAAAGAGAAGGAGGAAGGGTAAAGCTATGGGTATCATCGTAAGCGGGATGCGCCCGACGGGCAAGCTGCACTTGGGGCACCTGTATGTGTTGGAAAATTGGGCCAGGTTGCAACAGGATTATGACTGCCATTATTTTGTTGCCGACTGGCACGCGTTGAGCACGACTTTTGAGGAAAATTCCTCCATGAAAGAAAATATTAGCGAGATGGTGACGGACTGGCTGGCCGTAGGCATTGACCCGGAAAAAAGTGTGGTTTTTGTCCAGTCTGACGTTCTCACCCATGCGGAGTTGCACCTGATCTTTTCCATGATTACACCGTTATCCTGGCTGGAGCGGGTGCCAACTTTTAAAGACCAGGTGCATCAGCTAAAAGAACAAGGAAAAGACATCAATACCTACGGTTTTCTTGGCTATCCCCTGCTCCAGGCCGCCGATATTCTCATGTACAAGGCGGATGCAGTGCCGGTGGGTGAGGACCAACTGCCGCACCTGGAGTTGTGCCGGGAGGTGGCCAGGCGCTTTAATTACCTGTACCGTCCCATTTTCCCCGAGCCCCAGGGCCTCTTGGCCAGGGTGCCGCTGCTGCCGGGCATCGACGGGCGCAAGATGAGCAAAAGTTACCACAATGATATCGCTATCGGCGCCGAGCCGGCAGTGGTGAAGGAAAAGGTAAACGCCATGGTGACCGACCCGGCCCGCATTCGCAAGACCGACCCCGGTCACCCGGAAGTATGTATTGTGCACCAGTACCACAGTATTTATAACCCGGACAAGCTGGCCGAGCTGGAAGAAAATTGCCGGGGTGGCAAGATTGGCTGTCTGGCCTGCAAGAAAATCTTGTCTGCCAGTCTCGAGCAGGTTATGGCCCCCATTAGAGAGCGCCGTCAGGAAATATTAAATAAGCCAGGCTATGTTAAGGAAGTGCTCGCGGCAGGCGCCGTTCGGGCCCGGCAAGAAGCCGAAGAGACGATGAAAGAGGTGCGCCGGCTAGTAACTGCATAAAAGTTAGACCACTTTATAACAAAATGCAGCCATTGTATACTATAGGAAAATCGGTGGAAAAATAATGCAGAGGTGGGACGAGTGGACAGGGCTATCCTTGTTTTCTTGATATTCTTCAGCCTTCTGCTTTTTCTTTTGCTTACCACCGTCCGGTTGTGGATTAATTACTCCCGGCTAGGGTGCAAAGATCGTTTTGTGATGGGCTTTTCCGCGTGGCGCGGCCTGATTTATTACCAGATTAAACTACCGGCAATTAAGCTAAAACAAAAGAAAAGGTGGCCGCAGCTTAACCTCAGGGCCAGACTGGAAGGCAGGGCAGGGCAGGTTTTGATTAAGAAAAAAAAAGCCGTGCCCCTGTCCAGACTGCTGGGGAGCATATCGAAAAGCATCAGGGCTTGGCGTGTGTACCGGTCGGCCATTGACTACCTGCTGGACAAGGTTAAATTGCACCGGTTGACCTGGCGGACGGAACTGGGGACGGGGGATCCTGCGCAGACCGGGTTGTTAATCGGCCTAGCCTGGGGTGTAAAAGGGTTTATTTTAACGGTGGTATACCACTTGCTAACCCCTGGCGGCGCCCCGCCGGTAGTGGAGATTTCCCCGAGTTTTCAAAAGGCTTGCTTTAAAACTGCTTTTGACTGCGTCTTTGAAGTTCGGCTTGGCTATTTGCTGATCACCGGCTTCAAGGCCCTGGTGATTAAATACAAGTAATTCTTGAATACACGAAGTCATTTTCGGTAGAATATAACCTCTGTGGTAACATCTCGGGTGGAGTTGATCACTAAAAACGGTTGTTTAGGTGATACATTATGCATGATGACAGCATGGGAACTACTCAATTAATACAACTCTTTGAATAAGTGCAGTGAAAATGAAAATTTTCATTTTCTGCCGTGTTATAACAAGGAGGTTTACCCTGAAAATTAATTATTTCTCCGATTTTTCATTTTTGATGTAATGTTGTCAATATAGATAAAAAGCAGGAGGCTTTGCCATCTTACGGTGTTGCCCCCTGCTTTCATTTATTTGTCCACTTTTTTATTACTAGTTCAGGCGATTTCTCCTTCAGCTAGTCATCCATGGTGGACAGGTCGCCAATCGGCAGGCCCATTTCCTGAGCCTTCAAGACCCGGCGCATAATTTTACCGCTGCGGGTTTTCGGCAGCTTGTCGCGAACTTCTATTTCCCGCGGGGCGGCGTGGGCGGCCAGCCCTGTTTTAACAAATTTCTTAAGTTCCTCACCGAGTTCTTCAGACCAGGTGTAGCCAGGAGCCAGGGCGATAAAGGCCTTGATGATGTTGCCCCGGACTTCATCGGGCTTGCCGATAACGCCCGCCTCGGCCACTGCCGGGTGCTCGACCAGCTTGCTTTCAACTTCGAAGGGGCCAACTCTTTCACCGGCAGTCTTGATCACGTCGTCGTTGCGGCCCTGGAACCAAATGTAACCGTCTTCATCCATATAAGCCTGGTCGCCTGAGACATACCAGGGATCGTGTTCGAAATACTCATTATACTTGGCAGGGTTTTTCCAAATTTCCTTCATCATCCCTGGCCAGCCTTTTTTCAGTGACAGGTTGCCCATTTGCATCGGTGGCAGAACCTTTCCTTCGTCATCGGTGATGGCGGCTTCCACACCCGGGATTGGTTTGAACATCGAACCGACCTTGATTGGCTCGGAAGGATAGCAGCAAATCATATTGACGCCGGTCTCAGTCATGAAGAAGGTTTCATGGATGCGCACGTTGAAGACCCTCAGGGCCCACATAATCACTTCCGGGTTCAATGGCTCACCCACACTGGTGATATGCCTTAGTTTCAGCTTGTACTTTTTAACAGCTTCGTCACCAGCGGCAGCCAGCATCCTAAAGGCTGTGGGAGCGCTGTACCAGACGGTAACTCCGTATTTTTCGAGAGTCTGATACCAGTCGTCAGCACTAAAGCGGCCGCCTCTGATAATCGTCGCCTTGCCAACCAGCCAGGGACCCCAAACTGAGTAGGATACTCCCGTGATCCAGCCCGGGTCGGCGGTGCACCAGAAAACATCGTCATCCTGAACGTCCTGGGATATCCTCATGGTATGGTACATGCCGACCATAATTTCATGGGAATGCAGAACACCTTTGGGCTTCCCAGTTGAACCGGAGGTGTACAGCAGGAACATCGGGTCGTCTTTGGTCAGCCACACCGGTGTGAAATCAGCGGAGGCCTCAGCCATTACTTTTTCGTAAGAAATTTCGTAAGGAGCCAGGTTGCTTTCCTGGTCTCCGATGACAATGACGTGCTTCAAACTAGGGACTTCGTCTTTTTTGATCCGGCTTTTCTGACCGGCGGTGGTGACGATGGCTACAGCTTCACTATCTGTCAGGCGGTCCTTGACGGCTTCTTCCATAAAGGCTTCAAAGAGCGGTCCGGCAATACAGCCCGCTTTGACGATGCCCGCAAATGAGATGAGCATCTCGGGGCTCCTGGGTATAAATAGGAACACTCGGTCGCCTTTTTTGATCCCCAGCTTGGTCAGGACATTGGCAAACTTAGCGCTCTGCGCTTTCAAGTCGGCAAAGGTTACTGTAACTTCTTTCTCGGCATCACTATAAAGGATCGCGGGGGCATTACCTTTACCTTTTTCATCTACCCACCGGTCAATGGCTTCGTAGGCAATATTTACTTTGCCTGTGGTATTCCAGCTGAATTCTTTCTCAACGTTTTCCCAAGTAAAATTTTTACAATATTCATCATAGTTTTCCATGTTGTGTTTGCCTGGCGATGGCGGCAGGACTTCATAATTTTCCATTTTTAACCCCCCTTTAAATTTTAGGTTTTTTTGGTCTCAAGGCCCGCAATGCTCACCTCCCGACGGCCAAGACAAGCTGTAAGTCTATTACGAAGAATTAAGCCTAGATGTTTCCCGAGATATTTACAGAACATGGCTTTCACATCATAGATAATACAATTTCGGAAATCCACCATGCGTACAAGGGGCAAATTTATTCGTCCTGATAATGTTCTAGAACATATAATGCCTCAACAAAGCTGAATTTATTTTTCGGAGGTAATAAAATATCAAAAAACCGACCAATTCACCTAAATAACCGCTATTAGAGAATTTGCGTTTGACCTCGTTTGTTATTTGGCTAAGTTTTGCCGGCCAGGGCGCTGGTCTCTTACATGGGAGTTGCGAAAAAATAAAAGCAGAAGGCTTTGCCATGTTACGGCGTTGCCTCCTGCTTTTTGCATAAGCTTGCGAGCTACTTATTCAATTGTCTAACGGGCGGTTTCCCGATTCTAGTCGTCTTCCAGGGTGGACAGGTCGCCAACCGGCAGGCCTGCATCCTGAGCTTTTAGGACACGGCGCATAATTTTCCCGCTGCGGGTTTTCGGTAGTTTGTCGACTACTTCGATTTCACGCGGGGCGGCGTGAGCAGCCAGACCTGTTTTAACATATTTCTTGAGCTCTTCACCAAGCTCTTCGGACCAGGTATAGCCAGGAGCCAACACGATAAAGGCCTTGATGATATTTCCGCGTATTTCGTCAGGCTTGCCGATAACGCCGGACTCGAGCACTGCCGGATGCTCAATCAGCTTGCTCTCTACTTCGAAGGGGCCAACCCTTTCGCCGGCGGTCTTAATCACGTCGTCGTTGCGGCCCTGGAACCAGACGTAGCCATCTTCGTCCATATAAGCCTGGTCGCCTGAAATAAACCAGGGCTCGTTGGCGAAATACTCGTTGAACTTTTCGGGGTTGTTCCAAATCGCTTTCATCATGCCGGGCCAGCCTTTTTTCAGGGACAGGTTGCCCATTTGCAGCGGCGGCAGGACCTTGCCGTCCTCATCGGTAATGGCGCATTCCACACCCGGGATCGCTTTGAACATCGAGCCGACCCGGATTGGCTCGGAAGGATAGCAACAAATCATGTTGACGCCGGTTTCAGTCATGAAGAAAGTTTCATGAACGCGTACGTTGAAAGCTTTTAGAGCCCACATAATCACTTCCGGGTTTAAGGGCTCGCCCACGCTGGTGATATGCCTTAGTTTCAGGTTGTAATTTTTAGGAGCGTCCTCACCAGCGGCAGCCAGCATTCTAAAGGCGGTGGGAGCGCTGTACCAGTTGGTTACGCCGTATTTTTCGAGAGCGTGATACCAGTTATCAGGAGTAAAGCGGCCGCCTACGATAATCGTCGGGATGCCTACCAGCCAGGGACCCCATACTGAATAGGAAACTCCGGTAATCCAGCCCGGGTCGGCGGTGCACCAGAAAACGTCGCCATCTTTAACATCCTGGGAGATTCTCATTGTATGGTACATACCGGTCATAATTTCGTGGGTATGCAGAACGCCTTTTGGCTTCCCGGTGGAACCGGAGGTGTAAAGCAGGAACATCGGGTCATCTTTGGCCAGCCAAACCGGTTCGAAAACGTCCGATGCCTCGGCCATTGCTTTTTCATAGGAGATTTCGTACGGTGCCAGGTTGGCTTCGTCATCTCCGATCACGATGACGTGCTTCAAGCTGGGAATTTCGTCCTTTTTGATCCGGTTCTTTTGTCCGGCAATGGTTACGATGGCTACAGCTGCGCTGTCATTCAGGCGGTCTTTGACGGCCTCTTCCATAAAGGCTTCAAAGAGCGGTCCGGCAATGCAGCCCGCTTTGACGATGCCGGCGAAAGAAATGAGCATTTCCGGGCTCCTGGGGATAAACAGGAACACGCGCTCACCTTTTGTGATGCCCAGCTTGGCCAGGACATTGGCAAACTTATTGCTTTGTGCTTTCAATTCGGCAAAGGTAACTACAGTCTCATTTTTGCCATCATAATATTGGATCGCGGGAGTAGCACCTTTACCTTTTTCGTCGACCATCCGGTCGATGGCTTCGTAAGCGATATTCACTTTACCGGTAGTATACCAGCTAAATTCTTTTTCTACGATGTCCCAGGTAAAATTTTTGCAATATTCATCGTAGTTGTCCATGTTGTGTTTGCCTGGTGATGGCGGTAGAACTTCATAGTTTTCCATTAATTTCCCTCCAAATGTTATTAGATTTATTATGTGTTTTCAAGGCCGGTATTGCTCACCTCCTGGCGGCCTAGATAAACTTGTAATTTATTTTATAAACTTTGTAATTCCATGATCATCAAATTAATTCCCGGGCATATTGTGTAGCAGGGCATAGATAGCCTTTGTGCCAAAGACGACGTGAAGAACTAACCCAGACGTTTCTTTGCTCTGGGCCTGAAGCGGACCGGTACTGATATGGTATGCACCAGGTTGATGGCCATTTCGCGGAATATCTCCTGCATTGTCCGCAGGGAGTAGACCTGGTTGAGCCGGTACGGCTGGTAGAGTATGCGTATGCCTGATTTGCTTACCACCGGGTCGAGGGGGAAGAAGTCGAGGGCGATCGGGATACAGCCTTGCTTTAGGAAGAAAGCTTTTCTTCTTGAGTAGTTTTCTTTATCCTGGCAGATTTCCAGCACATGGCCCTCACACTGCGGGTAGCGCTCTTTGAGAAAATCCATCATGCTCCAGTATAACTGGCGGCCAATTCCCTGGTCCTGATAATGCTCCAGGACATACAAGGCCTCAACAAAGCCTACTTTGTTCTTAGGGAGGTAGTAGAATATTACAAAGCCGACCAGTTCACCTAAACAATCGGCATAGATCACGTGTGCTTTGACCTGTTCATTATCCTTAGCCTGCATCTTGCCGACCAGGGCATTGGTTTCCTTGATCGAGTAGTGAAAAACTTCCCGGCAGTATTCTATAACAGTATTAAAATAGAAGTTATCAAGGCTGCGCAGTTCCAGGAACTTGAACATTTCCTTTTCCTCCTCCCGGATACTTTTCTTATTTATAGTTAAGCAATTTGTGTGCCAGCGCTTTAACTCCCGGAAAATGTTGATAATTAAGGCTTTGCCCGATTAAAGTAGTGCAACAAATTACCAACAAGAAAAAGACTGCCTGCAAAAAATTTCAGACAGTCTTTTTCTTGTTCCATTATTTGTATAAATTTTTGCCCTAAGCCAGACCATGTTTTTCTAATTTGTTGTATAAGCTCCTGACTGCGATGCCTAGCAGCTTGGCCGCCTTTGTCTTGTTGCCGTTAGTCCGCTGCAGGGTTTTGAGCAAGATATCTTTTTCCGTGCTGTCCAGGAGCTTGCCGAGAGTTTGATTGGGTTGGGCTTCCGCTACCGGCTTTCTGGGCAGATTAGCGTCAGGCGGCCACTGGGATTTGGCAGTCCTGGTCAGGGGCGGCAAGTGCTGCGGCAGGATCACCGTCTCATGGCTGTTCATGTTAATGATCGACCGACCGACGACATTCTCCAACTCCCTGACATTGCCCGGCCAGTCATAGCCCATAAATATCTGAATTGCCGCCGGGGATAATTCGGGCACTTTACGCTTATATTCCTGGCCGACTTTATTACATAAATAGGCTGCCAATAGGGGAATGTCCTCTTTGCGGCCCCGCAGTGGCGGTATGAAGATCGGCACAACGTTTAACCGGTAGTACAGGTCTTCACGAAAGGTGCCCTCGTTAATTTTTTGCTCTAAATTCGCGTTGGTGGCGGCGATCACCCGCACATTTATGGCTATGGGGTTTGTGCCGCCGACCCGGACGATCTCTTTTTCCTGCAGCACTCTGAGCAGTTTGGCTTGTAAGGCTAGAGCCATGTCCCCGATTTCGTCAAGGAAAATGGTGCCCCCGTCGGCCTCCTCGAAGTAACCCTTTTTGCCGCCTCTGACCGCGCCGGTGAAAGCCCCTTCCTCATAGCCGAAAAGCTCGCTCTCCAGGAGGGATTGGACGATGGCCATGCAGTTGACCCTGACAAAAGGCCACCTGCTCCTGTTGCTGACGTTGTGGATGGCATGGGCAAACAGCTCTTTTCCTGTGCCGCTTTCTCCCCGAAGCAGCACAGTAGCCGGGGTGTCCGAGGCGTGCTTGGCCTGGGCGATGGCCGCCTTTACCGGCTCGCTGTCTCCGAGGATATCGTCAAAGGTATATTTGGCCTGCAGGTACCTGATCATTTTCCTGGCACTGGCCAATTCTTCGGACAGCTCCAGGATTTCCGATATATCCTGGATGACCCCGACGCTTCCCCGTAATTTATCTTCAATGATTACAGGGGCTACATTAACCACCACTTCTTTTTTAGTCGGGCCCATTTTTAACCGCACCCCGCGTACCGGCTGCCTGGTATGGAGCACTTTCAAGAGCATGCTTTCCCCTTCGGTTACGGCTATTGAGGCCGGCTTGCCGAGGACATCAGACTCAGTGAGGCCGGTAAGTTTTGTGTAGGCAGGATTAATCAACATGCCGTTGCCTTCTTCATTGACCACTGTAATTGCGTCATTGGTGGCATGAAGAATTGCTTCCAGCCAGGACCTTTTTTGTGTTAATTCAATAATTCGCTGATTGAGACTTTTTAATTTCGTGACGTTGCGCAGGATGGCTAAGGCGCCTGTTATTTTTTTATCTTCCATAATGGGGAAAAGATTGCTAATGGCAGTGCTGCCTCCCAGTTGCAGCAGGTGGTGGAGTTCTGATATACCCGTCTTCAACACCCTGGTCATATTAGTCTTGGGGATGGCCTCCGCTATCGGTTTACCAAGCATGTCTGCTGCCTTGAGACCGGTAATTCTTTCAGCGGCAGGGTTAAATACCGTGACCAGACCGTCTCTATCTACGACAATTATGGCTTCAAAAGAACAATTTAAAATTAATTCAAGCAGGGTATTAGATATTTCCGGCAAGGATCTCACCTCGCCAACTTATATTCAATAGAACTGTGAATAATCCTGCATGGGAGAAAAATTTACATTGAAGTAATTTTCATAATTACACAACACCGCCTCTCTGGGAGTAAATACTATTTTTCTAAGAGAAATGTTAAACGTGAAGAGATTTTCATGATTACCGGTGGGGAGGGACAACTTGTGATAGTTTTAAAATATAAAAAAATAAAAGAGGTAGTATTCAACGCTGTGTGGAAAAATACATATTGATAAAATGCAAACCTATCCGGTGAAACGGGGGTTCTATTTATCTATTTACAACTATAGCACAGGTCGGGCATGGGAAATTAAAGTGAGGGTGAATTCAATTGAAGACTGTTTACGTTTTTGGTGCAGGCGCGTCCGCCGCGGAGGGTGCCCCTGTGCTCCGGGATTTTATCAAAATTGCCTACCAGTTTTTCAAAGAAGAGGATTACAATGCAGAGCTGGATATAGTTTGGGAGTTTCTCGAAAACTTCTACGATACCAAAATGGACCTCAGCTGTGTGGAGGACTTGAAGATATTTCCCGGGCTGGAGGAGATTTTCAACATCGTAGACTGGTCTTTGCTGCAAAACCAGGCATTTTCCATCCGATTTCCCCGGCCGCGCCTGCACGAGTTAAAAACGGCTTTAGTCAAACTGATTAGCATGACCTTAGACAAGTCCCTGCCCTCCTATAACGGCCGACACCAGTCTTTTGTATCCGGGGTAGTCCGGGGGGGCGAGGAGGTACCCACATTTATATCACTTAATTATGACATTGTTCTCGATAATGCCATTCGCGCTACCGGCTACTTACCGGAATATGGCTTCTATGGTAGCCACCGTGATCACCTGGACTGTGGCCGGGGCATCCCTCTATATAAGCTGCATGGCTCGCTGAATTGGTCATATTGCCCTCTGTGCGGTGAAATATCTGAACACAATGAAAAGGTGGCACACCTCTTATTTAAGGATAAACTCACCATAACCTGCCTAAACTGCGGCAGCGATCACTCCCAGGCGATAATCATCGCTCCGACTTTATATAAATCTTATGATTTTAACCGGCTGCAAAATATTTGGGATTGTGCGGCCACGTCGATTGCCCTGTGCGACCGGCTGGTCTTCATCGGCTACTCCTTGGCCCCAGCGGATACTTCAATTATCGCCACAGTTAAAAGGGCACTGAACATGGTTAATAAGCGGCGCGAAATTGTGGTCATCAACCCAAGTGAAAAGGCCTGCCAGCGGTACCAGCAAATTTTTGGAGCCGGCTGCCGGATACAGTGCCATAAGTTTACCGGGGAGCTAATTTAAAATTATATTTGTAAATATAGCCTAGTTCCTAATTTGGGTGTGCCTAGGAAGCTTGTATGTCATCTTTATCCAAAACCTATCGTTGAACTTTTGACATGTCCAGCTGCGGGTTTAAATTTTATGGGAATTGCTTTCGCGCGGTAGGCGGTCCATAAATTTAAATAAATATATAATCCATTGTTGAGATGAAGCACTCGGCAAGGGGTTATTTTTTTAGACCGCATTATAAGAACAGGCCGGGGGATAATAGTAAAAAATAAGCGGTGGTGAGAGATATTGCGCCCAATTTGGAAAGGCGCCCTGAGCTTTGGCCTGGTTTATGTGCCGGTAAAACTTTATGCCGCCACTGAGCAAAAAGACATCAAATTTAATTACCTGCATTTAAAATGTAAAAGCCCGATCAAGTACACGCGTTTTTGCACTTATTGCCAGTCTGAAGTGGCGATGGAGGATATAGCCAAAGGATATGAATACGAAAAGAGTAAGTATGTGATCATAAACGAAGAGGACTTTCAGCAGCTGTCTGCAAAAGAGGGCGGCAGGAACATTGATATCCTGGATTTTGTCAACCTAGCTGAAATCGATCCGGTTTATTATGAAAAAGCTTATTATCTGGCGCCCGGCGAGGGCGGAGCCAAAGTGTATGAGCTATTTAGGCGGGCAATCTCTGAGACCGGAAAGGTGGCGGTGGCCAGGGTGATGATGCGCAGCCGGGACGCCCTGGCGGCGATCAGGGTCAGCGGCAGTATACTGATGATGAGCACAATGCATTATCCTGATGAAATCAGGCCGGCCGGAGCTTTGCCGGAGTTAAACTATACTGTAAACTTGCATGATAATGAAATAAAGATGGCGGTTAACCTGATTAACAGCCTGTCTGCTGAGTTCAGGCCGGAGCAATACAACGATACCTACAGGCAGTCGCTGATGGATTTAATCCAGGCTAAAATTGCTGGTGAGACTGTAGAAGCGCCGGCCAAGCCGGAAACGGGCAAGGTCGTTGACCTGATGGAGGCGCTTCAGGCCAGCATTGAAATGGCCAAAGCAGACCGGGAGAAACAGGGGAAAGCCATAAAAGAAGCCAAGCCGGCCAGGGCCGGGAAGCGAAAGACATCTTAATGGACCAAAAAAATTTGCCGCTCTTGCGCCCGATGCTAGCTGTGAGCGCGGAGCCTTTTAGCAGTGATGAATATTTGTATGAGATAAAGTGGGACGGCTATCGCAGCTTGGCCTACCTGGATGGGGGAACGATGCTACGCTCGCGTAACCTGGCTGAGCTGAACAGCAAGTTCCCGGAACTGGTTGGGCTCCACCAGAGGATAAAACGAAAGCCGGCCATTGTTGACGGTGAAATTGTCGTGCTGGAAAATGGCAAACCATCATTTACCGGTCTGCAGTCCCGCGGCCGGCATTATGACCGTCCGGCTGTTTTCATTATCTTTGATGTCTTATATGCTGATGGAAAGCCGGTAATGGATTTGCCGCTGCTGGCAAGAAAGAATATTTTGCAGGATATGGTTTCGCCTGGTGCCGAAGTAATTTTATCGCAGTTCGTTTTACACGATGGGATTGAATTTTATAACGCCTGTGTGGATGAGCGGCTGGAAGGTGCCGTGGCTAAAAAGTTGACTGGCCTGTATTTGCCCGGCCGCCGGTCCAGCGCTTGGAAAAAATTCAGGCACACAAAAGAGGCCGACTTGGCGATCTGCGGCTATCAGCCCGGGAGGGCGGGGCAGGGCATTGGCTCGCTCGTCCTGGGCGGAAATAGGGACGGCCGATTGGTTTACCAGGGCAAGGTGGGCACTGGTTTGAGCAACCGGGAAATTGAGCTGCTGCTGGCTAAATTAACAAGAATTGCAGCACAAAAAGCTACTTTGGAGGTGCCCAAAGAGGAAAGAGGCCGGACGCGGTGGGTACGTCCATTATTAGTTTGTTCGGTAAATTATTTGACCATTACTGCAGGTGGTTGTCTCCGCCACCCGGTATACCGCGGTTTACGTGTGGACAAGTCGCCGGAGGAGTGCCCGGCGGTCCAATAAGAGCGATACTGTTGCATACACTGATTATGTACATGTCTTAGTGCAATGATCAGCTGTTGACCATATTAAAGTGAGTTCTCTTTAGTGACCTTTGGTATAGCTAAAGCCAAAGTGAACCTAAGTGGCAGGTTTTTTGTATGGATTTCCTCCCAGGTCAATAGATTAAAAGCAGGTGTTCCTTAGGAACGCAGTAATCTTTCTGTCATTGCCATAATCATCTTCAATAGAGTAACCGCACTTGATCTTAAAATAGAACCTTTTCTCCAAAAGTTAAATATAATGGCACTAGAACCTAACATTGGGGGTATTTTAATATGATCCCGTATACCTACAAGAATCTCGTGGTGGGAAACGATATCAAAATTCCGCTTAAAAACGGCAACTATGCTGTTGCAATTAATATGGATAATGCCGCTACCACACCGCCATTCGCCCAGGCTTTGCAGGAAATCGTCAATTTTGCCCCGATGTATTCCTCAGTTCATCGCGGTTCAGGTTATAAATCGAAGCTTTCGACTGATTTATATGAAGCGTCAAGGGCAACCATCGCCAGATTCGTTAAGGCGGACCAATCACGCGATGCGGTTATCTTTGTAAAAAATACGACCGAGGCCATCAACAAATTGTCTTACCGGCTTTGTGACGGCAATGAGAAAAGTGTCGTTCTGTCAACAGAGATGGAACACCACTCCAATGACCTGCCCTGGCGAAACAAGTTCCGTGTTGACTATGTTGAAATTGATCATGACGGCAGGCTATCCATGAACAGCCTGGTTGAAAAACTGGAGCAATACCGGGGTGAGGTTATTTTAGTGACGGTAACCGGGGCATCGAATGTGACCGGTTACCTTAACCCCATTCATGAAATAGCTGAAATAGCCCACAAATACCAGGCAAAATTACTGGTTGACGGCGCCCAAATGGTCCCCCATATTCAGATTGACATGAAGTCTTTTGATTCACCCCAGCATATTGATTACCTGGCCTTTTCCGGCCACAAGATGTATGCACCCTTCGGGTCAGGGGTCTTAATTGGCCCGGTCGATACCTTTAATAAAGGCGCCCCAGAGTATACCGGGGGCGGCACTGTGCGATCGGTGACCAGAAATGAGGTTAGCTGGGGTGACCCGCCTCAAAAAGAGGAGGCAGGTACACCTAATTTAATGGGGGTACTGGCCCTACAGGCAGCCATTAAAATGTTAAGCATGGTTGGCATGCAGAATATTTGCAGGCACGAATTTGATTTATGGCAATACACTGTGGATAGATTAAGAAGCATACCAGGGATTGTGCTTCATTGCGATATAGATCCCGGCAAACCGCGTATCGGTATCATCCCCTTCAGCCTGGACGGGATGCACCATGCCCTGGTAGCGGATATTCTGTCCGGTGAAGCCGGCATTGCGGTGCGCAGCGGTTGTTTTTGTGCCCAGCCCTATGTCCGGAAACTAATTAAGTTGACCCAGACCCAAACCTGTAAGAAAGATAAACAATCTCAAGATCGCCCGGGCGTAATCAGGATTAGTTACGGCCTGTATAATGACTTTAATGAAATAGATGTCTTAATTCAAATACTAAGCCGCATTGTGGAAAGAAAAGATTATTACATCCAAAGATATATGAAACTTAGATAGATTGATCTGACACAGTTTAATTGTTTATATCAAGACCGGAAAATCTACCGGTCTTAATATTTTCTTTAAAGAATTAACTCAATAAATATTTAGTTGTAAAGCTAATAGTGGTAGTTAGAAGAAATATTCAGAATAGTTAATATAGATAAATAATAATGCCCAGATTATGAGGCCTAAGGGGCTTGAATAAACATTAAGCAACTATTAACACTAATTACTGAGACTATGCGCAATTAGGAATCGCCTTTGAACCCTGTTATAGCTAATGGAAGTTAAAAACAAATAATGGCGATAAATTCCTGCAAGAAAATTGTTAGTGTGTGTACATAAACGCTACAGTGTATGACATCTGGACATGAGCTAGACTATTTCTTGTTACTAATGAGAAGAAGCAATAAGTAAAAAAGCCTTCTGTTAAATATTTTGCTACTGTCATTATTCTGTCATTTATTGAGGTTGCATTGCGGATACTTTGACTTTGAGGGAGGTACATTATTAGTTAAATAGTTAATATAAGAATTGGTGGCACGAAGCTTGCGTATAAAAGTATTGTTTGAACTCCTTATTCTGAAAATTGTTATTTGTTGATAGATTAGTAAAATTGCACTTATTTCGTTAAGATAAGATTTCAAAATTAAATTTTAGCCTTACCCTAGCTGGTAGTAACGGTCTTATATGTTGTGCTGGCATTTATTTTAATGAAGCCTAAACAGCCCATTGGTATTTCCGCTGATATCTTTAAGGAAGAATATAAAAAATTGGGAAGCATGTCGCGCGATGAATTAATTGTTTTGATCGTGCTTCTCGGCTCACTGGTATTGTTTGCCACTGAGAGGATGCACGGTATTCCTACACCGGCGACAGCCCTGGGTGCTTTGTTTATCCTAATAATGACCAAGATCATTACGCCACCGGAGCTCAACACCGGGATCAACTGGGACGTGGTCATGTTCTTCGGTGTCACTGTTGGCCTTTCCGCTCTCTTCGGATTCGCCAAAGTTGCCGGTTGGTTTGAACCAATTATTAGACCGACCATCCTTAGTTTAGCGGATAATGCTCTCGTCTTTATGCTGGCAGCGACTCTTGGGCTGATGTTAATCCGCTTCATCGACGTTCCGTGGGGCTTTACGACTGCTGCCCTTACAGCTGTTGTTCTTATCCCTGTGTTTAATAATTTCGGCATTCACCCTCTGGTTGCGTCATTTGCCTACCTGGACGCCATTAACTTCTTCCTGTTAGGATACCAGCAGCCATGGATTTTGATGGCTGAAGGTATGATCCAGGGTAGAGGATGGGCTCCGAGCCATGTTACGATGTTCGGCTTAATCTACACAGTGTCGGTTATTGTTGCTATATTGGTATCGGTGCCGTATTGGAGAATGATCGGCGTTATTGCTAATTAAACCAATGCAAACACAATAATTACCCCGGACATGGACAATATTATTGTCTGTGTCCGGGTCTTATTTGTAAGCTAAGTGGCCAGTAACCAATACAAGGCTGTGTCAAAAGATCAATGGTAAATCCCATGATGATTCAAAAAAGGTCCCGTATCACTATCAAAGTGCTACGGGATTTCTATTAAAACTTTATTTTAAGCCTAATGTCTTAGAATATAAGGGTTATTGTACTTTAAGGGGGGGGCTTAATACCGGTAGAGTGAATCAGGTCCACTCCCTTTAATATTTCGAAATAATGTAATCATGCTATAATTCATGAATCTAATCTCTAAATAAACCTTTTTGATTAAAGATTAGTTTAAATTGTGATTTCCTGCCCGGGCTTAATGGCTTCAATTTGAACTTCAGGAGCTTTTTTGCCGGCCAGTTCAATAAATTCTCCCGGGTCCTGAACAAGGATCGGAAAGGTCTGGTAGTGAATGGGGATGGCCTTTTTAGGCCTAATCAGGTTGAGGCTGGCTGCCGCCTGGAGCGGGCCCATGGTAAATACGCTGCCGATTGGGATTAGAGCTAGATCAAGCTCATAAAGCTCGCCAAAATTCCTCATGCTATCAAAAATACCGGTATCCCCGGCATGATAAACTGATTTTCCGTCTTCTAAAATAATAATGTAGCCAGTCGGGCTTCCAGTGCCGCTGGAGTGAAACGCTTGGGTCATAATGATTTTGACACCGGCTACCTCTACTTCGCCGCCGATATTCATGCCCATGCCAAAGATGATGTTATCAGCGCACACCCCTAATTTTTGCAGTGTATCCACCATCTCAGGCTGGGCAATTACAGTAGCGCCTGTTGCTTTGACCAGATCCGGGACGTCTTCACCGAGGTGGTCGAAATGGTCATGGGTGATTAAGATAATATCAGCTTTTTTGATATCTTCTTTATTAACCGGGCAGCTTGGGTTTCCAGTAATCCAGGGGTCTATTAATATGACAGCCCCTTTCTCCGTGGTGATTTGACAGGCGGCGTGTCCTAGCCATTTGATACTGTTGGCCAAATTTTTTCTCCTCCTTTAAAATATATAAAATAGATATCTATAGTCTTTCTATATTAATAATTTTTTTCCTGCGTATTCTAAAAAATCAAAAGCCCGCTTTCTTGACAAGCTAAGCAAGGCTTGTGCTAATTAAGAAAACGGGCTTTTTTGTGGGGAATTCATATTTTAACTACTATATCGCCACTGGTAATGGCCTCGATTATATCATACATATTGGTAATGGCGCCTATCTGGAGTTTATCTTTTAAGTGATAATAATCAAGACAGGTGCCACAAGACTTAATTTCTACTCCCTCATCAAGGAGTTTTTTTAAGGAATTCAGTACCGGTGAGTTTTCTGTCGTTAAAAAAACGCCTTCGTTCAAAAAGAGGATCCGGTCAGGTTTATTGGTAGCTGAAGGCAGGGTATTGATAAACCCTTCGATCAATATTTTACCCAGTTCATCATTAATCCCAATTTTATCGCAGGTAATCATAAAAACTGTATGGGAACCCAAAGCTTGTTTAGGCGCCTGGGGTTCGGCACAGGTGCTGCTGCCATCTTTTTGGCGGATCAGCAGTCTCCAACCGTCCTGAGTGACGCTCTCCTCCATATCGCAATTGTAGCTTGAACAAAATTTTTTAATATTTTCTTTAGGAATATCACTGTCTACTAGCACTTCAAATTCCTTTTCGCCTGCATCAACGGTCTTTTTGGTGAGCAGGACCGGCTCCGGGCAGGCTAAACCTTTTGCATCGATTGTTTTCATCTTGTCATTTACTCCTTATGAGAAATTTGGGCCAAGGCTTTTAGGCTTGTATTAATTTGTTCCATATTATTAAAAGGTCCAAAGGAAAACCTCACGGTGCCCTGTGGAAAGGTGCCGATTGTTTTATGGGCAGATGGTGCGCAGTGCAGGCCGGGCCGACAGGCGATATCAAAATCCCGGTCCAGGATATAGGCGACTTCGGCCGGGTCACAGCCGGTAATATTCAGGCTAACCACGGAAACCCGGCTGCCTGCGTCCTCGGGGCCGTAGAGCCGGACACCAGGTATTTTTGCCACGTTCCTGATGAAGTGTTCCGTTAAATCCATCTCCTTTTGCCTGATTTTAGTTACTCCCTGCTCTAGCACATGTTTAACACCGGCGCCAAGGCCGGCCAGCCCGATTACGTTCAGCGTGCCTGATTCCAGTTTGTCCGGCATCAGCTCCGGCTGGTATTCATGCTCGGAATTACTGCCGGTACCACCTCTCAGCAGGGGCTCTATTTCGAGGCCCTCTCTGATGTACAGCCCGCCGGTGCCCTGTGGACCTAAAAGTGCCTTATGGCCGGTAAAGGCCAGCATATCCACGCCATCAGCGGCGATGTCCACCGGGTAGGCGCCTGCTGTCTGGGCTGCATCGATCAGGGTATGGCTGCCGTAACTTCTGGCAATTTTGGCAATGGCGCCAATTGGGGCTACCGCGCCGGTAACATTCGAGGCATGGCTGACTACGATCAGTCGAATTTTTTCTTTTCTTAATATATCCTCAAAGGCAGCCGGATCCACAATTCCTGCCTGGTTTGCCTTCACCACAAACAGTTTGATTGTTCCCGTCTGCTCCAAATAGCGGAGTGGGCGCATCACACTGTTGTGCTCCACGGAGGTGGTGAGCACCTGGTCACCTTTTTTTAAGAAGCCGTTCAGTGCCAAATTCAGGCTTTCGGTGACGTTCTTGGTAAAGACAATCCTGGCGCTGTCCTTAATATTGAACAGCTGCGCCAGGTATTCGCGGGTATTAAACACCAGCTCACTGGCCTCGAGGGCTTTCTTGTGCCCGCTTCTGCCCGTGTTTCCTCCCATGTTAAAAAAATAATCTGACATGGCCTCAAGCACGGACTTAGGCTTGGGGAAACTGGTGGCGGCATTGTCAGAGTAAATCACTTTTATAACGCACCCCCTTTAAGCGCAAAATTTCTTGTGCTTGGTCCAGTACGGGCGCTTCAACCTTTACGGACATGCCGCACTCAGAAGAAAATTTTTTTGGGGTAGGGATTATTTCATGAGCAATGCAGGCTCGCTGTAGCTCTTTTTTGGCTTTGATGACATCATGGGTTGACTGAAAAGAAATAACAAATTCTGCGGGCAAGATCTGATTCTGCCTCCTGTCTGTGCAACTATTAAAAGTTCAGGGTTAATTTAATAAATGCGCATAAATTGTTACCTATGCCTGCTGGGCAGCCTCAGGGGTGCCTGCGGACCAATCATAATAGTCAGTTGCAGCTACAATCCAAATTAGTGTGCCCAAAATTAAAGCGGTCTCCGTGTGGTTAAATGCCAGCGCAGCGGGATTTTGTTGTGAAACTTTCAATATGCCCGATAAATTCTGCTCTTATAGTAACATACAAATGACTGATGTTAAAAAAAAATATATTTATAGTCTTTTTCAATATCATAAAAAAAATTTATGGCTTGTTAGTCTTTATTGCTAAAAAGTCATAACCAGTGCCAAGAGGAATATTCAGTTATATAAAATTAACCTGATTTGTGATATACTTTCAATTAATGGTTATTATAGGAAGATGGAATGAAGCTTGAGCCAATCCGTAATAATTTTAACAGCTGTTGCCCTCCTCGGTATTATTGGAAAAAACGGTTCAGTGGCGATAGCGGCCGGGGTGCTGCTGATCTTCCGGCTGCTTGTAGGGGAGAGGCCTGTGCCGCACCTGGAGGAATATACCTTGCGGGTGGGCATTACCGTGCTCACTCTGGCGGTGCTGGTGCCCTTTGCCACTGGTGAAGTCGGCGTTCAGTCACTCATAAATACATTCAGGAGTTACCCGGGCTTTGTGTCAATCCTGGTCGGCATAATGATCGCTTATCTGGGCGGCAAAGGAGTAGCTTTTTTAACGAGCGAACCACAAATTATGGTCGGATTATTGATCGGCACAATTGTTGGTGTCGCTTTTTTCAAGGGTGTGCCGGTTGGTCCGCTGATTGGCGCGGGAATTGTGGCCATAGTTTTAACAAGGGGATCATGATGCCAATAACCGCCATTTCCGGCTATTTTCTGGAAGACCAAACTATATGTGGCCGCAAGCCTTCTTTTTCGCGTTCCCTGGAGTCCATTTCCACCAGATCACGAATGCGCCGATCTCTCAAAAGCGCCAGCCAGCAGCGGGCGGTTACTGCTATAAAGTCTTTTCTTAGCTGTGTCCTCTTGGTAATGAGTGGGCACAAATAAGGCAACTCCAGCGTTTCATGAATAAGTAGCAAGGTGTTGTCTTTTAATAAATGTGGCGTTAATGGGAAGAAGCGGCAGTTCAATGGGCGTCGCTCTCTAAAGCAAAAACCAGTGCAGTGGACAAAGTAAACCGGATATTCCCAGGATGGTGGGAAATCGTCCTCAGCAGGGTGACGCAGTTCAAATTGCAGCCAGTTTTCTTTTCCGGTAAACATGCCTTCCTCACCTGGGAACAGGTATACACCCAAATTATCCTCATTGTCCCGGCAACAAATTTCGCCGCAGAGTCTGCCGCAATCACCATGAATGGGGGTGATATCGTTTGTGAGCTGATATAGTATTTGATAATCAACTGTCTTTTTTGACATGACTTGTAGGCCTCCGTGGGGGCTTATTTTATGTCAGTCGCTGTGGTGTTTATTCCTGTACTCGCTGTCAATAAATCATATACTATTGATCAAAAAAGTCATAGTCCTTCAAGCGATTGCCGCCGTTTCTATGATACCACAAACAAGAAAAGTACGGCATTATTCAGCTAAGAGTGTTATAATAATTTAAGTTATTAACAGTATTTGAAAGCTATAAGGAGTTCAAGTAAAAATGGCTGAAAAATGGCGAAAGGTAGTAAGGGTAATCCCATATATTCCACTGCTGATTTTTTTGGCATCTTTACCGTTTATTATTTGGGGGTACTGTTACGCTAACCAGTTGCTGAACAATTTTTCCAGTGAAAATGCAGATTTGGCAACGTTTGACCAAAATTCCGCCCTTTTTGAAGATAACGGTAATTTAATTTATGAAATCCATGGTGTGGTAAACCGCACCCCCGTGCCTTTAGAACAGGTGCCCGAGCATGTGCAAAAAGCATTTGTGGCCATAGAGGATAAAAGATTTTATGACCACCGTGGTGTCGACGTAAAGGCGATTTTTCGTGCCACGCTAAATTACTACAGACTAGGCCGGATTACGGAGGGAGGCAGCACCATCACCCAGCAGATTGTAAAACTTTATTTTTTATCATCGGAGCAAACCCTGCAGCGAAAGATCAAAGAGGCCGTGATTGCCCTGGAGTTTGAGCGGCGGTACAGTAAAGACGAAATACTGGAGCTTTACATCAACCGGGTCTATTTCGGCGAGGGCGCCTATGGCATTCAGAGTGCGGCCAAAGTGTACTTTAATAAAGAATGCAGTATGCTCACAACGGCTGAAGGAGCTTTGCTGGCAGGCCTGGTGCAAGCCCCCAGCGCCTATGATCCTTTCATCAATTCCGAAGGCGCCCAGCGGCGTCGAAATGTGGTGCTGGAAAAAATGGTGGAGCAAAACTTTATGGACCAGGAGCAGGGGAACGAGGCTCAGCAAAAGCCAATTGAACTAAAGGATAATCCTCAGTCGGAAAATTATAATTCTTATTTTATTGATTATGTAATTAGTGAAGCAATTGCCGTGGCAGGCGACGATCAGATTTTTAAGGGCGGGCTCAAAATATATACAACTCTGGATCCGCAGATGCAAAAAAAAGCTGAAGAAATTTTTGCGCGAGACTATTTATTTCCGGGCAGCGGGGTGGAGGCGGCCCTGGCTATGGTAGATAACAGCACAGGGGCAATCAAGGCCTTAATCGGGGGCAGGCACTACGAGGCCAAGCGGGGTCTAAACCGCGCGACACAGATGTACAGGCAGCCGGGGTCCACCTTTAAGCCCATTGCTGTGTATGCGCCTGCCTTTGAAATGGGCTACAGGCCGGAGTCGATCATTTCGGACACGCCCTTTAGGGTGGGCAATTATGAGCCCCACAATTCCGGGGGCGGCTATTACGGGGAAATTAGCATCAGGACGGCTGTGCAGTGGTCGCGCAATGTTGCTGCGGTCAGGCTTTTAAATACAATTGGAGTTGACCGAGGCTTTGAAATGGCTACTAAAATGGGCTTTGAGCTGGTCGAGGCGGACCGCTGCCTGCCTTTAGCCCTGGGGGGCTTGACCAGGGGAGTTACGCCGCTACAAATGGCCGGGGCCTATGCAGCTTTTAGCAGCGGGGGCCGCTACACCAGACCCTATGCGATCAAGTATATTGAGGATGCGCAGGGCCAAACCATATTTCAGCACCCCGAGGGAAATCAGGTGATGAAAGTCTCCACAGCCGAGGCTGTGAAGGATGTTTTGCGTACAGTAGTTGATTCCGGTACAGGTTCCCGGGCTAGGATTCCCGGGGTGGCGGTGTCCGGTAAAACAGGCACCACCGAATTGCCGGATACTCCAGTCTTTAAAGGACTGAGCGGCAATAAAGACGCCTGGTTTGTCGGCTTTACAGACCGTTACACAACCGCGGTCTGGATGGGTTACGATGAGAAAGAAATGAACAGGTCACATTATTTGACCTCCTATGGCGGCAATCAACCTGCAGAAATCTTTCGCCTGGTGCTGTCCGGGGCGATGGGTGTTGATGAAACCTATTCAAGAAAACAGTATGTTCCACCGCAGATCGTGAAGGAGCAGCCGGATGGGCAAGAGTTTCTGGCTGCTCCTGAAGAGCCTGGCAATTTGGGCAGTCCTATTGAAAAGATAAACTTGAACGAGACAAAAGACCAGGGTGAACCACTAGATCAGGTGGAAAAACAACAAAACAGCCCATGGCAGGAACAAACAGAGCAGGACCGGCCGGCCCGGGGAAAACAGCAAAATGGCTATTCAAAATTGCTGGAGTTATCCGTTCAAGCGGCTTCAGGTAAATCAGGAAATTGAACTAAGGTTAGGCATTGCTTTTCATGTTTGGTATAATGTAATTATATTTTTTTAACTATTGTAGGCAGTAGTTAAATAAATAATCGGAATTAAATAAGGTGGTGGCGCTGTGTTTAATACAATTATTTACAAGGTCAGCGGCAGTGTAGCTTATATCACCCTTAACCGGCCGGAAGCCATGAATTCCCTGGACCCGGAAATACTTCTGGAAATGCTTGAGGCCTTGAAGGCCAGTCACGATGATCAGGCTGTGCGCGCGGTGGTAATCACCGGTGCGGGGAAAGCCTTTTGCGCCGGCGGCGATCTGAAGTGGATGATGTCTGTTCGGAATAACGACTGGAAAGAAAAATTTGACTGTTTGGTCAGGGACTTTAATACCATCATTTTATACATCAGAGGGATAGAAAAGCCTGTAATCGCTGCTGTAAACGGGTTTGCCAGCGGAGCAGGGTTTAGCCTGGCGCTGGCCTGCGATGTGCGGGTGGTCAGTGAGAACGCCAAGTTTAACCAGGCCTATGTTAAGATTGGCTTAACCCCCGATGGCGGATCTTCCTTTTTTCTCACCAAAATGCTAGGACCGGCCCGGGCAACGGATTTAATTTTTACCGGCCGCATGGTCGGCGCCCAGGAAGCCTTAGCTCTCGGCCTGGCAAGTGAAGTGGTACCCGCCGGATCCTTTAGCGAAAGGATCGAGCAGGTGGCGAAAAAATTTGCCGCCGGCCCGCCATTATCCTATGAAATGGCCAAGACATTGATTAACGAAGCACTTGGGCCAGCCTTAGAGGCACAGCTTGACTATGAGCGGGATTTTATTGTCAGCGCCAGCCTAAGCAATGATTTTGAAGAGGGGCTGACGGCTTTTATCAATAAAAGGGAGCCGGTTTTCAAAGGTAATTAAAACGTAGGTATCCGATTATTTTAAACATGTGCCGGACCGCTATATAGTAGGCACATGTTTTAACGTGCTTATTTATGTGGAGGGAGCTTTTTGAAGAGAATTGCCATTGCTGATGGAGTCGAGTATTTGGAGGCCCCGCAGCAGGAGTCCTGGATGATGAATAACGGCTTGCTGATTACCGGTGAAGAAACTATCATGATTGACGGCAGGATTGGTGATGAAGAAACACCGGCCTTTATCCGGGAAAATAGAGTAAGCCGCTTTTTTATAACACATTTTCATATCGACCACGTTTCCGGTGCCTGGCGCATTGAAGCGGAGACAAATTGCCGGCTGGCCTTAAATCAAATAGAGTATAAGTTTGTTCGATCAGGGGAGGCGCTAGCCCAGGCAACCGGCTATAAGCAGGAGGGAATATACCATTTAGTTGAAAGCATTCTTGCCCCCAGGATGGGGTTTCGCTGTCTGCCCGGCATTGCACCCTATGAGCTGGCTGAAATTGAGGCCATTTCCAAAGGGCAGTTGTGTGCGATTCAGGCGCCCGGCCATTCGCCGGGCCATTTTTGCCTGTACGCCCCCCAGAGCGGCTCCCTCTTTGCCTGTGACCTGGGCTTTGACCGCTACGGACCCTGGTATGGCTTTCCCCACTGCCAACTGGCTGATTACTTGGCATCAATCAAAATAGCCAGGGAGCTCAAGGCCAGGCAGCTTTTTTCCAGCCATAGCCCGCCGGTCACAGAAGGCGTGGAGGAGGCTTTTGACCGCTGTCGAAATATTATTGAAAAACGCCACAGCAGGGTCCTGAGCGCATGGAAGAAAGGCAAAAGAACAGCAAGTGAGATCGCCGGGGAGCGTATCTTTTATCCCCGGACAGATAGATTCGGCAAACGCGCTATACCGGTTGTGGCGTTCTGGCAGGAAACCATGGCCAGGCGGCATCTGGAATATGCGGGGCTCAGTGCAGAAGAGCCTCTTTAAGTTTCTGCATTACCCCACTTTGGGTCGGTTAGAGGACCTGGTCTTTAAGCTGTGAAATTGTTTCCTCCAGCTTATTCTCTTTTTTCAGCATGGCTACAGCCGCGCTTACCCGCGCATGCTGGGAGGCGTCGTGCATGTCGTTCATAACCCGGTATACTCCCCACCGCTTGCCCAAGATAAAGTTTTGTTTTTCATCTTCCGGCAGGCTGAGAAAACGATTGATCACCGCCAGTAAGGCCGACTTGCCACCAGGCAGTTTACCCTGCACCTCCTCCAGCAAGTTCATTGAGTGATCGCTTACCACATTGCTTTGAATGCCGTCGAGGTGCTCGATCAGCAGTTTTTCACCCCTGATTATTTCTTCTTCTGACTCTGCCTCGAATTCTCCGCTTTGCGCCTTTTGCGCTAGTGTTGTACCCTTAACAATAGTTAGGGTGCGGATACGAATAAAATTAGGGTTAATGATATTCAAAACCCGGGCTGTTTCCAGCGCATGTTCCTGTGCCCAGCGCTTGCCGCCCATCCCTAAAATAATGTATTCAGAAAGCGAGATACCGGATTCCTTTACCCGCCTGCCAGCCTCAATGTGCTGCCGGGCGGTGGCGCCCTTTTCAATAAATTTAAGCACCGTATCCGAACCCGACTCCATGCCAACGTGAATGCGGGATAGACCGGCCTTTTTCAGGGTGATCAAGTCCTCTACGCGTAAGCGCGCCAGCGTGCTGGAGCGGGCGTAGGTGGTAATCCGCTCAACTGAAGGCAGCCTTTTTTTAAGATAATTTAGAATATCCACTACATCGGCATTCTTCATGACCAGCGAGTTGGCATCCTGTAAAAATACTGTCCTGCCTCCGTTGATCAGCCAGGCGGCGACATGGAATAATTGATAATCTCCTGAATGATAAACCTTTGTCAGCAGCTGCCGGTTAATTTCGCCACCGAAGCCACTTTCTATGGAGCGCTGCTGGAGCAGCCGGCACATTTCCACGACCGTATCAATGTCACTTTTAATCTCTTCCAAGCTTCGCCTGGAAAAAGTTTTACCTTTATAAGACCTGCAGAAGGCACACTTGTTCCAGGGGCAGTTGCGGGTAAGCCTGAGTAAAAGGCTGCCTGCTTCGCTGGGAGGCCTGATTGGTCCCTGTTCAAAAGCCAAATTCATAATCAACACCCTTGTTATAAAATTAATACCACAATAATAACATATTATTGCTCTAATCAGCCGGTTATCATGAAAAACCATGGTTTACAAAAAGTTGTTAACCAGTAATAACTATTATTGCAATCCAATGATTTAATCGGTATAGTTAAAATAGGTTTTGTTAGGTTCAAATCTTAGTTTTATTTTTTGAATAAATAAAAGGGGATTAAGTCTTGAATGATGAGCAAACCACCGTCAATGATTTAAAGGTGATGGTGGAGGACTTTATCGCTGAGCGCCGCTGGAAGCAATTTCATACACCAAAAAATCTAAGCATGTCCATAGCAATTGAGGCTGCTGAATTAATGGAGATCTTCCAGTGGTCTGCAGAAGATAATTTAAACAGGGAACTGTACGCTCGAGTAGAAGAGGAATTAGCGGATGTGGTCATTTACAGCCTGACCCTGGCCAATACGGCAGGAATTGACTTGTCGGGTGCGGTAAGAAAAAAAATCAAGAAAAATGCCCTGAAATACCCGGTTGCAAAATATCTAGGGCGATATAAAGAATAACCCTGTAAAGGGAACGTCTGAGGCTTTTTCTAAATATGATAGAGATAATGAACATGTAGATAAGGGGGTGGCTGGTGTTGACCCTTTCGGAAGTGAGGAAGTTGTTGAAGGCAACTTAATGAGCGATGTTTTAACTTATGCTCGGGAGAAGTCCGTACTCCTGACCGGGCTGGTCAACCCCCAGGTGATCCGGACTGCAGAAATGATTGACGCAGTATGTGTAGTATTTGTACGTGGTAAAATACCTGGCGAGGATATCATTAAATTAGCTGAGAAACATAATATTCCCCTGCTTTACACTAACTTTCGTTTATACGAGTCATGCGGATTACTCTACAAAGCAGGTCTGGGGGTGATTCCTGATGAATTATAGCTTGGCTAACCCGATCGTACGTGACGTAATGACCAAAAAGCTAATCACTATTACTCCCAATTTAACTGTCCGGCAGGCGAAAGAACTGATGCGGACAAATGCCATCTCTGGGGTTCCGGTTGTTGATCAGGATCAGGTTTTATTGGGAATCATTAGTGTAGTATAAAATTTCTTAAGCTGCTGCAGCCGGACCGGTTATAAGTTTGCGGCTAAATTGCAAGCAGTTACATTCAACCAGACACAAACCGAAAGCATCCATTCGTCGACGGTGGTCTCAAGGAGTTGGTTTTTGCTGTTTAGTTGCTAACGTATTATGTTCAAGTTACATTGATGCTCAAAATAGACAAAGGTGAAATACAGAAGTTATCTTTGCCGCCAAAAAAAATAAGAGAGGAGTAGATAAACTCCTCTCCCAACTCTCATTATTCCGGCCGGTGTTCGATCAGGTCGATGGTACCCAGCAAAATGTGAGCCAATCCAAAGCCTGTGATTCCCCAGCCCATTACGGGGCTTGAGCTGCGCAAGGCTAGTCCCGCAGCGGTAACGGCGGTGCCGAGAACAGTCGGGATAATTCCTTCGCGTGGCAACAAAATTCCCCCTTTTTGAGAGTATGATTATATCTTTTGGAGAATAACTTTTTTTATGTCTGTAAAATATTTATTTTGTTTGGCCAGCGCAGCAATGGGTAGAGGATTCTTAATGAGGGCTGTAGAACAAAATAATAACAATTATACATAAGAAGGAGGGTTTATAATGGAACTAAAAGGAAGTAAAACTGAAGCAAATTTATGGACTGCTTTTGCCGGTGAGTCCCAGGCCCGCAATAAATACTCTTATTTTTCCAGTGCAGCCAAAAAGGAAGGTTTTGAACAGATTGCCGCCATATTTACTGAGACCGCTGATAATGAAAAAGAGCACGCAAAAAGGATCTTTAAATTTTTAAACGGCATCGGTAACACCGCCGAAAACCTTAAAGTGGCGGCCAAGGGAGAAAACTACGAGTGGACTTCAATGTATTATGAATTTGAGAAAGTAGCCCGGGAGGAAGGCTTTACTGAAATAGCCGATTTCTTTAAGTCGGTGGCTACCGTTGAGAAAGAGCATGAGAAGCGCTATCTGGCCCTCCTGGAGAATGTGAAGAGCGGAAAAGTGTTTAAAAAAGATCAGGCTGTGGCTTGGAAGTGCCGTAACTGCGGGCACATCCATTTCGGCCTGGAAGCCCCTGAGGAGTGTCCAACCTGTGCCCACCCACAGGCGTATTTTGAGGTAAGGGGCGAAAATTAATAAACAGGTTATATATTTTTTAAGGCCGGACAATGTTTATTGTTTTATCCCTCCTACGTCTCCTGTCTGTGTCCTGGAGGTTTATGTTGTCGATGGTGCTCCACACGAGCAAAGGAGACTTAATGAGTAGATAAACCTCTTAGATTTTCGCAAAGGAGTTCGAGTGCTTGCGAATGTTTAGGTAAGGAAAGCCCTGAAAACACTGCAGGGCTTTAGGGCCACGGTTAGAACAGCCGAGGATAGTCTGTGGTAAGGCTGCATTGACAAAAAACAACACCAATATAAGCATTGGGAGAATTACCTTTTGCTTATTGCCTTTATTATTACCAATCCTTGTACTTAATCGACCCCTTGACTTTTAATTCCTCCCTTATGGTGCGGGTAAGATAAATAATCCGGCAAATATTCTCCAAACTAGAGGTCCACTGGTAGGCTTCCTCCAGTACTGAACCCACGGCAAAGCTGCCATGGCCGCGCACCATCACTATTTTATACTCTGTTAATAATAGGGGTAGTTTTTGCTCCAATTCTTGCGAGCCGATGGTGTGCTCTGCGCTTAAGACCGGAATTTTATGCAAAAGATAGGACCCTTCCGAGTCGACCGGAATAATTTCGTCTTCGATGAGGGACAGGGCGATTGCGTGGACCGGGTGGGCATGCACGATGGCCAGGGCGGCGGTATTTTTATAAATAGCCCGGTGCACCCTGATTTCTGTGGAGGCCAGGATGATGTGGCTGTCGTTTTTCACCAGCCCGGTTTCAACCAAATCCCCTTCACCCAGGTGACCGAGCATTGCCCCTCGTCTGGTGATCAGAATCCGGTCTCCAAAGCGCACACTCAGGTTGCCGCTATGCGAGCTGTTTAGGCCAGCCAGGAAAAGATCGCGCCCGAATTTTTGAAATTCCTCTAACATGTGAAGCCCTCCAGTGCCAGCTCCTGCAGCTTATAGGCCAGAGGCCGGCCACAATCATCCCATCCCCGGTAGCGGTAATATTCCTCGAGCATGGGCTTGAGTTCTACAGTTCTCCCCCGAGCAGGCCCGTCTGCAACAGGTTCCTCCAGCAGCCTGGGCGGCAGGGTGTCAGAAGAGGATACCAGTCCGGCCCGGAGGTTATAGAGGCGCTCTAGGTTCCAGATCCGCTCGCCGATCCGGTGTAAACCTTGGGTTTGGTAGTCTATTCCGGTTACAGCCGATAAAATCCGGGCAAAATATTCTTCAGAAACTGCCAAGTTGATAAAATGGCACATGATTAAGCTGTCAATGGCAGCGTTGATATTTTGCTGGGTGATCACCAGCCCGGCTTTGCCGCTGGTGCTGAAGCGGTTGACCATCTTGGGCACGCCCAGCGCCTCGGGTCCGGCCATATATGCCCGCAGATGGCAAGCGCCCCGGTTAGAAGTGGCAAACCCCAGGCCCATCCCCTGCAGACCGCGGGGGTCGTAGGCCGGCAGTTCCAGGCCTTTCACCTGCATGGCATATTGTCCCGCGCCGCACTTTTCAGCTACGCGGCGGGAACCTTCAGCCAAGAGGTCACCGATGTCATCCCGGTAGGCAATTTGCCTGATCAGCTTGGTTAACCCTGCAGCATTTCCGAACTTTGGCCCCGCTGGCAAGAGCCCCTTTTCCGCCAACTCCATCGCGCAGCCGATGGTTACACCGGTTGAGATAGAGTCCAGGCCCAGCAGGTTGCAGAGATAATTGGCCTCTGCAATGACCTCCAGTTCACCGATGCCGCACTCCGGGCCCAGCGCCCAGATAGATTCATATTCCGGCCCGGCTGTGACCCCCGTTTTTTCTGTCTGTATGAACCTGGTGCATTGGACGGGACAGCCATAGCAGCCTCTGCGCTCGGTAGATATAGTTTCTGCGATCGCTTCTCCGGAGATTTTACCCGAATCGGGAAATTGCGAGGCCTGGAAATTGCGCACAGGGAAAACGCCCAGTTCATTAAATAAATTAACGAGGACTGGAGTGCCGAATTCCGGCAGCCCCTGGGAGGTAATCGGGTTGGCTTTAATCCACTTGTTGGTTTCATAGACAACAAAATCAAGCCTTTCAGTATTGGACACAGCTACCTTCTGTGCGCCCAGCACGGCAATGGCTTTCAGCTTTTTGGCGCCCATTACAGCCCCCAGGCCGCCCCGGCCCAAAGCATGGCTTCCGTCGCTAATAATCGAAGCGTATCTGACCATGTTTTCACCGGCCGGCCCAATACAGGCGGAGCTTACATTTTGCCCTAGCTTGTCTTTTAATAACTTATCTGTCTTGATGAGGTCGGCGCCCCAAAGGTCCTCCGCTTCGTACAGCGAAGCTTGTCCCTCATATATGACCAGATAAACCGGTGCCGGCGAGCTGCCCTCAATAATGAGCACATCATAGCCGCATTTTTTAAACTTGACGCCCCATGTCCCGCCGGCGTTGGAGTCCGTTATCGTGCCGGTGAGCGGGGACTTAGCGGAAGCGCTGAAACGGCCGGAACCGGGTACCCTGGTTCCGGTCAGGGGGCCGGCGGCAAAAACCAGTTTGTTTTCCATTCCCAAGGGGTCACACTCAGCCGGTACTTCCCCGGCAATAAGCCTGGCACCCAGGCCCCGGCCCCCAATCCATTTTGTCAATAACTCTGGAGCTAGTTCTTCGCTGCTAATTGAGCCGGTGCTTAAATTTACCCGGAGCGCCTTGCCGAACCAGCCGGACAAACTCATGAATTTTGCCTCCTTGCGGACAGTTCTGTAATAGACATTTCTTTCTAAAAAGTAAGAATCCTTTTTATTACCGTGTATTTTGCCCGTTCTACAGGATCTTTGTGCCGGCCAACTATAAACAACATGACCATGCAGGATAAATATGTCTGCTATACATAAGAGACCACCACGTGGAGAAAAATTCTTTAAGGGGCTATGTGTATTGGAAATGAATTATTTTTACAATTCTTGAAATATAGGATAAAATATTAAGGTGTATATTTTTTTTAAACTATCAAGGCTGTAAATATCAAGGGTGAATTATATAAATGTTAAATAAAAAAGCTACGATTTTAATTATAATCAGTCTACTGGCAATATCAATACTCATTATCCATGCTTCCTGGTCTGAGCCGTTGCAGTCCCTTCAGGTAGGGCTGTTAGCCGCCAACTGTGATACTGAGCAGGAAAATTTATTACTGACAGTGTATGAGCAGTTACTCAAGGAAGAGGGCTTCAACTACCGGGTAATCACGCCGGATGAACTGGCGGGCTACAGCGGTGCCACCCTTAGAGAACATTTCGAGGCCGTAGTGGTTCCGGAATATATTAATACCTTGATGCCACCCGAAATCGCGGAACTAATCAATTCTTATGTTGTTGACTATGCCGGTAAGGCGCTGCTCGTATTTGATCCAGCGACTAAGTCCGCAGATGGTGGGCAGCGCCAGGTGCCGCTTCTGGCTGACCTGGCTGGAGTCAGGTACTATCAGCCCGCGCCCGGCGGACAGGCTCTTACTTACCACGGCTACTGGTGTTTTGTTTCCGCTGAAAAAGGTCGTGACTGGGGAATTACTCCGGGTAAATTGGACCAGGACCATGCCGTGAACAGCTACTCTTATGGAAAAATTAAATTCGAACACTCCCGGGCTGTAAATATCGATGCCCGGGTAATCGCGCTGGACACCGGAGATGATGCAGACAATAATCCGGTAATAACTGAAAAGACTTATGAGAGCGGGGGCGCTGTGGTTTATGCTAATATGCCCCTTGGACGATATAAACTGCGTTCAGACGACCTGACTCCCAGGTCGGTGCTGCGGACCTTCCTCATTGATTACGCTAAAGTGCCCCGTTTGGTGAATAGCCCCGGCGGCAAGGGGGGAATTGTATTTAACCTGCACATATGCAGTGGCGCTTATTTCCGGGCGTTGATGGTAATGATGATGCAAGGCCTGTTCCAGGCGGACCTGCCTTTTTCCACCCATATCACAGCTGGTCCCGATACCTACAAGCTTGGGGATGGCGCGGGCTTTTTTGCCGAGAGCCTGTACAAGGGCCGTCCAGTATTGGAAGTGCTGCAGAATTATGGGGAAATTGGCTCGCACGGCGGCTGGATGCACAACTTTTTCGCTTTTAATGTGGAAAACCTACCCCAGCAAAAGGCGCTTCAGTTGCTGGAATGGAACTTCTACGCTCTGGAGACCATTACCGGTAAAAAAGTCCGTGAGTATAGCGACCCGGGTGGCAATCACCCGCCCTGGTTAAAATATAGCCTGGAACAGCTCGGGGTTAACTCTTACTATTATGCGGGTGACTCTGGCGCAAGCCCCTCCCATCCCCGGATCAATGGCGAGTATGGAGGCGATAAGATGTGGGCATTCCCGATCTCGCCCTACCAAAAATTCGCCTCTCTCGAGGAGATGGAGAGAGGCCACGTGACGCCCGGTGAGGTTAAGCAATGGACGGCAGACCTGGTTGACTTTGCTGCTGATGAAAAAACAATCAGGATGATCTATACTCATCCTTCGGATACCCGCTTTTGCCTGGATGCCATCCGGGCATTTGAGGAGAAGGTCAGCGCAGAACAGCAAAATGGCCGGATTACCATGGCGCCGATGAGCTGGTATGCGGATTTCTTAAACCGCAGTGCGAAAACCAGCTATCAAATAAAAAGGCAGGATACAGGAGCATACCTGATCGATCTGGAAAACCCTGAAAGTCTAAAAGATATCACCGTTGCAGTATATCTGGGAGAGGGTGTTAAATATGATGTCCGGGGCGGTGATGTGCAAGGTGTTCTGGAGGGAGGGTGGCTGTATTTAACGGTTACCTCAGATCACCAAAAGGAGCATCTTGAAGTGCACCGTGCTGGATGACCAAAAACTCTTTAGCTGTGTAGTCGAGGGCTGAGGCATAACCGAAAAACATGGTTTGTAAATCATTAACTAAGGTGATAAACTACTTATTGGGTGATGATCATGAGTTTAAATTGCGGTTTAATCGGGTTGCCGATGGTGGGAAAAACCACGATATTTAATTTGCTTACCGGCGCTGGTGTGGAAACTTCTAATTTTTTAACCGGTAAAACAGAGACCAACGTAGGCACGGCCACAGTGCCGGACAGTAGGGTGGATTATCTCAGCGGTTTATTTAAGCCCCGCAAAACTACCTACGCGCAGATTCAATTTAGTGACGTGCCCGGTTTGGTGCGGGGTTCCAGTCAGGGTCAGGGAGTCGGCAACCAGTTCTTGAATACGATTCGCAATGTAGACATGTTGGCACATGTCGTGCGGACCTTTAATGATCCGGATCTTCCCCATGTTGACGGCAGTCTGGATCCCTTGCGTGATGTGGAAACAATTAATATGGAGCTTCTCTTTGCCGATATGGAAATTATCGAAAAGAGAATTCATCGAATTAAACACGGAAAAAAAGTAAAAAAAGAAAACGAGCTGGAGCTGGAAGTTCTAGAAAAATGTCTCGCCGCCCTGGAAAATGAAAAACCGATCGGGCAGCTGGACCTGACTGAAGAAGAAAAGCTGATTTTAAAGAACTATAATTTTTTAACTGAAGAGCCACTCTTGCTGGTCGTAAATATGGATGAAGAGCAGTTTAAGTCCAAGTCTTACCCCGTTAAGGATGCGCTGGAGGCGTATGCTTCCGGGCACGGTCTGCCAGTAATTGAAATTTGCGGCCGGATTGAGATGGAGATCAGCATGCTGCCAGACGAGGATAAGGAGCTGTTTTTAACCGACCTGGGCATTGTCCAGTCTGGCATAGACCGCTTAACTCAGGCTGCCTATGATTATCTTGGCCTAATTTCTTTTTTTACCGTGGGCAGTGATGAAGTGAAAGCCTGGACCATTAAGAAGGGCACCGATGCCAAGCGGGCGGCGGGAAAGATTCACTCAGACCTGGAGCGGGGCTTTATTAAGGCGGAAGTGGTGAAATATTGCGACTTACAGGAACTGGGAAATATGGCCAAGCTCAAGGAGAAAGGTTTATACCGCCTGGAGGGCAAGGAGTACATCGTCGAAGACGGTGACGTTATCAATTTCAGGTTCAATGTTTAAAATATTTAGAGTTTTAATCTGATTATTAGGAGTGGTTATGCTACTCCTATTTAATTAGCAACTCCATGGTTAGATGCAGCGTTGAAAGAGAATACGGGGAGGTGGAGCTCTTGAAGGATACCTTGCGCATGGTAGCTGACCTGATGGCTCTTGCTGCATGCACGGCCCCCAAAACACTGGGGCAGGACTTTGTGCGAGCGAAGGTGATTTCAGGTGATGAACTGAACGCCCTGGCCGATGCCATGGACCGCTACGGCAAGGAAAAAGGGGCCGTGAACTTCGACCGTGACGCCGAAAATATTCGCCATTCAGCTGCTTTGCTGCTGCTGTCGCTCGACCACCCGGCTCCGGCGGGGCTAAACTGCGGGGCCTGCGGGCACAGTCAGTGCTCTGAATTGAATACAACCGCTGATGCTGAATTTAGCAACCCACTGTGTGTATGGCGTATTTTAGATTTGGGGATAGCCCTGGGCTCAGCGGCCAAAACTGCTGGTTTATTGAACGCGGACAACCGGATTATGGGCCGTCCAGGCACAGTAGCCAGAGAAATGGGCATGATCAAAGGTGAGCTGGTGATTGGCATTCCCATTTCAGCAACCAGTAAAAACATTTATTTCGACAGGCCGGAAAATAAGAAGCCAGGGTTAATAGTTTTTTAGCCGATGGGAAATTAGGCCGGCATTGGGGGGGGTAAAAAATTTTAAGGCAACAGCGTAAACTGGACCATATCGAGTTTGCTTTGAAACTGGAACCATCTAAAGCAACCAATGGCTTCGAAGATGTCCATTTGCTACATGATGCCATATCAGGTTTAAATCTGGATGATATTGATAGTACTTGTTTTTTTATGGGAAAAAAACTCCAGGCGCCTTTGCTGATTAACGCCATTACCGGGGGACACCCGGGAGTAATGGCTATTAATAGAAGTCTGGCCAGGGTCGCGCGAGAAACCGGCTTAGCCATGGCAGTTGGCTCGCAGATGGCCGGTCTGGAGGATTCCGGGGTACAAGAGACTTACGAGATAGCACGCCGAGAAAATCCTGATGGTGTAATTCTAGCTAATTTAAGCGCCGGAGCTTCGCCGGAACAGGCAATGGCGGCAGTAAAAATGATTGCAGCAGACGGCTTGCAACTTTACTTGAACATTCCCCAGGAACTGGTCATGCGGGAGGGAGACAGAGATTTTAATGGAATAATCGCCAATATCGGTCAGGTGGTCTTGTCCCTTGATGTTCCGGTAATAGTCAAAGAGGTCGGTTGCGGGCTTTCCGGTGGAACGATCTCTGCTCTTTATGATGCAGGAGTAAGATACGTGGATGTAGGCGGGCAGGGCGGTACTAATTTTATTGCTATTGAAGCTATGCGCTCAGGCAAGGAAATCAGTCAGAGTCTGCTCCACTGGGGGATTCCTACTGCAGTTAGCCTTTTAGAAGGTGGAGAACTTGGACTGCCACTTGCTTTAATTGCATCCGGAGGCCTGGAGTCTGGCATAGATGTAGCAAAAGCAGTCGCTCTCGGTGCTGTTCTGGCCGGAATAGCCAGGCCTTTGCTAAAAGAGTTATTGGAAAAGTCTGAGGAGGCGCTGTTAAAAAAAGTAAACGGAATCATTCACGAACTGCGCCTGGTCATGCTCATGTCAGGTGCGGAAAACCTGGAAAAAATGGCAAGAAAACCAGTTATAATCACCGGTAAAGTAGCTGAGTGGACACAACGCAGGGGTATTGATATCAGCGGTTATGCCAGAAGATAAATGAATCTTATTAAAAAAAACCGGGTTGCCCCGGTTTAAATAATAGTTAATTAATTAATAGCTATTGTTAATCTAATTTTTCAAAACGATCCTTTAAACGCTTCATAACATCCGGCATAGTTGTGTATTCCATCTCATCCAGTGGCAGGCGGTGCGGCTCAAACGGCCCCATAGTGCGCAGGTAGTTAGCTATTTCATTGGCCTTTTGCCTGGCCAGGTCGTAGCCCGGATCGTCAAAGAAGTCCTGTGGCCCGTGCAGTTTGCCATCAGCTAGCTGGAAGCCCATGGCAATCACTCTGGGTGGCCCGTCAAAGCGGGTGGGATTGGAATCTTTAAGAGAGACAGGCATCAACGGGCCGTGGTGTGAGCCACGCATCCAGCCTGACACTATATGCGGGTTGGTAAAAGGTTCAAGCGCCTCACCAACTGCCGGCAAGCCGCTCTGGCAGCGCACGATTAATACCGGATCGTCCTTGCCCACATAACGTCCGGCCATTAGGTTCAGACGCTGGGTGGTTGAAGTAGCTGCGATTTCGTGAGTGCCTTTTTTGTAAACGGACTTGATGCAGTAACGGTTAGGAGCGCCAATGAAAACCAGCATGTCGTACATTTCCTCAGGACACGAAAAAGTTACCTTTTTATTTTCAATTAAGTCGCGTACTTCAAAATCAAAGCCCTGGTGCATATTGGGGTCGATAACAAGACCGATGGTATTGAATGGGTCGCAGAACATTTTGTAAATTGGGAAGTTCCAAGCACCAGGCTCGGTTTTGTCAGCCATAAATACAATTACTGGCTCGCTGCCGCGCTCCTCAAACTCCATTTCAGCCACGCCCGGTCCCATGCCTTTGATATTCCCGGAAAACGCGTCAGCCAGGAGATCCTGACCGGCCCCATATAATTTCATTTTCTTGGCTATAGTCGTACACGATAAGAATGTATCCCAGGCCAGTTGGTGTATATCACCGCAGTTTTTGCCTAGCTCGTGTGTCATGATTAAGTTAATGTCATCGCCAACGTGAGTAACGTGGTAGTCTATGAGAAGCGAGCTTCCGGCTAGCATACCCCTAGCTGTTTCCAGCAGTTCCGGGTGTACGCTTGAATGGCCAACGAACCCACCCACATCAGCTTTAATGACAGACAATGTAATTTTTTTACCCATTAGGTTACCTCCTCAAGAAATTTATACTATATTAATTCTATACTATGATGGAAATCCCTTCATGATTCTAAATAAATTTAAAAAAATGACGCAAATATGTCCCTTTTTTTGTTCAGTCAAGCCAATTGTGTTATACTACTTACGGTTTAGACAGCCTAATAAAAATTATATTAAAAATATTCTTTAATTTTGGGAAGTGGTTGTTAAATGTTATATAGAACACTTGGCCGAACAAAAATTAAGGTATCAATTGTTGGATTTGGGGGGATACCTATCCAACGGATTTCAGTAGAGGAAGCCGGTCTCATCGTAAATCGGGCATTAGACCTTGGGATAAATTTTTTTGACACTGCCAGGGGATACACCGATAGTGAGGCTAAATTGGGCGCCGCCCTAAAAACTAGAAGAAAAGAAGCAGTAATTGCAACAAAGTCGATGGCTAGGACCAGAGAAGCGATGACTGCTGATATCCAAAGAAGCCTGGCGGCTTTAAGGACAAATTACATTGATATTTACCAGTTGCATAATGTCAAAGATCAAGCGACCTTAGAACAAATATTAGGCGAGGACGGCGCTTTGGCCGCATTAAAAGAAGCGAAACAAGACGGTTTGATCGGCCATATCGGAGTCACCGGGCATATCAAGAACTTTCTTTTGGAAGCAATCAAAATAGAAGAAGTAGAAACTGTTCAGTTTCCCTTTAATGCTGCCGAGACAACTGGAGTCAATGAACTGCTGCTCGGAGCGGTGCAGGCGGACACCGGCATCATTATTATGAAACCGCTTGCCGGTGGGTCCCTAAAAAATGCCGATATCGCCTTGCGCTATATTCTTGATAATCCGGTGTCTGCTGTTATTCCCGGCATGGATTCACTACAGCAGGTAGAGGAAAATGCCTCTGCCGGAGCAGATCCACGCCCGTTGACCCCGCATGAAAATAGCAAGTTGGAGGAAGAGGTTAAAAAAATAGGTGCTGTTTTTTGCCGCCGCTGCGAATACTGCTTGCCCTGCCGGCAGGGGATCGACATATCCTCAATATTTTTGTTCGACGGCTACTATACCAGGTATAATTTGAAGAAATGGGCCAGTGAACGATACCGGGGGCTACAGACAAAGGCGGACGCATGCAAGGAGTGTGGCGAGTGCGAAGAGCAGTGCCCATATGGCCTGCCCATACGCCAAATGTTAAAGGATGCTGCCGCTAGAATGACTTGATAAAACTATCGGTGTTATTATTGCATTACCGCGCTTACTTAAATTATGTTAATGGACTGCCGATCCAGGTAAGCAATCTAGTTGACCCAATATCTTCAGCGTGTTATAATAAACATTGATTTGAGTATCATTTGGTAAACGTGGGGATATAGCTCAGCTGGGAGAGCGCTAGAATCGCACTCTAGAGGTCAGGGGTTCGAGCCCCCTTATCTCCACCAAAATTTTAGGTATTAAAAGATGCCATGAGGTTAAACCCGCATGGCATCAGCCTTTTCGGGGGTTTTTACCCTCGTTTTTTTATTCCTCAATTTTATAGATGACATCGGGCTTTTTCGGAATACTGTAGGGATTCGAACCCTCGTTTGAATTCTAATAGATATGTTCCTTTGTTCAAGGCACGTAGAAATTTGTTGTATTTTGTCGAAAAACTAGAAGAATGTATAAATTACAGTTAAAAACTGCTATATAATAACAATATAACGCGCAAATTTTAGATTAATCTCTATTGTGATTATTTCTTTTGTTTTAATTCAAACAATCATTTTTAACAACTTCAGTAAGAATTCAGAATTCATATTTACCTTTTAGCATATCTTGCTGAAGATATATGGAAAGTCAGCACATTAAAATTTTTCGACGCAAACTATATTGCTTATGTTAACTACATTCTTACAGCGGTGGCTGCTGCAGGGGCGCTTGGAGGGATAGCGTTTGCCTTATACGGTTGGATTATGAGTAAGGAAATCCCGCGACTAGTTGAGGAAAAAGTAGATGAGCGGATTAAAGAAATCAGAGACGATGTTAATATTCAGTTTTACAGACAACAGGAGGCTATGCAAAAAATAATAGCTTCTTACAATGTAGAAGACCCCGGGTTTGTCGGTAAGTGTATGGGGGATTCAGTACGACAAGCATCCAAAATTATTGGCCGTTTTTTATCCAAAAGTCTTGACCGCTAACAACTTCTGGCGGAATTGGCTCAAGTCCCTTCAGTTTGCGATAGTCAATTGCTAACATTCGAAAAAGTCCCAGACAGCATAAAACTGTAATCCAATAATCCTTTATTTACAAGGCATTAAAATATTTAATGAGTCTAAGCATATGGCAACATTTTTAGTTAACAAAATTCACCGCACTTCAGGAGTTAAAAATGAAAGTAAAACTATGGTGTATGATTGCTCGGCATGATATTTCAGCTTATTTGCTAATTGTCTTCGGCTTTGGATGGTTATTTTACATCGTGGGGGCTTTGGTTATCTCTGGCCATCCGGAGCGAGAGCCTTGGCTGTTTCTCTTCCAAACGCCTGGTGCTGCCATGGCGCTTATCGGCGGACTAGTCGTACGACATGCACGCGGCGGCAAAGCAGAAGTTAATGCTGGTTGGAAGCAATACCTGCAGTGGAAGCAGCCGTGGTGGCTGTATGTGATTGCAGTAGCACTGTTGCCTATCCTAGCATTTGGTGCGATGCTAATCAAAGGTGACCAGGGAACGGTTGTGGCTGAAATGTGGCAAAAAACTGGCTGGAGCACGTTGTTGCTTCTGCCGGTCATTTTCGTTGCTCAGTTGCCGAGCAGCCCTTTACTGGAGGAATACGGTTGGCGCGGTTTCTTGCAGCAACGGTTACAAGCAAAATATACGGCACTGGTATCAGCACTTATTGTCGGCACACTATGGGGAATTCATCACGTACCTGTGGTAGTCGTAACTAACGGATCGATCCTCGTAACAGTGATGGGCGGTGTGATCGTATCTGTATTATTTGCATGGCTACTGAACACAAGCAAGGGCAGTATGCTGCTTGTCGTTTTGTTTCATGCATCGCTAAACGTTGCGATGATGATAGCCCCGAAGGGTTATGTCTTCTATATTCTCGTAGCAGTGACGGGACTTTTTATAAGCAAATATTTTGGTTATAAAGACTTAGCCAAAGTACAGCGAGTGGTACTGGAGGGAAAAAGTCACGACTGATAGTGTAGAGCACAATTCACCCGTCCACTTAGGCGAGAACCAGATTTTTGTGAAGGAAGGAGATGGTAAACGTGACGCTGGATTTAAAGTTCGTGACGAACAGAAGGAGAAGGCTCTAAAGAGGGCGGCTAAACTTCTGATTGCGCAAGGACTCATTATAGAATCAGATATACCAGGCTTATTTTTGAAGCCTGCTTAAAATTTTTACTTATCGATCCAAGGGGGGAGTGTGTCCTTTTATAGCTCCCATCAGTGTTATCCGGTAAGAGTGTTGTTTTCACGCTAAAAAATCCTCCTTTAATAACCGGATAACACTAACAGATCAAAATTCAACAAAGTTTAAGTTTTTATTCAGTAGGCTTTCAGTTGTGTTCCTGATAATATTAATAATATGACAACTCCCCAGGAGAAGGTGAGCGGGATGCAGCAATTAAAGGGAATCAAGGTATTATTAGTCGACGATGAACCCAGCATACTACAATTTCTGGAACTTGGTCTGCAAAATGAAGGCTTTGAGGTACAGACTGCTACAGATGGCATGACAGCGATTAACCTGGTGAAGGAATTCCACCCCCATGTCGTGGTGCTTGACGTGATGATGCCCGGCATGGACGGTTTCGAGGTGTGCCGGATGCTGAGAAAAACTGAGAATGTGGCTGTGATCATGCTTACGGCCAGGGATGAAGTGGACGACCGGGTGAAAGGGTTAACGCTTGGAGCTGATGATTACATGGTCAAGCCCTTTAGTTTTGAAGAGCTGCTGGCCCGGATTTACGCCCGGATCAGGAACCAGTTTCCAAACTTATTTGGGGAAGTTGTAATCGGGCCGTTCCGCATTGACAACCGGCGCAAAGAAATTAAGTATGAAGACCGGGTGCTGGAGCTTTCTCCAACAGAATATAACCTTCTGGAGTTTTTATTGCTTAACCACGGGCTTGTTTTAAGTAAAAGCATGATTTTGTCCAAGGTTTGGGGCTATGACTTCGGTGGGGAGGAAAATATTGTCGAGGTATATATTCGCTCTCTGCGGGACAAGTTGAACGACAAAGAGCATACCTTAATCCGGACCTTACGGGGCTCAGGGTATCGAGTTGATTTGCCATGAATAAAAACGTTATTTTTAAATTTGTCTCATTCTTTACCCCGAACTCATTGCGGGTGCAATTGTTATCACGTTCACTATTGATCCTAGCTTTTTTGCTCGTGCTCATCGGTATTTTACAATATGTCACTATGAGGGAAGTGATTTACCGGAATAAGGCGACCAGCATGCAAAGCCAAATCATTTCCATAAAGCCTGGTGCCTGGCAGTTTCTTAGCCTAAACCAGGAATATGTTGAGGTTAACCCGCCACGCTTGTTGATTCCTGAGGTTAACCTGGCGTTTATCGATATACAGGGCAACTATTTCATGTTATCCAGGGGGCCGGGCGAAGTCAATCCCCCGCGGCTGGAACTGGAGGAGTATATTAAATTATTTGGCAGAAACCCGGAAGCAAGGCATGATTCGGAACAATTGTTGGAACAAAGGCCAAGGTCAAGGCTAAATTACAAAGTAGTTGATGCTGGAGGGGTAGAACAATTATTGGTTTTGCAGCCAGTATATATGGGTCCGGATTTGTTTGGCTTCATTCAAGCAAGTACTTTGACCGGCCCTTTGAAGGAGTTGCTTGTCCATCAAATAATAGCCTTTTTGTTTCTGGGGCTTTTAGCACTGCTTTTCGGATTGTTTGCCTTCATGCCGGTGCTTAAGAAAACGCTGGTGCCTTTATCCAACATGGTCGATACCGCGGAACAGATCGATGCCGGAAACTTGGCCAGGCGTTTTCCGACTCAGCAGGGGCAGACAGAAATCGACCACCTGGCGGAATCGTTTAATCGCATGCTTGAGCGTCTTCAAACCTCTTTTGAGGCGGAAAGGGAAACCAAAGAGCAGATGCGCCGCTTTGTATCTGATGCTTCACACGAGCTGCGCACGCCGTTGACCTCAATTCATGGTTTTTTAGAGGTGTTGCTCCGTGGGGCGGCTAATAATCCGGAACAACTGCATAAAGCTTTAACAAGCATGCATGGTGAATCAGTACGGCTCAATAAACTGGTGCATGATTTGCTGGTTTTGACCAGACTTGACCGCCAGCCGCAAATCGAGTTTACTGAGGGCTTCATGGATGTCCTAATTGGGGATATGGAGCCACAACTGCGTATTCTTGCGGGCAACAGGCATGTTGATCTAACAATTGAGCCTAACCTAAAGTACAAATTTGATGCGGATAAAATAAAACAGGCAATATTGAATACGTTTTATAACGCGGTGCAGCATACGGATCCAGAGCAAGGCAGGATCAGTATTGCCTTATCGAGTCAAGATAATGGCCTGCAGCTTGCAGTGCAGGATAATGGACCAGGGATCAATGATACCCACCTTCCCCATATCTTTAATCGTTTTTACCGCATCGACTCCTCCAGGACGCGCAAACATGGCGGTTCAGGGTTAGGCCTGGCGATCACCAAATCCATTGTCAACGCCCATGGCGGTACTATTAGTGTAGAAAGCCGTGAGGGAGAGGGCAGTACTTTTTATATCTGGTTACCTGAACAAAATAAATATTTCGATGGGTTATGATTATATTTATATAATCCCAAACTTAACCGATGAAGCAATAAACCCAGCGTTAAAAACGCTGGGTTTATTGTCTGGTTTACTTTTTGGGCTAGCTTACTAATAAGCTTGCAAAAACCACTGATGTTTCATTAATTCTGTTTAATACAGATATTGGAATATTGAATTAAGTGATTGTACATTACCACATGCACCTTGTTGGTTACCGCATTGTGAAGTAAAATTGCTCAACCACTGAGTTGCTCCACAATTTTGCTGTGAGCCGGTACAATTATACTGTGGAAGGCAGTTGCTCAAATTGCATGAGGATTGTAATGAGGTACAATTCGACGGTGAATTTGTCAGACACTGCTGAAGTGCGCTAAGATCAAATTGTGAACCAGCGTTACCAGGACATGCTGATAATGTTGCCGCACTCGCACTGGCAAGGGCTCCAAAAATCATTAAGACACTAAGTGAAAGTACGAGTAGGATGCGCTTATTGTTTCTGAGCATAATATTCCCCTTTCTTTTTTTGCCTCCGAGGTTAGCTGACGGATTCGGAAAAAGATACCCTACCCAATTGGAGTCCCTGGTCATAAAACTCAATTGAGATTCACCCCGTAATCGGTTCCCCCGTACCCAGATGAATATTTTCCGGGATTCGGCAATGGTTTAGCCAGCCCCAGTAAGTATACGACAATTCACAAATTTATCGCAAAGTTGTTATTACCCTTTAAAAACACTATCTATATTAGGTTGATATGAATTCCTTGCGATTTTTTGCTTATACGTAGTATCAATATACTAAGGTTTTATGTTCCAAAACTATTAATTAAAAATGGTAAGTTTTACACTTAATTTTTGGGGTGGGCAGGAACACATGATAGAGTTTGGACACAAACAAAGCCCTATTTTAGTATAGGGCTTTGTTTGTGTCCAAACTTATGAATTTGCTAGATGCAGAGGCAACCCAGGCCAAGGATAAGCAAAATCAAGATCAGAAAGACAATAAACCCCCAATTTCCTATACCTGTTCCGCAGCCTTCAACTTGTGCCATATAATTTTCCCTCCTTTGGCTTTATATATAATACGATCAGAAAATCTCATGTGTGATTAATTTGGTTTGACTTATCCACGACCTTGTTGATTTCTAAACGTAAGAAATTTTGTTTGGAGTCAGTTCTTTCTTTGGATAACGGTTTCTATGCGAAAATAAAACATGAACTGGTACTAACAAGTCAGGATCAAGAGTATTTAAGTGAAACGCCCATTCGTTGTTGAAAAACACATCTGAAATAATATGGAGTAGAATCTATAAAATTATTGTTTGCTATAGTTTTGTGATACCATGTGGCAGTTTATCTTTCCCGGGCATAAGATGTAAAAAAATATGCCTTTGAGACTTTTGAAAGGAAGGGAAAAATGTGGCGACGACATATACGGTACAGTCCGGAGACACCTTGTATTCAATTGCCCGGCGCTTCGGCAGCACTGTGGAAATTTTGGCCAGGGTCAATAATATTACCGATCCCGCAGTAATATATGTTGGCCAGGTGCTAACCATACCGGAGGGAGAGGCTGCTGCGGCAGGTGAGACAGCGGCGGAAAACCAGGTGAGTGGCAGCCAGGTAAGTGGGAACCAGGCAACCCGCCGCGTCGGGGGTTTATTATACACTCTATCAACTAATAAATCAGTGTATCGGCAAGGGGAAGATGTAATCATCACCCTGGTTAAGACCAATGTATCCGGCAGGAATATCGATCTTACCTATCGTACCACCCAGCGATATGATTTTGTAGTCAGACGCAGGGCAAATCAGGCTGAGGTATGGCGCTGGTCCCGCGGCCGGTCCTTTGCGCAGGCCATATCGACCATTACCCTTAGGCCGGGCAGACGGCAGACTTTCCGCGTGGCCTGGGACCAGAGCAATAATCGTGGCGAGCCAGTCCCACTCGGTAACTACACCATCGAGGGCTTTAATGTGGCCAGGGAACTCCGGAATGAGGGAATATCTATTAATATCAGGATCAGCAGGTCGGTTGAACCTACACCAACACCGACTGCCGGCCCGGGAGGAAGGAACTTGCTGGTTAATCCCGGTTTTGAAAACTGGCCGCGCAGGGATTCTCCACCTTTCGGCTGGGAGGGAAGCAACTTGTTCCGCTCAACTACTTCACGCACGGGGAATTATGCCGCGGAGTTGGGAGAAAGCCATGATGAGCGCGCGGTGTTGTCACAGCGGGTGCGGATTGAACCTGGGAGAATATATGAATTAATCTGGTGGGCCAGGGAAAATATTCAACCTGGTGGTGTAGACAGGTTTGTATTGTTTGTAGAGATTTTTTATTACAATACCGCTGGTAATTTTGTCGGCAGGACCGAACCGAGGTACACCCAGCAGGACATTCCAAATAATGCTTACCAAAGATACAGACTCTCTACCGGACGGGTGCCCGCCGGAGCAAGGGTGGCTGATGTAAGGTTCACCTTTGAGCCATCAGGGCAAAACAACAACACTGTCAAAATTGATGATGTAATTTTGCGTGAACTGCTCTAAGATTTCATAGTCAGCAGCAGGATAAAGCATATGGAGGCGAACAGATCAGTTCGCCTCCATTCTTATGCTTGGCTAATGCCCGCAGCTGGCGCAATTGGAAGAATTGCAGGACGCGCAGCCGGAACCACTGCGGTGATCATCACCATTTCCGCCTCCCACAGCTCTAAAAGTCGACATTACCCGTCTGGGGCCTGCTGTACCGCAATCAGGACAACGTAGATTTTCCCCACCATCACCGGTATGACACAATTTTTCGAAGCGCCGGCCACATCCATCACAGTGGAACTCGTAAATCGGCATCAGGATCACCTTCATTTTAAGATAGGATTTTCTTTTCATAGAGTATGTCACCGAAGGGGATCTGTCAATCACTCCTTGTGAAATTGTCCGTTAAAAAGAAGGATTATGGTTGGTAAGGAGGAATTACTTTGGTTAAATAGCTTGTAGCGGGTAAAGCCAAATCTGGATCAGGAGGTATCTTGATGAAATTGCAATTTTTAGGGGCAGCAGGCACTGTAACCGGTTCATGCTATCTCTTGGAAACAGTTAATAACAGACTGATGATTGACTGTGGCTTATTTCAAGGACCACGCGAGGTTAGAGAGCGGAACTACGGCAGCTTCCTTGTCCCGCCTGGCAGCGTTGATTATCTTTTGCTCACCCATGCCCATATTGATCACAGCGGCCTTATTCCTAAATTCATAAAATATGGTTATAAGGGACGTATCTATGCTACTATACCGACAGTAGATCTTTGTGAGGTTTTGCTCCCGGACAGCGGGCATATCCAGGAAGTGGAGGTGGAGCGGAAAAACCGCAAAAACCGCCGGGCTAACAGGCCGTTAATTGAGCCTGTTTATACCATCAAAGACGCTTATAAAAGCCTGTCTTTCTTTAACCCGGTTAATTATGACGAGATTATTCAGCTCACACCGGAGATCAAAGCCCGCTGGGTTGATGCCGGGCATATCCTTGGCTCGGCTATGATCGAACTTTGGGTTAAAGAGGGCGGAGAAGAGGTTAAACTGGTCTTCTCCGGGGATGTGGGCCGGAAGGAACAGCCTTTAATCAAAGATCCATCAATTATCAATGATGCTGATTACGTCATAGTCGAGTCCACCTACGGCAACCGGATGCACAAGCATCGTCAGCCGGAAATGGAATTATTGCATGAGGTGATTTGGGAAACCTATAATAAGGGCGGCAACCTGATCATACCCGCTTTTGCTGTTGAGCGCACGCAAGACCTTGTGTATCACTTGAGCAAGCTGATGGATGAAAAAAGGATGCCGCCGATGACAGTATATATTGACAGCCCGCTCAGCACAGCCGCAACTGCAATTTTTCAGCGCAGCCGGAATTACTTTGACCAGGAAGCGCTCGGTGCGCTAAGCCAGGGCAGGGATCCGATTAATTTAGAGGGAATTAAATTTACCAAGACCGCCGAGGAATCTAAGTCATTAAACAATATTAGCGGTGCGATCATTATCTCCGCCAGCGGCATGTGCGAGGCCGGCCGGATCCGGCATCACCTGAAGTATAACCTCTGGCGCCCCGAATGCACCGTGCTCTTCGTCGGCTACCAGCCGGAAGGCACTCTCGGACGTCTGATTCTCAACAGGGAAAAATCTGTACGGATCTTTGGTGATGAAATCGCCGTGCGGGCGGAAATCAGATCCATTGAAGGTTACTCGGCACATGCGGACCAGGCGGGGCTGATGGA
>MVQL01000246.1 GCA_002067205.1 Pelotomaculum sp. PtaB.Bin104
CCTTCTGCGACAGTCCGGTCTATCCTGTACTCGATACCGCTGATTTTGATCTTACTAGCCGTGGTGCTGGTACCTGAGATAGGAATTGTAAGTGTTCCTTCATCCACATCAATGTTTCCGGCATCAATGTCAAGGTCACCTTCTAAAACCTCTACATCCGGAGTATTCTGGAATTCAATGCCTGACGGCAATTGAATGACTAGATCAGCATCATCACTAATTGCTTCCGCCTTGCCTTCAACAATCTCTATGTCTCCAGCAGCTTGATTCTGACTACCAATCTTGACTTCGGTAACATTTGCAGTCACATTTATGGCAGGCTCAATTGTGGCAACCGTAGCTTCGCCTTCCGCACCAGCGCTACCGCCAACCTTAACTTTTAGATCACCAGTTACGTTACCAGCAAGGTGCACCCTACCATTTTTGAATTCTACTTTACCGGCATTACCGGAGGATTCACTAGTTACTTTATACTTCAGTATGCGGCCTTCACTTCCTACTGTTGAAGGAGTTGAATCAACTTTAAGACTGTTGGTTGTCTTAACTTCAGGATAATCACACCACTTTGCATTGGACGGCAGTGTCAATGTTATGGTCTTGTCGTTAGCGGCTAAACTGCCCGGTGAATTTTCTTCAACGACAATCGTACCGATTTCCTGATCCAGCTTACCAGCCACTACGGTCGTTCCATCCTCAGCAGTAACTGTCGCATCATATTCTCCATACTGGGCAACAACTAGCGAAGTCGGACTTACGTCACTATTGCCACTGATGGTCATGTTTACGTCCCCATATGACGCCTTGCTTTCATCTACATCAATATCTGCAGTAATATCTAAAATTGTTTTAGCTCCACTTTTAGTATTAACATTCAGATACAAATAACGGCCATCCGCATAAACCTGGTTTGAATATGTTTCTGATGTTGAATTATATGTTCCTAATACCACATCACCAGATACTATATTATAATTAGGATTCGACCAGGTAAACCCTGATGGCAGTGTAAACTTAACACTCTTGGTACCCGCTTCTAATGAACCGCCAACAGACTCTGTCAACCGGATAGTAACATCGGTACCACTATCGTTCATACAATTTACACTGAGAACTTCCGCACTGACCTCACCGCCTGTAACCTTACCTACTACTACTGAACCACTAACCAGTTGGCCAGACAACTTGGTAATTATAACTGTTAGCTCACCCTCGTCAGCATCCGTCAAGTCAGCTTGCACAGTAATCCAGCCCTTATACTCTTCACCATATTGCTCACTTGTAGAAGTTACTGTTGCCTTATATGATTTTGCACTTATTCTCTCAACATCTAATTCACCATAAGGATAGCCATTATAGGTGCCATATCCATATGTGAAAGCCGCAACAGTGATAGGCAACCTATCCCCACTGGAGTCCTTTACTTCTATCATCGCTTCGGAAAGAACACTATTAATTGGATCAATACTGATCGAGAACGTTCCAAGATCCTTAAGACCCGTTACATCAGAACTGTATGTTTTTGTAGTTACCGGATCATAAGTTGTCCCCGCGTATGCCGCCATCGGCGCCAGCAAGACTGCCAGCAATGACAGCGTCAGCAGGATAGATATTAGCTTCCTGTTCCTTTTTCTCACTTATTTCCCTCCTAAATGTTTTTACTTCTTTTTGGAGCCGTTGCGGACCGTCTCAAGGTCGATGCCTTTCAACGCGCCCTCTTTAAAACTTTTCCATCCCTCCTTATAATTAATAATAAGGAATTTTGCTGGATATAAAATACATATATTACTGCTTACCCGAACGTTCCTCAACTAGTAAAGCAACGGGCAAAAGACATATTCTACATGGCCAGACAAAATCCTGCCCGGCAGTTTGTCTTTTCCTCTATTGCTTTCTGTTTAATTAGACAACCAGCCAACTCCAAAAGTTCCATCACTGCAGTAAAAATTTTTGTCAATTATAACCACGATAATAAACACGATCCTTATTTATATATAAGGGACATTTTGATTGACTCCATAAACTCTATCACTTTATAATATCGTGAGGATTTTATTTTTACGCCTGAATTGCCTGAAATGATGTTACATAAATTTGTTATAATTATAAATATTTTTGCTGGCCTCCCGTAGCCGGAACTTTACCCGGCTTGCCCGTGTCTAATAAAGTAAAGGGGAGGTCTTTACGCATGCTAGGAGTAAGCCTCCCATGAGTGATACAAGATTGCTGGTAAAAAGAGCAAAGGGGAGAGACTCTTCTGCTTTTGAAGAGTTGGTGCGAATCCACCAGAACAGGGTTTACGCCCTCAGCCTGCAGCTTTCGGGCAACCGCGACGACGCCCAGGATCTGGCGCAGGAAACATTCATCAGAGCCTATAGGGCGCTGGGCACCTTCCGGAACGAGGCGGACTTCGGCACCTGGCTGCACCGGATCACTGTAAACGTATGGCTTAATTTCCGGCGCAAAAATGGCGCAAAACAAACGGTGTCCTTGGACGAACCTTTCAAGGACGATGGCGGAAGCGAACTTCAGCGCGAGGTAGCCAGTGATGACGGCGACCCGCTTCTGGCGCTGGAAGAAAAGGAGCTCCGCGGCCTGGTGCGGGTGGCGCTGATGGAGCTTTCCGACGAGCACAGAACGGTGCTGGTATTGCGTGAAATGGAAGGGTACAGTTACGAGGAAATATCGCGCATGCTGGAGTGCTCCCTGGGGACGGTAAAGTCCCGG
>MVQL01000247.1 GCA_002067205.1 Pelotomaculum sp. PtaB.Bin104
TAGAATATTTGAATACCGAAGGGCTTGGTGGCGGCGGCATTGAGCACTTCCCAGATGTCCAGGCCCATTCTGTCGCAAAGAAGCGTCAATTCATTAACCAGGGCGATATTGACGGCTCTATAAGTATTTTCAAATACCTTGGTCATTTCCGCCACTGCCGGTGAAGAAACCGGAACTACGTTTAAAATAGTTTGCGAGTAAAAAGCTAAGGCAACATCCAGGCACGCCGGCGTTACCCCTCCGACCACTTTCGAAGTGTTTTTGGTGGTAAAACGCTTATTTCCGGGGTCAACCCGCTCCGGTGAAAACGACAGAAAAAAGTCTTGGCCCACTTTCAAGCCGGATTGTTCCAGTATGGGAAGCATCACTTCCTGGGTGGTGCCGGGATAAGTGGTGCTTTCCAGAGTGATAAGCTGTCCCCGGCGCAAATATTGCGCGGTTTGCCGGGTAACGTTAATTATGTAAGATATGTCAGGTTCCATATTCTTAGTAAGGGGAGTGGGAACGCATATTACAACCACATCTGCTTCAGTTAATACGTCAAACCCGGCATAAGCTTTGATCTTGCCTGATGAAACAAGTTCCTTCAATTCATTGTCTTTTACGTCGCCGATATAGTTTTGGCCTTCATTTATCATATCCACCCGGCGCTGATTCTGATCAATACCTATTACCTGAAAACCCACCTTGGCCTTTTCCACCGCCAGGGGCAACCCCACATAGCCCAGCCCGACAACCGCAACCTGCGCCTCTCGGCGAATAATCTTCTCTTTTGCAACATTTGGTTCCGGATAAGCCATCTTACAACCTCCACGGATCCTCAAGGCATATTATTCCATATTTATTTAAGTAAAGGCAATTGGTTTAAACTCTGATACTGTTCTTTGTACTGTGGAACAAGAGTAAAGGCCTGCTCGGAGAGTTCTTTCGCTTCAGCATCTTTACCTTGCTTACCTCTTAAAATACTTAACCACAATAATGCCTCGCCCTTTGAATTGTCATCTCCGCCGGCTTTTTGCAAATTTGTCTCGGCCGATTGCCAGTCACCAAGAAAATACTGGGCGGTTCCCACATTCAATAAAATCGCGGGCGTGGATGTCATATGGGGAGCAACGTTCCACAATGTTTTTTGCTCCTCGCTTAGTCCGGCCATCTTTTCTTCAATAGTAGCGGGAACTTGAAGCAGGTTGTTAAAATATTGCCCGGCGGTATCCTTATTGCCCGCTATCAGTTCGTTTATTCCCGCGATGAAATAAGTACGGGTCAGGAATTCATACCACTGTATTTGGTATGGAGCCAACTGAACCGTTTTTTCGGCGTACGTGATAGATTCCGCATTTTTCTTGAAATTATAAGAAAGAACAGCCATATCCCGATATCGAAGAGCACTATATTTGCTGTAATCGATAGCTTTTTGAGCTTCGGCCAGGCCCTCCTCATATTTGCCCTGGCGCAGGTAAAATCCTGCCAAACTGCTGTGGTAATTAGCATTAAGAGGGTTGCAAGACAAAGCTTTTCGCAGATATTCATTCTCCTTGTTAATATTTTGCATCTGTAAATACGCACTTGCCTGCTTAGCATAATTACCGGCTGCTGCCAGGGAACCCGCAAAAAAGATAATTAATATTGATAAAATTGAAGCTCCAATTAACATTGCATTATTGGGTGCAACATATGACTTCTTTCTTTTTATGCTTTCGCCTGATTGTCTCATTATTTTATCAAAACTGCGCACCATCCCAAATAAACTGCAAAGGACAAGGAACAAGGCAGACAGGGAGAGGTCAAAGTCAATTACCGCGTGCACACCAATGGAAAGGGCCGCCATGGTAATTATCCAGACCAGCAATCTATGTCCTTCATTTTGCTGCCCATGGAAAGCGCGGTGGGCGGCCAGTAAAAAGCTGGCCCACATGCCTAAAACCACAAGTATCCCCAAAACTCCAGTTTCCACCCCTACCTGGAGGTAGTAACTGTGCACCTGGTTGGAATCATAAAGATAACTCTGATATGAGCGGTACGCCTCCTGCCATCCGCCGCCTCCCCAGCCCAGCAATGGGCGGTCCTGAATCATTCTCAAAGCGTCACTGAAGAAATATGCCCGCTCAATTACGTCCCTCAAACGTAAATGATAAGTTTTAATCTTCTCGATCAGCTCAGCGTTACCGGATAAAACCACGTATACCGCAACACCAGCCAGAATGATTGAAATGATTACCGCGACACTTAAATGAATCCTGTGATTATTTACCCAATCAACAAACCGTCTTTCTTCTCCAAAGGCATATAGCTTTTGACCCGCCAGGGCCAAAGCCAGGCCGATAAACACCCACAGCCAGGCCAAGTCCATTTTACCGCCGGCCACGGCTGATAGAAACTGCCAGATGGCTAGAAAAGAAGGGATGCCAATAAGAATAAAATGAATGATTAAAGGTATTCTGTTACCCTTGGGCAAACCGATTATAAAAAGGATAAGTATGATCGAGAAAACTAAAAGGCCTCCATTGGATTTGGTGCCCAGAAGCACGGCGAACAACAAAAAATTACCCGCCACGTAAAGATACTGATTAAGACTATCCAAATTCAACCATGTCGGAGCGCCTTTTATTGCCGAACCAACAGTCGATCTGCCCAACTCCGGCGAACCGGCCCTGCGCCAGAGGTAGAAACCGATAAACATCACCGCCGCCAGGTAGCTGGCCAGGGCGTTGGGATACTGGAAAGAAGAATAAATCCGCCCTTCCTTAAACCCATCAAGTATATGGATAATCCCGGTGGTGGTAGCCAGGCCGGCCAGCGCCACGCCGATGGCGCTTATATATATGACCTGCAGAATAGTCGTTATATCTTTCTCATCCTTGATCAGCCGGGAGGCCAGCCAGTAAACCAGGAAATACAGAGTGGCCTTGACCACTTCGTCCACCGCCAGGCCGTAGTTGGCGGCCTGAAAGGCTGAAATAAGATAAACTATGGGAAAGGCCAGGACGAAGTAATCCAGCGGGTGGGAAAGAAACTCATTATCACGCTTCGACCATTTCCACAGCCAGGCGAACCAAAAAATGACGGCGGCAAAAATTAAGGCCCGCTCTTGTTCGGGCTGGAAGAAAAGTCCTCTGAAATAAGGGGGCAGGAACAGTAAGATTGCCAATCCCCAGAAGGCTGTGGCGCGGACAATCTCCCATTGATCATTTTCAGGCGTTTTCTTAACCACCGCGGATTTCTTTTTTCCCTTTGCAATAACCTTAGGCACTATTTTACAATGCTCCTAATACAGTATTCATCATACTATTGCCATTACATGAAAGCAGAATTCTACAAAACCTTACTAAACTCCTTCCAATCCAACCATTTTTTTAATCAGGTACATTTTTCATCTCAAAAAAATTTCATCCCAAAAAACGAAACCAGTCTTTCGTAATTTCAGCGATAGAATTTTTCGTCCATAAGGTAGCCTCTTGCCAATAATCAATATTTGCCAGGAGCATGGAAACCCCCTGCTCAAAAGTCACTTCCGGCCGCCAGTTCAAACATTTGGTGATCTTGGAGATGTCCGCCAGGGAACAGTCCGGTTCGCCCGGTCGTTTTGGAATATAGACTTTATCCCCGCCTAAAAGCTCCGCCAGTCTGTTTACGCTGTACGCGTTTCCGCTGCCCACGTTAAAAACTTCTCCGGCGCAATCTGATTCAGCCGCCGCGCAATAGGCCCTGACCGCATCCGTGACGTAAACGAAATCCCTGGTCTGCGTCCCGTCTCCGACCACGGTAAACGGCTTGTTGTGGAGCTTCTGAGCCAGAAAAATGCTGAAAACAGCGCCGTAAGACCCCGTGGACGCGGACCGCGGTCCGTACACATTGAACAACCTCAGGGACACCACGGGCAGCTTGTATATTTTCCCCCAGTGCAAAACATACTGCTCTCCGATGTTTTTCGTCAGCGCGTAGGGGTGTTCCAAACGAATTTCCGCCGTTTCGGGCGTCGGAAGCAAAGAAGGGATTCCGTAGCAGGATGATGAAGCGGTGTAAATAAATTTTTTTACATTTTGCGTTTTGGCCGACTCTAAAACGCGCACCGTCCCGTCGACATTGGTTCTGTGATATTCCAAGGGATTTTGAATCGACGGGACAACATTGGCCAGCGCGGCCAGATGAAAGACGTAATCCACTCCTTCAAAATACCGCGTTATGTCATCGGAAGCGACATCGGCCTGCACAAAGCGCATATTATCTTTATTCCCTTGAATCTGGTCCAGGTTTTGCTTTCTTCCAGTTGACAAGTTATCAATAACAGTCACTGCGTGACCCTTATCTAAGAGATGCTCCACTAAATGGCTGCCGATAAATCCCGCCCCTCCGGTGACAAGAGATTTCAAGATGATTTCACACCCTTTAAAAAAAAATGCCCGCTTCATCGACGGGATTGAACATAAAGCTAATATCATGTTAACAAATAAAATAGAAAAATGTCAA
>MVQL01000248.1 GCA_002067205.1 Pelotomaculum sp. PtaB.Bin104
AAGTAGGAGGAATTCAATAACGATGGTTCAAGCAAAGCCTTGTGCCATCTGCCTCGGCGAATGCCGAGAGGCTATCTTATTTAAGAGGAGGTAATGAATTGTTAAAAAAAATTGCTCTCATAATTCTTTGCCTATGCCTGGTTGTTGCTGCAGCCGGGTGCACTGTGAAAAAACAAACTGAACCAAATACACCAACAGAACCGGAAGCTAATACGATAATGAATGATTACCAAGCACTTATTCAAAAGAATCCCGGCGTGGAAGAAGTTGCCGACTTTATAAACCAGAATATATCCAGCGTCTCCAAAGAAGACGCTTCAGATATGGTTGACCAGTTTGAAAAAATACAGAAAAAGAACCTCCCACAGTTTGAAAGTATGTTTAATGATGATGGCATGCAAAACAAAATAAATAGTGAATATAAATCTATCACTGCTCAATCTGACATTAAGGATGCCGATCTTAAAGAACTGTTGGCTAAAACAAAAGACAGCGGCTATAAGGTGGAAACTGCTGAAGGGTCCTTCTTCCCCATTATTGATTACGGATTCTACAAAAATTTCAGCTCCTATGTAACTCCCGACATGAAGGACTATATTGATATAATGGCTGTGGAGTCCGATAAGGTTCCGGCGAAAGACGCAGCGCTTGTCATTGGTTGGGATGAAGTCTTAAAAAGGGCATTGAATCAGGAGAAGTTTATTGATAAGCATAAAGATTCCATAAAAGTTAATGATGTAAAGGAATTGTATAAAAAATACACTACCTTTGCCCTATACGGTTTAAACAACACTCCACTCTTTAGTTATGATTCAAAAACCTTGAATCCAAAAGCCAGAGAGATTTATTTCAATGCGGTGGCCGATGCTGGCGACAGTAATTCTTTGAAAATATTGGGCGGGTTTTTGGATTTGGTCAAGAATAATAATTACAAGCTGACTAGTGAAGCAGAGCAATACCGGCATAACGTTATTAAAAAATTGGGTGAAAGTTCAATGGAATCAAGCAGTTCGATTTCGGAATAAAAAAGATGATTTACTCGGCTTCTTCTCCCACCAGTTGCTTGTTCTTTTGCGCTATGGCCAGGTAGCTTTCCAGCATTTCGCCGGTGATATTCACCGGCTGGTTGTGCATTACGTTATGGAAAAGCTTGGTGGTGTTGAAAAATTCCGGGTTGCCTTCGAGCACCACCCACCTGGGAGACGATTCCACTTCTTGCATCAATGGCACCAGTGAGCGCAGGATCTCTGCTACGCCGCCGCCCACCAAGGTGGAATTGATATGCAAAATTTATAACCCTTTAAATTTTCTTCCAGTGTTCGGATATCTCCGATAACCGCGCTTCCTGCCGAATTTGCGTAATCCTGGAGTTCGTGTGTGTAATTGGTGTAATTGCGTTGTCCAATGTCAAGGGCTGACCCCTTCGCACACCTTCGCAAACATGATGCATGAATTGCAGAATGATTCTTGACATAGAAGGCAAAGATAAAGAAGATATGACTGTTGAAAGGCCTGATTGAACTTTTTGGAAAAAGAGCGGCTCAACACTTGGCAATGTTAGAATGCCGCTCAATTAGAACTATAGGCAATAATATTATTATGCAGGCCGGAAGAAATTAAAGGGGATTGGGAAAATGAAAAGTGTAATAATAATCGGTTCGGGAATCGGCGGCCTTATTGCCGGCAACCTTCTGGCAAAGAAGGGGCATAAAACAACCATATTTGAAGCCCACGGCATACCCGGCGGCTATACCGCCGGATTTTACAGGAAGGGCTATTATTTTGAGAGCGGCACTCTTACCTTTGAAGCTTCAGCATCGGTATTCAAGGCAATGAAGGATATCGGAGTATTTGAAAAGATAGACTTCGAGAAAATAAGAGTGCGGTTTGTTTCAGAGGATTTCGACGGAGTTCCTGAGGATTACGATGATTATAAAAAAATGATTTACACTGCTTTCCCACCTGATAAAGAAAAGCTGGATGCGGCTTTTGCAGATTTGGATAAAATAGCCGGCCTGATGGGGGACATGGATGAACCCATGCCTTATCTTTATGGCGGGCTTAAAATGATGAAATCAATGCTTCCCTACATTCTGGGCGCCCCAAAGCTGATGAAACTGTCAAATTTGTACGGCAGCATGACGTCGTCCGAGTTCGCCGCTAAATATTTCGCAAAAGAATCAAAGCTGTACAAGCTGTTCGGCGGATTCGGCTATCCGGATATGCCGGCCATGTTCGTGGGAAGCGCTTTATTGGGGATATTCAAAGACTTGTGGACCGTGAAAGGCGGTATGCAGTCATGGGCTGACATTCTCGCGGAAAACTTCAGGAAACTGGGCGGGGATTTGAAGCTGAACTCTTATGTCGACAAGATAATCACAAAAAACGGGGCCGCGGTTGGCGTCTCATGCAAAAATACCGTTTATGACGCGGATTATGTGATTTCTGCCGGGGATTATAAGAAAACCTTCCTGAAGCTTTTAGACGACAAGAGCCTTATTCCGGGAGACCTCCAGGATAATATCGGCGGGGCTGCCGTTTCGGAGGGCTTTTTCACGGTATATCTGGGGTTGAATATGTCCAATGAAGAGCTTGGCAAATATATGAAGGTTCCTCTTGTGTTTAATTTTGACAATAAACCCGGCTGCGACATATACAATTCCGAAGACGGAGAGTTTTTCAGCAAGACATCCGTTTCACTTTATTCGCCGTCAATGGTAAACCCCAAGCATGCTCCCGAAGGGAAATCC
>MVQL01000249.1 GCA_002067205.1 Pelotomaculum sp. PtaB.Bin104
AATCATGAAAAAATATGACCAGAGTGATCCCAACCGGCTTTGCCGGGACATGAAAATACTGCTGCTAAATGAAGCTATGGGTCACGGCCCCGCATCCTGCAAGGGTTTTTTCCTTTACCAGTCCAGGCAGCCGGTGATCACGGTGAACAGTGATCTGCCCGAGCAGGTGCAGCGGGTTATCCTGGCGCATGAAATCGGGCATGCCGTACTGCACCGCAAAGCATCCGGCATCAAGGCGTTCCATGATTTTGCCCTGTTTGACAGCACCTCTCTTTATGAATATGAGGCGAATATTTTTGCCGCCGAGTATCTTATGAATGACGACGTGGTACTTAATCTCCTAAACGAGGATATTTCGTTTTTCGGAGCAGCAAGCCTGCTGAATGTACCGGCCGAGCTGCTGGACTTTAAATTCCGGGTCCTGAAGCGCAAGGGCTATAAGATTGACCCGCCGCTGATGGCAAATTCTAATTTTCTAAAGAACATTGACTGATTTGGTGAGGGACATGAAAGATTTTTCTACATTATTTTTGGTGGGTAAACCGGATTTTTTAGTTCTTGGAAGCCTTGTGTATCAAGGTCTTGGAGTTATGCAATTGGCTCTTTCACTGTCAACTCGAACGTGAAGGTTAAAAACAATTGTTCATAAAAAAGTTAATGCGATTCCAATAAAACAACGGCATTACATTATTTGATCAATTAAGTATTACTTCGAAGTAGGTTCAATGTAAATTAATTTCCCCGTATTAGGAGAAAGGGAATTCCAATTGTAATCAACTAAATATTCTTTATTGACGGTTATTAAATTAAACTCAGTTTCTGTACACCTTATCTTACAATCTTTAACTTGTATGAAATATTTCTTACCTGTTTGAAATTTTTGAACAATTGTAAATACACCCACTGTATTGGACTCGTGAAATTGGTAATTTAATATATAGGTAATAAAAATCAAAGAAATAACTATTAATACTGTCTTAAACTTAGTTTTGTTCGAACTCTTTTTGTTTGTTTTCCTTCTAAAGCTTTGGAGAACAAAAAACATATAAATTAAAAACAAAAATGGTACAAGATAGATAGCTAAGTTAAATGGCAGATACAACAATTCATGCAATCCATAGTTAAAATAATTTATTTTCTGATATTGACCGAGTTCAAATCCTAAAAATGCAATATATATAGTTGCTAATAGACAATACAAGGCAATTTTCTTTTTTTTCATTATATTTTCTAAATCTTTTTCTTCATCGTTTTGCAACTTTTTATTCATTTTTAAACCATCCTTTCACTTACGCTCAGTCACAAAACATGATGAAAAATGTGCATGTGCGCTATCCATTAGTGTTCGGTTAAGCCCTAAACATACCATTATCAACCAGGGATGGTAGCTTACCCCTGGAAAATAGATAACGAAAACATGACGAAAATTGTTGATATTTTTCTTTAAAAGAAGGAATGAGCTCCATTCTTGTGGAATTCTTCTGCAAATAATGATTACAAGAGGTTCCACATTGGCTCCAATTGCCAGAAAAATCAATCCTTACGAGATCGAAAACGTTCTAAACGAAATGTTCTCCCCAGAGTAGCTGAGAGACACAGCGGCCAAAGTCGGTTACGTCCAGCGCAACCGGAAGCTCGACCAGGTAACCTTTTTTGGGGTTGTAGTGCTCGATTTTGGAGTTGGAATGCAGCTCACCCTCGCCTCACTTCGCCAGATTTATAAAGAATTCTGCTACGGTAACGGGAGCTGTCTGCAACCTTCTGCTTTTCGTTACCAGCGCTCATGATCATGCTAGCTGCCCCGGCAGCTTCTTTTTTTCTTTTGGTGAAAAGTTCACGTCGAATTTTTCAACGTCCGCATCTTCAATCATGTAACCTTCCGGATCTTGAAAAGTGCCGGTTATCCCCGCAAGATACCCTGATTGCAATTCCTTCACCATAAAGAATGGAGCCTCTTCATCTCGTGGAGCAGCAGCGTAATAAATATGCATAGAATGACCGCTGACAAATCCAAATCTATGATAATAATCTGGATTTCCTGTAATCGCAATCGCTCCACAATCAAGCTCCAGCGCTTTTTCCATTGTAAAACGAATCAACTTACTGCCGTACCCTTCGCCCTGGCATTCCGGTAACACACTGATCGGGCCAAAGGTCATAATCGAAATAATTCGTCCATCATCACACGTTATTTTGAATTTGCAGTACATAATATGAGCCACAATCCTGCCATCTTCCTCAATAATGTAATCTAATTCCTTAACGAAATCAGGACGATTCCTGAATTGATGAAGAACATAATGCTCCGAACAGCCGGGACGGTATTTATTACAAAAAGCCTCTCTTGTGATTTTCTACTTCCTTCCAGTCCTTCTTCATTTCCAAACGGACTGTGCAATTACTTTTCATTAAATACCCTCCCTTAAAAGTTGAATTTCAGCAACCAGTGGATTATCTTTTAAGTTGTGAGGATTACAGTCGAGAAGCCAACTGCGGAATTTCCGCAGTTATGCTTTGACTTTTTAGCTGCGGGATGTTATAGAAAAGTCGAAGCTCGCTTACATCTTACATAGAATATCAAATGAGCAGGGTTGGAGCATCCCGATCCCTGCTCATTTATGATCATACTATTATTTTTATTACTCTTTCTGGTAAGTTACCTTCACTTCCTGCAAGAGCTGGCTCCAATCTACCTGACAGCAGAGTTTTACCGCAATAAATCTCAAAGCAGCATCGTTCTTCCGGGGGTTATCCCGAAACACCGAATTTTTTCAACGCCTCTCTGGCTTCACTGAAGCTTGGATTAACGTCGAGCGCTTTTTTATAATCAACGATGGCCTTATCATACTGGCCCAACCTCGCATAAACAAGGCCACGATAGTAATAAGCCTCAGCATATTTGGGATCCAGCTCGATGGCTTTGCAGAAGTCTGTTATTGCCTTTTCATACTGACCCAGACTGCCATAAGCAAGGCCACGATAGTAATAAGCCTCTGCATATTCGGGATCCAGCTCGATGGCCTTGCTGTTGTCTGTAATGGCCTTTTCATACTGGCCCAGACTGCCATAAGCAAGGCCACTAAGTAAATAAGCCTCTGCATATTTGGGATCCAGCTCGATGGCTCTGCTGAAGTCTGTTATGGCCTTTTCATACTGACCCAGCTTGCCATAAGCAAGGCCACGTTTTAAATAAGCCTCAGCAGATTCGGGATCCATCTCGATGGCTCTGCTGTAGTCTGTGATGGCTTTTTTATACTGACCCAGCTTGCCATAAGCAAGGCCACGTTTTAAATAAGCCTCAGCAGATTCGGGATCCAGCTCGATGGCTTTACTGTAGTCTGTGATGGCTTTTTCATACTGACCCAGATCAAGATATGCATCACCCCGGTTATTGTAGGCTTTTGGATCAGCAGGATTCAAGGCAATGGCCTTTGTCGCTTCGCTGATATTTTGTTCTCCTGATGAAACCTCTTCTTGTTTTGAGTTTATCTTTACTGTACTTGTTGTCCCATCCCAGACAACATCTGCACCAAGAGCCTCTGCAACAAATCGCAGCGGCACCAGTGTCCGGTCATTGACAATAAGCGGTGGTTGGTCAAGTTTGATCTGTAAATTATTAACAAAAGCTTCTGTTAAACCAACTGTTAATTTAACCGTAGTGCCCTCTTTTACTGCCGTGATGGTTTGAGTTTCTGGCTCCCAGCTGACTGTTGTGTTTAACGCTTCAAAGATCTTTCTGAGTGGTACCAAAACCCTGTCGTTTTGCATAATCGGATTCTGGTCAAAGGTTAATATCTCACCATCCAGCATCACTTTAATGTCAGCTTCCCCGGCAAGTGCCGCACAGGTAAAACTAAACAACGCTGCGACCAAAGCAATAACAACCAGAATAACCACATGGCGCTTCATAACATAACCTCCCCATACTCCTTGTTACCCAAATTAACCGTTTTGTTTCTAATGGCGAGAGTGTATAAAATATTTTTTATATTAATAATACAATATTTATGAATATTTTAACAATATTAAATGGTACTCATGGTGACAATATAGATACTTGTTGTATATTCAATAAGGGGAGGCCCGGCTATGGAGTATGACTGCGAAGACAATTAAATTAACCTAAACTTCAAATTTCCACTAATTAATTTATCTTTTTTACACACTGGTAAGCCGCTGCCAGGGCGCCGGGCACACCGCCGATCTGCATGGCCCAGCAGGAGCCGATGTAAAGGTTTTTCGCAGGTGTTTCTATATTCACGCCCATGGTCTTTTTATAAAATTTCTTCTTGGGGTTCCAGCTCCATGCGGAGGTCGCGCCGTCCGTATTATGGGTGAATCTTTCATGAGTCAGCGGAGTTGCGGCGTCTTTAAATTCGATACATTCCTTCAAGCCGGGAATCAGCCCGGATGCGCTGTCGATCATTGCCTCCATTGCTTTTCCCTTTAGTTGCGCATAAACCTCCTTGTCCCCGCCGCCCCAGTTGTTCATCTAGTGGTAGGGTACAATGGTCTGAAGCATCAATGAGGATATGCCTGCCGGAGCGTGTTCGGGATTTACCATTGACGGCGAATAAAGTGAAACAGAGGTCCTGCTGAAAAACTCTTCGTCATCTGAATTGTAAATGTCGTAACCTGGTTTATAATCATAGGTGAGTACATGAGGAATTTTCATATATTGGCCAAGTTCCCGGTTGGACATATTAAACCCCAGATATACCGTGCAGACGCCCTCCGAAACGGCGGCGTTTTCGAGATTATCCCGGAGTTCCTGCGGAACAAGGCTCTGGTCGTCTAAAAGCTTCAAAAAGGTTTGCAAGTTTTGCTTGTTTTGGAGCGCTCTTGATATAGGGAAGCATTGATTTGACCATTTCAAGCCCGCTGAAAAGAAAAGGCATCGGTTCATCCACGTTCCCCATCAGGCTGACGGTTTCATCCAGCACTGAAAAAACCGTATCCAGCTTTTCTTTTTCAGATGGGAAACCGTCATAAATTCTCTTTTTATAATCATCGTAATTTTCAGGAATCACGTATCCTCTGAAACCAACCGCAGCCTTTGTCTTGAAAATTCGATCTGTTCAAACACACCAATGTCCTTCATTGCCTTGAATACCGAAGCTGAGGCCTCAAAGGACAGAGTGCCGCTCTCAAAATAATAACCCTTTTTGTAAAACCCGGCGGTATAGCCGCCAGGCATGCTGTGGGCTTCAAATATGGTTACTTTATGCCCCTTCTTTGCCAGCAGGTTGCCGGCAATAAGCCCGCCGATTCCGGAACCGATTATTATTACATTTTTCATTAGTTAATCCCCTTTAATACTTATGACCTGCAAGATAATATGCATATATTAAGAAATCGATACTTCACTGCTGCGGAATTTCCGCAGTTCTTTCATTCCATTTCCTTTCTCTGTACATAGAAAAGGTTACCGGCGAACAGCCCATAGCCTTTTCAAAAACACGAGGGACGTGAGAAATTGATATGCTCCCCTATGCCTTCATTTCATCATTATTTCAGCAACCGATGGAGTATCCTGAAGAAAAAGCACCTGACGATCAGATGCTTAGGTTATACTTAATTATCTTCTGTTCGGCTCAGTTGTTCTTCAATATCACGTCCGCCGTACATAATGCGAATAACAACGACCGTCTTTTTTGCTTCCACAGGCAGATAAAATGCCAAATACTTGTCGATTGGCAGGACCCGCAAGCCTTTGCTGTACCATGGCTCTTTTTCGTAAAGACGAAATCGCAGGGGCATTTCATTTAGTCTAGCGACCGCGTCCAAGATCCGCCGTGATTGATTCTTTGCTGTTTCCGGCCCAAGCAGGGAGAAGGAGATGTATTCAAATATGCTGCGTAAGTCACGCTCAGCTTGCTCAGTATAAACAACCGTCCATTCGCTCATATTTTATAGTCCTGGCGCATTCTATCAGCAACTTTTTCCGCAGAAACAACTCTACCCAATTTAAGATCAGCTAGTCCTTTCTCGATTTCAGCATTGAATTGTTCCTCGGTAAGCGTACCCAAAGACAAAGGTTTGCTTTGCGGGAGCTTCACTTCAAAAGGAATACCCCGCTGAAGCACGACCTGCCGGAGAAAAAGTCCGATGGCATTTGACATCGGAATGCCAAGCTGCTCTAAAACAAACTCTGCCTGTTCTTTGACTTCCGGCTCAACACGAGCAAATATATTTGATGTTCTTGCCATAATGGACACCTCCTGTTTTGCAACTATTATAACCGATTGTATTGCGAAGTGCAATTGGTTAGCAAATGATTTTGTTCAACTGAATGCGATCTCCAAAGCTTAAATCTGCAGAAAGAGAGGTTCTCACGGTTACGATATAACTGGTCGCTCAAACTGGCTTTTCGTTACAAGGTAGGCGACACCGTATGCTTTCCCTGGTCTTGTGATATCAAGAAATGAGACACCCATACCGTTCCAGCCGCTGGACCTGTTCCCATAATACATGTTATAAGGAATCTCATAAATCATCTTTGCGAGCGGCGGTGTTGTATCAGCGCATCGATTATGAGGTCTTCCGTTATGGCGGAATTGACCGCCGTTGATGTAACACATAAATCTTTCATTAAGCATATTTGACCCATAGCCCACATACCAAACTAACTCCGTTTTATTCAAACTATCCCCTCCAAGGCTGTGCATCTTGATGAACATAGTTCTGCGCTTTGATCTCATGCATATAAACGTATACCCCAACATCAGTTACGGTGCTTCCGCCTGATTCCACGGATTCATGCGCAAGGTAATTGCTCAAGGTTAAGGGCGACAGCATGCAGGGAGTGAATATCGGAGACGGGGACTATGTTCTGCTTAGAAAACAGAATTATGCAGACAACAGGAATATAGTGGCTGTCTCACTGGATGAAGATATTACTCTAAAAAGATTTGTGAAGATGGGTGACACGGTTTTATTGATGGCAGAAAACGACAAATACGAGCCCATTCCGATAACAAGTGAACAGGCCCGTATTATTGGTATATGGTGTTATTCGCAGGCGTTCAGACGGGTAAATGCTGAGGCTTCTATTACTTCTGAATTTCTAAGAGGTCCTCTATTTTATTCGTCATATACTTATAAGCGTCATAAACACCCTGGTTGTAAAATTCGGGAGCCAGTTTCTCTACAAAAAAATCTAAAATTAGACCGGCTGCCAAATCTCCCAAATCTTCATCTCTTTCATTGAGAAAATAGGCCTTAATCGCTAAAATCATATCGTCCCTTGTATTTTTGCTCAACTTGATTTTATCAGTCATATTTTACCCCTTCTTAATATCATTGCAATAAAGTTCATATATTTTCCGGCCCCTGCGCTCATGGATTTGCGGTCGCCGACAGCATATTCATTATCGCATGAAAGCCACTCGTTCCAGCATTCGTCAAAGCCCTCCATCTCCGATACCGAAATGATTTCAACTCCATCTGTGGCATTAAGGATATCAGTCCAGTACTGGATATCATGCAGGGTTGCAAGATCTTCCGCCGTCCATGAAAGCAGCATTTCGGGAGGCAAATTGTCATGGATGTCCTTTTTGAAACCAGGCAGCGAACAACCCTGTTGTGGATTGCAATCAACTGCTCCTGGAGCCGTTCTCTTTCAGCCACCGCTTCCCGTAATTCCTGGTAGATGTCGTCCGGTATGTACACCTCACGGTAACGCCCGTCCTTTACTAACATGGCGATGGTCTTCGGATCTTTGCGGTCATTCTTGGTAGGGCTATTGTCATCCAATTCCTTGGTTCGTTTAACATGGAAGGGGTTAACTATCGCTAATTCGTGTCCCTGGTGGTTGAGGTGGTCCCCCAGTGTAAACCAATAATGTCCCGTGGGCTCGAAGCCGGCGATGACTTTTTTCTAACATTGCTGCCTACATGCGTTGAGCATCCATCGGTCCAGAAGTTCGAATCCTTCTGCCGTGTTGCTAAATATCAGCAGCTTGGACATCTCAATCCCTCTGTAGTCAAAGGCTCTAGCATAGTGGGTTTCTTTCCCTATGTCGATTCCGACTATCAGGGTTTCAATTTTTATTTGCGAAATCTTCTCATTTTGTGTACGCTTCATATAGAGGCGCCTCCTCAATCTGGTATTGTGCCTTTCTTTCCCGGTAAGCACATTACCATTGTATTGTTAGGCACCTCGTTTTTCAAAGGCCGTTTTCAATAATTACAGGAATGCTCCTATAATGGAATATTTCAACATAATGCATTTTTTCCCTACTAATTTTTTTAAAGTTGCAACTTTTCTCACCGGGCTTGGGATAAAAATTTTTTTCCACAGCCGGCACCTTAGACCGTTCAAATGATTCAACCCGAGCAACTGCTTCTTCTCGTCCATTCGGTTTGGAGCACCTGTAGAAACCTTATTGCAGAAATGAGCGAAACTCTGCCCATTTTCGCGAATTTTTAAAGTTATCAGGAAATACCTTACGAGGGAGGGCACCCTCACAAATGGCAGGGGTTGATCAAATTAGCACATTGAGTGTATGATCCTTAGGTACTGGCCGAATTCCCGGATAACCGGGATACGGGGGACCAATTTTTTGGGGTGAATCGACTTGCCACTTTGAGTCGTAGGGTGCCCTCTACCCAAACCCGACAGCTAACCCCGGAGGCCGAAGGGGGGATTGCATGTCAATATTTATGCGCATGTGCCTGGGCTTTTTGGTCCTGGCAGGGGTACTGATCGCTCCGGGCATGTCGCGCGCCGCTACCCACACTGTCGCGCCGGGGGAAGACCTGGCCACCATCAGCCAAAGCTACGGCATCTCCGTGGACTCGCTGGTGGACGCTAACGGTCTCCAGGTTTTATCAGTCACTCCCGGGCAGCAGCTCACCATTCCCGAAGTCAGCAACGGCAGTCAAACCACTTATATCGTCAAAGAGAGCGACAACCTGAGCATGATCGGGCGCCTGTTCGGGTTGACCTACCAGGAGATCATGGTTGCCAACGGCCTCAATAGCACGGTGATTTACCCGGATATGGAACTGCTGATCCCAGCCGCCGGAACTGTGGCGGTACCCGGTGATTTTTCCGCAACCAGGTCCGTCGATGTAAGCAGGGGAGGATTTTTTTCACGGCCCAGCCTGGAGGATGTGGATCTCCTGGCCAGGCTGATCAGTTCCGAGGCGGAAGGTGAACCTTATGAGGGAAAGGTAGCTGTCGGCGCCGTGGTGTTAAACCGGGTGCTGGACCCGAGTTTCCCGGACACCATCCAAGATGTGATCTACCAGCGCAACCAGTTCCAGCCGGTGCAAAATGGAAGGATTAACCGGGCTGCGTGCGCGGATTGCCTCGCCGCCGCCAAGGATGCCCTGAGCGGCTGGGACCCGACCAACGGGGCACTTTACTTTTTTGCCAGGTATGTGCGCAGCGCCTGGAACTGGTCCAGGCCTAAGAGCACCATCATTGGCAACCATGTCTTCACTTACTGAGCCGTAAGACACGAGCTATTTAGGCCAGAAAAAAACGCCTGTGCCTGCCCCGCAATAAAAAAGCCGCCCTATCGTTCTTGTTGACAAAAAGGGTTGAGAGCAAAAGATCCCAACCCTTTTTGTCATATATTGCAATATCAAATTAATTCGCTGAGTAATTGCCCATCCTATTCCCTTTATGCTGTTGCATTTTCATGCGTTTTAGGTTTATTGCCAGCGTCGACTAGAGACATTGTTCTTGAACATTTTCCTTTAAAGCAATTCCTCCCCGGTTGAAGTATCATCGTTATTGTCCTCGGCGGCAGGCTTCTTCTTCATATTACCAACCCAGTTATTAGACGAGTAAAAGCGGTTTCGCTTTTTGGTGGCCTTTAGCCCCGGCGACAATTCGCCAGGCAGGCCGTACTTGATATGTATTTCATTAAGTTGTTCAGGTGTAAGCTGATAACTATTAACCGGGTTATATTCCTCGTTATATAGATTCGTAAGGATTCACCTCCATTAAATTAACCTAGACATATTTTTATGATAGTTAACTTATTTTATGTAATTTTAGATCCAACATTTCTTACCAAGGTAACAATCACCAAAAACATTACAACCACCGTTTTTTGTACCGATGGTTGTAAGGAGTGAGCCTAAGCGTGGGAGACTGCCGGACTTCTCGTATTTATTTAGACTTAAAGGAAGCCTAGATGCAGACTCCGCAACCTAAAACGAGAAGGACAAGGATTAAGAAGATCAGGAAAGCCGGGCTACCCAAACCTACTCCGCAGCCAGCCCCTTCAGCCATTACATCAGACATATTTGATAACCTCCTTTTTTTTACACTATATGCATTGGGCGATATATATGTCACCTTTATTATGAGCTTAATTCATTGGAAAAATTACCACTACTAACCAATTAATTCTGCTATAAGCATTCAGTAAAAAAGGTTTTTCCTGTCTTTATATTTTCAAGATCAACAGTCTGCTGCAAATAGTAAAACCCTGACCGAAAACCGCACGGTTCGGTCAGGGTCTCACCGGATGAAAATATTTGAACCAGTTTAATTGTAGCTTTTCCCGGTGTTGAAGTAAGTTGCCTGATGAAAGGCAGATTAAATTGCACTTAAACTAACGACTCCTGCCCGCCGGAAACATCGTACCCCAGAAAAATATCGCATGGCTTATCCTGCAGGTAAACGTACCGGTAAGCGCCATTTATTTTAGACTTTTCATATAAATCCTGAGCCTCAGCCCGGCAGGTGGGACAGGCGGTGAAGGGAATGGATATGCAAAACGCCTTGTCGCCCCGGCTGGGTCCACGGTTTGCTTTGGTGTCTATCGTGAGGTACCCGGGGCAGTCATCGCATAATCTCAGTCTTTCGAACTGAGTTTCACTGATGCCGTCAGTATCGTAATATATTCTTTTAGGCTGTTGATAAAAACCCCCATTAGTAGATTCCTGACTAAGCTCTATCTGGTCACGTTTTTCCCAGCGTTTTAAGAGCCTATCGACCACCTGGCGGACCTCTCCGGTTACTTCCCGCCTTTCTTTAAACAGACGGTAGTCCGGCTCAATCACATTGCTGTAGTCGAGCCCGGCCAGTGCCAGGATAATCCCCATATTTACATAGGGCAGGGCGGTTTCAATAGCGTAGCCCCCTTCAAGCACCGCCAGGTCCGGCTGCAGCTTTTCAGTTAGCCTGGCGTAACCCTGGGCGGTAATCAGCATGCTGCCCAGCGGGTCGCTGTAATGGTTGTCCTGGCCGGCCGAGTTAACAATAAAATCCGGCTTAAAGTCCTTCAGGATGGGCAGGATCAAGTTGTCCGCTACATACAGCAAACTTTCGTCAGTAGTCCCGGGAGGCAACGGGATATTGATTGTGCGGGCGTAGGCCCTGGGGCCGCCCAGCTCGTTGGTGAATCCGGTGCCGGGATATAAGGTGTGGCCGTCCTGGTGGAAAGATATAAAGAGGACGTCCGGGTCATGCCAGAAAATGTCTTGGGTGCCGTCGCCGTGGTGGACATCGGTGTCGACAATCGCCACGCGCTTGATCCCGTGATGCCGGCGCAGGTAATCCACCATGATCGCTTCATTGTTAATATTGCAAAAGCCGCGGTTGCCGTGCACCACCCGCATCGAGTGATGGCCGGGTGGGCGGACCAGGGCAAATCCATTCTTAAGCCGGCCGGAAGCAACTTCATCGGCCAGGAGGATTGCCGCACCGGCTGCAATCAGGTGCGCCTCGGTGGTCTGATCCTCTACGCGCGGCACGCAGAAGTGCGTCCTGGCGATATCATGTGCCGTAGCCAGGGAGGGGGTATACTCCAATATCTGCGGCAGGTCCATAATTCCTTCTTCAAAAATCTGGTCACGAGTATAAAGGAGGCGCTCCTCCCTTTCCGGGTGGGTAGGAGAGATAGCCCAGTCAAAAGCGGGGAAAAAGATTAACCCGGTGCGCTTATTGCTGTTTTTCCGCATCATTGATTACCCCCCATCTTGATCCGGCCGGTGATGCCCCTGGGCGTCTGGACGGTCAGGTCGTACAAGCGGCCGGCGGTATCCCAGCCACGGACCATATTAAACACTTCTTGACTGGTGATTTCTATCTCGTCCGGCGCTACGGCCAGGCCGTATTTCTCAGACTTTTCGATCAGCTTTTCCTTGGCCAGGGCCAGTGCCTTTTGCTCGTTAAATGACCTTCTGTCGATTTTTTCCTGAATGCCTTCCTCCCGGATAGTATAATAGCCCTGCTCAGTGTCGGCCCGCAGGCTCATCTGCACTGTTGGCCTGGCCACCGCCGCACCGATAGCATTTGCTACCGGTGCATATGGAGGAATGACCGGCTCACAGGCTAACCTTTCGGCAATTTGGGGAATAAAGCCCTCCGCCCCGCCGCCTGCTCCGACAACAATGGAAGGCTGCACCTTTCTTTTTTGCAATAGCTCCCAAATCCGGTAAGCCGGCTCCTGTTCCCATTCCAGGAACATTTTTTGGACCTCTGACGTAATGCTTTCCACAACCAGGCTCACCACTTTATCTGCAGTCTCAGCAGCAGTCCAACCGCAGGGTGTTCCCAGGCTTTCCATGGCTTCAGCAGCCTTATCCGCATCGCCCAGCGTGGTCATACCAAGCACCCGGAGGGCGTCAGTAGGAGTCGGCGCCGGTCCGCCCATGCAGAAAGCAGGGCCAACTCTTTCCGGGTGAATGATGATTTGCCCGCCCACCTGCTCCAGCCGGCTGTCTCCGCCGGCTGGCACTGATTTAACAGCGAGGGTACGCACCTGGGTAAGCTGTCCTTCAACACGGGCGCCCTTCGCCGACAAGAGCGGCTGCCCGTTTAGAATCAAAGCTATGTCTGTGGTAGTGCCGCCGATGTCCACCACCACTGCGGTGACCTCCGGGGGAGTCAGGGCCTGCACACCCAGCGTGCTTGCGGCCGGCCCGGAAAAAATGGTTTCCACCGGCTGCTCAACTGAACTATCCAGTGGGAAAGTCCCGCCGTCAGCTTTTAAGATATAAAAATCGGCGCCTATCTCTCTTTTTTCCAGCGCCTGCCGGACGGATTGAACAAAGTCACTGTACGGCCGCCTGGTGGCACAGGTCAAATAAGTAGACACCACCCGCCTGGGAAAGTTTAACTGGGGACCGGCTTGATAGCCCAGCTCGACCTGCCAGCCGGGGTATTTTTCCTGTACTATTGCCGCTACACGTCTTTCGTGTACATTGTTGCGGGGGGAGAACTTGCCGATGATACCCACCTTATTGAAGCCCTCCGCAGCCAGCTCGGACAGCGCCGCCTCTACTTCTTTTTCGTTTAAAGCAATGATCTCCCGGCCCCGGTAATCAATGGCTCCGGACAATATAATCGATTTAGTCTTAAAGTCATAGCCCTGGTTGCTCATGCCTGGCCCGGGCATTAACAAAAGGGCCACCTTGTCATACTTCTTTCCGGCGATTAGGTTGGTGATAATTGTGGTGCTGAAAACAATTCGGCTTATGTCTTTCGCATTTACATCCTTCAAAATAAGATCTAGCGCTTCCAGGATGGATTCCAGCAAGTCTTTCTTTGTCGGTACTTTGGCATTCGCGCGGACCACATCATGGTCAAGGAGCACCGCATCGGTATAAGTTCCACCTACATCCACACCAACATGCATTGTTCTCCCCCCTAGTCAGCTTTGTATAGAAACATGAAATAAGATAGTTTACATCGCCCGTTATGCCCGGATCTACAGGCACTTTAAATGTTAAAATATTCTCGTCTAGTTGAACAGTTGCCGTATAAATGTTTACGTTTTCCACTGCCTCATGGGTTGTCAGTTCAAACTGTGCAAGTGTAGTTTCTTTTTCAATGGAGCTATTTTGGGTCCTGATTAGCCAGGCTTTTCTGAAATTGATCCAATTTGTTAATCGCCTCCAGCGGCGTCATGTTTTGGAGGTCCAGGCTGCGCAGCTCCTTTAACACCGGGTGGTCTGCCATATTTATGCTGTAACAGCCGCCAGCGCCGGGGACACTGTTGTTTCCCTGAAAGCTGTCTTCCGCAACTTTTAAATTGTCCTGAGTTAAGGGATTGAAGGCATACTCCATAGCCGCAGCCAATTGCCGTGATGATTCCTGAACCGGCTCCAGACTTTTTAATACCTCAGCTGAGCGGTTAAGGATCTCCTCAGGCAAACCGGCCAGCCTGGCCACGTGGATCCCGTAGCTGCGGTCGGCTTTCCCCGGGATCACCTTACGCAAGAAGATAATGTCCTCCCCGACTTCTTTTACCGCTACGTTATAATTAACAATGCCCGGCAGGCGCTCCAGATCGGTCAGTTCGTGGTAATGTGTGGAAAACAGGGTCTTAGCCCCTATGCGCAGGTGGATGTACTCCACCAGCGCCCTGGCGATGCTGATGCCGTCATAGGTGCTGGTTCCGCGCCCCACCTCGTCCATTATAATCAGGCTCCTATTGGTGGCGCCCGCTACAATTGCCCGGCACTCATTCATTTCCACCATAAAGGTGCTCTGCCCGCCGGAAAGGTCGTCGGCTGCTCCCACCCTGGTAAAAATGCGGTCAACCAGGCAGGTTCCGGTATAAGCTGCCGGCACAAAGCTGCCGGTCTGAGCCATCAATACAATCAGCGCCACCTGGCGCATATAGGTGCTTTTGCCCGCCATATTCGGACCGGTAATTAGAAACAGGCGGCTTTCCCGGTCATCCATGACCGTGTCGTTTGAGACAAACTGCCCGGCGTTAAGGACATTTTCCAGCACCGGATGACGCCCGTCCCTGATGTTGATTTCACCTTCACTGTTGATTACCGGCCGGGTATATCCTCCCCTGACCGCTGCCTCAGCCAGCGAAACCAGGGCGTCACCCCGGGCTATTGCGGCCGCTGTGCGCTGGATCCGGCCGATTCCTGCCGACACTTTTTCCCGGATCTCTTGAAAAAGGTGGTACTCCAGCTGGACCAACCGCTCCCCGGCGCCCAGGACCATATCTTCGTACTCCTTCAGCTCCGGAGTAATATACCTTTCGGCATTGGCCAAAGTCTGCCGCCGCTGAAAGTCCTCGGGCACTAAATGTAAATTTGACTTAGTTACTTCTATATAATAACCAAAGACCTTATTGAAACCGACCTTAAGTGACTTTATGCCGGTACGCGCCCGCTCCCGCTCTTCCAGGGCCGCCAGCATGATCTTGCCGTCCCTGCCGGCAGTGCGCAGCCGGTCAACCTCATGGTTGTACCCAACCTTTATAATGCCACCGTCCCTAAGTGACAACGGGGGGTCTTCTTCAATAGCTTCTTCTAAGAGCGCCAGGACATCAGCGATCAGGTCGATATCGTGTCCGGTTTTTCGCAAAAGGGCAGCGCCCGCCTGTTCCAGCAGGGACTTTAGCCCCGGCAGGTGCACCAGTGATTTTTTTAGGGCAATTAAATCCCTGGCATTGGCCGTGCCAAAAGAAATCCGGCCGACCAGCCTCTCCAGATCATAGATGTTCTTTAGCCCGTCCTGCAGGTCACGGCGCAAAAAGACACTGTCCACCAGTTCCCCGACCGCTTCCAGCCGTGACTCAATCTCATCCCTGTCCAACAGGGGCTGCTCAATCCAGCTCCTGATCAGCCTGCCGCCCATCGCTGTAACAGTGTGGTCAAGAACGTCAAGCAGGGTGTTTTTTCGGGACCGGCTCATAATCCCTTTCGTTAATTCTAAATTACGCCTGGTAGCTTCGTCCAGTACCATATACCTGCCCGTCTGGTAAAATTGGATCTTATTCAGGTGGGCGAGCTCCCTTTTTTGAGTTTCCCTCAGATAACTAAGGAGAGAGCCTGCTGCAGCCACCATAGATTCAGATGCAAAAATCCTTTGCTTTTCACCAAAAGCAGCGCCAAACTGCCTTGCCAACGCCTGCCCGGCCTCATCTCGCGCAAAGGCGGCTTCACAGTAGCCACTTATTAACGGCATCTCCGCCAGCTTTAGCATACTATTCAAAGCTTCAACTTCGGAGCGGGGCACAAGCAACTCTGCTGGTCTGAGCCTGGCCAGCTCTTCGGTTAGCCCTAACCTGGCCCCGGCCCCGGAAAAACAGGTGACTAGAAAGGAGCCGGTGCTAATATCCGCAACCGCCAGGCCGAACCCGTCTTTTCCCGGGACTACGCTAGCCAGATAGTTGTTGTTTTTATCCTCCAAAAGCTGACTTTCCATTACCGTGCCGGGAGTAACCACACGGACTACCTCCCGTTTCACTATACCTTTAGCAGCGGCAGGATCTTCAACCTGTTCACAGATGGCCACCCGGTAGCCTTTATCAATCAGCCTGGCGATATAGCTTTCTGCGGCATGATAGGGCACCCCGCACATGGGAACACGCTCACTGCCGCCTGCGTCCCGGCCGGTGAGGGTTATTTCCAGCTCGCGGGAAGCCAGGTGGGCATCTTCAAAAAACATTTCATAAAAATCACCTAAACGAAAAAAAAGAACAGCATCCGGATATTGTTCTTTTATCTGAAGGTATTGCTTGATCATCGGCGTAAAATTCACCGAAATCCTCCTCCGCCGGTCATTATAACACATAGGGCCAAACCATTAAATAAATCATTGCTGCCGCTCCAGGCGGTATTTGGCATCACCTTGTTCCTTCCGGAACCAAAAGTAATGTCGTTGTCGATTACTATCCCTTCAGGAGCAGTTTGCCTGTCAGTTGGGCCAGGTGCGCCTCAGTTATTTGCACCTTGACAATTTGACCCACAAACCCTTGCGTCCCTGGGAAAACAACCATTTTGCCGCCCCTGCTCCGCCCGATCAACAGGCCCGGCCCCGTTTTGCTTTCTCCTTCTACCAGCACCTGCTGTACCGTGCCCTCTTCTTCAAGGTTCCTCTCCAGACTGATCGCATTCTGAAGCTTAATCAACTCCTGAATGCGCGCCTTCTTTTCTGCCTCTGGAACCTGATCTGCCAGCGAAGCGGCGGGAGTGCCAGGGCGTGTGTTGTAAACAAAAGTGTATGCGCTGTCAAACCTGGCCTGACGGACAAGGTCAAGGGTATCGTTAAAATCTTTTTCATCTTCACCGGGAAACCCGACCATTATATCCGTCGTTATAGTCGCACCGGTGACATTTGTCTTTATTTTTTCTATCAGCTCTAAATATCTCTCCCTGGTATAGCCCCTGTTCATCTTTTTTAAAATACGGTTGCTTCCCGCCTGTACCGGCAGGTGGAAATGCTCGCAAACTTTGCTTGATGCGGCTATCGTCTCGATCAGCCGGTCTGAAAAGTCCCGGGGGTGCGAGGTCATGTAGCGGATCCATTCAATGCCGCCTTCTTGATCCAACTGCTCTAATTTTTCCAGCAAGCCGGCAAAATCAATAAGCCCCTCAAGGTCTTTGCCGTAGGAATTGACGTTCTGCCCGAGTAGAATAACCTCTTTATAATCCTTGCGCCCCAGGTCAGCAACCTCGTCCAGGATATCCTCCGGCCGGCGGCTTCTCTCCCTGCCGCGCACATAGGGTACAATACAGTAGGTGCAGAAATTGTTGCACCCGTACATGATCGTAACCCAGGCGCGAAGCCCTGCCTTTCTTTTTACGGGGAGATTCTCAGTGATGCCGCCGGAACCGGGCCATACCGCCTGGACAGGACTTCTATTCTGAACAACCTGCCTGATCAAGTCCGGCAGCTCATGGGTGTTATGAGTTCCAAAGATTAGGTCGACATGGGAAAACATCTGCCTGAGCCGTCTGGCCATGCCCTCCTGCTGGGACATACACCCACCGACACCGATAATCAAATCAGGCCTTTCCTGCTTCATCCGGCGCAGCCGCCCCAGCAGAGAGAAAACTTTATTCTCGGCGGTTTCCCGCACGCAGCAGGTGTTTAAAAGCACAATACCGGCGTCTTTCAGCTCATCTGCCTGCTCATAGCCCATGTTCTCCAACATTCCGGCCAGCACTTCCGAATCATGTTCATTCATCTGACACCCGAAGGTAACAATATGATAAGTTCCCTTGCGCTCAATCCCAGTGGCCATCGCGAATCTCCTCATCTGTTTCTATCATTATAGCGCAGACCTTGATATTAAACAACAAATGGCCTGTTTTACAGCATAACCGGTATTATTTAGTCCGGCGATATTACCTGGACACCGTGACCGGGTCCGGATTGCTAGGTCAGGGAGTTGGGGCATCGGGGTAATGGAAAGGGTCCACTCTTATAAAAAGTGGACCCTTTCTATATAAATTAAAACTGACTAGCTCCGGTCCAGCGCCTTTCGCCCGATATCGAGCCGGTAGTGCATTCCGTCAAACCTGATCTTATCTACAGCATCATAGGCTTTACTGATAGCCGAAGAAATATCCGCCCCGGTCGCGGTTACGCCCAGCACCCTGCCCCCGGAGGTAACGACTTGCCCGTCTTTTTCTGCAGTTCCGGCATGGAACACAGTAATGTCTCCAGGAGTTTCATCCAGACCGTATATAACCTTCCCCTTCTCATAGGCTGAGGGATAGCCCCCGGAGGCCAGCACCACGCAGATGGAAGCTTGGGGCTTCCACTTGATTTCAAGCCGGTCCAGGCGGTTTTCCAAAACAGCTTCCATGATCTCCACCAGGTCGGTTTCCAGCAGGCTCAGCACCGGCTGAGCCTCCGGGTCGCCAAAACGCACGTTGAATTCCAGCACCTTTGGTGACTGTTCTGCTACCATCAACCCTGCGTATATAACCCCTCTGTAAGTCCGTCCCTCGGCCTTGAGCGCACGGATCATCGGCACCAGGATTTCCTCCATTGCCCGCCGGGCCACTTCAGGGGTATAGACCGGCGCCGGGGCATATGCCCCCATGCCGCCAGTATTTGGCCCTTCATCGTTATCGAAAGCCCGCTTATGGTCCTGTGACGATACCATTGGAATTACGGTGTCGCCGTCCGTAAAGGCAAGGATGCTGACCTCTTCGCCGGTCAGGAGCTCCTCCACCACCAGCCGCGCTCCCGCATCCCCGAAATCCCGGTCGACCATGATCGATTTGACCGCAGCCTGGGCAGCAGCCAGGTCATTGGCGATAATCACGCCCTTGCCGGCAGCCAGCCCGTCCGCCTTCAGCACACAGGGGACGCCGGTCTTTTGGATGTAGGCGCTAGCCTCGTCGGGGCTTGTAAAAACAGCATACCCGGCAGTCGGGATGCCGTACTTGGCCATGATCTCCTTGGCCAAAACCTTGCTCCCCTCAATTTCCGCCGCAGCCCGGGAAGGGCCAAAAATTTTCAGCCCGGCCGCCTGGAACTCGTCCACAATCCCAGTGGTCAGGGGCGCCTCGGGGCCGACCAGGGTCAGGTCGATCGCCTTGTCTCTGGCAAAAGCCAACAAAGCGGGAATATCTTCGGCGCTGATATTGACACAAGTAGCCTGTCTCGCTATACCCGCATTGCCTGGGGCGCAGTAAACCTCGGTAACCCGCGGGCTTTGCCTGAGCTTCCAGACCAGGGCGTGCTCGCGCCCGCCACCGCCGACTACCAGTACTTTCATATCAATCACCTCTTAAAATCACTTATTTGCTTTGATCCTATAAAAAAATTTTCACCCTCTGCAATTGCTTTGCTATTTACAGCTACCGTGTTTTTTATCTAGTGTTTAAAGTGCCTCATGCCGGTGAATACCATAGCAATCCCGTGTTCATCAGCAGCAGCAATCGACTCGTCATCCCGAATTGAGCCGCCCGGCTGAATAATTGCAGTAATCCCTGCCTTGGCAGCCTCATCCAGGGTATCCCGGAAGGGGAAGAAAGCATCCGAGCCCAACATTGCTCCGCGGGCTTTCTCACCAGCCTGCTCAAAGGCAATCTTAGCAGATCCGACCCGGTTCATCTGCCCCGCGCCAACACCGAGCAACTGCCTGCCACCGGTAACCACGATGGCGTTGGACCTGACGTGCTTGACCACGGTCATAGCAAAGATTAGCTCATCCATCTCTTCCTGCGTTGGCTGCCGCTTGGTCACAACCTTCAGATCCGGCAGGCGGAGCACCTCCCGGTCGGCCTCCTGCACCAGCAAGCCGCCGTTCACTTTCCGGTAAACAAAGCGGTCATTGGTCTGCCCGGTAATTGGGCCGGTCTCCAGCACCCGCAGGGCAGACTTCTTTTTCAAAATTTCCAGAGCATCGTCCTGGTAGCCCGGTGCGATAATTACTTCCAGGAATATTTTGGCCATTTCTTCGGCCGTGGCCGCGTCCACCACCCGGTTCAGCGCGACAATGCCCCCAAAAGCCGAAACGGGGTCACACTCGAGGGCCTTTAGGTAAGCGTCATGCAGCTGAGCAGAGCAGGCGCAGCCGCACGGGTTGTTATGCTTGACAATCACAGCAGCGGGCTCGGTAAACTCGCGGACAAGCTCAAAGGCAGAATCCAGGTCACCAATATTATTATAAGACAGCTCTTTGCCGGACAGCTGAACGGCATTGCCGGCACAGGTGCCGATTACTGCCGGATCACGATAGAATGCGGCCAACTGGTGCGGGTTTTCGCCGTATCGAAGCAACTGCTCCCTTTTAAGCGAGATATTCCAGGTAGGTGGGAACAGCTCGTCCTTTGCCTCCAGCCCCTTAAGATAGGCGGCTATGGCCGTGTCATAGGAAGCCGTGTGGGAAAAGGCCTCCAAGGCCAGGGCTTGTCTGAATGCGCTATCCACTTCACCCTGGCGCAGGGCATCCAGGACTTCCATATAACGCTCCGGGTTGACCACGATCAGCACATGCTGGTAATTCTTTGCTGCAGAGCGAACCATTGTCGGGCCGCCGATATCGATATTTTCAATGGCCTCCTCCAGAGTGACCCCGGGTTTGGCGACTGTCTCCCGGAAGGGGTAAAGGTTCACCACCACCAGGTCAATCGGGGCAATCCCGTGTTTAGCTAGCTGGCTCAAGTGGTCCTCATTGCGCAGGGCGAGGATACCGCCATGCACGTTGGGGTGCAGGGTCTTAACCCGGCCGTCTAAAATTTCCGGAAAACCCGTAACATCAGAAATATATGTAACCGGCACACCGGCCTCACGGAGTGCTTTTTCCGTGCCTCCGGTAGAGATTATTTCTATGTCCAATTCAGCCAAACCCCTGGCGAAATCGACCAGTCCCTCTTTATTGGAAACGCTGATTAAAGCACGTTTGACGGGCATTATTTTCCCCCCCAATATTGATAATAAACCCAAAAAAAATTTATTCACAAGTGATTACTTTTCTACCCACAATCTTTAGCCGGCCTTCAGAATAGCGGCGGATTGCTTCCGGGTAAATAATATGTTCCTGCTCAAGAATGCGGGCAGCTAAAGTATCCGCGGTGTCATCCTCCAGCACCGGAACCACCGCCTGGATAATAATCGGGCCGGAATCGACTCTCTCGTCCACAAAGTGAACAGTACAGCCGCTGAACTTCACCCCGTGCCGCCAGGCCTGCTCCTGGCCGTGCAGCCCAGGAAAAGCCGGCAGCAGCGCCGGGTGGATATTAATAATTTTATCTGGAAAGGCCTTCAGCATTGTGTCACCGACGATGCGCATATAGCCGGCCAGACAAACCAGTTCAACCCCATACCGGTTCAGTAATTCCACAATTACCTTTTCATACTCAGCCTTGGAGGTAAAATTTTTCGGATTAACAAACTCGGCCGGTATGTCTCGCTGCCTCGCCCGCTCCAGGGCATATGCGTCTTGCCGGTCACTTATCACGAGCACCACTTCTGCGTATATCTTGCCGTTATCGGCTGCATCCATGATTGCCTGCAGGTTGGACCCCCGCCCGGAGGCCAATATACCCAGGCGCAACTTGTCCAAATTGCTTCCCCCCTTAACAAGCTGTTCAATCAACATAATTGACTATTCCCTGGCCCTCTACTACTTCACCAATTAAAAAGCTCTTTTCACCGCGGCCGGCCAGGTCATCCATCACCGCACCGGCATCTGACGCTGAAACAATGGCCACCATGCCGATGCCCATATTAAAGGTGCGCAGCATTTCCGCCCGATCCACCCCGCCGGCTTTTTCGATCAACTCAAATACCGGGTGGATTGGCCAGGACCCCCGCCGGATATTTACCGCACAGCCTTCAGGCAGGACCCGGGGAATGTTTTCGGTAAGCCCCCCCCCGGTAATATGCGCCAGCCCCTTAAGCCCAAAACGTTCAAATAGAGGCGCCACCGAACTCACATAAATCCTGGTCGGCTCGAGCATTTCCTCGCCAACAGTGCGCCCCAGCTGCTCCAGCCAGGTATCCACACTGTAGCCGGCATGTTCCAGCAGCACCTTGCGCGACAGAGAATACCCGTTGCTGTGCAGGCCGGAGGAAGGAAGGCCCACCAGCTTGTCACCGGGCACAATATTGCGGCCGTCGATAATCTTGGCGCGCTCAACCACTCCTACCGCAAACCCGGCGATATCATACTCGTCCGGCGGGTAAAAGCCAGGCATCTCCGCAGTCTCACCACCGATCAGCGAGCAGCCGCCCTGTCGGCAGCCCTCCGCCACCCCGGCCACAATTTCCGCCACCTTTTCCGGCGACAGCTTGCCGACAGCCAGGTAATCCAGAAAGAAAAGAGGCTCAGCGCCCTGGACCAGAACATCATTGACACACATAGCCACCGCATCAATGCCGATAGTGTTGTGCCGGCCGGTCAGCATGGCCACCCTGAGCTTGGTACCGACCCCGTCCGTTCCGGCAACCAGTACGGGCTCGCGGTATTTGGCCGTATTGAAGGCAAACAGGCCGCCGAAGCCGCCAATGTCCGTCAGGACCTCCGGCCGGAAAGTGCTTTTCACCGCACTGCGCATCAGGCGCACAGCCTCTTCGCCCGCTTTAATATCCACCCCCGCAGCAGCGTAAGTCAGGCCAGTCTTCTGGTCAGGCATATTAAAAAACCTCCTATTTAATCGTCGTAAAAGCGCCGAACAACAGATGCCGGCATTAATATCTAAGAGTCATTTATACTTGGCAAATTTGTTTCGCCATAATTGAAGTACAATTCCGCCTTGGACAAGCTGTTAGTTTACTCAAGCAAAAACTTGTCCCGGTCTTGAACCTGCGGGATCTCTACAGGATAGTCGCCGCTAAAGCAGGCCGTGCAAAAATTATCCCTTTTTTTCCCGAAAATCTCCAGCAAACCTTCCAGGCTCAGATAATGAAGCCCGTCAGCACCGATGAGCTGCCTGATCTCCCTGAGCGGTTTCCGGCAGGCGATCAATTCCTTCTCATTGGAAATATCAATGCCGTAAAAGCAAGGTTTAATCACCGGCGGGGAACTGATGCAGAAGTGGACTCCCTTGACACCGGTCTCCCGCAGCATATTTACAATCTTGCCGCTGGTGGTGCCCCGCACGATTGAGTCATCCACGATCACCACCCGCTTGCCGTCCAGCACGTCCCTGATGGGGTTGAGCTTGAGCCTTACCCCCAGGTCCCGGATGCTCTGGCTGGGCTGGATAAAGGTACGCCCGATGTACCGGTTTTTCATTAGGCCCTCTTCAAACGGAATACCTGACTCGGCGGCAAACCCCCTGGCGGCGGCAATACCGGAATCCGGCACAGGGATTACGATATCGGCGTCAACCGGGTACTCCCTGGCCAGCTGGCGCCCCATTTCCCGGCGCACCTGGTTGATTTTAAAGCCGTCCATGTTGCTGTCCGCCCGGGCAAAGTATATATACTCAAAGACACAGTGTGCTCTTCTGCGGCCTTGAAAAGCCTGGCAGCTGGTTAAGCCGTTATCATCGATGATAATGATTTCACCTGGCTCCACATCCCGAATGAACTCCGCCCCAACAGTATCCAGGGCGCAGGACTCAGACGCTAAGATATAGGCGTTGCCGCGCCGTCCCAGGCACATGGGCCTGATGCCATGCGGATCGCGGATTCCGATCAGCTTATTTTCATTAAGGAGCAAAATAGAATAAGCGCCCTTAATTTCTTCCATGCTCTGCTTAATGGCCTCGACAAGGCTTTCCTTGCTGTGCCGGGCGATCAGGTTAACAATGATTTCGCTGTCTGTTGTAGATTGGAATGCTGACCCGGCTGAAAATAAAAAGGAACGGAGTTGGCTGATATTAGTCAGGTTGCCGTTATGGGCCAGGGCAAGCATGCCTCTGGAGGTATGAAAAACAAACGGCTGGGCATTGAGCCGGTTGTTGGTGCCGGTAGTGGAATAACGCACATGACCTATGGCTACATGGCCGTTAAAGCTGTTTAATTTTTCATGGTCAAACACTTCGGAAACCAGACCCATGTCTTTTTGCAGCTGAATCATTTTCCCATCACTAACAGCTATGCCGGCACTTTCCTGACCCCGGTGCTGTAAAGCGTACAAGCCATAGTAAGTGAGCCTGGCCACATCCAGGCCTGGACCATGGATACCAAAGATCCCGCACTCCTCCCGGGGCTGATCCCCTTGGAGGTCATCCAGGCCGTTATTGTATCCCTCCAGCATATTCCTCTCCCCCACATTTATATATTTATATCACTACACTAGAATTTAACCGGTTATATACCGGTTTATATTCCATTTAGCTTGTTATACTCCTCTATAGTGCCGTTTGCAGCATAATATTGAATTTCATCTTGCCCGATTTCGTTATATCTTTCTATAGTCTTGTCAAGACTTGCCCGGCCATAAATATATTCAGCTAAATTATTGAACTTGGCCTCTTGAATTGCGATAAATTGCGGATCAACTTGAGGTGTTGCCGGATGCCGGCCCTCTGCCTGGCCGGTATGTAAATGTTCCAGGAAAGATTTGCCCGACCGCAGCGCTGCCTCCTTAGCCGATTTTGTCGCCTCAAACCACTCTGCGTGCATGATTTTATAATAATCACGCATGGACTGCTTGTTGAAGTTAACCAGGTAAGGCTGATTATTATAATTTACCTTTGCGGTGACCCTGATCGAGTCGGTATCGATGGTGTCGACATAAACCAGTTTACCGCTATCCCGTGCGATTTCCCACTTGAGATCCCATAAAAACAAACCTAGCTTATTAAAGAATTCCGAAACCAAAATCGCTCCCAAGATACTCATTTTAATAATGTTGAGCAGGCCCTGGCCGTTGCCGCCACTGATGTAAAGCGCTTCCTGGAGGCTTAAATTCCGGTCCTCAGGCTCATACTTGGTGGTAAAGTCCACGATAGGATGGTCAAATACCGTCCAGGGCACCATCTCCTGTTTAAGACCGAGCTCCTGGAGATATTTCTTTTTGCTCTCGCCATCCATTCCCAGGTATTTCTTATATATAGAAGACCCGGAGGTAACCCCAATCCGGACGATATTTTCCAGGGGGACAACATATTTATCAGCCCCGAAATATTCGCTATAGTCCCATAAGTGATTCTCATTGTGAGAAATTCGTGACGGCTTGATTATGTTATATTTTTTCACCAGGACATATTGGCTGGGACTGGGGGGAAATGAGTTCTTATATACTTCACCAGTGACCTGATCGATCATACCCAGGTGATGGGTTTCCGCCCCTTTTAATCTAAGCTCTTCCAATAGTCCTTCACATAGGAATGCCAAATATTCTCTGTCCTGTTCATAGCTTTTGCAAATATGCCGGTAAATATTTTCCCACTCGTCTGGAGACGCCAGCAGGGAATATATTTTGTGCCTGATTGCCGTCCTGCAGATATCGCTGCCGGGAATGGAAAAAATAGTTCCTACATCAAAGACCGAACCGCCCGGCATTGTTTTACATACCATCCAGTCCGGGTTATCCTTTAAAAAATAAAGCTCCTGTACTGAGCCCAGGTAGTCTGGCCGGCTTAACTGAGATAGATCAATTACTGTCTTTTCACCCATTTAAATTCCTCCCGGTTGATATGCTTACAGCCCAAACCGCCGGTAGACATCATCAACATGCTTCAAATAATTGTAGTCAAACAGCTCATCTAATTCCTTTTCACTGAGCAGGGCGGTTACCTCACTGTCCTTAACTAGCAGTTCCCGAAAGTTTTCCCCGGTGCGCCAGGACTGCATGGCGTTGCGCTGTACCAGTTCGTAAGCGCGCTCCCGGCTGAGCCCTTTTTCTTCCACAAGAGACAGCAGTACCCGCTGGGAGAAAATCAGCCCGTGCGTACGCTCAACATTGCGCATCATGTTTTCTGGGTAGACCAAAAGATTGGTGATGATGCCGGTTAATTTGACCAGCATATAGTCCAGGGTAATGGTGCTATCAGGTATAATCACCCGCTCCACGGAGGAGTGTGAAATATCCCGCTCGTTCCAAAGCGGCACGTTTTCCATGGCTGCTACAGCGTTGCCCCGCAACAGGCGGGCTAGACCGGAAATGCGCTCCCCGGTGATCGGGTTGCGCTTGTGGGGCATGGCTGAAGAACCTTTTTGGCCCTTTTTGAAATATTCCTCTACTTCCAGGATATCGGTGCGCTGGAGGCTGCGCAGTTCGGTTGCAAACTTGTCCAATGAGCTGCCGATCACCGCAATCGTGGTCAGGTATTCCGCATGGCGGTCCCTTTGCAGCACTTGAGTGGAGACCATCGCGGGCGTTAGACCCATCCTGGCGCAGACGTGTTCCTCGACACGTGGGTCAATATTAGCGTAGGTGCCGACGACGCCGGAAACCTTGCCGGCGCTGATTGTCTCCACCGCCCGCTCCATGCGCTGGATGTTGCGATCAGTCTCGGCCACCCAGAGAAGCATTTTGAGGCCGAAAGTGATGGGCTCAGCGTGAATACCGTGGGTGCGCCCGATCATAATCGTTTTCCTGTGCTCTCCGGCTTTCTCCAGCAATGCCTCCCGGAGCTGACGCAGCCTGCCAACCAGGTGCAGGCCGGCCTCCTTCATTAATGCAGCATTTGCCGTGTCCAGCACATCCGAGGAGGTCAGGCCCAGGTGGATGTATTTAGAGGCCTCTCCGACATATTCACTTACATTTGTGGTAAAAGCAATCACGTCATGGTCAACTACCGCTTCAATCTCGGCAATCCGCTGCACGTTGAAGTTTGCTTTTGCCTTGATCTCAGCCAGTGCCTCTGCGGGAATCTGCCCCAGCTCAGCCATAGCCTCACAGGCATAAATCTCGACATCGAGCCACTTGCGGAATTTATTCTCCTCAGACCAGATCTGTCCCATTTCCGGGAGGGTGTAACGGTCAATCATCCAAAGGCCTCCTACAATTTCTTTTTAAAGCTCAAGATATATTAAAACTACCGTTATGAATAGCTTGCTCATTTGCCGTCACTTAATTTTGAGCAGTTGCTGAAAACTGAATTTGCCGGCTATCTAACTCTGCTGCTTGAGATACCCCTCTACCCCCAACTCAGCCAATCGGGCGTCTTTTTGATTAACCTGCCGGGCAAGTTTTTCTTTATAGGCAGTGATCGCTGAACGAACTTCTGGATTTGCAGCGCCGATAATTTGGGCTGCCAGGATCCCGGCGTTTTTCGCGCCGTTAATAGCGACAGTGGCCACAGGCACCCCGGCGGGCATCTGCACTATAGCATACAGCGCGTCCACCCCGTTCAAGGCTCCCGATTTAACCGGCACACCGATTACCGGCAGCGGGGTATGGGCGGCAATAACCCCCGGCAGGTGAGCAGCACCGCCCGCACCGGCGATAATTACTGCCAAACCCCGTTCAACGGCTGTCTTGGCATAAGTTGCCGTCTTGTCCGGCACCCGGTGGGCGGAAGCTATAACCACCTCGCTGGCAATCCCCAGCTCGTCCAGAACAGCGGCCGCATCTATCATTATGGAAAGGTCGGAGTCGCTACCCATTACAATACCGACTATTGCTTTGGACATTTTCATTACTCCTTATGCAAATCTCTTGACAATCAAAATCCTCCTAAACATTAAAAAACCCGGCGAATAGGCTTGCATTTGTGAGCGAAACCTGCCCGCCAGGGCTTATTATCCTAACCTTGGCACATTCCTCCTAAATTCTAGGACTCAACAGTAGAATAAAGCAATAATGCCCGTTTTTTGACGGGCGGACAATACCTTAAGCTTATATTAACAAATCACCAGGAAAAATGTCAACATATAAGATTAAATGGATCTCTACTCCCACTCAATTGTCGAAGGGGGCTTAGTGGTAATATCATAGACCACCCGGTTGATATCTTTTATCTCGCTGACAATGCGGGACGACACAGTCTCCAGTACCTCGTAGGGCAGGCGAACCCAGTCTGCGGTCATGGCATCGTGGCTGTGCACCGCTCTGAGCGCCACAGTGTAGGCGTAGGTACGCTCGTCCCCCATCACGCCGACGCTTTTCAGGTCGGGCAACACGGCAAAAAACTGCCAGATCTGCCGGTAGAGGCCTGCCTTCCGGATTTCTTCCGCAAAAATTGCATCCGCTTCCTGAAGAATTGATACCTTGTCAGCTGTTACCTCACCTAAAATTCGGACCCCCAGGCCCGGTCCCGGAAAGGGCTGGCGCCAGACCACTTCTTCAGGCATGCCCAATTCTTCACCAAGCACCCTGACCTCATCCTTGAACAACCAGCATAAGGGCTCGATCAGCTTGAGGCGCATGTCCTTCGGCAATCCGCCCACGTTGTGGTGGGATTTGATTACAGCTGCTGTCGCGGTACCGCTTTCGACCACGTCCGGATACAGTGTGCCCTGGACCAGGTAGTCGATTTGGCCAAGTTTATCGGCCTCTTCTTCAAAAACACGGATAAACTCCTCACCGATAATCTTGCGTTTCCGCTCTGGATCAGTTACTCCTGCCAATTTGGACAGAAACCGCTCCCGGGCATCGACCCCGATCAGGTTGATTTTGAATTTATCCCGGAAAATATTCAGGACTTGTTTGGCCTCGTTCTTGCGCAACAGGCCGTGGTCAACAAAAACACAGGTGAGGCGATCCCCCACCGCACGGTGAACCAGCACTGCCGCCACGGAGGAATCCACCCCGCCGCTAAGGCCACAGAGCACCTTTTTGTCCCCCACCTGCCGGCGCACCTCAGCTATAGCCTCTTCCAGAAATGAGGCCATCGTCCAGAGGCCGTGGCAGCCGCAGATATCGTAAAGAAATTTTTTCAATATGTCCTGCCCTTTAGGAGTATGCACCACCTCCGGGTGAAACTGCACCGCATATAAGCTACTGTCTGGCAGGGCCATTGCTGCGACAGGGGCCTTGCCGGTCTTGGCAGTCAGCTTGAACCCGGGTGGCGGCGCTTCAACCAGGTCGCCATGGCTCATCCAGCACTGCTCAATAGGCTCCAGGTTTGCGAACAGCCTGTCCCGCTCAAGCACCTGCAGTTCCGTCTTGCCATATTCCCGGTGAACAGCCCGGGATACGGCGCCACCCAACTGGCGCGCCATCAGCTGCATGCCATAACATATGCCCAAAATTGGTATACCCAGGCTGTAGATGCCAGGATCGCACGTAGGGGCGGACTGCTCATAAACACTTGAAGGTCCGCCGGAAAAAATAATCCCCTTGGCACCCCTTGCTTTGATCGCCTCGATTGGCGTAGAAAACGGAAGCATCTCACAAAATACTTTAAGTTCCCTGACCCGGCGGGCAATCAGGTGACTATACTGTCCGCCAAAGTCCAGGACTATAATCATCTCCTGCTCATGAAGTGACATCCTTAACTTCCTCCACCGTAAATTTTAGGTCTTAAAGCCATAATATAGGGAAGGTTACGATAGCGCTCGTTATAATCAAGCCCATAGCCCACCACAAAATCATTAGAAATTGAAAAACCACGGTAGTGCACATATACCGGGGTAACCCGCCTGGACGGCTTGTCCAGCAGGGTGCAAATTTTCAAACTTGCCGGGCCGCGGGAACTCAGGACATGAGTCAGATAATCCAAAGTCAGCCCGGTATCAATAATATCTTCTACGATCAAAACATGGCGGTCTTCAATGCTCTTATCCAAATCTTTTAAAATTCTAACCTCACCTGAGGTGCTGGCCGAATCACCATAACTTGAGACTGACATAAAATCAAAGTAGATGGGATTATTAATCGAACGCACTAAGTCAGTTAAAAATATTATAGCCCCTTTAAGGATACCAATTACTAAAAGCTCTTTACCCTTGTAGTCTTCAGAAATCACTCTGCCTAATTGCGCTACCCGGGTTTTGATTTCCTGTTCCGACAACAAAATTTTTTCGCCATGCGGATGCATTTTAAGCCACCTCCCAGTGAAGATACCTTTAAAATCCGCCATATTATAACAGGTACGCCTTTTCGGTGTCAATGGCCTTAAATAGAAGCATTAGAGCCCGTGTATTAGTTTGGGGCCGGTGGATTCACTGGTTTACATCGGGCGGCATTATTGTTATGCTTTTATCATAATCCCAGAAGCTCAGGTTAATCTCAACACCACTATTGGGGTTATGCTTATCTTTTGCCTGCACCACAGCCTGGCGCAACCGGTAGTCTTCCGGGCTTAGCCAGACCCTGAAAAAAAAGTCAGTCAGCCGGAGTTCCAGAAGGGGGTCCATCAAATTGGGGCGCATCTCCATGAGCAGGAGCTTTTCTCCGTTAACCTTTTCAATGCCCTTATACTTTAGCTCCGGTACGTCTTTAAAGTTGAAGTAAGCCAGAGGGTTAAGTTCAGCATAAAATATTTCTGAGTCAGCCAGCTTGTTGCCGGGCAAGGCGACCCACTGGCCGGTAGGCTGATCCCTGAAGTAAGAGCAGTCACCCACCTGAATAAACTCGATTGGTGTATTCATAATTGTGCCGATTATCTGCACCTGGTCGGGAGCCACCCGCTCTCCTTCCACCTGACTAAAAAAGTCCACGTTCGCCCTGCCCTCAGCGGTCAGCCTGGTCTCGGCCTGATAGCGGAAGCTAGCGCTGGACATAGTCTGCTCCAGTCCTCTTTGCAGCATTTCCTGTGGGGGTAAATTACCTGCCCCCCGGGGGAAAATATACATACAGCCCCAAAGGGCCAGCAGCAGCACCAGGACTCCGGCCGATACAATTATAAAGTTTTTTCTATTTAAAAAAACCCAGCAAGGACGCAGCAGAACACACCTCCCGCAATATTTTAAAATTAACTTAATATATTTTTAAACTGGGTAAGATATGACACAAGACAGCTAAGGCCGGGAACTTTATGATCACACCTGCCAGGAGGTTAAAATAATGGATATTAAAGAAATGCAACAAGAAGTAGACAATTGGATCTGCCAGTTTGAAGAAGGCTACTGGAGCCCTCTGACGATGCTAGCCCGCTTGGCTGAAGAAGTCGGCGAACTGGCCCGGGAAATAAACCACCAGTACGGGGAAAAACCAAAAAAACCTGACGAACCCATCGGTGACCTGGCGCTGGAACTTGGCGATATCCTGTTCATCCTGATTTGCTACTGCAATTCGCTGAACATCGATCTGGAGGACGCCTTTAAGCGGGTGATGGCCAAGTACCGTTACCGCGACAGCGAGCGGTGGACCAAGAAAAATAATGCCGAGTCATAATTATTGTAATTCAATCACTATTATATTACAATTTAGCCATACTGGCGAAAAAAACCACTGCCGGTTTATCCCGGCACCGTCATATTGAGGAGGAACACCTTATGGCAACGGTAATACCTTTTACAGGCCTGCGCTACAACCCAGAAAAAATAGAAAACATGGCTGAAGTAGTAACTCCGCCTTACGACGTCATTGACGCCACAGCTCAGGAGCGCTATTATCAGCGTCACTTATACAACATCATCCGCCTGGAATATGGCAAAATTCACCCTGAGGACGATGAGATCAACAACCGCTATAGTCGGGCGGCAGCTGACTTCAATACCTGGATTAAAGAGAACATCCTTACCCCGGAAGCCAAACCAGCCTTATACCGCTATGAGCAGGAGTTTACAGCAAAAGGGGAAAAGAAAATCCGCAGCGGTTTTATCGGCGGGGTTAAATTGGAGCCGTATGAGAACGGGGTCATCCTGCCCCACGAAGAAACCCTACCTAAACACAAAGCTGACCGGCTGGAGCTGATGCGGGCCTGTAAAGCAAACTTTAGCCCGATTTTCGGCCTTTATGCAGATAGGGAAAAGCTAATTGACCTTGCCCTGAGTGAAGCGGCCAACGGTGCCCCCCCGGATGTCAGCTTCACCGACGAAACAGGTGAAGCACACAGGCTGTGGGTGATCACTGATTCCGAGGTCATCAGCAAAGTGCAGCAGGCAATGGCGGACAAGCGCATCTTTATCGCTGACGGTCACCACCGTTATGAGACTGCCCTCAATTATCAACAAGAACGGCAAACTCAGGCAGCTAAACAGCCTGACGGCGCGGCAACTGCCGTCGCAAGCTCATGCTCTGCCACGCCGGACGGAACAATAACCTATCAATGCACTCGCGAACCCGCATATAATTACATGATGATGAACCTGGTCAACCTGTATGACCCCGGGCTGGTAGTGTTTCCGACCCACCGATTGATTAATAACGTAACCGGCCTGGACAAAGCCCGGCTGCCAGAGCAGCTCAAAGAGAATTTTAACTTATCGGAGCACACCCTCGCCCCGGACAGGAGCAACTTGCAGGCACTTTTGAAACTGATGGAAGAGCAGGCCGGCTTCGGCGCTGTTCAAGCCTCCATGGATGCAGTAAATGGCCAGACGATGGGCAATGCCGCACCCCACCACCATATATTCGGCATGTATACCGGGGAAAATAAGTTTTATATATTATCCCTTAAACATGAAGAGAGCCTTTACCAAATAATGCCACAGGGAAAATCCCCTGCCTGGCAGGGGCTGGACGTGGCAGCGCTGCACTCGCTGATCATCGAAAAACACCTTGGCATCGGCGGTGAGCTGATGGCTAAGGCCGAACACATCACCTATACCCGCGAGGAAGAAAGCGCCATTGCCGCTGTGGATACCGGGGAGTTCCAGCTAGCCTTTTTCCTGAACCCCACCCTGGTGGAAGAGGTCACCGAAGTGGCAACTAACGGTGAGAAAATGCCTCAGAAAAGCACCTTTTTCTACCCGAAACTGATTACAGGGCTGGTGTTAAATCAGCTATAGCAGCTTAAATTTAATTAATGGATCATGTTTAAGATAAATCTACCCGCAAGGCTCTAACAATCTAATTCCAATCACAAAATTTAAGCATAAGCTTGAAGTCATGTTATTAGCAAAAACTTTGACCTCCCGGTAATTGGGAGGTCTCTCTATCAAAATGGTTAACTTATGAAGCTTTGTCCTTCATCAAAATAACCTTTATAGTCTGTAAAAGAATGGCCAGGTCTTTGGCCAGCGAGTATGACTTAGTATAAAGCAGATCATACTTTAGCTTATTCTCCGCGCTGGTGCTGTAGCGCCCGGCAATCTGGGCCAGGCCGGTGATGCCGGACTTAACATTCATCCGGTAGGCATATTCTGGCGTCTCTTTAATTAACTCATTGACGAAGAAAGGTCTTTCCGGACGCGGCCCCACGATGCTCATATCGCCCTTTAAAACGTTTATCATCTGTGGAATCTCGTCTATCCGGGCTGCGCGCAAAAAGCGGCCCACCCTGGTCACCCGCGGGTCATCTTCCGTGGCCAGCACCGGCCCGCTGGCCTTTTCTGCATTCACAACCATGGTGCGAAACTTGTAGAGATAAAAAGGCTTTCCCTGCATCGTAAGGCGCTTTTGCCGGTAAAAAACCGGCCCCGCTGAGTCTAATTTAATGGCAAGTCCAGCCAGGAGGTATAGAGGAGCGCAAATCACCAGCACTGCCAGTGAAATGATGATATCAATCACCCTTTTTATAATCAAGGATTCTTCGGATATCTTTAAACTGCCCACGGTAAATACCGGTATATCGTCCACCTGGTCCAGCCTGGCCTGGGCCAGCATGATATCATACAAATCAGGCACCAGAAACACCTTTTTGTCTTTAGCGACACAGGCATAAACTAACTCAGCCTTTTTCTCCTGGGCAAGAGCTGAGCAAATAAAAACCTGTTCGGGCTGCACAAGGTCCAGGCACTTGCTAACCTCCGATATATCCCCCAACACCGGCCACCGGCCCCAAATGCCGCCACGGGACTCCAGGCGATACCCCCCAGACTCATCAACGACAAGCCCGGCTACTTTCAAGCTCCCGCCCGGCGCTGACTCCAGCTTTCCGGCAAGGACAACCGCCTCCTGTGGCTTTCCTGCCACAATCACCCGCCTAATCCCTTGCAGCCTTCTTTCCAGATGCCATGCCACCCTCCGCCAAATGCCCAGTAAAACCAACTGAATAAAGGGAGACATTAAAAGCACCGTGCGCGGGAAAGAAAACCCACGGGAAAGGAAAGATAAAGCCATAGCTGCCAGAGCCTGAAAAAATACTACACAAATCAGAGAAGCAAGGGCCTCTCTCCAGCGCCAGCGGTAACTGCCATACAATCCGTAGAAATAAAATAGCGTAAGGGCGGATAAGGTCAGCCAGGGCCAGGTGGAAAGGTAGGCTGTAAAGTTATATGCGGGGAGGTTACCACTGTATCTAATTAAAAAGGCCAGGACATAGCCTAGGTTGATCAGTGCCAGATCCACAAGTACAAGCCCTGCCGTAAAAATTAATTTATTTTTATGTATCTCCATTTTTCCGTCTCCGGTAAACAATAGAAATGCTATATTTGAGTTTGCCCCTTAAAAATTCGTCATTTTTAGACAAATACCTTTTTATATCCAAATACTATATTTTGTAATACATCAATACGTTGGATATTATGACAAATATAGTTCCCTGTATTTCTCAATCATTTTATTTATACTAAATAAATCACGGGCCCTTTGCCGGCCCAGTGTCCCCATCGAAAGACGCCTGTCCTTATTGAATACCAGATCCTGTAGCGCTTTTTCCGCGGCCGCAAGGTCAAGCCCGCTGATTAAATAGCCGGTTTGTTGATGCACCACCAGTTCACTAACCCCCCCCACAGCGTTAGCCACAACCGGTTTGCCCGCCAGCATGGCCTCAATTATAGTCAAAGGAAGGCCTTCCCAGCGTGAGAACAGGACAAAAATATCAAAATCCTGTACTAGCTCCACTGCTTCTTCTCTGGTACCAAGTAAAAATACGCGTCCATTTAGACCACTACGTTCGATAAACTCTTCGCAATCGGACCTTAACGGACCATCACCGATAAGGACAAAATAGAGCTGATCACTGTCAGAGTTATTACCATGATTTTCAATCATTCGGCCGGCAACTTCAAGAAAAAAAAGCGGAGCTTTCTGATTAGCCAGGCGGGCTACAGTCCCAACGATTATATCCTCCTTTCTGACATTTAGTTTGCGCCGTAAAACCCCAGCTTGTTTTTTTGGCTCCGGCATGCCATTGTAAATAACCATAAATTTGTCATCACGCGCTAGCCTCAAACTTCTGCCCCTGACCAGGTCGTTTTCAGAGACACAGACAATCCTGGAACTGACCGCTCCGGCTAAGCGCTCCACCCAGGAATAAAAAAGGCGGACCGGCTCACTCTGATACTCGTTAATTCCCCAGCCGTGCACGGTAAAAAAGATTTTCGAAGTACCAGTAAGGTAAGCTGCCGTACGCCCTAAAATACCCGCCTTGGAGCTGTGACAGTGCACAATATCAAAGGAATTCCTTTTCATTAAGTGATAAAGCTTCCATAAAGCCTTGAAATCATTTACTAGTGAAATATTTCTTTTTAATTCAGGAACCAAGATTATATTTATAGTTTGAGGCAGGTTTTTTAACCAGTCAATAAGTTCTCCACCGGGTCCACAGGCAACAGTTATCTCAAACAACTCCGGATCCAACCCGGCAGCAAGGTGATAAACTATTTTTTGAGCACCGCCCATCTCTGATAAGGTTATGACTTGTAGAACCTTAACTCGGGCCAAAGGATCACCCCGCAACCTAATTAGTACAGCCCCACCCAATTATACTTTCGTTTAAAGAATGTCGCCAAAACTTTACCACATTAACAATTAAATAGGAATTGAATTTGCGGTAAGTTATAACCCGGGTAATCCGAAACCAACTTAGGCGGGAGCCTTTAATGGATAATAAAAGGAAATTATGCAACTTTGTAGAATATAGGCTTATTATAAGGCTTTGTCATATTAATAACAAAAGTATTTTTTAATAATATAAATGATTGGAGTACGATTATGAAGGCGCTGATCCTGGCCGGAGGAAAAGGAACCAGACTGAGACCTTTAACCCATACCATAGCCAAGCAACTCGTACCGGTGGCAAACAAGCCTGTCCTTCATTTCGTGATGGAACAGATAGCAGAGGCAAACATTAATGAAGTAGGCATTATCATATCACCCGAAACCGGTGAACAAATTCAAAACTCGATATGCAGCGGCGAAAACTGGGGCTTTAAAACAACATACATCATGCAGCATACCCCCGGAGGGTTGGCGCATGCTGTAAAAACAGCCCGCGAATTCTTAGGCGATGATTCCTTTTTAATGTTCTTGGGCGATAACCTGATCCAGGGCGGGGTAAAAGAGTTGGTAACGCAGTTCAACGCCAACAATTCTGATGCATTGATTTTACTAAAAGAAGTAACAAACCCGGCGGCCTTCGGGGTAGCCGTGGTCGACAGTAAACAGCGCGTGCAAAAGCTGGTCGAAAAACCCAAAGCTCCTCCCAGCAACCTTGCGCTGGTCGGCATTTATCTGTTCAGGCCGATAATCCACAGCGCAATCGATCGAATCAAGCCATCCTGGCGTGGCGAGCTGGAAATTACTGATGCTATCCAAGAACTGCTTAACATGAACTACAATGTTATCGCCAGACAGCTCAGCGGCTGGTGGCTGGATACCGGAAAAAAGGATGATATCCTTGAGGCAAACCGGGTAGTGCTGGACGAGTACGCAGAAGTTCGGGTACTTGGCAGGGTAGACAAAAAAAGTCAGATTGCCGGCAGGGTACAGATTGGTTCGGGAACTGAAATTGTAGAAAGCGTAATCCGCGGCCCGGTAGTGATTGGCGATAATTGTAGAATCGTTAATTCCTTCATTGGGCCATTTACCGCAGTGGGCTCAGGAAGTATTCTAGAAGATGTCGGGGTTGAGCACTCAGTGATCCTGGACAAGTGTCAGCTCCGTCAGGTACCGCGACTGGAAGACAGCCTGCTGGGCACTGGCGCCAGAGTGAATAGAAAAAATAGCCGACACAACGCGCTTTACCTTTTCCTGGGGGATGATGCGGAAGTGATGCTGTAAATACCTAAAGTAACATGTTAAAACACTTTTTATAGGGGTGAAAAAGTTGGAACTGATCCAGGATGTAATAGTAAAACAACTGAAGATTATCCCTGATGACCGGGGCTACTTGATGGAAATGATGCGCAAAGACTGGCCAGAATACATGGAGTTTGCCCAGTCCTACGTAACCGCCTGCTACCCCGGCATTTATAAAGCCTGGCACTACCACAAAAAACAGTATGATCATTTTGTATGCATTCACGGCATGGCCAAAGTTGTCCTTTACGACCCCAGGCCTGACAGCCCCACTAGAGGAATGACCAACGTGTTTCACATGGGCCAGTTAAACCCTATCCTTCTGCGCATCCCTCTCCTGGTCTACCACGGCTTTACAGCCGAAGGAGAACAGCCTGCCTTGATCGTAAATTACCCAACTGAACTTTATAATTATGCCGAACCTGACGAGTATCGCCTGCCGTACAATGACCCGTTAATACCCTACGACTGGGAGGTTAAACACGGTTGAGAGTGCTGGTAACGGGCGCTGGAGGGATGCTTGGGAGGCAGGTCGTACTCGAATATCAGAGGCGGGGCGCCGATGTAATCTACCCAACACATGCTGAAATGGATATAACAGATTACCGACAGGTAAACACAGCAATAGGAAAAGCCAGGCCTGATCTTGTAATAAACTGCGCTGCTTATACTAACGTAGATAAAGCTGAGGAGGAAGAAGATAAAGCTTTTCTCGCCAACGGCCTCGGGCCGCGCTATTTAGCCCTGGCCTGCCGGCAGTTCGCAACAACCCTGGTGCATATCAGCACCGACTACATCTTCGATGGACAGGCCAGCCACCCATACCAAATCTATGACATTCCGCACCCGATTAATGTTTACGGCGCCAGCAAGCTGTTCGGAGAGGCGACAGTACGTGAAATTGGAGGAAATTATTTCATTGCGCGCACAAGCTGGCTTTTCGGTCCTGGTGGTAAAAATTTTGTCGACACAATCTTGACTTTAACCCGGCAAAAAGATGAGCTAATGGTTGTAAACGACCAGCAAGGCTCACCAACCTATACAGCCGACCTGGCAATAGCACTTGCTGACCTTATAGACAGTAAGTGCTACGGAACATATCATATTACAAATAGCGGGGTTACAACCTGGTTTGAACTCGCAAAAAAAGTTGTATCTGCAACAGGGTTAAAAACAATGGTCAGGCCCTGTGAGACGAAAGATTTCCCCAGGCCGGCCGACAGGCCTGCACTTTCAGCGATGAATCCTTTTCCGCTAAAACACGTGATCGGATATAGCCTGCCCAGCTGGGAGAATGCTGTAGAAAGATATGTCAGGGAAATAACTAACGGGGGTTAATATTAATGAAACTGCTGGTAACGGGAGGAGCTGGCTTTATCGGCTCCAACTTTGTGCGTCTCATTCTAGCCGAAAGCGACTGGGAAGTTGTCAACCTCGATAAATTGACTTACGCTGGTAATCTGGAAAATCTGGCTGATATTAAAGACAACCCCCGTTATTCTTTTATCCGGGGAGATATTGCTGATGCAAAGCTGGTTGATGAAATCTTTAAGCAAAACGAGCTTGATGCAGTAATCAACTTTGCTGCTGAATCTCACGTGGACAGGAGCATTCAGGACGCCTCTCCTTTCATCTCAACCAACATAGCAGGCGCTCAGGTCCTGCTGGATGCAGCCAAAAAACACGGCTTACAAAAGTTCCTCCAGGTGTCCACCGACGAAGTATACGGCAGCCTGAATATGGACGACCCGGAATTCACCGAGAAAACCTCTCTTGCCCCCAACAGCCCCTATTCCGCCAGCAAGGCCTCGGCCGATCTACTCTGCCGCGCTTACTTCAAGACTTTTGGCCTGCCGGTAGTGGTCACACGCTGCTCCAACAACTACGGTCCCTACCAATTTCCAGAGAAGTTGATCCCGCTGGTAATCACCAACGCACTAGAAGGAAAACCCATTCCAGTTTATGGTGACGGCTTGAACGTGCGGGACTGGCTCTTCGTTACCGATCACTGCTCGGCACTGAAACTAATAATTGAAAAAGGAAGAGCCGGGGAAGTATACAACATCGGTGGCGGGAAAGAAGTGTCAAACATTACAATGGTGAAAACCATACTGAAAATTATGGGCAAACCGGAAAGCCTGATTACCTATGTTTCCGATCGTCCCGGCCACGATCGGAGGTACGCAATAGACCCGCAAAAAATTGAACAGGAACTAGGCTGGCAGACTGCCTTTAATTTTGAGACTGCCCTGTCCGAAACAGTAAAATGGTACCGACAAAACGGTAAGTGGTGGCAAAGAATAAAATCGGGGGAATATCAAAAATATTACGAGCATTGGTATAGCAGCATGTCCAAATAATTATACGATGTTTTACATTCCTATCCCTATATAATTAAACCAAAAAATTACTGTTAAAAAATCCATTTACACAAAATAACGGATACTCCCGATAAACTCGAGAAATGGTACGGAAAAACTGTTGATATAATAGGAAATTGTGTTACTCCCATCAAAATATCATAAACCTCAATGTTGACCGTATACAGCCTAAATCGTTTAAGGAGTATTGCTCAAAAGAAATGGCTCCATTTCCTTATTTTCTATTATTGACTTTTGAAATCAAGTTTTTATGCAACACTACAGTCTAAAATTATATCTTTAACGAAAAATTTTTGCTCACTTGTATTTTTAGAGTTGAGCATTATATAATATTCTTTATAAATGGTATAAAAATGGAATAATTTAATAAATAATTAAACTGTTTAGAGGAGTGCTTAATGGCAGATACATCAATACAAATTCAGACCGTAATTTATAAAAATGATATTTCTGATTTGGAGCGCTCTATGGCATCCCTGGCACGCGCTTATGAATTATATAAACACGATAATCCAGAAACCAAACCATTTATCCTCAAATACGGTGATGCTTCCGGTACCAGAGTCCTGAACGATGAAGATCTGGCTCATCTAAGGGGAAAATACAAATTTCATTTTAAAATCGATTATGATTTCTTTTCCTGCAATACCGGAACTTCAAGAGGACACAATCTCCTGGCTAAAAACTGTGAAACAAAATACCTGATGATCATGAATCCGGATGTTATCGTCTCTCCCCGCTTCTTTTCTGAGATATTAAAGCCGTTTGACAATCCGGAACAAAATGTTGGATTGGTTGAAGCAAGGCAAACGCCCATTGAACATCCCAAGGAATATGATATGAGAACCGGCGAAACCTCCTGGGCAACGGGAGCGTGCGGGGTGTTACCCACTGCAATTTTCCATGAAGTGAACGGTTATGATGAAGCTTCTTTTTTTTTGTACTGCGATGATGTTGATCTTTCGTGGCGGATCAGGATGCTGGAAAAAAAGATCATCTATCAGCCTTTGGCTGTAGTATTTCATGCGAAGCGCCTTTCTGCTAAAGCAACATGGCAGCCGACGGCAGCGGAAGTCTACTATTCTGCGGTAGCGGCCATGATGATGGCCAACAAATGGTCCAATCCCAAATTATTGAATCATTTGGTATCGACCTTCTCTTCCAGCAGCAACGAAACTTATAGAAAAGCAGCAAGGGAATTCCTAGAAAAGAAAAAGAATAACAAACTGCCAAAGCCGGTTGATCCAAATCACAAGGTAGCCACTTTTGTGGGAAATTACTACACGAATCATCGTTTTTCTTTATAAGAGAGATGGCTTTATGAGCACAAAATATAAAAATAATTATTTTGCTGATGGCATATATGGGTATACCGTCGATATCTTAGCGGATTTAAATCCTCAAGGTGTTCATCTGGATATCGGGTGCGGCTATGCCGCGATCCATACAGGCATCATCGAAAAAGGTCTGAATCTGAGCTATATAGGGATTGATGCGGATGCTGAAACAGTGGAAGCCCTCCAATCAGCAGGCATCGAGTCATATCAACGTGTATTGGGGCAATTTGGGCTATCATCAGTAGATGCTGATTATATTGAAAGTATTTTAAACGGCCGTAATCTCTCTTCCATTTCCATGCTTGATGTCATAGAACATTTACCTTCGCAAGAAGCTCTTTTGGAAACAGTCCATACGATCGCCTTAAAATATCATGCGCCAGTTATCATCAGCGTGCCGAATATCACTCATAAAGACGTGGCATTTAAATTGATCGAAGGCCGGTTTGATTATACCAAAAAGGGTCTTTTAGACAATACGCACCTGTCATTTTTTACTGAGGACAGGCTGACAAACCTTATGAAGCAAACCGGTTTTGAACAGATAAGCAGCAAAGATCTTTTTATGGAAAAATCAGATCAGCATTTTCCGGAAAAAAGCATTTTTCTATCCGAGGGTTCTTTAGTGTTTCAGTATTTGAATTGGCTTAAAACACTAGTCGATCCCAATGCAACGGTCAATCAATTTTTGCGAGTTTACCTGCCCAGGGAAAAAACGCCGGGCAGACCGTCATCCAATGAACCGAAACCTTTCCTGTCCGTGATTACCAGAACACAGGGAAAGCGTGCGCAGGCATTGACGGAAGCCCTATTATGTCTTACGGGACAAACCAATACGGACTTCGAAGTATTAGTTCTTGGACATAAGCTTAACCACGAGCAACAGCATACAGTTGAGCGTATCATTGAGGATATGCCGGAATGGATTAGGTGCAAAACAAGGCTGATTAGGGTGGACTACGGAAACCGGACAACGCCGCTAAATGTCGGTTTTTCCGAAGCAAAAGGAAGCTATATCGCGATTCTTGACGACGACGATATCATATTTGATAACTGGGTGGAAGAGTTTTACAGGATGGCCAAGGAAAACAGCGGCTCTGTTTTGCATACGTATGCTATTTCGCAAAATTGGATGACAGTCAATACGTCCTCCGGCGTGGAAGCTTTGCGGGCATGCGGTTCGCCTCAGGCTACGTTCTGCAGAGACTTTGATTTCCTGGGCGAATTGATGGTAAACTCCTGTCCGCCAGTAAGTCTGGCTTTTCCTGCCTATGCGTTCCAGAAGCTGAATATCCGCTTCGATGAGGACCTGACGACAACGGAAGACTGGGATTTCCTTATGCGAACCGGGTTTGTTTGCGGAGTTTCCAATTCTGACACGCCAACATGCGTTTACCGTCTGTGGACAAATTCCGAATCCTCTCAAACGGTACACAGCAAGGAGGAATGGAAAAGGAATCATTTGCTGATACAACGCAAATTTGACAGGATTCCCATTGTGCTGCCACCGGGGATAGCGTCATCGATCATTTCCAAGGGCAGGGAACAGAAGGAGAATTATTCAGGCAATACTTTAACGCTGTTTTTTGATAATGGATTTGGGTTTTCCGAGAAAAATACCATTGCTGCAAAAAAAAGCAATAAAGAGCCCGGCTTTTTCGAATTCCCCGGAATCGCCAATCACGGACTTATAACCAGACTGCGTTTTGACCCGACCGAAATGGGCATGATCACATTGCATGACCTGGTAATTAAAATTGAGACACCTCGCGACGTAAAAACTTATGGTATGAAAGACATCCGATCGAATGGAATTCGCATCGGGCAAAATTTGGTCTTTATAAAGCCGGACCCGCAAATCATATTACGGTTTCCGTGGAAAACGTCCGTGGCCGCGGTTATGATCCAATATCAGATCAATAATTCCGTTCCGAATGAATTAATGGACAGTTTAATTATCCATAAGAGAAAATTGTTTAGTAATATTCTCTATCGGAGTATGAAAAAGATTTATCATATCATCAAGTATCGAAAGTCTGAACGATAAAGTAGCGTAATCCGTTCTGAGCTCAAATCCTGAGAATGTCAGGCGGTTTGGTCCGGTTTCCTTTTTCAATAACTACAATTCCGTCATAGAAATGGACCCCTTGAATACTGTGTGTAAAATAATCCGGTTGCAGGGAATCGCTTTCCGAATGCCAGGCGTTCATGGAATCGATAAGCCCCTTGCAGTGTTCCACAAAAGTACCCTGCCTAAGATACCCCCCGTTAAAACCTGACCAATAGGACGTATGGAGATCCTCGCAAAGATAAAGCCCTTCGGATGTAAGATGCGGAAACATTTCCTGGAAAGTAATATATTGCTGGCTCGCAGTGTGTCCCCCGTCATCCAGCAATATATCTACCGATGATACTGTTTGTTTAAACTCCTGCCAGAATTTTCTGTCTGCCTGGTCGCCGATGAATATTTCGATTCCGGGCTCCTCCAAATTTTTACATTTCGGATCGATATCTACTCCAACAATCAGCGATTGAGGGCCAAAATAGTCTTTCCACATTTGAAGGGAACCGCCCTGGGAAACCCCTATCTCAAGCATAACGACGGGTTTTCCCTTGTAGCGCGAAAAGAACTCGTCGTATATGCCGAAATAATTCAGACATTTATGAATCGGTCGATGCTCCCTTTCGCCGAAAAACAATTCAAGATCGTTAAGCTTTTTCCCCTCTGTCAGATGCCTGAACAAAGCTCTCTGCTGTGCGGAGCTCAGCATATTTCCGTCGTCATCCATGGGCACGACAGTATGTTCCTGCATCAGCGGGTCGTCGTCCTGCTCAATGTTTGACGAAATTCTTTGTACGGACTTGAGACTTTTACATGAGGCAATATGATACAAAGCACGTTTTACGCTTGCTTTGAAATTCTTTAGTTTTTTTTCCTCTTTCTGTGCAATCAGCACGGTATCCTTCCAGATGGGGTCAAGATAAGGAAATTTTTCATAGCTCCAGTTCGTATATACATCCAGTACCTTAAGATGAGCGGTATGCGCCAGAGCTACCATTCCATCTGGATAATACCTGTAGCAGTCCAGAGGATAATTGTGCATGTAACCGGCTGAGGGCGCAATAATACAACATATCCCGCCGGGCCTCAACACGCGGTGAATCTCCAGAAAGGTAAGCCAGGGAAATCCCACATGCTCTAGCATTTGTCCCGAGATGACATAATCAAAACTGTTCGGCTTGATTTCTTTCCAGACATAAGGTTTTTCAAGAACGATGTTTACATTTTCCCCTGGAACCATATCGCATCCCATGTATTTTATATTCATTCCATCAAAAAGACTGCGATAGGAGCTTTCGAATTGTCCCTCTATCTCCCGGCTTCCGACATCCAGTAGCTTCGTACCCTCACGAACATACTTCTCTACAAACCTCCGCATGTTTTCCCTCGAACTAGGATGCATAGTTCTCATACCTCCAAATATTATGTAATACCTGAATCCGTGATCTGAAGGCAATAAAACATTCGTAATTTAGCGCAAAACCCCTTATAATGGAATAAACAAGGGATAATTCCAAATCCAATATTTCACCTGCGGGGTGCAGCCAATGAAATTTATCATTGAGCAATCTAATGAAGACCTGACACCCAACAATCCCAAAATACGCCGCTCCAAGCCCAAGCATGGTACTGACAGTCAGATAATATATTAAATTTAATGGCTTACAACAACCTACGTTGTCGTGGTCGTTTGATTCCGCGATTTATTATATGGTTTTTTTTGGCATGGGAAACATGATGAGAAACTATAGAGATAATAATTTATTTATTCGAAAGTTGGCAATTTCTTACTCTGTTATAATAAATATAAGCTTACAACTTATGTTTACATCTCACAATATATTAAAACCAGCAACGTATTATCTAATTTAGGAATCAATGCATTGACTATTTTTGCTTTACATATTCCCTTTACTTACTTTTTAATAAACAAATTCATCGAAGTTTACGGAATCCAGATAAGACCTTCCAATATTAATGGGTTGTTATATTCGTGTATTGCTCTTGCAATAATGCTACCAGTAACAAGGATAATTAATAACTACTTTCCTTGGATGAAGGGAAAACCATGAGTATTCATGCAAATCTGGCCAATCAAATAGGCACCTCAAAAAAAAATCCTTAGGCTAAAAGTCCAAGCAACCGAATAATCTGTGTTAAACTCCATATATAAGGTACCAGCCTTTAGACGGATACCACAAGAACCAATCTGAATTAATCGAGATAGACAAACCCCTCGATATTCCCATAGTGTTTAGCGACCATATTTGCTGATAATAAACCGTTTATCCAAAATCCTCCATATATCCTGTATTGTAGCGGTCCGACCGGCCTGAATCTGTTTACGCTTCGACCACACCCGGGGCAAACCTTTAACTGCATCTATCTTTGCACGGAGAATCATACTACCTTTCCCACGGGCTACGTACCCAATTATAGTAGACAGATTCAAGAGCAGATGAAGGGGTAGCAGTAGCCAGAACAACAACCCCGGCATATTCTTGAAAAAGGTCCAAACCAAATTGCGATGCCCGTGATAGGCTGAAAAATCGCTAGGCTGCCCACTCGTAGTGGCTGAACCTATATGGCGGACCATTGCTTTCGGGACATACATTGATTTGTGCCCTGCTAAACGTAAGCGAAAACCCAAGTCAACATCCTCTATATAGCAAAAAAAGGCATCATCAAACCCACCTATATCCACCAAAGCCTGCCGCCGGTACAAAGCCGCAGCAGCACAAGGTGAAAATATTTCTCGCGGGACTAGATCTTCCGCTTGCTGTTGCTTCCCAAACCGATTACGCCAAACTAATCCGCTTATATGGTAAGTATCACCCGCACCATCTAAAATCCCAATATCCTCAAAAGACAGCTGACGCGAACCAAATGCAGCTACATCCGGGTATGCACTAGCAGCAGTAAGAAGCTGCTCCAACCATTCCGGATCGGGAAAAGCATCCGGATTAAGCGTTGCAATTAAATCAGTATTGCATTCAGATAGTGCCAGGTTATTGCCGCCAGCGAAACCAAGATTGCTATTCAACCTGCGCAAGGTGACATTTGCTAATAACTCGGAACAAATACAAAAATTATCAGAACTTGCGTTATCAATTACCAATATCCGATCAGGTTGAACAGTCTGCCGCTCAAGGTGTTGCAAGCATTTCACCAATAGCGCCCCGCTATTCCAGTTGATGATAATTACTGCTGTGGTCATGTTATCACCCTCACCAGGGTAGTCCAATGCTCACCAAACACTGCATGGATCAGTAGTGTTGCATAAACAAATAGTTAAATTATCAAGGTTTAAATTAGCTTAAATTCAGCCGTTTACCAGAAAT
>MVQL01000250.1 GCA_002067205.1 Pelotomaculum sp. PtaB.Bin104
AGCGAAGCGGAGACCCTTGACCTGGAGTGGCAGGCCGTGTTAGCCTGGGCCGGCATAGGGATATGGCCGGCCACATTCAAAAGTTGCATCTAGACCTCCGGGAAAGTGATAAATTTTATTATCGGCTTCAAGCTCCTTTCCCCACTTCCCCAGCCATGACCCAGTTTACCGGATAGTCGGCGACATAAGCCCCGCCAGGGGTCTTCCTCAGAGCCATCCCCTATAATGTGACAGACATAAAAAGCACCCACGAAATCATACCCCCAGGCTAACTGAATTCCTCCTGCCAATAGTAAAAGCAGTACCGAGAGAACCAGCCAAATTTTTTTGGAACAGCAAGCCTTTTTCATAATGTTACCCTCCTGTCAATTATTAGGTCGACGACATTATAGAATCGGCCCAATAATCGACTCAAGCTGTAAATAATACCAATTTCTATACAGCCTCAATTGTAGCACTCACGGAGATATCGGCGGAGGTATCGTTTTGTGGAGTTTCATCGGAAGTAGCTTTCGCCACAGCCCAGAAAATGTAGTTGGTGGTTCCCACAACGGTCGGGATGGTCAGAGAGTTGTTGTAGCAATTTCAACCTGGGTCGGGGCAGTATCGGAGTTTTTGAGGATAAGTTTCCACTTGGATGCAGTTGTTCCGGTCAGGGAGATGGAAGTGTTACCTACGGTCTGGTAGGGAACCGGGATCGTCCTCATCTTTATAAATTGGTTTTGTTGCCACAGTCTGCAGTTTCGGCGAAAAGAGTTTTTTCATAGCTGGGACTAATGCGTCTTCCTGCCACATCTGATACAGATAAACTGAAATAAAATGAGGAATTACTGGTAAATAAGCTAAAAAATTTGTTGCATTAATCTGTACCCATATCCCCTGGAGATTTAACCAAGGCTGAACTAAAAAAATAAACACAAATCCTAATAAAACTTCAGTAACAGCATATATCCAAAATCTTCCGTAGGTATATTTTAATATCCAGATTTGAAATGCTAGAAAAGTGCCAAAACTTAAAGGTAAAACTTCGTTCAAAGGGTAAATGCTCTCTTTAATAACCCAACAATTAAGAGTAACGCCCATATCAATGATGAGTATAGTCGTAATCGCCGCAAACAGTGCAGCTGGCATATACCGTTTAATATCTTCTTTTCTAATAAATATTAGAGTTAACCAGGGTAGAATTAGCATCGACCATAATATAACTTAGTTACTCATAACACACCTCCAACTTTAATTCTAATTAATGAGCTATACTTAAATCTTCTAATGCACCTGCTCCTTAGCCAATTCCCGCCGGTCTATTATGCGTGGAGGTTCCTCGAACCAACGGTTTTCAATCATAATGTTTATTCCATCCTCCCCGTAGTTTGCAGTCTCCGCAATCAGCCGCATATAGTTTATGCTGAGGTCATGTCTTAAGCTTGACGCCATGGCCGTTGCATAGTTTCCTATACCTATACCGTTTAATACTACTACATGTTGCATCATTAACATATTAGAATACGGTGGTATAGTAGAGTCCGTGAGTAGCTCTCCTGAGTGCATTGGGGCCTGTAGGTTTTCTTTACGCAAAGTTTTACTGAATATCTCAACATGTTTCTTTGCGATTTCCGCACCCCTTGCCATATATGCCCGAACTTGTTCCGATCTGGCAACTTGCTGAAAACCTGTTGTTAAGGCTCCTCCTATCTGGTTATTTCTAATACCAAAGAATATGAAATCTATTTCTTCCGCAAGCAAGGGTCTTCGTTCGCCTAAAAATCCGCGTAAAAAGTTCTGTTTTTCCACGGTATCTGCTTCCTTGCAGGTATTAATTATTGGGGATCGGATATATATTCCCTTTTTCAGCATTACTTCAGAGATCCAGTTATAATACCTTGTTGTTGAACTAAGTGCTTCAGTATAAAAATTACGAACATCTTCTCGTGTTGAATGGGAAAGATTCTTCCCGTTTATCATAAGTCCAATCTGTATCATGCTAAGGGTCCAAAAATAATAATATAAATCCGTGAACAGCCTGGGAGCTCCTAAATCTATATCTTTATCTCCGAATCCTTTCGGGATTGGCTGTCCTTCCATCTTTAGAATTTGCGAGGTTTTATTTATTCGAGTTTCGCAAATAGACAACCCATTCTCAATAAGGGTTCTTAGGTCCGGATCGTTAGCTGTTCTTACAAAATGTGAATGTATGCACCTAATCATCGTATAATAAAGATTTGTTCGCCACAGTAAAGCCAATTCGGATGAAGTTAGCGGAGCGTGGTGGTGGATTTCTTGGATTGTGCCTTGAGCTTCCACTTCCGTTTGCTGTTCCAAATTTTTACCCCCTAAGAAATCTGATGATTATATCTTTTCCTAACTCTTGTAAAATATTATCCTGCCTAATTTTTCAATAAAAGACCCCAGCAACCCGCCAATTACTCCGCCTAAAATTCCACAGAATATGGGACCGATTCTGCAACTATATATAACACCCAGTGTTCCTCCCATCGCAACCCCGATAAATAACCCGTTATATTTTGTATTAGCAATTATTTTGCCTTCTTCAACTTGGCCAGGACCACGGTTAATCTCTAACGCCCTGTTATAAGCCTGCCAAATAGAAAAGGCATAAATACACGGATAAAACAACATCCACTGTAAGTTAGCCCCGTCTATAGCATTCTGAAACTGTCCTCTGAATGAATACAGGATGGACAGATTTAGGCTCGCTTTAACGTTGATTAATACCTCCAATATAACCAGCAATACACCTATGAGGTAATCCCCGATATAAAGCTGCCCAAAACCAGGGATGGCTATCGACCATAAAGCCGACAACAATGGAGAACGATATTTTTTTATTTCCGATCACCACCGATATCTATGCTTCATTATTGTTCTCATTTTGTTAAATTTTAGTCACCTGCTAGGGTCATTTACGGTTGACTGATGGTGTTTCTGATCTCAAAAACCAGTTAACATAAAAAAAGAGCCGCCGGGAGTTAGGCGGGGTATCATAGGGACAAAAAGTGAACCGGGTATAAATCCCTGTGATGGGGCGGATAGGGCTGTCCGCCCTGATTTTTTGCCTATGCTGTCATGTTTGTCGCTGAAATATCCATGAGCTCGTATTCCTCAGACTCTGCTTCTGTTTCGCAGGATGGCTCCACCGGCGTGTCCATCAGCCCGATGTCCCGATAGTAAATCCAGATATCCTGTTCGGCGGTGCGGGAATATTTCTGCGACTTTTCGCCCACCACGATCTTCTCAATGAACAACCGCAGGATTTCCGGCGTGAGTTCGGTAATCTCACTGTACCGCTTGGCCTTGTCGATAAACTGCGCCACGTTGGTCAGTGAGTTCCGGAGTTGTTCCAGCCGTTCCTCCAGCTTCGGGAGCTTGCTTCGCAGCTCTGCCTGCTCCGTGGTGTACTCCGAGGAAAGCAGCCGGAAGTGCTCGTTGGGGATACGCCCCAGCACATTGTCCTCATAGAGCCGTTTGAACAGGGCGGTGAGTTCGCCGTCCCGCCGTTTGGCGGCGTCAATCTCCCTCTGGATGCGGGTGATTTACTGCCGGGTTTCAGCGGAATTCTTGCGTGTGATATGCTCGGCAAACAGCTTTTCCTTTTGCTGGGCATAATGCGTCACCCGCTTGAGGTCATCCAGAATAATCGTCTTGAGCTGCGTTTCCCGGATGTAATGGGAACTGCATTCCTCTTTGCCGCGCTTCTTGTAGGTGGAGCACATGAAGTTGTTCTGCGTTTCTTTCATGGTGTGCGCCCTGTGCAATGCGCCCCGCTTCTAATGCGGTCGGCGTACAGCCGAACGCTATGCTTGCCCCTCCCAAAGGGAAGGTTTTCATACCCTGCATCTCGCTCACCTCCTGTGTGATAATGAATCAAAAATTGAAATATATCATTCTTTGTGTTATCATTATCGTACAGACAAAATATGGAATACACAGGGAAGCACAGATGACGATTATCATGGAGAATCGATTATTTTTAGAAAGGTAAAAAGCATGGCGGCACAGTATCCACACGTCCGGGTCTTTTATGGCAGCGACGGTCTAACGCATTTCATGACCTTTGCTGACGTGGATCATAACGGGCAGTATGCGGAAAAGCATATCGGGCAGGGCCTGATTGATTTTAAGCGGTGTAAGCTCTGCGGGCGGTATTTTGTGCTGGCCGATAAGCGCAAGCGGGATTTCTGCGACAGGCCGTACAAGGGGAAGCGGACCTGTAAGCAAGTGGGGGCAAAGCTGTTCTTTGAAAAAGGGATCGAGGCCGACGAGTTTTTACAGCAGTATCTCACCGAGTACAACAAGGTCTATTCACGCCGGTACCGGGCAGCAGAAAAATTCGAAGTGGAGATTGGCGGAAAGGATTTGACAGAGGAACAGTTCAAGGTTTGGTCTGCCGCCGCCAGCCAAGCCCGGCGGGATTATGTGGAGGGTAATATCTCCGGCGAGGAGATGCTGGCAAAGATGATGATGGATTAAGGGGTAGTGCAGAAAAGATTGTGTAAACCCCCATTGTCAGATAAGATAAAACTGATGATGGGGGTATTAACATGGCAGGAAAAGAAAAAAGCAAGCTGCGGCAGATGATTGAGGAATACGGCATCAAAGACTTAAACGACGTGCACGAGTTTGTGAAGATGCTGACCGCCGAGACGATACAGGCGGCTCTTGACAATACTGAATTGAGGAGTAAAAAATGGAAAATGAACAAACATCAATTCACGATTTTGACTTAAACTTAATTTGTGAATTACATGTAGGGTTGGAACGGCAAGGGCCTGGTAGCCCTGAAATGACTATTAAGGCATTAAGTTTTCTGGATAATCTTAATGAAATTTCACGGGTAGTAGATTTAGGCTGTGGAACTGGTGGGCAAACAATGGTTCTTGCACAAAATATTACCGGAAATATCACTGGTGTAGATTTTTTTCCCGATTTTATAAATATTTTTAACGATAATGCCAAAAAATTAAATCTCCAAGAAAGAGTAAATGGCATTGTTGGCTCAATGGAAAATCTTCCTTTCCAAAAAGAAGAATTTGACCTTATATGGTCTGAAGGGGCTATTGCCAATATTGGTTTTGAAAAAGGCTTGAACTATTGGAAGGACTTCCTCAAAACAGACGGCTATATTGCCGTAACATATGAGTCATGGTTTACCGATGAACGCCCCGCTGAAATTGAAAAGTTTTGGGTTGATGCTGTTCCTGAAATTGACACAATAGGGCATAATATTTCAATAATGCAAAAAGCCGGTTATAATCTTGTTGCCGCATTTGCATTGCCTGAAAAATGCTGGACGGATAATTATTTTATTCCGCGGGAAGCAGCGCAAAAAGCATTACTGGAAAAATATGCTGGGAATAAAACCGCAGAGGCTTTTATTGCAAATATGAAGTATGAGGCGGAATTGTATTCAAAATATAAACAGTATTATGGATATGTTTTCTATATTGGTAAAAAAATATAGAAAATAAAAATGGTATGACCATTATATTTCCAAGCTGTAATCACTAAGCGGCTACCGCCGACAATCTGAACGACAAGGCAGGGCAATTAAACGCCCTGCCGTATTTTTTTGCCTTTTTTAGTTTGCACCCCTTGACAAGTGCAACCGTGATGCTTACCATTTTGTTGATATCGCCGCCGCCATCCACGACGGTGCCGCCGCCCATGATGCCGATCTTGTTGCCGTTTTCATACATATCGGCAGCGTATTCGCCGCGGTTTGGTTCGCCGCTGTCCTCAATCCAACCGAAGCCGAGAAAGTAGACCTGCTTTTGCCCGTCCACCATGCGGGTATCGCCCATTTGGGGCCCGGTTGCTCTTGCAGGCGCGGGAGAGAGCGACTCGGACGGTTTCGACGGATGGGCTGTTGCTGGAACAGATTCTTCCTTTTCAGGTGTGTTCGTCGGTTGGGGCTCCGGTTCCGTCACCGTTGCGGAGTTCTCAATAAAGGCCACGTTTGGGGGCGGCAGTTCGGGCGCTGCCTGCCCCGTGCTGTGTTGCTGCGAAGGTGGGAGGGCAACATCCTCGCTCCCCCGATTCAGATCGCACACAGGGCGATTCTCGGGCGAAGGCGTTGCATCTTTAGTGTAGGGCAGAGGCAATAAGGATACCATCCACACGATCACACCTGCTGCCGCAAGATATTTGAGTTTAGGGTTCATCATCTGTTCCTTTCTTCATAAAAAAGCGGTCATCCGCATTGAGATTTTCCTCAACCGAATGACCGCCGTCGTATTCGTGTAGTTGTGTGAATAACCGCCATGCCAGCCAAAAGCCGCAGTTAAAGCTCTCCTGAGCTCCGGTTCCCGCAATCATGTCTTTGGTATCTATGATTCTCAATACCAGTTTTCGCTCCGGCTTCTCCAGCCGATCAATGAGCTGCCGATGGGCGTCCTCAATTTCCCGTTGTAAATCAGTCTGAGGAGAAGAGTGGAAAAACCGCCGGTAGAGCTCATCCAGTATATCGTTCATCTGTATCGCCTCCTGTTAGTCACACAGGATACCACAGATTGCACTGGAAAGCTACGACTATTATTGATAATGATTCAGTGGAAAGATTTATGCTGGTATGGTATAGTTAAATAGCAATATTTCACATTACAATTAAATTTGGATTATTTAATATGCAGATAAACAGGAATTTAACGGAGGAATAAAGATGACAATCCTTGCGGTAGTATTGACTCTGGTGGCATGGTTAGCTGGGCTAATCATTGATGTTAATTTAATTGATAATAGCGGTATGACGTTGCATATCATATTGCCCATTGTAACTATGGGCGCGTTCGCCTGGTGGTGCTCCTGGTCTTCAAAACCAGTCGTCGGGCAGTGCTCCTGTCCGTGGTGAGTTCGATTCTCACACACTCCCGCCAGTAAATTCAAGGCCTCCCATGTTCGGGAGGTTTTTTCTTTTTGTGTTTGATGACATTTTATCCAATATTTTATTTTCGGTGTTCTAGTTTCTTCTATTCTTTGGTAAACTTGTTCGCATTGTTCAGGAAGCCGAACAAACACTTATACCTATCCTGCTTTTAAGTATCGAAGCGAGGCTGCAAATAAAGAGCCTCGCTTAATTTATTCATATTATTTTATAGTTTCTAAGCCATTTTTAATTTTTATCCGGGGTTTGGTTGGGTCATAGCCAGTCGTTTTAACTCCTGCAGATCGGGCCAAATTTATGAGGAAACAGCAGGTGATAAAGCATCTACCCTTTAAACAATCATACTGAAGTCTTTCAATAATCGCAGGTAATGGTTTGCCTCCCTGAGTACATGATCACCCAATAACGGTAATATTATGGACCTAATTTTGCATGCAAGAATACCCTCCGTGCCTTGTCTCTTGAAATCCCTTATCCTTACGGTCGCATTCAGGCTTTCTTGTGTAACCTGGGGCAAAATGGTAATCTGATTGTGTATAGCCAGTGCCCTTGCGGTCAGCACATCAAACTCTTTACCAAAATTATTAGCTATTTCGAATAAAGCTTCCTCGGTAGGATCTAACAGTCCCCGGATAAATTTTGCATGTTCCGCCATAATCCTATTCCAAAAGGATTCCTGTTCAATTGCAAATCTTGTAATATCAACCATCATTCTTTGTTGTAATCGAGTGAGCAGAGTCACAAACAATATGGCTTCCCTACGTATATGGTCAATTAAGAGCGGATAGTTGAATGTAAACAGTCTGCAAGACAAAACACTGTTAAGCACTGTTGTCTTAAAATTAATCAGTTCTTGTGTAACGGCAATCGCTCTCTGGTTGAGATCAAAAACCCTTTGAGTCAGCATTTGTGTATTTAATTGTTGCATCCCCTTCGTTAGAGCAAGTTCCGCTGTGGTAATACTGGTGTCGATAGGAATCCCAGTGAAAAATTCTGATGCCCTCTCAGCGTTAAGCGTGAACTCGGTAACAACTTCCCCTGAAGAGGCTACATCGGGACTAATAAAACCATTGGCGAGTGACACGGCCTCTTTTAATAATCCTTCGAATTGTTTTTTAAATGCATCTGCCTGACTAGCCAAGTTAGAACTTACAGGAGTGAATCCTCCTTCCAAGAAGAAGGAGTGTTCTTTCATTATTCTTAAAAAGAACAGATCTAAATCCAATGATTGTCTAATGAAATCATCATTTGATGGCATTAAAATATCCCCTTCCCTACCATCGAAACTTATTAAATACCATTCTTGATATAAATTATATGTTGTCGCCAAATAATAGGTGAACACCGTCGAAAGCTTATCTAATTACTGTATAATGCAAAAAGAAAAAGACCGAGAATTTATCCCGATCTTGTGTAACCATCACCAGGAGACGTAATATTACAGGATGCAATTGCCAGGTAATTGTCAGCATAAATTTGCTTATTGTTAGCGATAATAGAAGTTCTTCCATTCAAATAATCTTTACTGTAGGCAAATAAAAGGTAGCCTTATTATGGTGCTCTAATGTACAGGTTCCTTAGCCAGTTCCCGCCGGTCTATGGAGCGTGGAGGTTCCTCGAACCAGCCGTTCTCAATCATAATGTTTATCCCATCCTTCCCGTAGTTCACAGCTTCACCGATCAGCCGCGTATAGGTTACACTGAGGTCATGTCTTAGGCTTGATGCCATGGCCGTCGCATAGTTCCCTATGCCGATGTTGTTTAGCATTACAACGTGTTGCATCATTAACTTATCAGAGAATGGGGGATGGTGGAGTCCGTGACTAATTCCCCGGAGTGCATTGGAACCGGAAAGTTTTCCTTTTGTAAAGCTGAACTGAATATACCCACGTGTTTCCTGGCGATCGCTGCACCCCTTGCCATGTATCCTCGAACTTGATCTGATCTGGCAACTTGCTGAAAACCGGTTACTAAGGTTCCTCCGATCTCATTAGTTCTAATCCCAAAGAAAAGGTGTTCTATTTCTTCTGCAAGTAAAGGTCTGCGTTCACCTAAAAATCCTCGCAAAAAATTCTGTTTTTTTACCGAATCTACTTTCTTAAAAGTATTAGTAACAGGTGGCCGGATATAAATTCCCTTTTTCAACATTACCTCAGAAAACCGGTTATAGTACCTTGTTGCTGACACAAGAGATTCTGTATAGAAGTCCCGTACATCCGCACGGACTGTATGTGATAGTTCATACTGTCAAGTTGAAGTCCAATTCGTACCATATTTAAGGTATCGGATGAAGTCAGTGGGGCATGGAGAGCCAGACAACCATCCATTAATCCGCTAAATCCCACAGAAAATGTGGCCGATTGTACAACCGTTGTGCACTGATAAGTTAGTATGATTAATAATTTATAAAATAACACACAAACTTTGAAATACTGTCTTCCATTACTTGAAAACAGAAAAAGAACCTCAGTTTCTCAACAAAAGGTTCTGATATTTATATTATTTGAGAATTTAACCCTATGAAATCTTAGTAACGGCCTAGAGTTGCCGGCAGTATTGAGAAATTGGTTAGTTGATAAAACTTATCTGCCGCGCTTTTTTCCAGGATCAAAATCTGTCCCATGCCGGGCTCCCAGAAACAAGCTTCGAAATTTTCACCGCCCTCCGCAATCACGTCATAAATCTCACTTTCAGGGTCTAAAACGACTATTTCCCTCATCAACTGATCTTGGCCCTCGTCCCACATCTTGCCCATCATCATGATAATGCGGCCATCCGGAGTAAAGGCCGCGCTGAGGAATACCCAGCGATCAAAGCTATAATCTATAGACTTTTTCAGGTTTCCGGAACCGTCATAAATTTTAATTTCGTCGGGAGAGGCTTTAAAAAACAAGCCTGCCGCCGTATTCACAGCAGTGACATAATTACTGATGCCAAAGTTCTCCCCAAGGTCGTTAATATTCCCTTCAGTCAAATCGACAATATGCTGATAAAAGCCGTCGTCCCAGCCGCTGATTACATGCAGCGAGCGCCCTGGCACCAACCATTCCGCACTACGGAATTTGCCTGTCATCTGTGGCAGGATTGTTTCAATGCTGCCGTCCGCCACCGATAGCTTGGCCATACCCTGCAGATGGCCGGCACCGTCTCCCAGTTCCTGTTCCAGGTCGTTAAAGTAAAATAAGTGTTGGCCGTCCGGATACCAAACCGGGTACCAATCTTGATTGGTTTTCGTCAGTCTCTTTTTGTTGTCGCCGGATAAGTCGCAAACCCACAAACCGTTGTTGCTCTGAGCAAAGGCTATTCTTCGGCCGTCAGGGCTAAAGGTTCCATAAAAGGTGTTATCTGCTATTATACTTTTCCCGCCATCTTTTACGGATAGCCGGCAGAGTGAGCCGTCCTTCATGTACAGCACATTTTCTCCTGCGGAGTCCCACCCAAGGTTGCGAATAAATTCTCCTTCGTCCAGCGTCTTGACAGTCCCGCCGCCCGTATCAAGCATCAAAAGGCGGCTGTGGTTCCCCTTGTTTTCCACATCCGAGTAACTATAGCCGCTGAAAACAGCCCTTCCGCCACCCGGCGCAAATTTTAGGTCTTGGTTGAAAACGTTTATAAACAGATTACCAAATTCAATGCTATCCTGCTCGGAACCATCCGCCTCCCGGTAGACGTTCAAGATATCCGTGCTTTGTTCCCCCTGATTATTAACCGCGACCGCCCACAAGTGGCCCATTATGCTTGTCTGGGGCAGTCGGTAGGTAATGCTGAAATACCCCTCGCTGCCAAAAGAGGTGGCTATTTTTACGGGCTCCTGCCCGGTTCCGGTCGGTGTCAGGTAAAAGTCCACTTTTTGCGCATTGTTGGATTCCACCCAGGCAGTAAAAGTCCGGGGCACGATATACCAACCCGCGTCTATTTTGGTATAAGTAATACCATAGCCGTTAATTATAGGCTTATCCATAGTTATTTTCACCAGCCTGGAGTCCGCGTCCCAAAGCACAACTGCTCCCAGCGTTTCAGCAATAAAACGTACCGGAGCATAAATTCGATCTTCAATGAGGAGGGCACCGGAGTCAAGCACAACATATGCTCCGTTAACGGCAGCCGTTGACTTACCGGCAGTCAGGACTATTTCTTTTCCGTTCCCTCTAAATGTAGCAACGCCCTCGTTCCAGCTTACCTCCGCCCCCAGCGCCTGCGCTACAAAGCGGGCCGGCGCCTGGGTACGCCCATTTGTATCAATAAAAGGACGTGCATCGGGAAAGTCAACCTCATGGCTGTTAACCTGCACACGGACAGATAAATTCTCTCCCTCAGACGCCGCAACACTAACTGGTGATAGAACAACCGAAAAGAGCAAGAGCGAAATAGTTATAGCCGCGGCTAGGTGCGTTAAAGCAATACTTACGGGCAATATTTATTACCTCCCATTAAAGGTTTTTATTGATAGACGAAAAGGGCTGCCAAGCGGTTCAGCGAGCAGTGGCCAGACAACAAATATCCCGCGTGCTGCAGCAAACTGAAAAATCATTATCAAGCTTCAGCGGGCTCTAAAACTATAGTATCATTGAAAGCAAAAATAAAACCAGGAGTATAGTAACTCCCGGTTTTTTGTTCTCTTATGGAATACGTTAAAGCTTAGATACAAACTCCGCAACCTAAAACAAGCAGCACTAAAATTAGAAAGATGATGAAAGCCGGGCTGCCACAACCTGGGGCACATACTCCACCGGTTCCTACACCGTCTACGCCAAACGCCACTTAGATCACTCCTTTTGTTTTTTATAACATATGTAATTTATCATTTTTTTGTGACCTATTAGCTGCGATAATTTATGGCGAGTGAGGGTTTACTTTACCAGTTTCTTTTTTAACTGGGAGGTCTTTGAACCTCTATTACCATTGGAACGCTGTAGGGAATTTCTTCAGACTGCAGAAGGTTCGTTTTATAGCGCCCGCACATGCTCGTCACCGCCTTCATCCGCCCGTGTTTCATCCTTTGTTTTATCCCTGCACTTTCGTTTTCTTAAAATAGCTTTTTTATTTGGCACTACCTGTGTTTTAGGTTTCCGCATCCATCTTTGCCGGGGCAATTTCATTTAATTAATTCATCCTTCGATTTTATTCGTCACTTTCTGGATACTATTATAACCCCGCCAGGCCCAGGAAGAAACTAAAAATCTTATTCCTAGGTTTTCAGTTGATAACTGATCCCTGTGTTTCCGGTTCGCCGTAATGACAAAATAACCACTGATCTATTAACCAGTGGTTATTATCTGATGTAATGGGATGTTTAGTTTTTAAGATTTAAATGCAACCACCAATGCAGCCAATCCCCAAAATAAGCAGAATCAAAATTAGAAAAATAATAAACGCTGAATTACCAACACCTATGCCACAGCCTACTCCTTCAGCCTCGAATACCATCTTGGAAATCACTCCTTTTTTTTATAGCATATGAAATAAATCCAGCGTCTGTGAATCCATGGAAAACTAGAGATGAATTTATGACCTGGGTTTGACGGGCTTGCTCAACATATTGAAACATTGAACAGTTTACATAATTTCCTAAATACTATATTATACTACTAAGGCTTTTATAGTATAGGGGGAAGTTTCAATGGGACATCACCACTCTAGTTATTCAAAAATCCATAAATATGGCTTGTTTCTAGACCTGTTCAAGCAACTTTCCAACAAACGCTCTAGTAGGGATCTCTTTAATGGACTGCCCCTATCCAACTGGCTTGGTACAGCTGGAACTACGTTTTGGGCGTACCGGTTGCAGATCTAGTCCAGAGTGGGGAAAAGCTATTAACGGATGCCACAAGAAATACAACTCCACAAGATATATTGACCTTGGGCCAGGTAACCTTATCCGCTATTGAAGCTATTGCACTTGCATTGCTGGATGAGTTCCTGGGCATGGTTATACTAGCTACTGCTTGCATAGCAAGGATTGTAAATCAGTTTTTAAAGCCTATGGCTACTTTGTCATGGATGTTGCTGTTTGCCAGTTTAATGCCTTCAGCAGTTAAGCATCTTTAGCCAGACAATTTTTCGGGCAATCTTTTATAATAGACTGCAACCGGCAGCTAATAAATTAAAGAGATGGTAATTGCCTTTGCCACCCTATTAAAAACGATGGTTAACCTATAGTAGAATATTATTTGTTAGTAATTCAAATCACCTAACGTGGAGGTTTTAATGAAAACCTTTGTTGACTGCGTACACTGTTATCTTAAACAGGCGGTCACCTGCATGACTATCGCCGGTATTTCTGAGGACAGGCAGTACTCAATACTATTTGAGCTCATGGATGATATCAAGGTCTTGGACCGCAATAGAACACCAGCGCAAAATTCAACGGAAATATTGTTAAAGGTATATCAGCTAATTAATAATGACGACCCTTACCTGGAAGCAAAGCAAAAATCAAATATCCTTGCCCTTGAGCTGTACCCCCGGGTTAAAGGATTACCTGAATAGCTCCAACAAAAGGCTCAATGACGCCTTAAAAATTGCTGTTGCCGGCAACGTGATCGACCTGGGCATAAATAGGAATTTTGATATTAACGCCAGTTTAAAGAACAGCCTGAGAGTAGGCTTTGCCAAAGATGACTTTAGGCGGTTTAAAGAAAAATTGGACCAGGAAGATCAGGTAGTGATCCTGGGCGACAATGCCGGTGAAATAGTGTTTGATAAACTGTTGGCGGAAGAACTGTCAGCAATGGGGAAAAAAATAACTTACCTGGTGAAGGGTGGGCCGATCTTAAACGACGCCACCAGGGCGGATGCCCTCCAGGTGGGAATGGATCAGATTGCACGGGTGGTCACCACAGGATCCAACCACCTCGGCGCACCGCTGGCGGAGATATCTGAAGAGGCCGCTGGAATCCTGCAGAAAGCGGGGCTGGTTATCTCAAAGGGCCAAGCCAACTTTGAATCCTTGGAGCACGAAGAGATAGCTAATGGAAAGGTTTTTTTCTTGCTAAAAATAAAATGCGAATGTGTCGGCATAACGGCTGGGTCAAAGTTCGGCGACATTGTTTTTTTTACCCGGTAAGGAAATTTTAAAAAACCACTGAATTATATAACGAGCAAGGATGAAAATATGAATTAAATTCACTCAATTCTTTAAAAAACCCTGGCATGAAACTAATACAAGTGCTAAAATATAAGTAGATGAATAAAAACATCTAGCCACGCCAATAGTATCGTTAATGCCCTTGCTCTTCGGAGCGGGGCTTTTTATTACCAACACAGGTAGAAAGACAGATTAAGGTTAAGTTATATAGTATTTTAATATTTGCAGGGTTCAACAATATTTACTGGTAAATTAAAATTAGATAAAAAGACATGTTTTTCCATGTTAATCTAATTAATAAATATAATGTACCATTATTAATTTGATATCCATTATTATAGATAAATGATAACGTATGCTAACAAAGGAGATTTGTCCAATTAATTTAAATGAGGTATGATTGATTTTATAACTGAATAGTTATGCTGCCGAATTCCAGTCAAATTTTAAGCACTGGGAGCGGGGAAACCAAGTTTTTGGGGTGAATCCTGAAGTATTTCAGGTAGGGTATCTTTTACCGAACCCGTCAGCTAACCTCGCAGGCGCTAAAAGAAAGGGGAAATGTCTGTGCTGATGATCATTGCATTCTTTCCTTAGCAGGGTTTTCTTTTGCTTGCACGATTATCTTCTCTTAAAAAAATTTGGGCAAAAGGAGAAACTGCATGATTAAGAACAAAAAACTAATTTCGTTACTCCTAACCTGTACTTTGTTAATTACAGCGTCTTTTCTCATGTTGAATAGCTTAAAAGCAGAAGCTGCCACTAACTGTTATCAAAACTATTTCTCTGTTTTAAAAAGCAATTACCAATACCTAGACTCCTATGGTAGCTTTCCAAACTATAATTTAACGTATAATTGGAGATCCTATCCTTTCCTGAGACAAAAACTGGAACCCACAGTCCCAACAGCACCAACAATTCCCACAACACCGACTACACCAACAATACCGGCTACACCGACTGCTCCAACAGCGCCTACCACTGGACTAACTGCTGAAGAACAGCAAATGGTCGATCTTGTCAATCAAGAACGGGTGAAGGCAGGCTTACAAAAGCTTGAAGTTGATCTGCGGCTCGTAAAGGTTGCCCGCATGAAATCACAAGACATGATTGATAACAATTATTTTAGTCACCAGTCTCCAACTTATGGATCTCCGTTTGACATGATGAAGTCCCAGGGTATCACTTACAGTTACGCGGGAGAAAACCTCGCCGGTAACCAATCGGTTCAGGCAGCGCACACAGCCCTGATGAATTCATCTGGGCACAGGGCAAATATTCTAAATCCAAATTTTAACCGCTTGGGCATAGGTATTGTCCAAGGCGGGCCTTACGGGATGATGTTCACACAAGAATTTACAGACTAAAAAAAGGCTATCAATAGAAAGATGATCTAAAAATCTTGTTAGCCCTATCTTGATTTAATCTAAGGGTTGTCGCTAAATGTAGTGATAACCCCTTAGTAATTTTATGCCTGAAACAAACTGGAGCCCCTTGGTTTAGCGGTTTGATTAATATGATGGCTACGAGAGGTGTGACTAGATGAAAGATAGTACATTAGGAAATATTGAAATGGAAATAATTGATGGGCTAAGTGACATGGCCAAACAATGTAGTGTAATCAACCCGGATTTATTCAGTAAATACAATGTCAAGCGGGGACTCCGTGATTTAGACGGTAAAGGCGTTCTTGTTGGCTTGACAGAAATTGGTGAGGTGCATGCTTACATCATTGATGAAAATGAGACAATTCCAGTCGCGGGCAGATTGTTATACAGGGGGATAGATATTTATCATCTTGTCGATGGTTTTATGAATGACGGCCGGTATGGTTTTGAAGAAACGTGTTATTTGCTCCTATTTGGAAATCTGCCTAATCAAAAAAAGCTTAAAGATTTTGAGCGACTTGTTTCTTATTACCAAAAATTACCTGAAGATTTTGTTCGGGATATAATTATGAAAGCTCCAAGCCGGGACCTTATGAACGCGATGGCGAGGAATGCACTATCTTTTTATAGTTTTGATGAAAATGCTGATGACACTTCTATTAAAAATATTTTAGGGCAGTGTATAAAATTGATTGCCTGTTTCCCTTTACTTGCAGTTTACAGTTATCAGGCCTTCTCTCATTACCATGGAAACAATAGTCTTTATATTCATGGCCCCAGATCTGATTTAAGCATTGCTGAAAACATTTTGCACATGCTCAGACCGGACAGCAAATTTACTAAGCTTGAGGCAACACTCCTAGACCTTGCACTGGTACTTCATGCGGAGCACGGTGGGGGAAACAATTCATCATTTGTAACTCATGTTGTTACATCATCCGGATCAGATACCTATTCTGTAATGGCAGCAGCACTCGGCTCACTTAAAGGGCCGAGACATGGTGGCGCCAATATTAAGGTTATACAAATGTTCGAAGAAATGAAACAAATAGTCAAGAATTGGAAAGATGATGAAGAAATTGAACACTATTTGATGAGAGTTCTTGATAAGGAAGCATTTGATCGTTCCGGCTTAATTTATGGTATAGGACATGCTGTCTATTCTATATCGGACCCAAGAACTGTTATTATCAGGAAATATGTTGCCCAGCTTGCCGAGGAAAAAGGCTTGCTCGATGAATATAATCTTTATTCCAAAGTTGAGGATCTAGCTCCTAAAGTTATCCGTAAAGTCCGCAAAATGTATAAGGGAGTAAGTGCCAATGTTGATTTCTATTCGGGGTTTGTCTACAAAATGTTAGGCATACCGCACGAACTATTTACACCACTTTTTGCCATTTCCAGAATAGCGGGCTGGAGCGCACACCGTATCGAAGAAATAGTAAATGCCGGAAAAATAATTAGGCCAGCATACAAAAGCGTTTCTGAAAGACGAAACTATATTATTTTGAATGAAAGATAGTTCACAACCTGAATAATACCAACTGTTGATATGGACTAATTGACTATCTACATGCAATAAAAGGAAAATTTCTTATGAACCACTGCCACTAGCTTCTCTTGGGGGTTCGTGTTTTTCGGGCCGGAGTTTTGCCGCTGGCTTCCTTAGGATTCCGCCTTACGGCGGACACCCTTGTCCTTAAATCTAACGATTGCTGGATTTATCGCTTGGAACTTACACCCTATAGATAACTCCATGCTGAGCGCACATAACAGAACCCCGCTACTTAAGAATTCAGCGGGGTTACTATTTTACGAGGAGATATTTCCAATGTCCCAAACCGGAGCCACCACTTACTCCAGAATCTTGTCGAAAGAACAATCTAGTATGGGCTACTATCCAGCTTAACTTAACTTTTCATAGTCATGTTTCTATTCTTTAATCCATGAAACCGTCTTTTACACTGTCGGTTTTAATTGGGCAATCTCATATTTATTTTTCGGCAACACTCAGATGCAATTCTTTCGGTACATAAATCCCGTAATACTCCTGAATCCAGTACAATTCATCGTTCAAATCAACTTTTTTACCTTCATGCTTAGTGACTTCCATTTTCTTCTCTCCTCACTTTTTAGATTTTACATATAATGTCTTATTTGAGACATTATATTAATTAACATTCGTTAATTAATCAAGGTTAAGTTGCTTTACATAATTAATATTAGTAGCGCGGGAGCAATTTATTTATATAGATATTATATTAAGTACTACTTAATATGTCAACAGAAAATTTTGAAAATTATTAATTATCAATTATATAAAAATCTTGCCACCTTTATAGCTAGCAAATCCATGAATATTATGGAAACGGAATGACTGTTAAATTGGATGCTGAACTAAAGCGAAAAACTTATGTTAGCCATCAAGACTTTAGTTATCTTGACAACCTTAAGTGAATGTCATCAGGAAAAACCACCGGGCAGATTCACTCAATGCTTTCGCTTGCCACTACACAAATCATAACCAATGGTGGAGGCGGCCGTAAATACCCTCCTATTTGATGCTTAACTTTCAACAGCATTTACAAAGGCTTTAAACCGAACATTCTTTGTTCCTACCCGGGCAGTACCCGTGAACATGTACACGATATCATAGTTTTCATTTCGCGCCATATTCGTATAGCGAGGTTTATAAATCAATTCTACCTCCGTAACTTTGGAATAAGTTGCCGCAAAACGGTTCCCTGGAATAAAACCAAAGAATCCTTCGACGTAAATCAGGGAGTTATTTTTGAGGAGTTTATCCCATGCCTTCTCAGGCCTGATTAAGGGCTGCTTATCTTCTAATAGAACCATGGGTTTGGTACATTGAACCGACCATATTTCTCCCTGGGGGCCAACCTGTACGTATATACATGACTCAAAGCCGGATCCACCAGTACTAAATACATATTTATCTTTGTAAATAATCGGGTAGATTACATATTTAAAATCATCACCAACGCCTGCCCTTATAAAAGGTTGCCCCAAATCACCCGGCAGGGCCGGTATGTTCGCAACAACATTATTAGCCGCCGCGACAGCAACTTCATCGGAAACAGGGGTACGGCTATGCTTAATTCCGATCAGCGATGACCGGTAGAGCCATCCCCCATCCCATGAGGTCAGTGTTATTTCACCTTTTTCACTAGAGACGCCACCACTAGCATCAGGCTGCCCAACCACTCCAAAAAACTGTGCCAACACCGGCAACTCGGCCACGGTAACCTCGTTTCCCCGCTCGGCGATAACCGAACTTAATTTATCAACCTGAGGTAATAATGTATCTAAGATGAAATTACCTGCATTCTCCTGTTGATTATTCTTTAGCAGTGAGACAAAAGCCGTGAAGGGTTCTTTCATTCCGCCTTCCGGGGTAAATTCACCCTGAAAAACAGCCACCGGAACATAGTACGGGGTAAAGTCCAAGGCATATGCCAACTGATATGCGGTGTCGGCTTTTTGAATTTCAGCAATACCGGCAGTAAAGGGCCGGTAGCCCTTGGTTTCGAAAACCCCCTCTCCACGCTTCAATGCCTCCAATGCTTGCTCATAGCCGGATAGCTGCACCTTTTCTGAGTTATCCCACTCAAACCACGTACCTGTAGCATGGGCAACCCCGCCTTGTTCAGTGACAGTCACCCTGATCTCCGGCACTTCCCCCACAATAGCTGTTCCTTCCGGACCCCGGGCTGGCTTGATTACTGTTTCAAAGGAGGTCTCGGAGGCCGGTGTTTGATTTATTACATATTCACTCTGAGGCAGCAGGCCAGCAGCTGTCAACCATTGGACCGCAATATCCTTAGCTGCCTCTTTTGATACCAGCTGACTTGATTTTATGCTACTGTCAGCCTCCTGCTCATAAAGCCAGGTACCTTGACTAAGCCAGACAGATAGACGTCCTTTACGTCCCGAGACCATCACCCAATTTGTTACCGGTTCGTTTTGGCCATCTGACACCTTAGGTTGTTTGTCTGACACCTCGGGCTCATTGATTCCCATCGCTACAGCCATTTCCAGGACATCTTTTTCAGTCTTTATCCCATTTTTAAGCCTTAAAATTGTACCTTCCTGCTCCCCTGCCGGCAATACACCCTGTACGTTAAACTTAACCAGGCGCATGCTGTCAAGACTGTCCCCAAAAGTAATCCCGGGAACGCCTGTGGCCTGGGCAGTGGCCAAAAACAATGGTCCCGTGGAATAAACTGAAGGTTTTTCAACCAGATAGAAAGTAAATGCTCCAATTAAGGAAATAAGCAAGCCTGCCGCCACAACACCAAACCGAAAAATGTTTCCGCGGTTTTTCTTGCTCCTCCGTTCTTTTGCCAGTTCTACATGACGTTTTGCCAGCGACTCACCAAGTTGCTCCTGGAAGCCGTGGTCCGGCAGCACCTCAGGCAGGGTCCTGAGCACATTTTCAATTTCACACTCAGACATTCCATCAGTCTTTTTCATTGCCAGTCATCCTTTCCCGCAAAGTTTTTATGGCCCTGTATGAAAGCTGTTTGACGGCCCCTTCCGAGCAATCCATGATCCGCGCTACTTCCCGGATACTTAAATCCTGTGTGTAACGGAGTATCAGGGCCTGCTGCTGCATATCAGGTAGAGTACGTAATAGCATCAGGAGGTCCAGTTTGTCTTCTATAGCTATCTCTACATCCGCCACTTGAACCAGGTCCGCCGTATTAAGATCATTCTTTTTATGCTTTTGGCTGTGATAAATTATATTGCTGGCAATACGGTATAGCCAGTGTCCAAACGGAATACCCCTGTATTTATATTCATCAAGGTTCTCCATAGCTTGCAAAAAAGTTTGGGATACCACATCCTCTGCTTCGTGTTTATTTATTACATGATAATAAGCATATTTATAAATCTGGGGCAGATAATACTTATAAAGAACTATAAATGATCGGACATCTATTTTAGCTTTTTTAATTAATTCCGCCTCATTTTCCAATTGAATATCAATCACCTTCCGCCCCTATGATTCGACGTTTACCTTTCTATCTTGTTAAAGTAGTTTTTATTGAAAAAAGTTACGCAAAAAAACAAAAAAACTTAGCCCGGACGAATTTTGTTGACCGGGCACATGCTTAAGTATACATTTTCAATAAGATCAAACTACTGCCGTTATCCCTGACGATAATCAGTTTGTCTTAGAGTAACGGAAGTGGTATTTCAAAGGTGAAGGCCAGGTAAACAGACCGTTTTGTTATTAATCATAACCACCTCTGGGCGTTGGTAATTTTTTGTACTCTTTCTTTGACTCAATGATATTGCGGATGTGCTTTCTTTCAACGATTACAAGGGTAGGGGTGTGCTTAAGTATAGGTTGTTGAGTATTAAGTGTGGACGCTTCTGAAACAGTCTGCTGGGCAGAATTTATCTGTTTTGTTTCTACAAGTTAATACCAGAATTTCTACTCTATACGCCCCCGGGCAATTGCACGGATGGAAAGGCAATAGGACCAGCCTTGGGCCTGATCCAGGAAGCAGTATATCTCGCACAGTCAGAACAGCAGCAAATACGGCGAAGTAAATTCATGTGCGGCAAAATATCTTTCCAGCTTAAAATCAGCGATTCTCGTCAGATAGCATCCTTTTTCAAATTCGCCCCTTCTTTATCCGATGTTTAAACCCTGAATGTAATGTTGTGTTCTTATGCTTGCTGCTTGATTATCCGCCGGTTGAACAACCATAGCCCGATAATAAAGTAAATCAGGGTTAAAACCAAAATAGATATTATTTCAAATTTAACATCCCGCAGACCCATACTGAAGTTTAAAATCTTATTCAGGGCGGTAATAGCATGGGTGGTAGGAATCATCTCGTTAAGGCCGATTATCCTGTCGCCCAGAGTGAACAGTTTTATTTGGGGCATGGGGAACATGCCGCCGGAGAAGAACATCAGAATAAAAAACGGAAAACAGCCGATAGTCATCAAATCAAATATGGTATTAAGGAAGCTGGCTACGATAAGGCTGATCGAAATCAAGGCCAGGCCGGTGATTAATCCGATTATCAATACGTCTATTATTGACCCGGCCGGCCGGTAGCCGAGTCCCAGGACGGTGGCGTATGCCAGCAGCACAGATATTTCTGTAATGATTAACTGCACTAGGCTGATCCCGGTAAGGAACTCGAAGCCTGTCAAATGACTGATGCGCAACCTGCGTATTGTTTTCTTGTCATTTTCCCTTATTATTGCAGCCGCGGCAGTGAACAAAACCATGATTACCGCCAGGATGATTAGACTGGGCACATAATAGTCGAAATCGCTGCGGGGCTTGCTTTTTTCCAGGAACTCCTCTTTAAAAGCCAGGGGCGGCGTTATCTTAGCCGCGGTCATAACGAAGTCGTTGACCAAGCTGTAGGTCAAGGCAGCCGCCATCATGTATTTCGGATTGGTAGTTGCACCGCGAAAGGTCAAATCAATGGCCCCGTCTCCAGACTGCCTGCGATGCAATACCTGTGTGGAAAAATCCCGGGGAATAACCAGGAGCAGGTCGGCCTGATTGTTTTTAATCTGTTGGTTGGCCTCTTCTTCATTATCGATTTTGATGAGTTTAACCCATTTCCCCTCTTCCGTGTTCATATATACGTCAAACTTAGTAATCAAATCGGCTCCAGCTTTTAATGCAGTCCCGTCGAGCCTCTGAATCCCGCGGTCCTGGTTCAGTACGGCTATATTGATACTTTGCGATGAACCGCCGTAGAAAAGATACATGATCAGAACCAAAAAAGGTGCAAAGGCCAGGGTTAAGATTAAAATCTTCCAATCGCGTATGTTCTCTTTCCAGCTTTTGCGGAATACGCTTGCTATCTTCATCATTCTCTCAGCCCCCTTCCCGTTAAAGATACAAAAACATCCTCCAGGCTCTTGTCACGGATATGTAAATCTTCTATCTCTATTCCGCCGGTCTTTAGAACCTGAAATATGTCGTTCAGAACTTCGTCAATCCCGCTGCAGACAATGCGAATGACGCCTTGCCGGAAGGTTTTTTGCTCCACACCGGACGGCAAAGCGGCAAGAAGCTGTTCAGACTTGCCGCTTTCATCCTCATTTACCCTGATTTCAAGTATCTTTCCCGAACCCAGACTGTTCTTTAACCTATCCGGAGTGTCCATCACCAGCAATCTGCCCTGATCAATAATAGCCACGCGGTCGGCCAAGCGCTCCACCTCATCCATGTCGTGCGTAGTAAGAATAATCGTGGTCCGGTGAGAAAGAGAGCGGAGGTATTCGCGCACCATTATACGGCTCTGTGGATCAAGACCGGCCTGCGGTTCGTCCAGGATTAGAATAGGCGGGTCGTGGACCAGCGCCAGAGCCAGATTGAGCCGTCGCTGCATACCGCCTGAAAGGGTGCGGGCGGATTTATTCTTCTTCTCATACAGGCCCAAATCATGCAGCAGTTGGATTCCCTTTTCATTGGCCTGCCGGCGGCTGAGGCCGTAAATTTCACCAGCGAATTCCAATTGCTCGATACAGGTAAGCATTTCCCAAATCACGATATCCTGCGGGCATACGCCGATCTCTTTTTAATCCGCTCGAAGCTATGTGCTGCGGATAGACCATTAATATATATTTCTCCAGCATCAGGCTTGACCAGGCCGCATATCATATTGATGGTAGTTGTTTTTCCTGCCCCATTGGGACCCAGAAAACCAAATATCTCTCCCTTATTAACCTCGAAACTCAGTTGATTAACCGCAGTTATTTCGCCATAACGCTTGGTAAGGCGGTTTATCCGAACCACCGGTTTGTTGCTGCCTTCGCACATAAAAGTTCCCACCTCCTTGACATTTATCGGCCCTAGTACAGTGTCAACTCTTAAACTGCAGGTAGAGCCGTTTTAACTTGACTCTTGCAGTTTCGGTCGTGAATTGCCAATCAACACGCTTTCAATTACTATTGCGAGCTGATTCCCACTCGGACAGTTCCAGACGCAGGGCGTCGATTTTAGGAATTCTGCGTTCTAAGCATTGTCTGGTCATTGCACTGAGTTCGATTTCTGCGATGTATAGCCAGCTTCCGTGTTTTGGCGTGTAATGAATCTCAAGTCGCCGCGCCAGGTTCCGACCGCTATATGGCTCCTCATACACCTTAAAAGTAAAGTGATTGTAAATCGCTCATAGCCTATCTCCTATTTCTCATTATATATTATCTCTAATATAGGGACGTATTGTATACTCCCTTCAACTCTTGCTTTGCCCGATTCAATAATTGTATGTTCCAGCCGTTCAACTTCGCTTCTTGTCAGTTCAAGCTTGCTGTTGAATTTAGTTTTATAATTATTAAGGTAACAAATGAATTTGTTTTTGTTATCTTCATCTTGCAAAATAAATATTGATTCGCATACCGATAACAGCGGAAATTCATCACTTTCAATATGTGCTTCATTTTCTACAACATACTGCACACTGGTAAATCCACGGCGGGGCTTATCTTCAGTGTCAGGAATCAACCAATCGCGTCCATTCTTTTTTGCATGTCTTAGTTTTCCGCGCCTTATCCATTGCCTTACCGTAACAGGCTCAACTTCATGCATAGCAGCATATTGTTCAACTGTTAGGTAATCGCATTCAACCGTAATTAAGGTGTGTTCCACGGATGATGTCATGCCACTAATTTCATTATTTTCAACTTCAATCTCATCAGCCTGACAAAGATTCAACTCCATGCTGTTCCCTAAAAATTGATATTCATAGAACCACCAGAGTTCTGTTAAGACCGGAAGTTTGCATTTCCTTACTGCTGCAATAAATTTTTCGCACAGTTTAACTCTGTTTTTTACAACTTCACTTGAATAGGCGGGCTCTTCATTTAATTTTTCGTGTAACGCAAGGAAATCCGTCCTCCCTTTATGGTTTAGGTCGGATTAATATTAAAAATTGGACCGATATCCACCAAATTTTGGAGAGGCTAGAGAGACAGGTTTAGAAGCACTTTTTTTGCATGGCTATGATGTGCTCCTTTCTATGTTCAAATTACAACGAGTATAATGGACCCAGAAAATCGGACAGCCAAAAGGCCGAATTTAAGATACAATTGAGCCATGAGAAAGCATTATTCAGACGTCTTCAAAGCCCAGGTTGTATTAGAGCTTTTGAAGGAAGAAAAGACAATAGCCCAAATTTCATCAGAGACCAGCGTTCATCCGACTCAGCTCAAAAAGTGGAAAGCAACAGCGATTAGCAAATTGCCAAACATTTTCTCAGACGACCGCAAAACAGCCAATAAAGCCGCACAGGATGAAAAGAAGATCAACGATCTTTACGCTCAAATTGGCCGACTGACCACACAATTAACGTGGTTGAAAAAAAAATCTGGTATCGACACTGACTAAAGAGGAACGTTTGGCGCTGGTAGAGATAAATTCTAAAGAAATGTCTATAACCACCCAGGCCAATTTATTGAGCATAAACCGCACAAGCATTTATTATGAACCAGTACCACCTTCAGAAGAAGAAATTACTATAAAACACCGCATAGATGAAATCTATACCAAGTGGCCTTTCTACGGTTCCCGACGTATTACAGCCCAGTTGCGTAGAGATAACATGAACGTGAATCGCAAAAGGATCCAACGTTACATGCAGGAAATGGGCATAGCGGGCCCGGCCCTAACTTAAGCAAACGCAACATAATGCACCGGATCTATCCCTACTTGCTAAGAGGGCTTACAATTAGCTATCCAAACCATGTATGGGGAATCGACGTTACATACATTCGTCTTAAGCATGGTTGGATGTACCTTGTAGCTATCCTTGACTGGTACTCCCGCTACATCGTAAGCTGGGAGCTTGATCAAGTATCTGTTATATCAGCTGTCAAACTAGCGCTGGTTCAAGCCAAGCCGCTGATCTGGAATAGCGACCAGGGCAGCCACTTTACAAGCCCGCAATATATCCAACTCCTACAAGACGCAGGGGTTCAAATCAGCATGGATGGCAAAGGCCGTGCTACAGACAATATTTTCACAGAGCGGCTCTGGCGCTCAATCAAATATGAAGAGGTCTACCTGAACGATTACATAAGCCCAAAAGAGGCAAGACAGCGCATTGGCCAATACATCAACTTTTATAATAATGAAAGGCCGCATCAGTCCCTTGGTTATAAAACACCGGCTGAAGTATACCGTTCAACTTGCCTGATGGAACCGGCTGTGGTCAGCACCTACGACAACTAATTAAATAAATAAAGAAAGGGGGCCCCTTTGGTATCTTAAATTTAAAAAATTATTGTCTTGACAAAGGGGTCCACTGTCCAGGTCCCAGCAGAAATATGGCAAGCTCGAGTTGTTGCCGACTACCGAAGATTATTCCGGATGATATGAAAAACCCTATATTAGATGACCTATGCGTATTCTATGTTGGATTAACTCGAGCAAGAAAACAGGCATATATTTCGGCAAGTGCAGAAAGATTTAATGCACAAGGAACGCGATTCACAAATGGTAATATTTGCTGCTTAGCTTTAATTGATGGGATAAAACTTGTTGACGCAAAACAACAGCAGTAAAACTATAACGGTTTTCTACTAAGCTTTAGAACGGTTTAATCTATGCTGTCTCCTCAACCCATGCAAACACTAAATAAAAATTAACGTTTTCCCAATCTTTCAACGATTATCCTCTTAAAATGCACCCCCCTACAAACTTTCAACGATTACCCCTGCCAACTCCATGGAAAAATGCAGGGGTTATATCTTATCATCGCCAAAACAACCCTTCACAAATAGATAAAAGCCGCTCCGCTAAAACGCGGGAACGGCTTTATTACTGGACTTTTAAACAATATAAAAACCACCAACCGATAAAATTCGTTTTATCAATAGATGGTAGATAACCTGGTGGAGGCGGGCCGTACCGTTTCAAATCCACAGTAGGAAAACATGCTCTAAAAAGGCTTTTTTCGAGAGTTAAACAGGATTGAGGTCATGCCTTTTCGCCAGATATCCGCCTACATTATTATTCTTTCGAATCATTTCGTAATTTTATTAATGCCTAGAATTATTTCATCCAGACCCATATCATCAAGCCAATTACTTCTATCTTTTGTATAATAACCTGTACCTATGTCATACTGCTGGATAAACCGAGCCATTCCTGCAGGCCCAAGAGATTTTGTAAGGGCTGCTAAGCCAGCTTTTCGAAGCTGACTAGGACTCATTGTTTGAATCTGCATTTTATTTTACCTCTCTGAAACCATTATACCATTCAATAACCTTACCTTAAGATACCGATCCAGCTCAAGAAAAATGCAAATTCCTTCATTATAGCAAAACAAAAGGCGCAAACACAAAGTCATCAATAAAGTGGTAATTTAGTTGTTTTGGATCTTTTCCTGTACCAGCCTTTCTTTAATCCACATGCGGGCGAGAGTGCCTTGCGTAAGACCCTTTTTCCTGGCAAGATTTCTTAGATGCTGGATATCGCTACGGTCCAGTCTGACAGGGAGGACATCGTTGTCTCTAACACACTCTACATTTACTTCTTCAAGCTCATTTTCAAACTCATCAAGAGAATGTTCATCCCAGAACCTTACTTCTTCTTCTTCGCTTTTAAAGTGAGGGATTTTTTTGCTCATTTTCCGCATCTCCTTTCGTACCGGCGTTGTTCGGTATCGGTCATGTCACGTGCTGTAACTGGCCGCGCTAATCCGTTTTTCATATACTCAAACACTGCAAAAATATATCTCCCAGACAGCGTTCTACTCAAAAGATAGTAACGTCCGGTTCGACCACCGTTCCCAGATTCCGGGGTTGTCATAAACCGCTTCTTCTAGTTCCTCAGGGCTAACATTATGGCGGGCAATATGGGTGATATTTGCAGAATCCCATTCCAAAGAGGTTATTTTCATCTAATCACACCACAGATCATTTACAAATATAATTAGCCTGATATTAATTTTACCATATATAGATCTATACTTAAATAGGTCCGGAAGAAACCAAAGGGTCTTAGGACCGTTATTTTTACTCCTCTTCTCCAGCTTCATATCTTATCTTTTCCTGAACTCTATAGCCAATGGCGTTATATCCTTTAAGGCGCTTCTCATACATACGCATCAGCATAGGCACATTAACATCGACGTAATCATAAATTTGGACGATTCGCTTATGGTCATGCAACCGGTGCAATCGCCCCGCATACTGCTGTAAAGTACCGCGCCAGGAGATGGGCATAATCAGAAAAAGGGTGTCCAGCCTAGCGTCATCAAAACCTTCCCCGATATAGCGCCCGGTGGAAATAAGCACCCGTTCTTCATTATCCGGAATGCTCGCGATCTGATCTGCTATAGCTTTTCGTTGTTTTTTTCCCATGCCACCCCGTAGGGCTATGACATTCCGGGCAAAACCCTTGAGGCGTTTTGCAAAATAGTCAACATGTTCCGTTCGTTCGGTCAACATAAGGGGTGAGCGACCTGCTTCCAAAGCCAACAAGAGATCATCGAAGATTATATCATTGCGGTTTTCATCCACAATCAAAGCCGCATAGATCTCCTGGATACCCGGATTGCTGGTTTCAGAGGACATCCCGAAGTTTGTACACCTCGGAATAATGATACATTCAAAAGGCCGGGATGCTGCCAGTTTTTTTGCGTCTACCCAAAAGCGGATAGGACCACACTGCATCATAATAATCGGGTGATGGCCGTCTTTGCGAACGGGTGTCGCGGTTAAGCCACATACATACCTGGCTCTTACTTGTTTTAGTACTTGCTCGAAACTGAAAGCGGATAGATGATGGCACTCATCAACAATAACCTGTCCATATTCGGCTACAAGATCTTTAACTCCACTCTTGCGTCTTAAGCTTTGGATGATTCCGATATCAATGATACCGGTTCGTTTATCTTTGCCGCCACCAACTTGCCCGATGGACTTTGGCGGCACATCCAGGAAAGCAGCCAGACGCTCCTGCCACTGATCCATAAGCTGCCTGCGGTGAACTAAAACCAGTGTGTTCACTTTACGGGCAGCAATAAGCCAGGCAGCTACGACGGTCTTACCAAAGGCAGTGGTGGCAGAAAGGATACCATTCTCATTAGATAAAAGAGCTGTTGCAGCCGCTTGCTGTAAAGGATTTAGTTCTCCTTTAAAAATAACATCTATGGGGTTGCCAACAAAACGCTCGTCTTCCAGTTCCACATTAATTTTATACTCTGTCATCATTTCCAGCACTTCATCCAAGCACCCCCGGGGCAGCCCAATATACCGGGGATAATCTTCCGCACACGCAATTACCCGGGGCTTGCCGAAGGTTGGCAACCGCATTGCTTGGGCCTTATAGAATTCCGGGTTTTGAAGAGCGGCAATACGCACCAGTCGATTGATCATCGCAGGCGGTAAACTATGTTTTTCAATAAAAATCATATTACTTTGGACAATTCTTACCTTCTCCGGGATAGGTCCTAAAATAGGTGTATCCACTATTTTCCCTGAAGGTGGCAGTATCCAGGGCTCTTCATCTTCCTGGCCATCAATGACACTTTTACGAATACCAATAATGCTGCCCGTGCGTTTTACTTTATGAACGATGGCTTCTGCTTCCCCGGCCTCTACCTTTTTTAAAGTGGAAAGAAATAACCACTGGTCTTCGTGAGGTTTAAAATCCTGATCCAGAAACAAGCTATTGCCACTATTACGGGGAATTCTCTGCAATGGAAGGGCAATCAGATTACCAAAGCCACCTTTGGGCATGGTATCCTGGTTGGGGAAAAAGCGGTCGTAGGAATCAAAGCCTATTTGATGTCTTCGTTCCATGGTGCGGGTCAGGATGGTTGAGCCAAGTTTTCGAGCTAAAGAGGCCGCAACGGGACTACTGAAAAAAATCCAGATATGACCACCATTACCGGAACGGGAACGCTCCAATGCTGCAGAAATACCCATTTCTCCGCAAGTTGCGAGAAATGCGGCGGAATCTTCCTGCCAGGTTTTTTTATCGAAATCTGCGGCAATAAACCAGCAGGTTTCATCATGCAAAAGAGGGTAAACTCCAATAGTGCGTTTACCGGCCAAGTGGTCGTGAATAACTTGGTCCGTCACCGACAATAGTTTCCGTTGCTCACACCCGGCACATTTCACCACCGGCTTGCGACAAACCTTCCTTTTCCATTCATTAGCGCAGGCCGGGGAATAACCAAATTTGCCGTCCTTTCCCTCCCACCGGACGGGATAAACATCTTCCCGCCCCTTAAATAAGCTGCGGAAAAAGGCAATCTTACTTTCAACAGGAGAGTTACTGGTAATTGCACCGGTCACTGCCGCAACTTGGACTCCCGGTTCAAGATTAATAGATAGTGCAAGATGTTTCTCTTTTTCAACCGGTAAGTTAAGCAACATCTTCAACCTGGCATTTTCTTCTCTCAGCCAAGCACAATCATCTAAAGCTTTTTGAAGTTGCACTTGAAGATCTTCAAGTTGTTTAATCCTCTTTTCAGGCATGTTAACCTCTATTCACACTCATTAACATATTAATAGTATATCAAAAACTCTTCATGGAAAAACATAATCATCATTAACACAACAATTTCTGGTGTTTGAGCAAGCAATTAATACTATAATCAAACCGACCTAGTGCCCACATGAATTTACCACAAACCGTAAATAAGTTAATAATTCCTCTATTGGCCTTATTAATCAGATAGGATAAACACTTTATTTTACAAAAGTAAGCCACATTGGATATAGTAATCACCGCATATGCCTATATATAACAACCCCATCTCTTCTCCCCTATTGGGGCAGAACTTTACTAGCTCATCCTGCGGGTTAAATTAAAATCCAACCGCTGTCGCATTAAACGAATGCTGCAAAACCGTATACGACACTTGCTTATTGTCTGGAAGCCGTCTTAAAAAGCGAATAGCCCTGATTTCGTAAAGAATATGAAATTATTAACGGCCCATGTTTTTTTGTTTCTAATGAAATATTATTTTTACCAGAGGATTTAGTTATCACAAATAGAAAAATATTAATATACAACGAGAACGCTCTTTTCAAAAGACAAGACAGGAGTTTAAATGCAAAACAATATTAATTTCAGAGAATTTATGAGAAAAGTAGAGAAGCAACTCAAAAATTACTCCTCGGATACTTTGCGGGAAATTATTATCACCTGGGCTAAAAAGACTCCCCAGGCCAAACGGCAGGAATTTCTGGCTATGATTATACCCCCATCTTCCGGCAAGAAACCACCCAAGCCAGATAAAGAGTTGCTAAAGGGAATTAAGGCACTTTCGGAAAGGGTAGAAGACGGCGACTATTGTGACGGATGGGGCTGGGATAATGAACTCCGGCAGGAAAGGGACTGGGGAGACGAGAGTTGGGCCGAAGAGGTTGATGATTTTTTCTCCCAGGCCAATGATGCTTTTTTAAATGGCCAATATGAATTGGCTAAACAAGCCTACAAAGGTCTGTTTGCGATTCTTGCGATGGGTGAAGAGTCGGGACACCTCCCCGGAAATCCAGACATTGCGGAAATGCTCACCACCGACATTGAAGAGGCGTTGCTTTGTTACTTTCGCGCCGTTTACATGACCACTTCGGCTGAAACGCGCCCGTGCAGGCTTCTTGAATCAATTCAGGGATACTGGTATTTTGCCGGCAGCCACTTTAGCCTGCAAAAGCTCATTGACGCCGGGACCATATCCCTTCCTGATTTCCATCAATTTCTTGACGCTCTGGTTAATTTCTTGCGGGAAAAAGGCTCTCATCATAACCTTTTACGTGAGGCTGTAAAACTGTCAGGCGGGATCACAGCCCTTGCCGAATTGGCCCGCCGGGAAGGCAAGGAGCATCCTGGAGCTTACGTGGATTGGCTTGAAGCCTTAGATGGAAAAAATGATTACCATATGATGGCTGAAGTTGCTCGGGAGGGTCTGGCTGCTGTTCCACATGATTATTCTATAAGGGCTGAAATAGCTGAAGGACTGATCAAGGCGGGAAAGTTATTGAACGACATAAGCCTGCAGTTATCCGGTTACCGGGAAGCATTTTGTTCTAGTCCAAACCTGGACTATTTCTTAAATCTTTTTTCTTTAGCGAGTCAAAATAATTGTTTTACTCAAGAAGTAGAAGCCGCGATTGCCATATTAACTTCACTGTTACAGAAAACCGGATGCCGCAATGAACAGTATTATCCCATTGACGATGAAATCAGAATGTCTTCAGTATCCTCCCCAGGTCTGCTGGTTACAATCTACATATTGACAGGCCGCTACGAACAGGCTTACCAGCTTTGTCAGAATAAAGCTGCACTGGGATGGACCTATGGAATTAATCCAAAAGGGTTGGCTATTCCGTTTTTTTTGGTGCTACTTGCCGGAGAAATAAAACTTGCGGCTACGCCAAATCTGGAGAAACTATGGAACGAAGCTGTAGATGTAGCCTGTGATGATGGCTCAATAGACTTAAGAAAGCATTTCCAACAGGTTATGGACGACGTCTTCAATCACATCCAGCTTCCGGAAAAGGATGAAACGAAGTATTTAGAATGGTGCATTTCCGAGGCGGGGCTCAGGGTTGGCGCCATTGTGGGTGAAAAACACAGGCAAAGCTACCACAAGGCAGCAAATCTGCTTGTCGCAGTAGCTGAAGTACTGGCAAGAAGAGAGAGAAAAAAAGAAGGCGCATCCTTGTTGGGAAAATACCGTCAGAAATATCCCCGCCATCGGGCCTTCAGAGAAGAACTTGATGCTGCTTTAGCTATATCGTGTATATATAAGGGTTACATCGTTTCAAAATAATTTGGAATGTTTTGAGAAAATATAGAGGGATCCACTTTGCATAATAGAGCTTTACCATGGATTTTATTAAGATGAGCAGATTGTAACTCTCAGAAGGCTCGCTATCGTTGTATTTTTTCGGGTCTTTGTATTGTAAATAATAACAAGATAAGACTAACATGGTATGCACTTAAACCAAACTATAATTAAGAAATCTTTACTACAGTAATCACAATAAAAAAGAACAAGTTTCTAGATACTCGACTTATTAACTGGTAATTTTTGGTGGAGGCGGGGGGGGGATCGAACCCACCGTCCGGAAGACCGACCACAGGAGATTCTCCGAGCGCAGGCTGTAGTTTAGATTTTACTCCGTTAATGCTGTTGAACAAGTTGGCTTGATTGGAATTTCTCTCCCCCCTAACAGGAAGGGATCGAGCTCCCTTCCTTGTCCAGCAGCAGTTAAGACGTACTATTGTTCCCACCTTTCTTTACGTCCTCTATTTCGAGAAGGTACTACTAGCTTCAAATAACGTGGTATTTTCCTTTTAACTTTGTAACATTTCCCTGTCGTTTTACTAACACGGAATTTATTACCTCTTTGATCTGTGTACGTTGTAAACACTTCTATCCCATTTTTAACAGCGAACTCTTCCGCGATAGAAGGTTGCCCATTTAGTTTTCTTAAATTGCTTGCATTACATAAATAATTAACAACAAATCTTAGCAATTCTTGATTCTCATAGTTCCAAAGGAATTCCATCACTTCATTAATATTGCCTATTGGTTTATCAGGGAGTGTTTTTATAAAATCCCTAGTGTAGAAATAGTCTTTGACTTCGTACTTGTGACCATCATAATATTTGGTGATAGGAAATATATTTACAAATTCTGATGGTGTTAATAATCCCATCAACCACTGGAGGTTTTCCGCAAATCGAGAATCGCGCATCGCTTCATCCCTGATTATAATTTTCGTTTTTGGCTTAGAGTTTACTATTCTTACACCGTAAAAGATAAGTTTTTTAATAGCAGATAGATTTGGCTCTGGGAATGTAAGCGTTTCCAGGGTATTCTGATAAGCTTTCAGGTATAATTCATGTTTATCTGTTGTATTCATATGATAGCTCCTCCTTTTTGAGATAGATAATGGTTTAAGTAATTGGAGGTTATAAGGTCCGCATTAGCGCTGGGACAGAGCTTATTTTTTATCGGATGATTACATTCTTACTGTATTTTTATGTACATTTCCCTGTGCCTGTTCTAACGCGTATGTATAGATAACATCTTTTATCTTGTTTAGCAATTCTGGATTCGGTTTAATCCGATTGTTTTCAATCTTGCTCATTACATCGGCATTAATGCCAACCATTTGAACCAGTTGGTAACCTTTGAGCCCAACCTTGATTCTTGCGATTTTAACGTCAAGACCTGTCATATTGTTCACCTCCTTGTCGCAAGGATGGTATTATCTTCCCCATAACAATTATACACCCAATGCAAACCAGCGCAACTAAATGTAGCCACCTATCAAATAAAGCAAGATTTCATATATTGTGTACATAGCGGTTAATATTTAGCTTAGATTTACATCTTACTCTCAATAAATATGCTCCAACGCAATTTATGGCGCTGACAACGTAGGATTATTAACAATATTTATTGGGACGCCCCAGAGTTCAGCTATAAACTGACCTATAGGCATTAGTAGGCTATAGTAAGATGTTAATCTGTTATCTTGCTGACCATTGCAGGTGAAACATCAATCCCATAGATGCCCCTCATATGGTCCTCAATATCGCGGGTAGACATACCCTTAGCATACATAGCTATTATCTGGTCTTCAAGCTGGTTAGATGTCTTTTCATATCTGCCGATAATCCTTGGCTCAAATTCACCGTTACGATCCCGGGGAATTTCGATCTCCGTTTTACCAAACTTGGTTTGAATAGTCTTCTTGTTATAACCGTTACGACTGTTACCGGTATTATTGCCATCAATGCTGTGTTTTTATTATGAAAACATTTCTTGATTTTTTAAGTTGAGTGCATAGCAAATTAAGCCCACCAAAGCGGCAGACTTATTATTATCTATATAACTGGGGTATAGTCTCCTTAAACAGCAGCTTTGGCAGGTAGCTCCCATCCAAGAGAATGTAATTTTTTGAGATATGAGTTGATTTTCTTTTCTCTATTAAAATGAGTGTAATATTCTGATCCTAAATCTTTAAAAGGCATTCCTGTTTTTAACACATGATATATTGCAATAAGCATTGAGTGGAACAATAGCAAGCGTGGCTCTGTTTTTTCCCCTCCTTATGGCAATTCGTTGGTACTGAGCTGAGAAGAAGGAGGATTTCACATTCTTAGCTGCTTTTGCGCATTGAACTAATATGGTTTTAAGGGCTTTATTTCCTTTGGTAGTTTGACCATACTTTCGCTTTCCAGCACTCTCGTTGTTTCCCGGACATACACCTGCCCATGAACAGATATGTGCTGCTGATGGAAACCGACTCATGTCTTTACCAATTTCAGCTATTATGGCTTCTGCACTTGTACGTCCAATCCCTGGAAGCTCATCGATAGCAGTTATAGCTCTTTCGTATGCGTCAAGATAATCCTTAATAATTTTATCCATATCTTTAATGCGATTGGTCATATCGTCGATATGGCTCAAGATGCTTGCAAGAAGTCTTTTTTGTAGTGGAGATATTATTCCGTCAATAGCAGGCATGATTTGGTCTAATTTTTTGTGCATACTTCCAAAGATTAAATCCTTAACTTCATCCTCAGTTAGTTTTTTATCAGCAATTATTTTACCAAGCAGTTTGCGGGAACTTTTGCCGTTAATATCCTTTACGACACCGCTTAGTTTAATATTGGCTCCTTCAAGCATTTTCTGAAGACGATTGATTTCTCGGCTGCGTTCTTCAATAAGGCTTTTTCGATACCTGGTAATTTCCCGAAGCTCTCGTTGTTCTCTGTCTGGGATGTAGCTCGCTTTGAGTAATCCATGGCGAAGCAAATCAGCAATCCATTCTGCATCCTTTACATCGGTCTTACGTCCAGGTAAAGCTTTCATGTGAGATGCATTTACAACAATAGCATCAAGTCCAGTAAGCTCAAAAATGTTGTATAGTGGCTTCCAATAGGAGCCTGTACTTTCCATTGCTATCATTTGGCAGCCAACCTCAAGCAGCCATGATGACATATTCCGTAGTTCTCCGGTTGTTGTACCAAATTGTCGTAGTTCCTGTTTCCTGCCTTTTATTAAACAAGCGACTATCAACTTTTTGTGTACATCAATCCCACAACAACACTCGTAAACAATTTCCACAATAAACACATCCTTTAGTAATTGTTACGGCGTAGCTTCCAATGTAATTGTTATTTTACTATGCGTCCTTTCGCTAATTGATAGGCATGAACAATTCGTGGTTCAAATGTGGAAGCTAATACCAATTTTATGCTCGAGCTCTTAGCCCAAAAAAACTCGATCTTGTGCCGTTACCATATTATTACCCAGTTTTCATTTATTGTGGCGCTCTTCAATTTCAGCCTCGAATATCTGCTGGAGGGTGTCTTTAAACAAGTTCTTGAGTATCTCTTGTACATCATCTACAGTATGGCAATCCTTTGCTAGTTCCTTGATAGTTTTTTCTTGTACGTCCTGCATAAATGGTCATCTCCCTTATTGGTAGTATTAACCATTTACACGTAACTAAATACGTTCTCGCAAGTGCAGAAAGATTTAATGCACAAGGAACGCGATTCACAAATGGTAATATTTGCTGCTTAGCTTTAATTGAT
>MVQL01000251.1 GCA_002067205.1 Pelotomaculum sp. PtaB.Bin104
AATACTGTCGTATTCCCAAGGTGATAATCAGTTTGTCTTAGAGGCAACGAAAGTGGTATTTCAAAGGGGAAGCCCCAGGTAATCAGGCCGTTGTCCTCCCTGGTAGCGGGGCCGGCATTATGAATCAGCAAGGGGACACCGTCAGTTCGCCTCTTGTCCGATACCACTCCCACGTGGTCACTCAACAAAACCAAATAGCAATAACGCGGCAATAACGAAAAGGGTAAAAATACGGCGAAGCTTCCGGTTGTGATTAATCATAACCACCTCTCTCTAGCGAAAGTTTTTTGGAATTTTCCTTTGACTCAACGATAATTGCTGACGTGCTTAATTAGTCCCTCAATAACCCAGCAGCGCCACAACCCCTATAACCCTCCAGCCAATTGTTTTTACCCTGCGACATCCTTGCAATTTTAAAATTACCAAGAACCGGTAACATTACATGTTATAGAAACCTCAGCCACAGGCACGCATCCGGGAGGTCGTCTGGATTTTATTGACCCCTATTTTGTTTTACTTTTAACATGTATTTGATAATGTAAAAAACAGTAGTATAAAGAATAGTTACAATAAATATTGGAATATAAAGAAGGAATGTCATCATAGTGTCATTATGAAAATAATAAAATACTAGATCAATAAAAGGCTCACCGTGAGATAATCTCAACAAATCATGTAGTAGGTTTAAGAAAATCAATAATAGCATTATAATTGGCGCAGCCCACATATATTTTTTATCTAGATAAATTAAAAAAACCAATATAAAAGGTATTATAATAGAGTAAAACACTATCATATTTATTACAGACAATTTATATACCTCCTATATTCAATACAATCACTACAATATAGACCGCAATAAGCTATTATTTTTTTGCCCGTAGTTATAAACACACCTTTCGCAAGCTCACTGCAAAGACGGAGTAAAACCCATTGTTTCCTTTTAAAACCCCCTAATTCAAATCTGCTTTTATTCTTTTCTGAAGAGCATTGCAGGCGCGAATGTAAAACGCGTCCTCAAAGGTAGACCACGGGTAATAGTGATCTTTGTTGATAAAAGTAGACCGGCAATTTTTTAAAAAGCGATCCGCGCCGGATAAGTCATCCATAATTACCGCCGCATAGCCAAGAATAGCCCATGGAAAGGTATCTCCCACTTCTAGTTCAGCCCAATCGGGCAGTTCATCGTTAAGCTTTTGATAAGCGAGTATTGCTTTTTGACTGGTTGGAGGAGTTACTCCGAAAGTAACCGGGTAGATTTGGGCCACTATTCCCGGATATGCTTGGCCGTGAGACAAAAGATATTTACTGCCCTGATCGTCTATCGCCCAGGCAAAACTGGCTGTGTCTTCGTCCCAGAACCGCTCCAGGATGCCCTTTTTAATCAACCCGGCTTTGCCGCCGCATAATTCACTCTGGTCTTTAAATCCCAAGCTGGCCAGCAGGGACGACCAGTCCGCCAGCCCACGGTAACACTCGCTGTTATCCATGAGGTACTTGAACTTGGTATCCGGCTTTACCCAAATCAGGCCGTCTGTGTCCTGAAGTGTAGTGATGATTTCCGATACTGTGGTGAACTCCTGAAAATGCTCCCGGATAAAGTTCGCGTCCCCGGAGGCGTAGTAATAAGCCGCCGCTAGAGAGAGCAGGGTAGCCGCGTAGCTGTCGGCAGAATCGTAAGTATTTTCGGATTGGACTACGCCATCGATCAGACGAAAATTATAAATTGTTCCGTTTAAGCCCAAATTATCCGGGTAATTCAGATGTGCAAGGGTCCACTCCAGATACCGCTTGACCTCAACCCAATATTCCGGCTGACCTAGCTGCGCCACTAGGGTGAGGTTACCGAAGTAGGGGTTAACGTCCTGTCGCCCACCGGCCATAGTAATGTATCCATCCTTGCTTTGCATGCGGCTAATCCACTGACGCTCCCGTTTGGCCTGCCCTTCCAGGAGCTGTTCTTTCAAACGTAAGATTACGACGCAGGCTTCAGCTCTGGTCAAACCACGGCTTCCTGCCAGTTCGCCATCTGGGTAGCCCAGTATAATGCCTTTTGCTCTCAACACATCTAACCAACTAATTGGCGGGTAATCAGTCGCATTCCTTACACCCTGCAGCTGTTCCGCCGCCATCAACCGCCCAACCTGGGCGGCCATTTCCGTTCTCGTAATAGCCCGGTTGGGCTCAAAAAATCGCTCGTTGTTTCCGGCAATAGTTAAGATACCTGCGTCAACGGCCGCCTCAACATAGGAATATGCCCAAAATTCCGGCCCAACGTCCTTAAATACAGGCTGCGCTTTTTGATCTGAAGGTTTAATCCATCCGGCAATCACAAGCAGCTTGATAAATTCCGCCCTGGTAATCAGTTGGTCCGGTTTAAAAGCGCCGTCCGGGTAATTCCCGGCAATGCCAAGCTTCAAAACCGTTTCGATTTCTCTTTCCGCCCAATGGTTTTCAATATCTCCCGCAGTATTTGCCTGGGCGCTGGGGAGCCAAGAAGAGTAGATAATAATAACGGAAACCAATAATATTAGTTTTTTTACTTTCAAAGGATGAACCTCCGCTTAGCATTTGGATTACTGGTTAACAAGTTTCACACAGTCCGCCGTCCCCTTGACAATGTACAGTAATTGGGAAGCGCAGGGATGCCTGACAGTGTTTATCAAACCTAAGGTCGATACTGTTCTAATATCTCAATAATAACACCATCTTTAATTGTCAAATGATATGGAGCCCCATGCTCCGCCATACGTTTAGTGAGTCCACTTACATCCGTTAATAATGGATTCGCCAAATCGCTCCAATTAACTATATATACTTTAACATCGTCTGTAACCTTTAGACTTTTTTCCCGCTCGGATTCATTGTATATGTAATATCCATTGGGAAAATCTAAATTAGCATCAAGCCCTAACTCATTGATCCTTTTAGTATCACTCTGCAATATCCATTCTATCTCGTCAAAAGTTAACATCCTTGCCTTCTCGTCATAATCCTTAATGAAAACTAGTATTTTTTTGGGGTCACCATAACTTTTTGTTCCATTAGGATAAATATGAATAGTATATAAAAGCTCCCGATTATTTTTATCTGTCCAACCAAAGACTAACAGGCACTCATCCAGACTGTCGGATTTTAGAGGGTACGTATAGGTTTTCCCATTTTCCCAGCTGTAGTTTTGACTTTCTTCATCAAAGGCATGAAAGCTCATCCCATTGGACTTATCTCCCATGTACATACATCCACCAACATGAAGATAAAACCTATAGCCTTCCGGTATTGTTTTAGGTATGGTGAATTTTAATAAACCTTGGCCGGGATCATAATTAACCGATTCATAAAAATTGTCCTTGATTTCTTCAAGCTCGTTAGTGAGATTAAATCCAGAAGTATTTATTATCTTAAAACTCTTGATAATCTCGTTAAATTTACCTTCCATGGTCCTAAATTGCTCTTTTAACTGCAAGGATTCAGGTGGATATTGAACATCAGTAGAATGAGCCCAGCCAAAATAATACTTTTCGTTTTCTCCCAGATATCTCAAACCATACGCATCCTCGTAGGGCTTCATGTTTTCTCTGGTAAATTCCGCTTTTTTAGCATAGACTTCAATTCTCCCTACCACACCAAAATTATGTTCGGGATGCATTGCTTGAATCTCTTTATTTACAAAGAAAACACGGTCGCCCATTTCTTTTATTTCAACAGTATCCATAAAATCTTTCGGTATAAGCAATGCAAACCCAAATTTATCATTTTCATAAAGAACATCCTGGTTGGTTTTACCAATACATCCACCCAGCATCACGGCACCGCTGATTACTGCAACTAACAGCGCCATTGACATTAATACAGTAACTTTGGACTTTTTACTATACTTCATAATTGCCACCAGCCTTTCTTTAAGAATTTCTTTTTCTTCACTCATTGTAGCCTGCAGTACCCCCGGGGGATATTTATTTTCTGTTTGGAAAATATTTGATAAGTGATCTATTGTTTGTTATACTCAAAATAGCATTATCGGATGGTGAACGAAACGTAGATATTGGTATATTAATGGATGGCAAGCTGCTTTTTCCCAACAACCACGAAAAAAATGTGATTTTGAAGAGTACATGCGAAAATATTTTACATAGACTGCCTACCGATTTATCGTGAATACCGTGAGGAGTATTTGAAAAAGCTCAGGGAGGGAGCGGCCGCCAAAATAAACCGAGTCGCCGTAGCCCGGCTGTCGGTCACCAGTGACCGTATAGTTGCCGTTTTCTTCCATCAAAATAAGCGCTTGTGGGAAGCTACTTGCGCTAAGTGGGTCGATGCCGGCTACCGCGGGCGGCAAACGATTATATGCCGCAGCAATTTTGCCCCGGCATTTCCTTTGCGATTCAGCAACGCTTCACTTAAACTGGTGAAGGCTAATATGGTTTGTTGTCTACTTTAGAAAAACTGATACCTGACGAAGATATTTATCAAAATCTCCGAGTTCATTCCTAGCAAATTCATATACCCGGTCTGCAGAAACTTCCTGGTAGCCGTGTACAACACGATTGCGAAAACCGATCATTGCGCCGTAGACAACGAGATCCTTATGAGAAATTATTCCGCCATCCGCAAGCACTCTAATGGCGTCTCTTGCTTCAGCCGGGGCATGGTTAAACTTCTGTGCAGATAGATGGTAGGCTATGTCAATCATAGCTTCAATTGAGGTCTGAAGTGCATACTTGATTCCCTTGATTAACCAAGGGTCGGAGAGGATAGACTCCTTGCTATTTTTAGCTATTAAAGCCGTTATACTTGTGGTTTGTTCGCGAATGAAGGCTATTTTACTTGAAATCCGCAACCGATCAATAGCCATTGGCAATTACCTCATCAATGATTTCCTGAAGAGCCCTTCTATACCTGGGATATAAATCAGCATAACGCCTGCTGACAATTTCCATTACATCAGTAACCCTGTCTATATTTCTAACATAGATTAATCTGCCTTCCTTTATCACCTTATAATAAAAAATCGGGTTATTAAGTTCAAGCAATACTATGTCATAGGTATGGCTATCGAACGAATGAAATGAATTCCTTATGGAAGCCTCTAATTGTGCTTGTTCTCTTTCGCTGATATCTACATTCTCCAACACCAGGCCAATATCTATATCGCTGTCCGGCCTGCAGCCCCCCAAGCAAGAGCCAAATAAATAGGCGCCAGCAACTTGCGGGAATTCTTTTAAGATATCAGCTACTTGTTCTCTGACACATTCCTGGTCAATGTGAATTAAGGCTCCCATACCTACCACCTAACCACTCAATAATAACCACAATTATCATTCTTTAAATATTAAATTCAAATGGTACCGTGGTATTCGGATAAGTCAATTATACTTGTAAATATTGGGTATATCAATAGATTGTTGTTCTTGCACTCATCAACAATAACCTGCCCATATTCAGCTACAAGATCTTCAACTTCACCCTTGCGTCTTAAGCTTTGCATCCAAGAAAGCAGCCAGACACTTCTGCCACTATTCTACAACAGTCCCTTTGTACTGGTTGAATGGAAGCAGATTGTGTTGTAAAGATTTTAAAGCACCGTGTAACTACTGCACGGTGCTTTAGCTACGCTTCTTTTGCTTTCGTTAGCAGGCTTGCGGACCAAATCAGCTCGCGATAAATTTACATCATCCAATAAATCTTCAGCCATTCAGGTTAATAGTTACCATAGAAGCCCGGTTCACCATTTAGTCCACGTAAAATTTCAATTTCCTGATTACTGTTCATCCCCTTGAAATAAAGCGAACCAACATTGAACTGGCTTAAACGTAAAAAGCTCAGGTTCTTCCCATCGGATGACAGTTGCGGTATGTAGTCGGCCGTATCAATAGACCCTGAGGTAAGAGCTGCTTCTTCTCCGCTTGCCTTACGAACCCAAATTCTCTGATCTGGAACCAGCACCCCGGCCTGCTCCCTCCCCAACCAATCTAAGTATTCAGCTCCACGGCAAAAGAGCAAATCGTAAGGTTGGGTTGACGACCAGATTGGCTGTGTATCGGTCAGTCCTGATTCGCCGTAATCAGTTATTTCTTCATTTAACATGTTGTAGACCTTGCTATGGCGTCTATTTTACAAAAGATGAGTAAACGCTGCTGCTAGACGCCGTTACGCCTGCAAATAATATCCCTAAGGGCAGCTTCGAGGGCTGGAAACCAAAATTCAAAACCTTCTTTGAGAATTTTTTCTGGTGAAACCCGCTGGCTGTTTAATAACATATCTGACATTTCTCCCAAAACCACTTTAAGCAAAAAATCAGGAACCGGCAACCATGAGGGCCTTTCCATTACCTGACCTAAAACCTTACATAATTCTTTCATTCTAACTGGCTCCGGCGCAGTAGCGTTTACCGGACCATTAATGTTTTCATTTTCTGCCACAAACCGGATCAACCTTGTCAAGTCCTTAATATGTATCCAGGATATCCATTGAGCTCCTGTTCCCAGAGGCCCCCCTATATAAAAGTGAAAAGGGGTCTTCATCCGGGCAATCGCTCCTTCGCCGCCAATTACCACACCCATCCTGACAGCAACTACTCTAACCCCTAAAGTTTGAGCCTTAAATGCTTCTTCTTCCCAAGCCCGGCATACTTTAGCTAAAAAATCCTGCCCTGCCGGAGTGCTCTCGGTTATTTCCTCATTCCCATGGGGACCATAAAATCCAATAGCCGAGGCGTTAATTAATACTTTGGGAATGTCTCGTTTCCGCTTGATGGCATTTACAATAGCTTGCGTGGTTCGAACGCGGCTGTACAAGATCTTCTCTTTTACTGACCGCGTCCAACGTCGATTTCCAATAGATTCCCCGGCTAAGTTTATTATTAAGCTGACGCCCTCCAACAACTCTACAGGAAGCGAACCGGCAGAACTATTCCATTCCACTACCTCTGCCCCGCTAGCCATTAATTCTGCCTTTTTTGGGTTCCGGCTAACAATACATGCTTTATAGCCTGCTGAAAGTAATTCACTGCATAAATTCTTCCCAATAAACCCAGTCCCGCCAAAAACGAGGACTTTCATTATAACCCACCTCCCTTAATTCTTAGAATTTCACATCTATTTAATTCATCTCCAAAGTTAGAGTCTCTTCGGTTAAGGCGTCGACGTATTTCCCGCCATAACTGTACTCCGGCACGTAAACCAAGAGAGGCTCGGGCGCTTTCTGG
>MVQL01000252.1 GCA_002067205.1 Pelotomaculum sp. PtaB.Bin104
GATGATTGCGGACACCGCCAATATGAGCAACTCGCCGGTCATTTTGATCGACGAGATTGAAAACGCGGGCATAGACCGGCGGCAGGCCATCGAGCTTTTAGCCGAGAGTGAAAAAATTATCTTTGTTTCCACCCACGACCCGCTGCTGGCGCTCCGGGCGGATAAACGCATCGTCATTAAAAACGGCGGCATTGATAAGGTCATCGAAACCTCCGGGGCTGAAAGAAAAAGCCTGGCCGCTATCGAAAAAATAGACAATACCCTGCAGGCGCTGCGCAACCGCCTGCGCACCGGCGAGTTAATTACGGAAGATCTGCTGAAGTAACCAAAAAGGAGAGTCGGGTATGTGGGAAATATATGACGCTTTGATTGACGGTATCCCGGAAGACCTCGTTGTGGATGAGCTGGTTAGCGGGTTCGAGGCTTCCTATGTGCGCAGCGGGACAGGGGCCGGCATAGCCCACTTCAGGGATGTCCAGACCAGAATGCCCATGTTCACCAAAAACCTGATTGGGGCGCCGCTGTGGGAGGTGGCCGGCGCCGTCAAATCGTGGAACTTTGTGGAAGCCTCCGCGGGACTTGCCGCCATTAATGCCTATTACAACAACCCGGGAATTGCCAGGGCAAACGGGGTAAATTTTTCGGAGGCCCGGCGGGTGGAGGATAGGATGTACGACCCGTTTATCATGTCCCAAAACCAAATCAAGGGCAAAAGGGTAGGCGTCATCGGACACTTCCCCTACCTGGAAACCCTTTTTGAACCTATATGCGACCTGTCGATTGTCAGCTGGTACCCGCTGGAGGGGGATTACCCCCACTCCGCCTGTGAGTATATTCTGCCGGAATGCGAGTATGTATATATCACCTGCTCAAGCATCACCAATAAGACCCTGCCCAGGCTGCTGGAATTATCCAAATCCGCCCGGCGGGTTACCGTGGTCGGGCCGGCAACGCCCCTGGCCCCGGTGTTGTTCAATTATGGCATCAGTGAGCTGTCCAGCTTCATCATCAAGGACAATGACCTGGCCTGCAGGATCACCGCCGGCGCCGAGAGGGTCAGAATATATTCCGCGGGGCAAAAAGTCACTTTTCAAAAAAGCTGAGAGGGGATCGCGCAGTGAATTTTGAATGGAATGCCGACACCATCAGGTGGTACCAGGCGGCAAATGACTACACCGGCTTTTACAAAAAAATTGCAGAGTTGATTGCTCCAAAGCTGCAGGGCTACTCCAGCCTTTGTGATATCGGCTGCGGCCTGGGCCTGGTGGATCTGGAGCTTTGCATGAGCATCGACCGGGTAACCTGCATCGATATCAGCCCGGAGGCCATTGCTTTCCTGAAAAAGACCATCGCTGAAAGAAACATCGCCAATATCCGGGCGCTCCTGATGGACTGCAAGGACATTACCTGGTGCTGGGACGTGATTTACATCAGTTTTTTTGGCAGCCGTAATTTTAAAAGCTTTTTGCCCCGCTGCAAGAAACTCTTTGCCGTGGTCATTGGCAACAACGAAACCGAACTTTATCCGGGGAAATACAGGAGATTTAAAAGGAACACGGCCCCTGAATTCAAACAGGAGCTGGACAGCCAGGGAATTCCCTATACACTGACTGAAGTAACTTTGAATTTTGGACAGCCGCTGGTATCGATGGAAGATGCCCAGAAATTTGTACTAAACAACAGCCCAAGTATAAGCCCGGAGGATTTGACAAGCTTCCTTTCCCAAAACCTGGTCGAAACGGTAGATAAAAAATACCCTCTTTTTTTGCCCCACAACAAAGCCATCGGCATCTTTGAAATTGAGGGTGAAGGCGGTCTGAATTGCTGATTACTTTGTATCCAAATATTATGCCGGAAAATATTACAGAAATATTACAAAGCCAGGGGTGCTCCCTGGCTTGTTAATTGCTTACCGCTATCGTGCTACACCACAAAGAACTAGGCATTAAATCTAACATAAAAGGTTGTACCATTAAAATTAGTCTCAATCTCTATCTTGGCGTTATGTCTCTCAGCAATGCTGTAGCGTAAGCATTGCCAAGTTCCAGGTTAATTTAAAGGATCAAAGGTTTATTCCGATTTTCCGCAATATTATTGTATAGACATTATATGCGGCAATCATTAAAAATGATGCTATTAGCATAGAATAGTGCATTTTTATATTAAATTTGAGCAGCAAGGACAGGGCGATAAAAAAGACTATTGATGGTAATACCATTAACGCGATCCCATTAGATAGTTGAATAACTTTTGTTGAATCACCCGTATCCCTGTACAGCCAGGTTAAAGCTAACATAGATGTTATTGGCAGAGAAATTATTATTGCGCCAATAAATGGCAACTTCTTACTGATCATAGAAACACTTGCTATAATCAGTGCGGAAACCAACGTTTTAAAGATAAATTCCATTTTTCTACCCCCGATTATTTACATGAACTGGTCAATGGCATTCTTTAAGCTGGTTGATCCTTCCTAATGGCTGGTAATTGTGAAAATCTATGTACTAAAGCCTTTTCTGACGGTGGATATGTTAAAGGGTATGTTAATTATAAGATACGACAACTTGATCAGCAAGGTACCAACTTTTTGCCGCCGCTCGGAAATAATTCAGCCGACGGCGAGGAGGAGGGCTAGAAAAGTGGCAGGGTGGGTGAAGCTGTGGCGAAAACTGAAAGATAACGGGCACCTGAAAATGCCGGATACGGCCCTGAAGCTGTGGATCTACTGCCTTCTGGAGGCGGCGCCCTACTCCGACCGGGCGCGGGAGCTGGAGAACGGGGAATTATGGCTGAGCTATAACGGCATCAGGCGTGACACCAGCGCCCAGGGGTGAAGATCAGCAAAAGGATTGTCCAGAATTAAGGAAAAACCCGGCCAAACAGACCGGGTATAAAAGCCAGGAGACATTGCCTCCTGGTTTAATGTCTAGATAAAACATGTCTCAAGCTAGGTACCTGAGTTCCTGTAATTCGGTGCGCTATAGATAAGCCAGGGGGGGGCACCGGGGATAAGGCTCATCTCGTTGGTTACATCTGCAAAACGGTGAGTATTTCTGTCTTCACCTTTCTTTGTACTTACTAAGAGCTCATGTGTATTATTTTGAACAGTGTCAGCTTGAGAGTTGCCATTGCCACCGGTAAAGGACTTGTCGGTATCTGTCATCTTTAACCTCCTAAAGTTTTTAATGAAATATATTCCGCGAACGAATAAAATATTCAAGGCCTAAAGGTGGTCTTTTATGTAATTCGCTGCACTTTTAACTGTTGTATATTAATAATATTCTGTAAATTGCGAATAGTGCATTATTTGGCGAGAAATGATCATAGGTGGTTATTTAAAAGGGTTATAATACCCGGTCGGTATTGCCTTCTGCCGGGGTGCGTTTGGGTATTTCACGTGTAATAATTACCCTCAATTTCGATTTGTGAGGTTTATTTATCAACAAAATTATTTATATTGTGAATAATTTTGTGGATAAATATGGGGAACCTTCGTTAAAAAGGAATCTAGACTATGATATGTAATTGTTGAGAAGCGATGAGGGATGGTGTTGGAGGGAGTGTGGGGAATATTTATCCTTCTGCCAGGACATTTTTAGATTGTAGGGGGAATAATAAATGAATCTGGACTGGAAAAAGAACCTTGGCAATACAGACCGGTTAATAAGAGTAGCAATCGGGTTGTTATTGATGGGCCTGGCATACACTAAAATAATAACGGGCTGGTGGGCAACGGTAGGGATAATATTTGCCTTGTTTCAATTTATTGAAGCAGCCTTTGCTTACTGAATTGTTTATGATCTCATGGGTTGGTCTACCCGCAGAGTTACTAACACATAGAGTGATGGCATGGATTTGAGTCCGCCGAAGGCAGCCACCCGTTAAAAAGGTTCGATTAGGCTCATGGCGAGTGCGGTATATTTTCTATTCTAGTCGAAGCTATTGTTAACTAATAAATATTTTAATGGTTGACAATAAATGAATGACTGTATAATATTTTAGTTAACTATTCCCAAGGGAAGGGTTAACGATTAAGTCAGGAGGTTACGGATGAAACTGTATATCAGAATGGCGGTTGTCTGCCTGCCCGGCGACCTTCTTTTTTCCTGGCAGCTGCAGCAGTGAGTGTAAGGGTCTCAAGAAGTTGTAATGCTGCGGGCGGCATCTTAAGAAGGGGGGCGCGGGCACAGCGGAGCATTTCGGCCTGGCGGGTAAAGTTCAGGTGAAACGTTTGGAGGTAGATTAATGTTTGATGAGTTGGTTGAAGAATCCGGCGGTGAAATGACTCGTGATGAAGCGCTGGTTATGGGTGAACTAACTGGTGAGCGGTTAAATGAACTCTTTCTGACAGCTTTACGAGTCCCGCCACCTGCACGGCAACCGGGTGGACCTCTGTTCCATCATGAACGTAAAATCCGGTCGCTGCTCCGAGGATTGTACTTTTTGCGCCCAGTCGGGGCATTACCGCACTGACGTACATATATACCCGCTTCTGCCGCAGGAAGATATCCTGGAGCAGGCGTACCGGATGGAGTCTGAGGGAACTCACCGATTCTCCCTGGTTACCAGCGGTAAGGGTATTCGGGACAGAGATTTTGAGCAAATTCTGGCGATATTTGAAGCTCTCAGGGAGAAAACCAGTTTAAAATTGTGCGCCTCACTGGGAATTATCGATCATAAGCAGGCGCTAAGTTTAAAAGAAGCCGGAGTAACCAGGTATCATCATAATATGTCTCTAATGCTCCGGCGAGCCCCTGCAATATATTTGAATGTAGGTTTGGAAGGATAACACCATCACTTATATCGACTATGATGACAATAGGGACGGTTCTTAAAGGGTCCAATTGAAATACCGACCTAACATTGCGGGCTCAATAATGAAGAAGCGCGCTACGATGGCAAGTACATAATGCAGGAAAGAGCGTCAAGTTTTTAGCCCTGACGCTCTTCGGTTTTATCATTTATTTACTAAAGCTCTTTTGTACAACCTTTCTCTGTATAATATCATTGCAGAACCAACCAGACCGGCTACTAGTAAACCAATATCTTCCTAATCCCCTAAAGTAAAAGCCGCACTAAAACCAAAAAGTGACCAAACAAAAGGAATTAATACAATTGATTTGGGCAATTTTTCAGTTGTCAATAGCAGTCCAAACGTAAATATAGTAACAGGACAAGGAGTGACGCCGAAAACTGGTGATTGAGGATATACATGTCCAAGCATATAACCAAGAACGGGGTATATTAACATTGCATAAAAGATAAAAGTTAGCCCTATAATACTATAACTATTTAACTTCGGTTTAAATGTAATGTCTGATTTCAATACTCCAAATCAGAAGTGATGCAAAAACAAAAACCTATGCTGTCAACCATTAAAGCATCGGGAAAAAATAAGAAAAAGCACGCTCCTGCAAAAAAAATCCTTTATTTTAAGACCCGTCCCGAACATGATATTACCTCCGGGCGGGCAGGACCAAGATTGCCCCATTTATGCCGGCCAGGGAGGATTTTAACAGCAGGGCTGGAATTATACCAGTGATATTAAGTGAATTCTCGAAAGGGGGCATTCTGCTATGCCACTGCAAATAGTCCTAAATGATATCACCATAATGCCTACAGATACCATCGTCAACGCTGCGAACAGCGCCCTGCAAAGAGGCGGCGGCGTGTGCGGCGCCATCTTTGCCGCCGCCGGGGCCAGAGAGTTGCAGGAGGAGTGTGACCGCATCGGTGGCTGCCCGGTTGGCGAGGCGGTGATCACAGGCGGCTACGCCCTGCCGGTCAGGCACATTATTCACGCGGTGTCGTCAAAGGCCCGGCAGTGGCCTTGCAGTTAATTTTAAGCTTGGCTGGTGACAACAGTCTGTCACCATGAAATCATCATGGTAAAAAAATTATATTGGTAAAGCAGGATACTATTAGGTTGTGGTCGTATTCCTCAGCAAAAAGTAAGTTTCAGGTGGGGTGCGTAAATGGCCGGCAAAGATTCCACGAAGGCTTTGAGAATGGCTAAAGTAATTGATATTTTGAATAAAAAAAGCCCCTGCGGGGGCGTCACATTATTGATTCACTTTATTTTTTTGGTACACTGGTAAGCTGCTGCAAGGGCACCGGGCACACCGCCGAACTGCATCGCCCAGCATGAGCCGATGTAAAGGTTTTTCACTGGTGTTTCTATATTCACGCTCATGGCGTTTTTATAAAACTTTTTCTTAGGGTTCCAACTCCATGCGGAGCTGGCCCCATCTGTATTATGGGTGAATCTTTCATAAGTCAGCGGAGTTGCGGCGTCTTTGTATTCGATATTTTTCTTCAAACCGGGAATCAGCCTGGATGCGCTGTCTATCATTGCCTCCATTGCTTTTCCCTTCAATTGACCATATAACTCTTTGTCTCCGCCGCCCCAGTTGTTCATCCAATGGTAAGGCACTATGGTCTGAAGCATCAATGAAGATTTTCCTGTAGGAGCATGTTTGGGGTTTACCATTGACGGCGAATAAAGTGAAACAGATGTCTTGCTGAAAAACTCTCCGTCTTCGGAATTGTAAATGTTGTAACCGGGTTTATGGTCATAGGTAAATACATGAGGAGCCTTCATATATTTGCCAAGTTCTTGGCTGGACATATTCAACCCCAGATATACCGTGCAAAAGCCCTCCGAAACGGCAGCACTTTCAAGATTATCCTGGAGCGTTTGCGGAATAAGGCTCTGGTCGTCTAAAAGCTTTAGAAAGGTTTTCTTATAATCCCCGGCGGAAATAACATAGTCTGCGTTGTAAACGGTATTTTTGCATGAGACACCAACTGCGGCCCCGTTTTTTGTGATTATCTTGTCGACGTAGGAGCTCAGCTTCAAATCCCCGCCCAGTTTCCTGAAGTTTTCGGCGAGAATGTCAGCCCAAGATTGCATACCACCTTTTACAGTCCAATAGTCGGTAAACACCCCCGATATAGCGGTCCCTACGAACATGGCCGGCATATCCGGATAACCGAATCCGCTGAACAGCTCGAACAGCTTTGAGCCTTTTTCAAAATATTTTGCGGCAAACTCCGATGACGTCATGTTGCCAAACTGCTTTGATAGTTGCATTTGCTTTGGAGCGCTCAAGATGTAGGGAAGCATTGATTCGAACATTTTAAGCCCACTGTAAAGAAAAGGCATCGGTTCATCAGCGTCACCCATCAGGTCGATCGTTTTGTCCAGCTCTGAAAAAACCGTGTCCAACTTTTCTTTTTCAGATGGGAAACCAGAGTAAACCATTTTTTTATAATCATTGTAATTCTCAGGAGTTCCGTCGAAATCTTCTGAAACGAACCGTATCCTTAGTCTTAAAAAGTCGATCTGATCAAACACTCCGATGTCCTTCATTGCCTTGAATACCGATGCTGAGGCCTCAAAGGAAAGGGTGCCGCTCTCAAAATAATAACCCTTCCTGTAAAATCCGGCGGTATAGCCGCCAGGCATATTGTGGGCTTCAAATATGGTTACTTTATGTCCCTTCTTTGCAAGAAGGTTGCCGGTAATCAGACCGCCTATTCCCGAACCGATTATTATTACATTTTTCATTTCCTTATCTCCTTTATTGACATGCAAAATAATTATAATGCCCCCCATTGTCAAGACACGGAAATAATTTTATAAGTTATTCTCCTTTCCGTGTTTGTATGTTCAAGCAACCTTTTGATGCTGCTTGCCATCATATAGTTGGGCCGGACATTGACCTCCAATGGCAGAATGGGGACGGAAGGTATTATACTCATGAATATAACGATTTAAAGCAATTCTCAGTTCCCGTGGGCTATTAAATTCATTGATATAAACACAATCATATTTCAGAGTTCTGAAAAACCGTTCTGTTCTCACATTATCCAGGGCTTGACCCTTGCCATCCATAGGGATTTTAATACCCCAGGATTCTAACAGGTTGAGATAGTCAGGATTAGTAAAATGAGAACCCTGGTCGCTGTTGATAATCTCGGGCTGACGGTGGCTTAAGGCTCGTTTCAAACAGGTTAAGACAAAGGATTTATCCAATGTGCTGGACAGTTCAAAATCTACAATACAACGGCTGTACCAGTCGATAATGACAAAAAGATACATGAAGCCTTTTTCCAATCGAACATATGTAATATCTACACCCCAGACTTGATTCGGATGGGAAATAGGTAGGTTCCTGAGCAAATAAGGCCGAACATATTGCGCATGAAACCGCTTACTAAGATTTGGTTTGGGATAAATGGTGTAAATGCCCATATCCCGCATCATACGGCGTACTTTTTTCCGGTTAATTAGTAAATGATCATCCCTTCTCAGAATCTGGGTGATGGTTCGATAACCCCAGGTGGGGTAAGCCGTGTGAATTTCATCGATCCGGCGCATCACAAATAAATCCTCATCGGAGATAGGCTTCTTTTCAGGGGGCCGGCGATAGACGCTGGTACGATTGATGTTTAATAACTCGGCCTGGCGCTTGGCATTGTTTCGGTCAACGAGATCTTTTCTTCCAGTCCGGTCCGAGGATTTCTTCAGATTTTTTTTTCAGCCAGTCCACCTCATAGGTGAGCTGACCAACTTTACGCTCTAACTGAGCCACTCTTTCATTTTTTTCTTCCAGTTCTTTTTCAACTGCGGAGGGCCCTTTTTAAAATATCTCGGCAGCACGTTCCAAAAACTCGCTTTTCCAGCGGTTGATCATCACCGGGTTTATATCATACTTAGCAGCAATTTCGTTGACAGTGGAGGCTTCCTGCAGTACCTCCAGAACTACCTTGCTTTTAAATTCGGCTGAATAATGGTTTCTCTTTTTCATGCTTACAGTATAACTTACATTTTGAATTTTGTGTCTCACTCTATGGGAGCATTATAGATCACTTCCGAAAGCATTAACTAACATGTTTCAACAAAACCAGCCAAACCAATGAAAATGCTCAAAATTAGCACTGTGGAAAATACGCATTGCTTTTGGTAAAACGACGGTTGCTTCGGGACAAGCAAAAATATTTTGAATTCTCATTCTTATCCATTTGCTTCCATTGTAACAAAAAGGTTGCTTCGGGACAAGCAAAAATATTTTGAATTCTCCCCGATTATTTAGGGTTCTTTCAAAAGTTCCGCCAGAGGCTTAAACAGCGCCTCGATCGGGGCATTGGGCTCGAAAGGGCGGATCCCGTAAACCTGCGGGATGGTGAGGGCTATACCGATAGCCAGGAAAACCGAAAAGGCGATCAGTTCCCGCCACATCTTCTTTTTAACCAGACCCGGCGCTTCAAGCCAAATAATCAGCGCAAAACCCAGCAGTACCAATACTATCAACCTTATTTACCTCCCCGTTTAGAAAACAATGTATCGCAACAACCTTCCCCGGCCACCTGCCCAGGACTACCTCAAGAAACTGAAACAAGCATTGCCGCTCACCACTTTCAGTTTTGCTTCACTCCCTGCCCCCTGATCACGGCAACAAGCAGCAGCAGGAGCGGTATGCCCACCTGAAATACGATCAAGCCGTAAATAGGTGCAAACATACCCAGATAAGTAAGTAAATCCATAATACTATCGTGTGCCATAATGGACAGGGCTAAAAAGATTACCGCAAACGGCAAAACCAGAGGCTTGTAGTCCTTTAGTTCCAGCAACTGGGCGCTGCCCAGCACCGTCACCCAGTAAAAAACGCAGATTTTCATCAGAGCCCCGGCCACCCAGATGACCATAATAACAGCCTCCATGCGTTCCAGAAAATTGGCCAGGTGGATCGCCCTGGTTGCGTTTATCCCCGGGAAAAACCACGTGGCAGTGACCTCAGGACTAAATATTGTTACTTCGCCAACAAATGTAATAAGTAAAGTAAATCCAGTAATTAATGTGGCCGACGCAGCAATTTTATAAGCTTCTTTAGATTTATTCAGGTGGGGAATGAGCACAGCCATGGTGACGATCTCCGCCATCCAGGTAGCGGGCATAACGGCACCTTTTATAATAGGTACGGCCCCGTTTTCAATAAAAACCGGAAGTAGTTTTTTTAAGTTCATTTCCGGGCTAGACAAAATCGCCAGGGCAAAAACCGACAGCAAAATTATAGGAAGGATGATTTGATTTACCCGGACAAATACCTCCAGACCGTTGCGCACGGCATAGGCGGTTATAGCTATGAGAAGCAGTTCAAAAACAATTATTGGCGTTTCAGGCATAAAGACACTAACCAAAAGAGAGCCGTACTGCCGAAGAATTTCATAATTTATATGGGTAAACCACCAGAGGTACAGGAAGGCGACAACCTTCCCCGGCCACCTTCCCAGTATTACCTCCGGAAACTGAAACAGGGTTTTATCCGGAAAGCGCAGGCTTAAGTTTACTGCCAGCCAGGCGATAAGCAGAGAAACAAGAATGGACAGCAGAATCGAGATCCAGCCGTCCTGTTTGGCCAGATTGGCAATCACGGCGCCCACAAAAAGAACAGCCGTGGGCAGGACCATGCTCACCATTAAGAAAACGGCCTGTTTGCTGTCAATTTTGCCTCCTTCAAGCATTGTCGCTCACCACCTTCATTGCTTCCACCTCTTCCGGAGCCGGATTTGGTTTAACTATTGTCCCTTTGTTCTCTTAATCTGTAAACCACTGCGCCTCGTATGAGCCTCCATCGTAAAGTTAACCCCGGTGACGCCTCATCCTACATGTCTATCAAACACGCCGGCAATTTCCTCAATGTCGCGATCCCCCCTGTCCCCTGACTGCGGCAACAACCAGCAGGAGGAGGGGGATGCCTACCTGAAATATAATCAGGTTATCAAAAATTCCAAGACCGATCATGAAGGTAAGTAAATCCATAATGCTATCATGTGCCATGATGGACAGAGCTAAAACGATTACCCCCACCGGCAAAACGAGAGGCTTGTAATCCTTCAGCTCCAACAACTGTGCACTGCCCAGTACCGCTGCCCAATAAAAAACGCTGATTTTCACCAAACCAATGGCCACCCATATGGCCATTGCAATAAGATCCAGCCGTTCCAGAAAATTGGCAAGGTGGATCGTCCTGATCCCGTTTAAGGTCGGGAAATACCACATGGCACTAACTTCGGGACCAAATGTTGCAATATCGGCCATAAATATAGCGATTAGAAAAGAACCTGTAATTAAAGTGGCCGACACAGCAACTTTATAAGCCTCATTTGCTTTGTTCAGGTAGGGAATCAGCACGGCCATGGTGACGATCTCTCCCATCCAGGCAGCGGGCATGACGGCGCCTTTTATAACAGGCGCGGCCCCGTTTTCAATAAAAACCGGGAGTAGTTTTTTAAAGTTCATATTTGGTGTACCCAAAATTACCAAGATAACTATCAAAACCAAAATGATGGGAAGAATGATCTGATTTACTCGGGTAAACACCTCCAGACCGTTTCGCGCGGCGTAGGCAGCTATAGCCATGATCAGTAATTCAAAAACAATTATCGGCGTTTCAGGCATAAAGGCGGAAACCAAAAAGGAGCCGAACGCCCGAAGGACTTCAGCATTTAAATGAATGTACCACCAGATGAATAAGAGGGCGACAACCTTCCCCGGCCATTTGCCCAGGATTATCTCCGGAAACTGAAACAATGTTTTACCCGGAAAAAGCATGCTTAAGTTTACTGCCAGCCAGGCGATAAGCAAAGCAACAAGAATGGCCAGCAAAATTGAGATCCAGCCGTCCTGTTTAGCCAAAAGGGCAACCGCAGAGGTTACAAAAAGAAAAGCCGTGGACAGGACCATGCTCACCATTAAGAAAATGGCCTGTTTGCTGTCAATTCTGCCCCCTTCAAGCACTATTGCTCACCACCTTCATTGCTTCCTCCCCGTCCGGGGCCCGATTTGGTTTAAACTATTATCCCGTTGGTCTCTTGCTCATTAAACCGCTGCGCCTTAGATGAGCCTCCACCGTAATGTTAACCCCGGCATCGGCGAATACCTCATCCCACTTATCTTTTAACTCCTTCCACTCTTTGGGATACCTCCGGTGGAAAGCCACCCCGAAACCAAAGATATCCGCCCCGTATTCCCCTTGGGCCTTCTTCAGGGTAAATCGCGCCCTTTCTTCTACTTCTCTGGCTATTTCTTTTTCTACGTCCTCCCGCACCTCGCGTTCCATTATATCCTCGACCTGCATCTCCAACAAATCCCCTTCCACATCTATTTTTACATCAAACCATACGGATTCTCCGTCATATTGCGGTTTCACTTCCGTATGACCACGGATTATATTAATAGACGTTTCCCTGCCCGGTATGGTCAAGGAAGGGACACTAATAACCCCCTTCAACACCTCACCTCTGAGCCAGAGCAGCCCCCGGGTTTCCGATTCATCCAGCCAGCCCACCATCGTTTTCCCACGGAATACGGCCGTTCCAGTAAGGGCGACTCCCTTCAGTTTAGTAGGATTTTCCTTCTGCGGTCCCCCCGGGGTAACTCCACGCTCGACAATTTCAACCTTTGAGGCAATGGTGTTGGCTCCCTTGGTGTAATACATAACGCGAAAATCCTTAATAGTAACGGAATAGCCCGTTTTGGCCCTGGCTAAGTAACCGATGTCCTGTGCTGATGTTTTCTCCAGTTCCGAATAGGTTTCCAATATATCTTTAGCCTTCCCTTTGGCCACCATGGCCCACATGTTTTCCCGGGGCTGCGGCGCACGGGAGAAAAAATTCAAGTAATGAGTTATATCATCACGGGCTGCTTCTTCCCCAAGAACTAAAATTATACAATGGGCCCAGTAAATGTGACGGGAAATCCGGGTGGCCAATTTTCTCTGGGCATCAAGAACGGTTTTGCCTGTCTCAGAAATCACCCAGGTAGGCGGTTCCTTTCCCCCGGCCCCCTCTCCCCCGCCCGCGAAAGCACTGGGCTTGGCCAGTTGTAAAGTTAACTCAACCTGACCATCAGGGGCACGGTCAACCCCCACCCCCAGGACAATGGCCAGTTCCCCCATTTCTTTGCGGCTCCAGCAGCCGCTTAAGATACTGGTCATAAGGATCAACAGAAATAAACAGGCCAACAATTTTCTCAATTCTGTTTCACTCCCTGTCCCCTAATCACAGCAATAATCAGCAGCAGGAGAGGGATGCCCGCCTCAAAAACGATCAGGGCATAAGGACCCCAAAACCTACCAAGGAAAGTAAATAAATCCAGAATACTATCATGAGCCATGATGGACAAGGCCAAAAGGATTACTCCCACCGGCAAAACCAGGGGCTTGTAATCCTTCAGTTCCAGACACTGGGCGCTCCCCAGTACCGCCACCCAGTAAAAAACACAGATTTTGATCAGACCCCCGGCTATCCAGATGAACATAACAAAAGCCTCCAGCCGTTCCAGAAAATTGGCCAGGTGAATCATTCTGACCTTGTTCAAGCTTGGGAAAATCCACCCGGCAGTGACCTCGGGGCCAAATATTGCTACATCGCCAACAAATGTAAATATTAAAAATCCCCCGGTAATTAAAGTAGCTGCAGCAGCAACCCGGTAAGCTTCTTTTGCTTTGTTCAGGTAGGGAATAAGCACAGCTATGGTGACGATCTCACCCATCCAGGCAGCCGGCATAACCGCGCCTTTAATCACAGGTACGGCTCCGTTTTCAATAAAAACCGGCAGCAATCTTTTTAAGTTCACTTCGGGGGTAAGTAAAATATTCACAATAATTATCAAACCTAAAATGACTGGTAAGATAATCTCATTTGCCCGGGTAAACACCTCCAGGCCGTTACGCACGGCATAGGCGGCTATTAACGTAATAAGTAATTCAAGAACAATGATCGGTGTTTCAGGCATAAAGGCGGAAACCATAAAAGAACCATACTGCCGCAGGATTTCGGCATTTATCTGGATGAACCACCAGATGAATAATAGGGTGACAACCTTCCCAGGCCATTTGCCCAGAATTACCTCCAGATACTGAAACAGGGTTTTCCCCGGAAAACGCAGGCTCAAGTTTACCGCCAGCTGTGCGATCAGCAACCCGGCTAGAGTGGCCAGCAGAATTGAGATCCAGCCGTCCTGTTTAGCCAAATGGGCAGTTACGGAGGCCACAAAAAGAAGGGTTGTGGGCAAGACCATGCTCACCATTAAAAGAGTAGCTTGTTTGCTGTTAATTTTGCCCTCTTCAAGCACTGCCGCTCACCGCCCTCATCGCTTTCTCCCGGCCGGGGGCGGAGTTGGTCTAAGTCCCCTTGCCTCCCGCTGCGGGTTTGCCATACCGACCAGCCTGGGGCGGCGCAGCATGGCCCACCAGGGCGCCCGTACAGCCGTGTCTTTCAAGTCGCCGGTGCTGAGCGGCGCTAGCGGAGATAGGAAGGGAACACCAAAGGAACGCAGGGTGGCCAGATGTACCAGGATGAACAGCACGGCGCAAATTAGACCGAACAGCCCCAGGGTGCCCGCCATAACCATGATCGGAAATCTTAAGATGCGTATGGTAGTACTGGCGTAATAACAAAAAGTAAAGGAGGCAATGCCGGTCAGGGCCACCACGATAACTGTCGCTGCGGCGACAAGCCCGGCCTGTACGGCAGCCTCCCCGATGATCAGCGCTCCCACGATGCTGACCGCCTGGCCCACCTGCCGCGGCAGGCGAATACCGGCCTCCCTCAGGATTTCAAAAGCAAGCTCCATTAAAAATGTCTCAACAAAGGCCGGGAAGGGCACCGCTTCCCTCTGGGCCGCCAGGCTTAAAAGCAAAGCCGTGGGCAGCATCTCCTGGTGAAAGGCAACAATGGCAATATACAGTGAAGGCGCCAAAAGGGAAACAACGAAAGAAAGCCAGCGGAGCAGCCTCACCGTCGAGCTGAACAGCGACCGCTCGTAGTAGTCCTCAGGAGACTGCAGGGCTTCTACAAGCAACAGCGGTACAAATAATAAAAAGGGAGTGCCGTCCACCAGAATGGCCACCCGCCCTTCCAGTAGAAGCGCCGCCACTTTATCTGGCCGCTCGGTATGTCCAATGGTGCAGAAAGGGCTCCAAGGGCTGTCCTCAATCAGTTCCTCTATGTAACCGGTTTCCAAAATGGCATCAATTTTAATTCTATTTAACCGTTCCTTGACCTCGGTTACAATCTTATCGTTAACAATGCCCTTGATATAAACCACCGCTACGTCGGTTTTAGTGACCTCCCCCAACTTCATGGATTCAATTTTTAAGTTGGGGTTCTTGATCTTGCGGCGGATTAAGGAAATATTAACCTTTAAGGTTTCGACAAAGGCTTCCCGGGGCCCCCGTACCACCAATTCCGTTTGGGACTCCTCTACACTTCGGGCTTCCCAGCCCCTGGTGGTGCTGATGATGGCATATGCATGCCCGTCCACAAGCAAAATGGAGTCCCCCGATAACACGGCGTCAATGACCTGACCCAGATTATTGGTTTCACTGAGCTGGTGAATAGGCAGAAGTTTCTTTTTGATTAACGTTAATGCCCGGGCCTTAGTGAATTCCTCGCCCTGTTCCACCAGCGGGGCGTCAATCATCAGGCTGCGCAAAATCTGGTCGCTGACCTGAGTTTTATCGACCAAACCATCCACATAAATAAGGGCCAGCTTGATCTGCTCGTCCTGAGCAAAATCAAACTCCCGGTAAACCACATCGCTGCAATCACTTAAAATAGACCTGATTCGCCGCAGGTTGGTTTGCAGATCCGTGCTTAAGTCCAGGTTTTGTTGTTCCTGGTCTGAGATATGATTATCTCCCGGTAAATCTTTAGGGCTATTATCTTGTCCCGGCTTTGATTTTCTGCTCCTCAGAAACTTGGTTCTGATGGGTTTAATGAACCTGTTCAAGGAAATGTTTCCTTTCAGGATATACTTGCTGAATTGAAAATTATATGTATTATGACCCTTATTTGGGGTGTTATTCCTTACAATGAAAATTTTAGCGTAGAAATCTTATCATCTACAACTAATGAAAGATCGACAAATGCAGCCGTTATCATAATCAATATGGAGGCAACAATTACGGAAAAGTTAAATGCTGTCTGTGGGCGGATATTTACAGTTTCGATGGCAATCGCAAAGCTTTTTACCATAGGGACGACGATGCTCAATAACCCGGCCTTCGAGAACTTTTTCGACTAACCTTTTAACAATATACGGATGTTTAGGAGCCAACTTCTCACCAGATTTAGGACGTTTACGCCTTTTAGACTTAGGTGTGCGGTTAACCTTTGCGGAGAGCCTATAAGCCATAATCGGTTAAGATCATAAAAAGCAGCGACACCGGGCATTTTACCCTCAAAACCACAAATAGAGTATAGAACAGGAGAAGCCTTCAGATATCACTTGTTTTCGCTATGTGAAGTTGGAAAGGATTATTTGGAGGTGAACTAGATATATCCAAGCTGAAATTGATTGATAAAAACTAAGTTGAGGGTTTCCGCGAAAGAACGTAATAAATAAAATGGGGTGAAGGCTGTGAACTGCCAAAAAAAGAAATCCGGTTGTTTATTGCTGATGCTAATTATGATTGTACTTATGCTGGTATACGGTTGTGGGAGAAAGGACCAGGTGCTTTTATCCACTTTTTAATGGGAGATGAGGATTTTGGTGATAGACTTCTTTAGTATTATTTGGATTATTTTTATAATAATTAGCTTATTACCTCTACTTAAACAGAGAAATCTACAAATAACCCGGCTAAAAAAAATCAGGGAAATAGAAACAAAAAGAAATTCCAGGGTAATTGCATTAATTCATCGTCAGGAAACAATAAGTTTATTAGGACTACCAATATCTAAATTCATTAACATAGAAGACTCTGAGCAGATTTTAAGGGCAATCAGGCTTACTCCTGATGAAATGCCAATAGATTTTATCCTTCATACTCCCGGGGGATTAGTACTTGCCACAGAGCAAATTGCTCATGCAATAAAAAGTCATCCCTCAAAAGTAACCGTTTTTGTTCCTCATTATGCCATGTCAGGAGGTACATTTATAGCTATTTCAGCTGATGAGATAGTTATGGATGAAAATGCTGTATTAGGACCCGTGGATCCTCAAATAGGAAATTACCCGGCTGCATCAATAATAAGCGTTCTCAAAAAGAAACCTCTTGACAAAATAGATGATGAAACCCTCATACTAGCTGATATATCGGAGAAAGCCATGAATCAAGTTAGCGGAAGTATATATAATCTGTTAAAAGATAAGTTTGATGATCAGGATAAAGCAAATCAAATTACAAGAATATTTACAAAAGGCTACTGGACACACGATTACCCAATAACCTATGAAACATTGAGAGATATGGGGTTACATGTATCGGTGGGACTTATCAAAGAGATCTATGAATTAATGGAGTTATATCCACAACCGCCTCAAAGAAGACCATCTGTCCAGTATATACCAATACCTTACAGGAGAGATAATAAAAAGCCCTAAGGTTAATCTAAGATTAAAAAAGGGAAAAAATCCCCTTTCCAAGCCATTAGGCGATTTATAACCACCAGTCTTTATTGTGACGGTGGTTATAAATTTCATATTCGGAATATTAGAGTTAATGGTCGGGTAATTAAGAGCCCGGCTTGAAAATTGTTTATATTGATTTTACTATTTTTTATCAACACGAATTGAATTCCAAATACGGGAATCCTCCAAGCCAAACCTCCAAACCCCTATTCCTTGTATTCTTTCTTGCACAACCAGATTAATTTTTTTCATAAAACTTCTGACATCTTCAAACCAAACAACATGTTTGATACCATTTTCCGTATAAGTGTAGGTCGGTGCTTGAGCTTCTGGATCATAAAGTATTTTGGCTCCAAACCGAGCAGCCCTGTTAACAGCTTCATCGTACGAAAGCTCCATCGGAAGGTTGGTATTTTGTGACCAATCACGGCCGTATACTGCCATTCCTAAACGGATTTTTTCTCTGGGAATTACGGATAAAGCATATGAAAGGACCTGGCGTGTAAAGCCAATTGAAGCAATAGGTCCTGGTTGAGCTACATGCTCATCATATGCCAGGACGTAAAGTTGATCACTATTTTGGGCTAAATCATGGTAACTAAAAGCACCTGAAAATGGGTGAGTTGGATCGTCTCGCAGTTCAGGAGGCAAAGAAATAGTGACAAGAAACCCTGATGGCTTAAGAACCTGATAAAGCTCATTCATAAAAGCATTCAAAAATTGTCTATCTTCAGGTGGAACAAATTCAAAGTCTATGTTCACCCCGGAAAACCCATAGCCTGAAAGCATATTATAAATATTCGTTATTAAAGACTGGCGGAGATACTGGTTTGATAGCAGTCTATGTATCAATTGTCCATACTTACGGCTTGCAAAATTATGAACTATTGGGATAATGGGTAACCCAAACTGGCGTGTAATTGACAGGGTTTCGCTATCAGACTGGTCAACTAGACCACCCTGCTTGTTTACCCCAAACCAAAAAGGAATAAGGGTGTTTATATTTTGGCCATTATTAATAAGGTCAGCTATGGCTCTGGACTCTGTTACATAATACCAGTTGTTTTCGAAGGGATATCTTTGTTTTATCAATTAAAGTTCCTCCAGTGGCAATTTAGCCCAATTATTGATATCTTAAACTAAAACCCCGGATTAATCCTAACAGAATTAAAAAAAACCCAGCTCCCCAACTTCGACCTGACGTTACCATAAAAAGAGGAGTGAATGTATTTTGTAGGAACCCTTATACAAAATATCCCAATAAGAGGGATTTGGTGCAGGTTGCCCGCCGGGTAAAAAGCCTGGTTTACCACCCCTCCCAGCGCATCCTTGAAGAGCTTGCCGACGGTTCCGTTGAGATTTCCTTTGAAGTCTGCGGCATTACTGAGATGAAGACCTGGATCGTGCAGTGGGGCGATATGGTGGAGGTGCTGGAGCCCCGTTGGCTGCGTGATGAAATGTGCCAATGGCCCGGCGAGTTTTGGGGGTTTATTCAAAAGATACACAAATACGCTGGGATACTAATAAACTTATCTAATCTTCTGGGAAACAGTATATTTAAGAATTTCGTCTTTTTTCCGTGATGTGGGCTTAATGGGTATGCCTAAAGGATTCAAATTGATGGTAGGCGGAAACGTTACCAACACCAGAAAAATGGGCTGGCCTAGGATAATTAGGTTAGCCCATTTTTTTATGTGAGGCGAGTTCGTCACCCGCAACGCTTCCAGCATAACTTTGTCTCGGGTCCGGTCTGATCTCACCCGGATTTAAAGATGCTGTAGCCCTGATCGTTTTGATTATCGTCCTTTTCTTAGACCGCAGGGCATCATCGGCGATATTACGCTCGCTTTTCCTATTGAGTAACCTTAAACCGAATAGAAAAAGTAGTGCCAGTTGAACCGGTCTCTACATCGATTTTAGCGTTGTGTCTCTGTGCAATGCTGTAACATATAGCAAGCCCCAGGCCGGTGCCGGTGTCCTTGGTGGTAAGGAAAGGCAAACCTAATTTTTCTAGCACTTCCGCGTCAATGCCCTGACCCCGGTCTTGTACAGCTAGAACAACATCACCATCCTCCTGGAACGTCCTAATCGTTAGGACACCTCCTTCCTCCATTGCCTCAATACCATTACGAACAAGATTGAGAATAAGCTGATGGATTTCATTTTTATCAAGGGGTAGATCTAGTGTTTTACCAAGTTCCAGATCAATATAGATATTATTTTTCGTAACATTGGCACTTAGCAAAGGATAAAGGCTCTCGATTATCTCATTCAAACTCAGTAGTTTTTTTTCTACTGACTTGTTTCTCGCCAGTGAAAGATATTCGGTAATAATTGTATTAGCACGGTCTAGCTCTTCGATCATTAAATTAATATACCCCTGGTCTTGAGTATACCTCTCTTTTCCCTTTAATAATTGCAGGAAGCCTCTCACCGTGGTCATGGGATTTCTAATTTCGTGGCCAATGCCTGCCGCCATTTTTCCAATTAAGTTAAATTGCTCAAGGCGGTACATTTCTTTTTCATAACGTTTTTTTTCCGTGATATCTATGTCAATACATATCAATTCTCTTTTTCCTTCCGTCAAGTGTATAGGGAATACTGTTGAATAAACTGTTTTGTCAATGCCATCTTTATTTTTAAAGGTCCATTCTACTCCTTCAATTGGTCTCCCTGCTTTATCAGCAGCCTTTAACAGTTTTAATATATTATTTGTGATCTCACTGTTAAAGATCGATTGGTCTAAAGTTTTGCCAAGGATCTTATTGCATGGCCAACCAAATATAATTTCAGACGCCTTATTTGAGAAAAGAATATTACCATTCTCGTTAAAACTTTGAATAGCCACATTTGGAGTATTGTTGATTATAGTCTTTAATCTTTCTTCACTTTCTTGAAGGGCCTTTTCTTTGGATTCGATTAGCCGAAGTTGGGCTAGACCCATTTGTGCCAACGTTTCCGCTAACTGGCGAAAAAAAACCATAATTGAATCCAGTCTTTCCCTTGTATAAATTGGTACGGTATCCAATGCTTTCATGTATTCTTCTTCGTTAAAGCCATACCTTCTAGCTTGTCTGCGAAATTGCTCCTTATCCGGCTCTTCAAATAAAAACTGTCCATGAAAAATTGTTGCTACGTGTTCTCCGTCAATTATAATTGGAGCTGCTGCGTCAATTAAGCCATTTGCACATGTGTAACATATGTATGTTTCCTTATTATGAAGGATTTCTTGTAGGTTTCTTTTAATGTAGACATCACTTTGTCTACATAAAAGTTCAGTTTCATTATTTACCCTATAAAATTTTGTACAGATTTCACGCCAACCAACAGCAACTAGAGGATTCCCATCAGCATCATGTATACCAGAGGAAATACCCGATGCTATATACAATCCTTCCATAAGTTTTTGGAGATTCGGGATGTCTACTAATTCGGAAAATTTATACTTCAGCAAAATACAACCCCCTTAATATCCCAATGATTTCTACGATAAACCAATTTTTCCTTCTTATTTAGATATTCCCTTAAAATTTTATAAATTTTATAAACTGAAATTGTTTGCTATTCATCCTTTGTGGATTTAATTACCATTTCAATGTTATCTCCTAGAGGTTCCATCCCTATGATTGATTCCTGGCAAACAATTTAATTTGTACGGAATCGCGCCTACTGTTAATTATGGTTTTTAGTTTAAAATTTTGCAAGCACCAGACAAAGTGTAAAGATATTTAAAGTAGGTTTTGCCACAGGACGTAAAAGTTTCCAACAGTTATTGCGGACTTTAGCTGAAATTAGCTAAGGTTTTATTTCTTTTAATTCTGGTTGTGATTAATTTTAAAAAACATCAAAATTACGGTTTTAAGTGTGAATTCTAAAACATAAAATGCGATGTAGGATAATTAATGCAGTTATATCCACATATTAAAAATAATGTGTTTATTTGGATTTTGTATAAAAGAGGTGAGCAATACGGAAAAAGAATTACAAAATCCTGTAAATACACTTAATGAAGAATCAACAGAAGAATCAACAGAAGAATCAACAGGGGAACTTATTAAAGAATCTTTAAAACAGACAGTAAAAAAATATAGAAAATCTCTTATTAGCGGAATGATTCTTCTTTGTGTTCTATTAGTTATTTATTTAGGAATGGCGCAATATTTTAAGCATCATTTTTATTTTGGCACTGAAATCAATGGTATAAATATTTCAGGGAAATCTATAGAGGCTGCCAAAGCGATGATAGCATTAGAACTTAATGATTATACACTAAACATTAAAGAGCGAGAGGGTAAAATTGAACAAATAAAAGCCCATGATGTGGGGTTGAAGTACAACTTTGATAAAGAAATTGAAAAAATAAAGGATGATCAGGATGGTTATAAGTGGGTATCAGCGTGTTTCACTACGGAATACTCTAAGAAGACAGTTATGTTGGAATATGATGAGAATTTGTTAAAGGAACAAATCAATCAACTGTCTTGTTTTGAACCAGTTAATATAGTCGAACCTAAAAATCCAAGCTTTAGGTATGTAGAGGAAGATAACAGTTATGAAATTGTAGAAGGAGTCGTTGGAAACAAGGTGGATAATAATATTTTATATTCTCGTGTAGCAGAATCAATATGTAACATGAAGGCTGAAATAGATTTGGAATCTATTGGTTGCTATATAAAATCACAATATGATTTAAAGTCACCACAAGTCCTGGAAGTTGAAAATACGCTTAACAAATATATAGCAACAAAAATTACTTATACTGCTGGAGACAGTATAAAAATTTTAGACGGGTCCCAAATAAATCATTGGCTAACAATTGATGAAAATTTACAAGTTGCAGTTAATGAAAAAGAGGTGGATGATTATGTTAATGAATTTTCTGATACGTTTAACACAGTAGGCAAGACAAGAAGTTTTGTTACATCATCGGGAGAAGCAATAACAATAAGTGGCGGAGATTACGGTAGGTCTATAGATAAAGTTAAAGAGAAAGAATACATCATTTCTGCTATTAAAGAAGGAAAAACTATAACAAAAGAACCGGTATTCAATCAAAATGCCTTAGCCTATGGTAATAATGATATTGGAAATACCTATGTAGAAATATCTTTAGCAAAACAGCACTTATGGTTTTATAAAAATGGCTCTCTAATAGTACAGGGAAATGTTGTTACAGGAAATGTGAGTAAAAATCATTCAACGCGTAAAGGAGTTTATAGTTTAAAATATAAAGCAAGGAATGTTGTACTGAGAGGTCAGGGTTACGCTGCTCACGTCGACTTTTGGATGCCGTTTGATGGAGGTATAGGGATACATGATGCCAGTTGGAGAAGTGTATTTGGGCTGAATATATATAATACAAATGGTTCCCATGGTTGTGTAAATTTACCGTACAATGTAGCAAAGCAAATATTCAATAATATTACACCGGGTACTCCTGTCATTTGTTATTAAATCTGGACTATTTCTAATAGCTTGTGTACTAACTCCTCAGAGACAGGTTAACTAAAACTTCGTATTGAGCGTTTATCACCCTTCCAGCGCATCCTTGAAGAGCTTGCGACGGGGCCATTTTAATGTCCTTTGAAATCTGCGGCATTACTGAGATGAAGACCTGGATCGTGCAGTGGGGCGATATGGTGGAGGTACTGGAGCATCGCTGGCTGCTTAACGAAATGTGCGCGATGGCCCGGCGGGTGCTGTGGGGTTATTCGTACATGTTGGATTGGGCTGGGCAAGATGCAGGTCCCTACTAATAGAACAGCCATGGAATGAATAAAATTTTTACTGGACTGTAATATACATATAATGTATAATAGGAAAAATAATAAATTGAGCATATTGAATAGAGCAGGCGATACATCTGAAGTCTGGATGTGTGGGGCTGGGCTGGCTAGACCAGCTGCAGGTAAGAATACCTGTGGGACTATAATTATTTGTTATGGTGCCATAGGTATTTTTTACTACTGTAAACAAGAATTTTAGGCGGAATAGAATGGCTATTTAGTATATTTATTGACCCCTTAAATAAGAAACTATATCTTTGGAAAAAGTATATAGATGTATATAACGATTGGGGGTATTATGTTTATTTAGTTTAGGTGAAATGTGATATAAATGGAAATACTATAATTATAATATTTACCAGTTTACACTTCCCAAGTATTAAATTAGAATGCTAAAGCTTTCTTAGAGGAGGTAAGTTATAATGGGACATCACTACTATTCCAAAATGCATAAGTATGGCTTTTTTCTCAACCTGTTCAAACAATTTTTGAACAACCGCTCCAGCTACGGCAGGAGTAAAAAAACTCTGACTGCCGGTAATTTCCTGTTTCTAGGAATTGCTTCTTTCCTGCTAATATTTCTTGTTTTTAGTGCAATAGCTGACATCTTTAATGGGCTATCGCTTTCCAACTGGCTCAGTATGGCCTGGAACTCAATTATGGGTATGCCGGTTGCGGATATGGCTAAAGGTGGTGAAAAGCTATTAAATGAAGCTTCAAAAGCTACAACTCCCCAGGATATAGTGTCCTCCGGACAACAAATCTTATCTTCCATTGGAGTAGTTGTATTGGCATTACTAGATGAAGCTATTGGTATAGGGTTACTCTTTATTGCTTTTGTAATACGTATTATAAACCAGTTTGTTAGACCAATGGCTACGTTTTCATGGTTTTTATTGTTCTCCAGTTTAGTGCCCTCAGCCATAAAGCATCTGTAAAAGGACATATTTATGAAATAAGGCCTCCCTTGGCAAGGCTGTTTGGTCATCATTAAAACCCTTGTTCGTTCAATAATTGAATGAACAAGGGTTTTTTAATTTGTACCACAATTAATATGTAACGTTTAGTATAGCTTAATCGTTATTATTGATTAATTAACCGACCGGGGGCTCTATTAATCATATTTATCACAGCCTCCATGTAGCAATCATCACACTTGTATGATTTAAATAAAGGGTTTTTCAAGGGAATTATGTACGATATAATAGAGTAATCCAACTATTATGAGAAGGTTAATAAACCGAACATGTTGGCAAAAGAGGGGGATTTGAATGCCAAACGCTGCCTCATTTCAACTGCCGCAGGAGTTTTTGATTGTCGGCGCGGCGGTACAAACAGGATTGTTTGAAGAATTAAAAAATGCTCCCTGCACCCTAGAGGAATTGGCTGCTAAAACAAAGAGCGAACCAAGGGCTTTGTGGACGGTTGTTGAAGCTTTGATCGTTTTGAAATATCTGAAATATGATGGTGATAAAATCAAGCTTACCGAAGAGGCGGACAACATCTTTTTTAATCCAGGCCATGATAGCTACACAGGTTTTTCGTTCATGCATGCCTACAACTTATTGAAGGCATGGATCCAGTTACCGGAAGTAATGAATAGCGGGAAGCCGGTTTCTAAAAAGGATGCACCCCGGCACACACAAGACTTTATTCGGGCTATGAGCCACCATGCCCGGCAGTCGGCTACCCAGATTGTTGATTACTGCTTGAAAGGCCTGCCTGCAGGTGCCAGGGTTCTCGATGTCGGCGGCGGTCCATTAACTAAGGCTATATCCTTTGCCGGTAAAGGAGCAACGGTGACTGTACTGGACCTGCCTGAAGTTATTGATATGATGCAGCCGGAACTGGATAGTAATTTACCTATCAAGATGGTCAAAGGAGATTTTACCATAGGCCTGCCGCCGGGGCCGTATGATCTGGTATACCTTGGTAATGTGTGCCATATCTACGGTGAGCAGGAAAACAGGAAACTATTTCAGGACGCGGCAAATGAACTTGAGCCGGGAGGCCATATTGTAATCAATGATATGATCCGGGGTACAGGCGATATGCCTGCAATATTCGCGGTAAATATGTTGATAAATACGCCCACCGGGGGAACATGGACTTTTGAGCAATATAAATCATGGTTAACAGCTGCCGGTTTTTCCACCGCACCCTGGGAAGAGGTTGCCGGTAGGCAATTGATCAAAGCTGCCAGGGTTCGTTAACGGATTTATAACGCTCTTTTACCAGCTTGGTCATGCCGAACTCGCACCATAGCCATCATAAGCACCTTGCCTCCCTTCGGGGAGGCTTTTTTAAGCTTAGGCAGTTAAAAAAATCACCTCAAAAAAACAAGCAGGTGATCGAAAAAAGGGTTTTTGTGTATGATGGTGAATAAATAGCAGTGGCATCGTATCCTGCGTAGTCGACACCAAAGTAAAGCTGACTAAAAGCAGGGAGCTCTGAACCGGAGAAGAGGAAGATAATCCATCGCATCAACTCCGTGGCTCGTGGGAAATGCACGGGGTGGTAAATCGTAAACCAATGCCGGTTAGTTAAATAAAATACTTTTTTAGGAGTGTAACTGCTTTGAGTGGATTTTTTGGTGTAGTATCAAAAGAAGATTGTGTCATGGATGTATATTTTGGTACTGACTACCATTCGCACCTGGGAACCAGCAGGGGCGGGATGGCGATTTGGAGTGGAGACAGTTTTAACAGAGCCATTCATAACATTGAAAATACTCAATTCAGAACAAAATTCGAAGCTGATCTGCCAACAATGAAAGGCAATATGGGTATAGGCTGCATCAGCGATACGGAACCTCAGCCTTTGACGGTGCGTTCACACCTTGGTAAATACTCGATCAGTACCGTAGGAAAAATAAATAATTTGCAGGAAATAATCGACCAGGAATTCACCCATCGAAATATTCATTTTCTGGAAATGAGCAAGGGCACTATTAACCCTACCGAGTTTGTGTCTGTATTTATAGACCAGGAAAACTCTTTCAAGGATGGTTTATTAAAAGCGCAGGAGCTGATCCAGGGCTCCTGTTCGATCCTACTTTTAACACCGCAAGGGATTTATGCTTCCAGGGATAAACTTGGCAGGACGCCTTTGATAGTGGGGGAGAAAGAGGGTTCCTACTGCGTTACCTTTGAATCCTGTGCTTTTGCCAATCTCGGATACAGGTATGAATATGAACTTGGACCGGGAGAAATCGTTCTTCTGACACCGGAGGGTATGGAGAAAATTGCGCCCCCCCGGGATAAAATGAAAATTTGTGCTTTTCTATGGGTCTATTATGGTTACCCATCCTCAACCTACGAGGGAACAAACGTGGAGGTCATGCGTTATCGAAACGGCGCGGCAATGGCCAAAAACGAAAATTTAGAAATCGATATGATTGCCGGAATACCTGACTCGGGGATCGGACATGCTCTCGGTTACTCCAACCAATCCAAAGTACCCCTTGGACGTCCTTTCATAAAATATACCCCCACCTGGGGCAGGAGTTTTATGCCGCAGGTTCAGGATAAAAGAAACCTTATTGCCAGGATGAAACTAATGCCCATTCCTGAACTGGTTTCCCGCAAACGCCTGCTCTTCTGCGATGATTCCATTGTCCGCGGCACCCAGCTGAGAGAAACTGTGGACCTGCTGTATAGATGCAACGCCCGTGAAGTTCATATTCGCTCAGCTTGTCCTCCCCTGGTATTCGGGTGCAAATACTTAAACTTTTCAACTTCACGGTCAGAAATGGACCTGATTGCAAGAAATGCCATCATTGAACTTGAAGGGAAAGAACCGGAGTCTTTTGCAGCGTATTGTGACCCGGACAATGAAAAGTACAATGAAATGGTGAGTTGCATCAAAAAACGACTCAACTTTTCAACCCTGAAATACCAAAACATCCATGACATGCTGGATGCCATCGGTATAGGCCAGGACAAAATCTGTACCTACTGCTGGAATGGCGAGGGCGAGTAAAAGCCTTAAAAAGCTTTGAAGGGGGAAGCCCGGTCAAAGCCCCGGGTACTCCCACAGTACCCGTGCGAGTACTCCCACAAAAAATAACGCCTCCGGGATTGTGCCCGGGGGCTATATCAAGGCTTAAAGACAATTATCTATCACGAGGTAGCGTCCTGTCCTTTCATTCTGAAGAAAATAAGGTAGACTATTTCAAGAATCCCAGCTGTATTTACTATTAAAAGCGCAATATACCAGACCAATTGCCTGTTGCGGGCAGCATGCCAAAGGGCTATGCCTTTCCAGATAATTGCCCAGGCAATTATTAAATAGAATAGAGGGTTGTTCGGCTGTAAAATTTGTAATACATTATTCACTTGTATTCCTCCCTAAATTTGTTTTTAATGCTTCAAGTATGCGTTTATATCGTGGCTTTTCTGCTAAAGCAGCAAACGCTGGATTTGACAAGACAATCTGCAGCATGCTTTCTTTGATTACTTTTTCACTTCGTGGAGCAGAGGCACCTAAATCAAAGTCTGCAAACCAGCCGTCAATTGCATCAAAGAAAGAATCTCCATGTAATAAACAAGGAAAGAAGCCCTTAGTACAGATATCCGCATATTTCTGTAACATGTCCAGGGATTTTTCAACATTACCCTGTAAACTGTACACCTGTGCTGCAATTAAATAGGTCTGCGCCATAGTGTTTGGATGCAATCGCTCCAAATCATAGATTGCCGCTACAGATAATGCCCGATGCAAAATCTCCTCGATTTTTTTGCTGTTATCTGTATTAAGCAGCAAATAGGACGGGGTGGCTCCGATTAGCGCAAGAAGGTGCTGGTACATACTGATTTGCATCACTTCTTTTGCCTTTGATGTATTCCCCATCATCTGGTATGCTTTTGACATAATCTCATAATCTGTCGGCATCGGTCGTATTGATTCACCAAGTAAATTCAAAACCTCCTGCGGTTGCTGTAACATAAGATAACAGACTGCTTCCAAAGAAGTTGCGTCTTTGGAAAGCCACACGTCGTCACTTTCATTTTTAATTCTTTTACATAAATCAATTGCTTCTTTCAATATGGCTTCTTGCTTTTTCTTTTCTTCTGCGAGCATATGATGATTGGCCAGCAGCACTGCCATTTGCGACAGCAACGGGAAACAAGAATAGTATTTTTTAATTATCCCTCGGCATTCTCCAAAAACATCATCAAATGGCTGGGTAGCAAAGGCAGATGACAACCGGTGATACAGCTTTTTGATATCTTCCTTTGTCATCTGAGGCGCATAACCCATCAACTTGTCAATGCTGATGTTAAAATATGCCGCAAGCTGCGGAAGGAAGGTAATGTCTGGATAACTCTGCCCAGTTTCCCATTTTGAAACAGATGCCTTGGAGACCCCGATATACGCGGCAAGTTCATCCTGCGTGATACCTTTCTCCCTGCGATTTGTGACAAGTGTTTTTGCAATATTGATTTCTTTCATATGACCACCTCATATTTTATTTTACGGATTTCGCCTTATAAAACAATGGATTGGTGGTTGATTATAGTTGAAAAAATCAACCTCAGGGAAACTTCTGCGGCATAGGACTTGGGCTGGCGTTGTCACCAGCCATTAATGTGGGGATGGCAGGTATTATCTCGAGATCCTCAGTTTAGAGAACGTGTTTTGAAGGCCTATGAATACAGGTGTGCTGTTTGTGGCTTTAACGTTCGTTTGGGGAATATATTAATTGCCGTTGAGGCTGCTCATTAGGAAAGGCGGAAGGCGATAAGTCTGCCGGTGACAGCGAATCCGGGCGCGGGTGGCCGGACAGGTCCCTTATCCAAAGGTTTCCTTCATGAAACTGTACAGATCAGAGAGTTTGCCGCGCCAATCCGGCCGGTAGGGGCTGTTGCCTTTATCAATCAAACGTTCTTCCAGGAGAAAAGTTTTCATACCCAGCGCACTTGCCGGAAGATCCGCACCAGTATCATTGCCAACCATTAAACAATTAGCTGAACTCACACCTATTCGCTCGACAATTTCGGCATAATACTCTGTATAGGGTTTGCAGTAATGCATGTGTTCGTATGATGTTACCAATTCATACTGAAAGTCTCCCACTTCCGCCCAATTCATACGCCATTGGATGGGTTCAATGGGGAAGATCGCCTGGGTAGCAATAACAATCTTCTGATCATGTTTACACAATTCCGCCATCATTTCCTTCATCCCCGGAAAGGTCTTGCAGTGCTGCTGCAAAAGAGGATATTTAGATGCATAAAACTCATTAAAGAAGTCAGCTGCTTGATTCTCTGAACAAGGCCATTGGGCTAGGAACTTATTCATAAAAGTTTTTTTATTTGTGTTCTCGCAGTTGCAATCTCGAATCATATCCCAGGTACACCGGGTAACCAACTCCACCAGTTGAACCGGATCTCCAAACCCTTTTTCTGCCGCCATTTCACCCATAGCCCGAAAATAATATTGAAAAAAGTCCATATCTATATCTAAAAGCGTCCCATCCAAATCAAATAGCACTGCTTCAAACATTAGTTTCTCCCCCTACGGTGCTTGTTCTTTTAAGCTTAACAAAAATTTCTCCCCCCGTGAAGGGCTCACTCACTCAGAAGCCGCGAAATCACCCTTAGCCAAAATGTGTTATTATAATTGTAATATAAGTAGTTTTGCTGCTGATTGAGCTTTCAGCAAGCATCAACGAAGTTGCAGCTTTGTCGTCCTGCGTTGCTCCAAGGAGCAATGGATTACGAAAATTATGCAAAGATGAACGATTGGAGGTGGCCGGTTTCTTGCTGCCATGTATAACGGCTGGACGAATAAGTGAGTAATTAACTTCCAGCTTGCAATCCAACAGAAAGATGCATATAAGGGAGAGTTATATAATGAATGAATTAGCTTTGAAGTATGGATGCAACCCTAATCAGAAGCCGTCCAGAATCTTTATGGAAGACGGAAGTGAGCTTCCTGTTACAGTATTAAATGGCAAGCCAGGATATATTAATTTCCTCGATGCCTTGAATGGCTGGCAGTTAGTATCTGAATTAAAGAATGCTGCCGGAATTGCAGCAGCAGCATCTTTCAAACATGTTTCACCTGCCGGCGCAGCCGTGGGGCTTCCGTTAACGGATGTTGAAAGAAAGATTTACTGGGTGGATGAGAACGAGCTGACACCGCTTGCAAATGCTTATGCAAGAGCAAGAGGCGCCGACAGAATGAGTTCATATGGAGATTTTATCTGCCTCTCAGACGTATGTGATGTTGCAACAGCGAAACTCATTAAGGTAGAAGTTTCTGATGGTGTTATTGCGCCGGGATATGAACCTGAAGCATTAGAAATCTTAAAGAGCAAGAAAAAAGGCAATTACAATGTAGTCCAGATTGATGCTTCCTACCGTCCCAGGCCCATAGAGCACAAGCAGGTATTTGGCATCACCTTTGAGCAGGGAAGAAATGAGTTAAAGATTGACCAGGACTTCCTTGGCAATATAGTAACAGAAAACAAAGAAATGCCCGATTCAGCTAAGACTGACCTGATCATCGCCTTAATCACATTAAAATACACACAGTCAAATTCAGTGTGTTACGCAAAAGGCGGGCAGGTGATCGGCATTGGCGCCGGCCAGCAGTCAAGGATCCATTGCACAAGGCTGGCCGGAAACAAAGCGGACAACTGGTTTCTGCGCCAGTCGCCAAAGGTGCTCGGCCTGCAATTCTCTGATGAAATCGGACGTGCAGACAGGGATAATGCCATTGACCTTTACATTGGTGAAGAATACATGGATGTACTGGCAGAAGGCGCCTGGCAAAAAATCTTCAAAGTGAAACCGGAAGTGTTCACCAGAGAAGAGAGGCGGGCATGGCTGGACCAGATGTCGGGTGTTGCACTTGGTTCTGATGCATTTTTCCCATTTGGCGACAACATTGAACGAGCGCGTAAAAGCGGCGTTAAATATATAGCAGAGCCAGGCGGATCTATCCGCGATGATCATGTTATTGAAATATGCAACAAATATGATATGGTGATGTGCTTTACAGGAATTCGCTTATTCCATCATTAACCACATGGATGCAAGCGCCAATACCAATTTTACTTCGCCGCTGCCGCTGCCCGGTTGATTAACATGTTATTTATTGGTGCTGCTATAATAATTGAATTAAAGGCGCTGTGCCAGATCGTTTTTCTGGAAAGCTTTTACACCCACATGCACCTGGCAGAGGTTAAAAAAGAAGGCACGGCCATTGCCGGGTTGCTTGAGGACGGGAATAAAGCACAGTTCCAAGACAGGCTGGACGCCTTTGCCTACAACAACAACCTGAGCGCCGAGCTTTTGGACTTGAACGGTAGACCCGTTTATTCAACAGGCTCAACTGGTGCCGGCGGGCAAATGCCTATGCAGAGAAATGCGGCCCGGGGGGAAGTCTTCCGGGCGGCATTGGCAGGACAGGCAGCGATGGCTACGCTGACCCACCCGCGCTTTGGCAATGAATTTCAGCTGATCGGGCTGCCGGTAAAGCAGACCGGCACATTGTCGGCGGTGCTTTTGATCAACATGCCCATGGCCCCTGTTGAAGACACCGTAATGATTTTAAAATGGCAGCTTTTTTACATTACACTGGTGCTTTTGGCCGCGGCCCTGCTGCTCTCCTTACACCTCTCCCGCAGCTTTACCAGGCCCATATTGGCTATCAAAAAGACTGCCGGGATAATGGCCGCCGGAGACTTTTCAGCCAGGGTCGAGCTCCAGCAAAAAGATGAAATTGGCCAACTGGCCGGGACAATCAATTACTTAGGACAGCAGTTGGCCAAAATCGAGCAGCTGCGCAAGGATCTTATAGCCAATATCTCCCATGAGCTGCGGACACCCTTAAGCATCATCAGGGGCTATGCTGAAACTATCCGGGATGTCACCGGCTACGCCCCCGAAAAGCGCGATAAACAGCTGGAGATCATCATTTTAGAAACAGAGCGGCTCAGCAAAATCGTGGAAGATATCTTAAACCTATCCCAGCTCCAGTCAGGCTATTCCCACCTGAATTATAGCCGCTTCGACCTACGGGAGATGCTCGGTGCAGTGGTTGGGCGGTTTTCCGTTTTAAGCGAAAAAACCGGGGTGCAGGTCCTGCTGCGGGATAACGTTGAAGTGATGGTGGAGGCGGATCAGGAAAGAATTGAGCAGGTGCTTTATAATCTGATCAACAATGGCATCAACCACACCCCACACGGCGGTACGGTTGCGGTTCAGGCACTTGCCAACGGGCAAGCGGTCCGGATTGAGGTGACGGATACGGGCAGCGGCATCCCGGCGGAGGACCTGCCCTACATTTGGGATCGGTATTACAAAGCAGATAAAACCGCGGGACGCGGCGCCCTGGGCATCGGCCTGGGGCTGGCCATCGTCAAGGGCATCCTGGAAGCGCACGGGGCAGCCTTTGGGGTAGCGACCCGGAACGAAACCGGCGCCACTTTCTGGTTTGAGCTGAAAAGAGCTTAGGTGCTGAACCTTTTTTCAAAACTTTAACCAATCCAACATACTTTTATCACAACTGTTTTTTAGAATTAAACTGCAAGCAAAAAAACATAAAGGAGCGTGCAGTTAATGAAAAACCTGAAGAAATGGCTGGTCGCGGCAACAGTAGTGGGGCTTGTGGCTGCGGCAGGCGCCGCCTACGCGGCAGCGGCAAAAACCCCGGCGGAAATCACGGCCGAACTGACCAACAAAACAATCGAGGAAGTCTACCAGGAGCGCTCGGCTGGAAAGACCTTTGGCGCCATCGCCAACGAGGCGGGACAGCTGGAGCAGTTTACGGCCCAAATGCTGGAGCAAAAGAAAATAATCCTTGATCAGAGAGTTAGCCAGGGTAGTCTGACCCAGGAGCAGGCGGACAGAATTTATAACACCATCCAGAGTCGTCAAGCTAACTGTAATGGAACCGGCAATGCCGGTACGGGCGGAATTTGCGGCGCAGGCTTAGGAAAAGGCAATGGTTTGGGCATGGGGAACGGTATTTGTGATGGAAGCGGGCTAGGTAAAGGTAATGGCAGTCGCAACGGAACAGGGCTTGGCAATGGCGTTTGTGATGGAACAGGCCAAGGCAGCGGCAACGGCCACGGCATGAAGAACGGTGCAGGCAGTGGTTTGGGGAACGGTGTGGGCCGGTAAATACTAATATGACCCTCGGGATTTTATTTATCCCGGGGGTTCTTGGTTGTTTAAATCACTAGACCGTAGGTGTGTACAGGTCGGTGACGGTGGTGTAACCTTTACTACTTGGGCTATCTGTATAACCCGATTTTTCTACTTGCCCCGGGCAATTCAAATACTGTTCAGTTCGGTCTCTTTTTATTTTTATCTCTATCACAAGTTAAAGGAAAATGCTTGGTTTGCTTAATTACTGGTTGGGGGGAAGAAGTCCAGCAGGGAAGTTATGGGTTAAAAATTGTGAGGGATAAACTCTAAATACAAATTCTTATTCGGGTGTTAATGTCAAATAAAAATTCTTTGCCTATAACAAAAAAACATTAATAATGGTTAACGACATTTTTTGACAATATAGAGGAAATTTTAATTTTATTAAGAATATCTTAAAAAAATAAGATTGCGAGGTATTTATGGTTGCACGTCTGGTTAAACAGGATGATGTTTTAAGAAAGGAATTTCTTAGAAAGGTACAAGCCAAAATTGAGGCAGAAAAGGAAGTCTTGAAACAGTATAAGCCAGAAGAGCCTTCCTCTTTTTTGGGTATGGTTTTTAAAAATATATTTGGTGATTCTTCTGATAGGCAAATGAGAGAAGCTCAACTCAAAGGGATTAAGGGTGAGGCAGATGTAGCAGTAAAATTAAGGTTAGGGCTTCCGGATGAATGGGTATTAATAAACGATGTAATTGTTGAGCCTGAACCTAACATTTTTGCTCAAACTGATCATATAGTAATTGGCCCACCTGGCTTGTTTGTTATTGAGACAAAAGCATGTCTCTTTGATAAGGAAATGGCTTGAAAATACTGGTTTCCCGGTGGCACCTGGCAAAAAATCTTCAAAGTAAAACCGGGTTCACATGAAATACTGGCTCTGGCAGAGAGCAAGTTAATTACGAAGCAGCCTTGCGACCTGTTTGACTGGTAAGGAAATAAGGGATATGATACAAAGTAAGAATTAATTACAATCAAGTACGGGGTGTGATTTATCATGGATGAATTCTATATTGCAAGAATTACCACCAAAGGACAGGTGACAGTACCTGTTGAGCTTAGGAAAGCCCTGGATGTTAAGGAAGGTGACTACATTATTTTCGAAAAAAGGGGATCCCGCATTGAAATTAAGAAAGTGCTGCCACCAAACGATTTTGAGGACTTTGCCAGGCCGATCAGGGAAAGATTCCAAAGGGAAGGGATCACTCACGACGATGTTGAAGACGCGATCAAATGGGCTCGGGGAATGCAGGGACAAAGTAAAAAATGAGAATTACTGTCGACACGAATGTACTTATTTCGGCACTTGGGTGGAATGGCGCAGAAGCTGCGATTATCGAGATGGTACTGGATTTCGAACTGGAGCTTTGTCTCTCGGCCCAATTTTTAAGTGAGTTTTACCGTGTTATCAAATACCCCAAATTTGGCTTTACGGACAATGAAATTGATGGATTTATCGGGAAACTGCTGCCTAATGTTGTCCTTGTAAGTCCGTCTCAAAACCTGTACGTTGTGCGGGCAGACCCAGACGATAACAAGATCGTTGAATGTGCTGTGGCAGGCCAGTCCAATTATATAATTTCTGGTGACAAGCATCTATTGCATCTGTATGAATACGAGGGAATAAAAATACTGCGTGCATCTGAATTTTTACATTTAATCATTCACCTTAAAGATCAGATGAAATAACTAACATGATAACGACATTTGCTGGTCGGCCGCATTTTCCCCTTCGGCACTTGCAAAGAATCGGCGATGTTGTTTGTATATATAAACATATTTGTCTTGTCTGCAAAACACATTTATAAAGTGAGCATTATCCGGGCACAGGTACAGCAAAGGGCAAGCAACAGCCACGCCGGTTTGGCGTGTTGAGCCTGCCCAGCATTTTGTTTTATATAAAATATGTAAGAGTTTTTGAAAGTAACATTATGAAATATATTAAGATAAGTTTAATAATTGTTATTCTTGTATTTGTTTTGAGTATACCTACTTGGTTTATATACACAAGGTTTTGTTTGCCTGTTTATAAAATGGAAGGCGAACTTATATTTTATAAAAATGATAAATATGTCATGCAGAATCATTCATCTATTTCTGATGAAGAAAATTTAGGAAATACAGTAGGAATTGGGGTAGGTAAAGAAAGAACATTAACAGACTTAATATGGCCGTATTGGGTTATCGAATACAAAAATGATAAAGAACACGAAAGGCTTTTTCTTAGAGGTCTTATGGGTTCAGGAGGTCCATATACTAAAGTTTCTAAATGACATTATAGAGTAAAATGTTTTCGCTGGCATAAGATGACCGAAAGCTGATATTATTGCCTGTCCGATTTCTGCTGGAAGAATAACCGGGCGCTTACGAGAGCAAATCATCACTCAAAAGTGTTAAAATGTAGACCCCTTAGAAATAAGGGGCCTGCGTTCTTTTTGGTGTAGTTTTTCAGCTTAAAGCAGTGGTTTGCAGAAGGTTCTTCTTCCCCATGAGGTTTTTTACTTCCGCCTTCTGCCGCGTCCGGCAGCGGGACAGCTACCCAGGTAGCAGCACAATAAATGTGGAAGTGACTATCATTTGAAGAAATTTAGTTCTTGTTGTAGAAAGAGCTGTTATAATTATAAGCAATAGCATAAAGAGGTATTCATAACCATTATGGCTTATAGTGTGCAGTTTTGGAGTATTAGAAAGAATGAACTAACTAAAGCCTAATAATGCAAATTTATTGCAAGAGGTATGAGGTGGCAAGTTATGAACTCTTTTGGTGTGACGGTATAGTAATATGAGCCAATCAAGTGTATATGTTGTGACAGGGGTTATCTAACAATTTCTGAAGACCTACATATTGAGGTTAGCAAAAGAATAAAAGAGGACTTTGGCAACGGGCGAGAATATTATTCCTTCCATGGTCGCAAATTACTTGAACTGCCCGATAACTTAAATGAACAACCGTCTATCAACTTTATTCGTTGGCATAATGAAAACGTGTATCAGGGATAAGGATTAATCATTTTAAATTTGCGTTGGAGAAAATGATGAAGGCAGAAGAACTGAAAAATATTTTTTCAAATATTGTTACCTGGAAACGAGGCGGAGAACGGGCTCCACACAAACCGTTATTACTTCTTTATGTCCTCGGCCGTCTGGATAGAAAAGAGCCAAGGTTTATTTCATATGAAGATGTAAAGGAAAATCTCAAACATCTTCTTGTTGAATTTGGGCCATACAGACGCAGCTATAAATCAAGTTACCCTTTTCTGCGCCTGTCCAATGATGGAATTTGGGAGCTTTCTGGCAAAAATGAATTAGATTCAAAACAGGATTGGAGCGATCAGGTACTTCTTAATAACGAAACCTATGGGGGATTTACAAAAGAAATTTACTCCCTGCTAACCAAGGACAGGAAACTTATTCGTGAACTGGCAGGTATTCTATTAGAGCAAAATTTTCCAGAGACGATGCACCAAGATATCCTCAATGAAGTTGGCCTGGGCATAGAGTTGGCTGGTAAATTATCGCGAGATCCTCAGTTTAGGGAACGCATTTTGAGGGCTTATGAATATAGATGTGCTGTTTGCGGTTTCAATGTCCGCTTGGGGAATAGATTAATTGCCGTTGAGGCTGCACATATTAAGTGGCACCAGGCTGGGGGACCGGATCAAGAGGAAAACGGAATTGCATTGTACCATGCATCATAAATTGTTTGACCGTGGAGTATTTACCTTGAGCGAATCATTGAAGTTACAAGTAGCAGAAGCAGCTAATGGTACAACAGGGTTTGATGAATGGCTGATGCGTTAACACGGAAAGGAGATAAGACCTCCCCAGAGCCACCTTTATAAGCCAAAGGAATCCTATATTAACTGGCATGTAAGAGAGGTATTTAAAGGGACTGCAAGATACATAGTTGATTAACTTTACGGTGACGGATGTTTAAGTCTCAATAATTTCAATCAATCTATCCTGAAAATAAAGGCTGTCTATACTATCTATCTTAGAATGAATTAGGCAACAATAAACTAAGCCAAA
>MVQL01000253.1 GCA_002067205.1 Pelotomaculum sp. PtaB.Bin104
CGGGGGGGACGAAGCTGGCGGATATAGCCGGCATGGCCGGCGCGCAGGCCACTATCCAAATGGGTGTGACGGTGGACGAGGTCATCTCGCCGGGTCATTACCTGGAATCCACTTTCGGAGTGCCGTTGTACAATGTGCCCGTGCCCATTGGCGTGGAGAATACAGACTTATTTGTAAACTTGCTAAAACGGTTGACCGGAAACCCGGTTCCTGAAAGCCTGGAACGAGAAAGGGGAAGGCTGATCGACTGCATGATCGATTCTCATAAATATAATGCCCAGGGCAAATGCGTGGTTTTCGGCGATCCTGAGAATATTTACGCTGTTGCCTGCGCCTGCCTGGAAAACGGCATTACCCCGGTGGTGACGGCAACGGGCGGCAGGGGCGGCAAACTGGCGGGACTTTTAAAAAACCGGCTGGCTAAGGCCGGGTGTAGTAACGCACAGGTCCTCTGCGAGACAGACTTTTCCCGGATCCGGGAAAAAAGCAGGGAAATGGAAGCCAATATCGCCATCGGCCATTCCGGCGGCAGGTACCTCACTGAAAGGGAGGGCATCCCTCTGGTGAGGTATGGATTCCCCATCCATGACCGGGTGGGCGGCCAGCGGCTCCTATCGGTAGGTTACGCGGGCACCGCCATGTTGTTGGACCGGATTACCAATACACTTCTGGAAAACAAATACAAGAACTACCGGAGGAACATCTACCAGCAGTTTTACTATGGAACGATAAAGCCAGCCGGCAGAGGTCGAGGTGAAAAAAATGAACTGCGCCTGCAACCCGGTGCAAGACGGGAATAGAACTTCACAACATCCATGTTTCTCCTTTGAAGCAAAACATAAATACGCCAGGATACACATGCCTGTGGCGCCAAGGTGCAACATCAACTGCAACTATTGCAACAGAAAATTCGACTGCCTGCATGAAAGCCGGCCGGGCGTGACCAGTGAGATATTATCCCCAGAATCCGCCAGGGAAAAGTATGATTTTGTGAAAAACAGGGTGGAAAACCTGAGCGTGGTGGGGATAGCCGGGCCCGGGGAGGCCCTGGCCAATTGGGATGAGACGAGGTCGACCATTGAACTGATTAAAAAGTCCAATCCGAATGTGATATTTTGTTTATCCACAAATGGGCTGATGCTTCCTGTATATGCCGATAAATTGGTTGAATTAGGTGTCAGGCATGTCACCGTGACGGTAAACTGCCTGATACCGGATATTGGTAAAAGAATTTATCAGTTCGTTAACTATCAAGGCAAGAGGTATCAAGGCGCTGAAGGGGCCGCCATATTGATCAAAAATCAATTGGCTGGAATAGAACGCCTGGCCGGGCAGGGTGTGGTGGTGAAGGTAAATATAGTGATGATTAAGGGTGTCAATGACGGCCACATCCCGGAAATCGTAAGAAAGGTCAAAGAATTAGGTGTGTTCATGACTAATATCATGCCGCTCATCCCGGCCAAGGGGAGCGCCTTTGAATATATGCCCCAGATACCGATGAAGGAAGTCAATAAAATGAGAAACATCTGCCGGGATGATCTGCAGCAGATGTACCACTGCACGCAGTGCAGGGCGGATGCCATCGGCCTGCTGGGTGAAGACAGGTCCCTGGAATTCAGTGGCCTGTGGGTTAGAGAAGCCATATAAAAATTAAGGGGAATGATGGCAGTGAATAAACCAAGGTATCATATCTTTGTCTGCACCAGTTCCAGGGTAAACGGACAGCAGAAAGGCTTTTGCCATACCAAGGCTTCTGTGGAAATAGTGAACAATTTTATGGAGGAGAAAATCAATGCCCGAAGATATTGCCGTATATATTGGGGAAGATGGCCGGACAGCCCCTTTGTTTGAGAGGGGTAAGCTCGCTGTCTACCGGAAGGAACAAAACGATTGGACAATATTAAAAGAAAAAGAGTTCTCCTTAAGCCAGACTCCCGGCCTGCCGGAGCTTCGCAAAATAATGACGAATGTACGGGATTTCCTGGGCGATTGCAAAATATTCGTAGGTCTTTCCATTACCGGTGTTCCATATTTTGAACTGGAAAAGAGCGGTTTCAGCGTATGGGAATACGAGGGCAATCCATTAAATTTTCTTGATCATATCATTACGGAAGAAGAAAATTCGCCGATTAAGAGAGTTGCCGGGGAATGCGTTATGAACCGGGTGGCTCCCGTGGCGGTTGCTGACGGGCGTTACCGGATTTCCCTGAAAGAGATTCAAGAAGGGAACACAGGAATTACCACGAAACAGGCCTTGCTTCCCTTTATCCGCAAAGGCGAATTTTATGAACTGGAAGTGTTGTGCGGCCATGTCCCGCCATGGCTGGAAGCCGAACTGGCCGCGGGTAACCTCAGCGGGGAAAAAAGCAGAACAGGTAACAATGAAGTAAAAATTACAATAACCAAGAAGTGCTGTTGCCAACAATAAAGGCTGACCATGAGCCGCGCAGTAAGCCCACAGGCCGCCCAATTTTTGGCCGCACGCGGGCCGGATGGAGAGGAAGATTCCTTCCTTACCATATGGCGCCCGGTCCGTTCGGCGGCCATTTTACATACATAACAGCAGGTGGAAATACCTTAAGGAGGTAATGAATGATGTCCAGTGGAGAAAAAGAGATCTTAAGCCAGCATCCCTGTTTCAACCACAAAGTCGGCCGCTGGTTTACCCGGCTTCATTTGCCGGTGGCGACCTGCTGTAATATCAAGTGCCGTTACTGCTCCAGAGAGTACGACTGTGTAAATGAAAACAAGCCTGGTGTTGCCAGCAGACCTTTACCGCCCCGGCTTGTATTAAAAAGGGTCTACAATATTCTTAGTCAAGACGAACGGATTCGGGTAATCGGTGTGGCCGGCCCCGGCGAGCCGCTGGCCAGCGGCGAAACCATCGACGCCCTGGAACGGGTGCACAAGCGCTATCCTCATATCATTAAGTGCGTCAGCACCAACGGCCTGATGTTGGAAGATAGTCTCGACCGACTGGAATCCGTTGGAGTCAAGACAATAACCGTGACAGTAAATGCCGTAGACCCAATAATAGGCAGCAAGATATACAGCGCGGTTTTTTATAATAATAAACCCTACCAGGGGGTAGCGGGAGCCAAATTGCTGCTAAAAAAGCAGTTGGCGGGCATCCGGGAAGCTAGAAAGAGGGGTGTGTTGGTAAAAGTTAATACGGTTTTAATCCCGGGCATCAACAATCATCATTTGAATCAGGTAGCAATTGCCGTAAAAGAAGCCGGTGCGTTTATCATGAACTTGGTACCATTTTTCCCTCAAGCTGAGCTCACTTTACTGCCTGCTACCAGCGAAGGTGTACTGGACGTAGCCAAGCATGAACTGGAGCCGATTATCCGCCAGACGAAACAAAGCTACCAGTGTTTTTGCTAGTGCCACTGATAATAAAAAAACCTATTTAAGGGCGATGGATAATGAGAAGATGGCAGGTTTTATTGGGAGTGGTATTTTTTTCTCTAGCTGTACTTGCCGGCTGTGCGGGTGGCAAAGAACAAACCCCGGCCAAAGCGGAGCCGGTGAATTTAGTCGTCTCGGCAGCCGCCAGCCTGAAGGACGCTATGGAAGAGCTGAAGAATGTATACGCCACGCGGCACCCAAATGTAAATATAAGTTATAATTTTGCCGCGTCCGGCACCCTGCAAAAGCAAATTGAAGAGGGAGCCCCTGTGGATATCTTTATTTCCGCCGGTGAATCGCAAATGTCAAACCTGGACCAGAAGGGGTTGATTATTCATAATTCCATTAAAGACCTCCTGGGGAATGAGTTGGTGTTGATCACGCCAAAAGACAGCAGTCTTTCAAGTATTGAAGGCTTAGCCGGTGGTAGCGTGGCCAGAATAAGTATCGGTATCCCGGAAACGGTGCCCGCCGGGGAGTATGCCAGGGAGACATTAACAAACTTTAATCTCTGGGATAAGCTACAGGCTAAGATAGTCCTGGCCAAAGATGTGCGCCAGGTGCTCACGTATGTAGAAACCAGCAATGTGGACGCAGGTTTTGTTTACCGTTCCGATGCCATAGCCGGCAAGGACATTAAAATTGTGGCCGCCGTCCCGTCTGGTTTCCATACGCCCATTGTCTACCCCGTGGCTATTCTCAACAGTTCAAAACACCAGAAAGAAGCTGAGGAATTTGTCAACTTCCTGCAAAGTGAGGAAGCGTTCCCGGTTTTCGAAAAATACTGTTTGAAACCGTTAAGGGATGATCCAAGGTATGACGTTTATCCAACTGGCTGACTGGTATCCGGTAATTCTGTCTCTTAAGGTTGCTCTAATCTCATTGATCGCGGTTAGTTGCCTGGGGCTGCCGCTGTCCCGGCTGCTGGCCCGCCGGGAGTTTTTCGGCAAAGAGGCGCTGGAAGCGGTTTTAACTCTGCCTCTGGTGCTGCCGCCCTCTGTATTAGGCTGTGGTTTATTAATGTTTATCGGGAAAAACGGCGTGTTAGGGAAACTCTTGAACGGTATGGGAGTATCAATAATTTTCACCTGGTGGGCGGCGGTACTGGCCTCAACTGTGGTGGCTTTCCCGTTAATGTACCAAAGCGCCAAAGCAGCTTTTAATAGTGTGGACGTCAATTGTGAGAAAGCGGCCAGAACTCTGGGCGCCAGTGAAGCGAGGATACTGTTCACTATCACTCTCCCGCTGGCCTGGCCGGGCATTATGGCCGGCCTGGTAATGTCCTTCGCCCGGGCGCTGGGCGAGTTCGGCGCCACACTGATGGTGGCGGGCAACATCCCCGGGCAAACACAAACCATTCCGTTGGCCATTTATTTTGCGGTAGAGGCGGGGGATAACGCTACAGCCAAGTCATTGGTAGCTATTGTTACTGCTTTCAGCCTGCTGGTCATTTTCTTGGCTAACTGCTGGGGCAGGAAAAATAAATAATAATGCGGTGATAGTCATGCTGGAGGCCTGTTTTACCCAAAAACTGTGGAATTTTACCCTTGATTTAAAGTTCAGCGTTGCCAATCAGATCCTGGTGCTGTGGGGACCTTCCGGCTCAGGTAAAACAACAGTTCTGCATTGTTTGGCCGGCCTGTTGCGGCCTTCATCAGGTTTCTTGAAGCTGAATGGAAAGGTTCTTTATTCATCTGAAAAAAAGATTAACATCCCGACTCAGTTTCGTAATATCGGTTATTTATTTCAGGATTATGCCCTTTTCCCCCATATGACTGTGCGGCAAAATGTTTTATATGGTTTGAAGTGCAGGAAGCGCAAGCAGGGTAATGCCACCCGCGATCCACTGGAGTTGCTGGATTTCTTCGGCGTGGGACATCTTGTCGATCGTTATACCGACCGGCTTTCCGGCGGTGAGAAACAGCGGGTGGCTCTGGCCAGGGCGCTGGTTGTGCAGCCGCAGTTGCTTTTGTTGGATGAACCGTTCAGCGCGTTGGATAAGAGAACCAGGGTGCGTCTGTGGCAAGAACTGAAAAGCCTGCACCGGCAGTGGCGGATACCTTTTGTTCTGGTAACCCACGATGAGGAGGAAGCCGAATTTCTAGGTGACACGATCCTGTCGCTAGAGAGTAGCTGGACCGGGGAAGATGCACGATTGACCGCCGGATGGTCATGGCAGGAATAAAAATTTAACAAAATCTTAAATTTAAAATAAATATTATTTAACATTCATGGGATATATTAAACCTGAGTGATTTTAACAATAATTAAAAAATATTATATGATTTTTTGCAATTGATCAGGACTTCACGAAAATCATCCAGTGACTTAGCAATATTAAGTAAATTATTAGAAAATTGAACCAACAATTCATAGTGTGTCTTGATTATGTTGTTATTATTTATCATGGCTTTACCCTCCTTTTTAGATATGCTATCAAATAAATATTACCGATTTATATCGAATTTGAGTTAAATCTATGTAAATCCCCAAAATATGAATTAATATAAAGCAATAGTGAGCAATATCACTCATGATACGGGGTGATTGTATATGAAAAAAAAGGTGCTGTTTATTTGTACCCACAACTCTGCCCGTTCACAAATGGCTGAGGGCCTGCTAAGACATATGTTTGGCGAATATTACGAAGCGCATAGCGCGGGTACCGCGCCGTCCCGCGTTAGCCCTCAGGCCATTGAGGTCATGAAAGAAATAAATATTGATATAACAAAACAACATTCTAAAAGCATCAATGAATTCTACAAAGCGGGAATTGATTGTGTCGTCACGGTCTGTGACCGTGCGAGAGAAGCCTGCCCGGTCTTCCCGGAGGCGAAAGAATTATTGCATAAAGGATTTGAAGATCCATCAGCATCAAAAGGTTCTGATGAAGAAATTATCGCGGCTTACAGGCGGGTTAGGGACGAAATACGAAATTGGATCAAGGATACTTTTATCCAACCATGAGCATTGGCAGAAAAAAGTGTAATGGGGAAATGGCGGTGGTTTTACACAAAGTTAATAATATCTTAATAAATGGTTAAACTCCCGATAACGCGTATTTAACCGGATTGTTTTATAGTGTATTGGGGTGGTTTAAGATGCCGTTGCTCCTGGTTGTGGACGATGAGGCCCATATTTTGCAACTATTGAAGTATAACCTGACAAAAGAGGGCTACCAGGTCATTGAAGCAACTAATGGGAACG
>MVQL01000254.1 GCA_002067205.1 Pelotomaculum sp. PtaB.Bin104
GAAACAGGTATTCCGTTTATCACAGAAGTTCAGGATGAAGCTGCAAAGAGACTGTTAAACAGCTAATTTGACTTGTCCACCGTGAACGGCGCGGGTGGCGGCGCCGGCATGAGCCTGCGGCGGATGATGAACGCTATGTCATGGACGCGGAAGCGGAAGAAGTGGAACAAATTTTAAGCTGACGTTATAAAACAGTTGCCTTCTTAATGAAAGTTTAATATAATAATATCCGTAGTTGCTTTATAATAGGTACGATGATGTATCTATAACATCCAGGCAATGATGCCCTCATCAGGTGAATAGTCCTGTCAGAGGGCATTTTTATATCATCGGAAAAAGTCTAGCCTGGTAACAGTAACAGGAGGCATAAACCCATGGGAGAGCAAAGGGTAATACTAATTGATAACGATGCCACCTGGAGAAAGAATGTTAAAGCCGTACTGGTGAAAATGGGTTACTGGGTAATTGGCGAGGCTGAGGACGGCCTTACCGGCTTGAAACTGATCAGGGCCAGACAGCCCGATCTGGTTATTATCGAGGCATTCCTTCCAGGTATGGACGGCTTTGAAGTAGCCCGTATTGTTTATGAAGATAAGCTGGCTCCGGTAATATTGACTGGTTCGTCAACGCATCAAAATGTGATTGAGAAAGCTAAGAACGCCAAGGTGTTTGCCTTTCTTGTCAAGCCTGAGCTTGAATTCAACCTCATCCCGGCGGTTGAATTGGCCCTGACTAATTATCAGGAAAGAGTGAAGCTTGAGAGTCAGGTGCATGAGCTTCAAAATACGCTTGAGACCAGAAAGGTTGTCGAAAGGGCCAAGGGTATTTTGATGGAGACAATAGGTATTTCCGAAGCGGAAGCTTTTAAGCGCATTCAAAAGCAGAGCATGAATAAACGGATTTCCATGCGGGCGGTTGCCGAGGCTATTATCCTGGCTCATAATTTGTAGCAATTCGACGATTAACATTCACCTTCATAAATTAAATACTTCAAATCGTGCACATGGTTGTGTCCGGTCGGGCAAAGGAGCCCATAATGGTAGAATATGCTCTACTATTGTGGGCTCCTTTATTATTCGCATAAAATTTTTCCTGAAGGGTGGTTGTTATGGAAGCCAATGAAAAAGGACAATTGCTTGATAAAGCCAGGAATTTGGGCGTTAAGTTTATCCGGCTGCAGTTTACCGATATCCTTGGCGTAATGAAGAACGTTGCCGTTACCATTGAGCAACTGGATAAAGCGCTGGACGGGGAATTAATGTTTGACGGTTCTTCTATTCATGGTTTTGCCGGGATTGAGGAATCGGATATGTATCTTCGGCCGGACCTGAAAAGCTTTGTTATGTTTCCCTGGAGACCCAGGGAAGGCGGGGTCGCCCGTTTAATATGCGACGTTTATAATCCGGACGGATCTCCTTTTGAGGGTGATCCCCGCTATGTTCTGAAAAAAGTGCTGGCTGAAGCGGCGGAAATGGGCTACAGTATGCAAGTTGGACCCGAATTGGAATTTTTCTTGTTCCAGATTGACAAGGACGGTAATCCTACCCTGGACACCCATGATGGCGCCGGTTATTTCGATCTGGCTCCGGTAGATCTCGGCGAGAACGCCCGCCGTTCCATGGTGCTTACTTTGGAAGAAATGGGTTTTGAAATTGAAGCCTCGCATCATGAGGTGGCCCCCGGGCAGCATGAAATTGACTTCAAGTATTCGGATGCCCTCGATGTCGCCGATAAGATCATGACTTTCAAGATGGTTGTCCGTTCCACCGCCCAGCGGCACGGCTTGCACGCCACGTTTATGCCTAAACCTGTTTTCGGTATTAACGGTTCCGGCATGCATATGAACCAGTCGCTTTTCAAAGATGGCCGGAATGCTTTTTATAATCCGTCCACTCCCGATCAGTTAAGTGATATTGCCAAGTATTATATAGGCGGTTTGATGAAACATGCCCGCTCCATGGCGGCTGTTACCAATCCGACAGTAAACTCGTACAAGCGCCTGGTGCCCGGCTACGAAGCCCCGGTTTACATCGCCTGGTCCGGACGCAACCGGAGCCCGCTGATCCGTATTCCTGCCAAAAGAGGCAATTCGACCCGTGTCGAATTGAGAAATCCCGATCCGGCCTGCAACCCGTACCTGGCTATTGCGGTTGCTCTGAAAGCGGGCCTTGACGGGATCAAGAACAGGATTCAGCCCCCGCCGCCGATTGATATGAATATTTATCATATGACAGTGGATCAGCGAAGCGATCTGAACATTCCCAGTCTGCCCGCAAGCCTTTCGGAAGCGCTGGATGAATTATCGAAAAACGACGTCATAAAGAGTGTACTGGAACCGCATGTTTATGAGAAATTTATTGAGGCCAAAAAACATGAGTGGGACAGCTACCGCGTGCAGGTCCATCCGTGGGAGGTCAGTGAATACCTGGCCAAGTTTTAGCTGTTGATGGATCGCAACGACAATGTCTAAAATAATGTTAATTATACAAGATGTACCATCCTCATCGTCCTTTCCCCAAATTTCCGGGTGAAAGGACACTTTTTAACTATACACTTTAAAATTTATATGTTATACTTTTGTCTAGTTCTAAGAGAAAACAGGTACGATGTTGTACCGCGCTCCGGGCGACGAGGCCTTCACGCACAGGCAAAATCGGAATTATTGCCTGCAGGGGGGTCTTTTTGTAATTATTGCACGGTGGCGACAGTAAATAGAAAGGTGTGAAATGCAAATGGCTAAGCTTACCAACGACGATGTGCGTAATCTGGCCAAGGACCTGGGAGTTAAGTTTGTTCGCCTTCAGTTTACGGATATCTTTGGCATTTTGAAAAATGTCGCCATAACAGTTGAGCAGCTGGATAAAGCCCTGGACGGCGAGTTGATGTTTGACGGCTCTTCCATAGAGGGCTTTGTGCGTATTGAAGAATCGGATATGTATTTGCGGCCTGATCCTTCAACGTTTGTGACTTTTCCCTGGAAACCCCAGGAAGGCGCGGTGGCCCGTTTAATCTGCGACATCTATGATCACGACGGCAAGCCTTTCGCGGGTGATCCGCGGTTTGTTTTAAAGAGGGCGATCCAAGAAGCCGCGGAAATGGGCTACACGATGAATGTGGGGCCGGAAGCTGAATTTTTCCTTTTTCATGTAGACAATGAAGGAAAGCCCACTACTGTTACACACGATAAGGCCGGTTACTTCGACCTCACGCCTGTTGACCTGGGGGAGAACGCCCGGCGCGATATGGTATTGACTTTGGAACAAATGGGCTTTGAGATAGAGGCCTCGCACCACGAGGTGGCGCCGGGCCAACATGAGATTGACTTTAAGTTTTCAGAAGCTCTGGATATTGCGGACAAGGTTGTCACGTTCAAGTTCGTGGTGCGCACCATTGCCCAGCGGCATGCCCTGCACGCCACTTTTATGCCCAAGCCGATATTTGGAATCGCAGGTTCCGGCATGCATATGAACCAGTCCCTGATGAAAGGCGAGAAGAATGCCTTTTACGACCCCGAGGCCGAAGACGGTTTAGGGCGGGATTGTATTTATTATGTGGGCGGTTTAATGAAGCATGCCAAGGCGATATCGGCAATTGTAAATCCCACGGTTAACTCATACAAAAGACTGGTCTCCGGCTATGAAGCGCCTGTTTATATAGCCTGGTCGGCACGCAACAGGAGTCCCTTGATCAGGATTCCGGCCAAGCGGGGGCTGTCCACGCGGATTGAGCTGCGCAATCCCGATCCGGCTTGCAACCCCTACCTGGCCATGGCGGTCTGTCTTAAGGCCGGTATTGACGGGATCAAAAACCGGATTGAACCGCCGGAACCGTGCAATCGCAACATCTATGAAATGACTTCCGCTGAGAGAGCGCGGCTCGGCATTGGCTGCCTGCCTGAAAATCTGCAAGAGGCCATTCAGGAATTGAAAAAAGATAAATTAATTCAAGAAGCCCTGGGCGAGCATATTTTCAACAGGTTTATCGAGGCGAAAGAGATCGAGTGGGACCGCTACCGGGTTGAAGTTCATCCGTGGGAGATTGAGGAGTACCTGACCAAGTTTTAAGTTGTGAAAGCGGTTAAAATTTCCAACTCAACTTTCGTAAAACGAAAGTTGAGTTGGAATGGTATAACGGCAGAAGACAATCTCGAAAAGAAGATAATCGGCTTGGATTTCATGTTCCTTTGCCTGGTGGGAAAGGTCAAGGATAACCTTAATCGGTTTTTGGATGTGCTTATTTTTCTTTTTACAGTTTCTAATGAACTAACATAAATACCAACAGGAAATTCAGATACAACGGTGTATCTAAGTTGAAGTTTGGCAATGAGGCCTGTATTACGGTGCGATGTTTTGATTCGCCTGTAATAAGGCTTTTTTCTTTTTCAAATACAAGTTTTTTTTTCATTTATTAAGGAGAGAAAGAAAGGTTGTAGAACATGAAAATCAATGGATTACCTTCAAAACAAGGCCT
>MVQL01000255.1 GCA_002067205.1 Pelotomaculum sp. PtaB.Bin104
GATTCCCATCCGCGCTATCTGGCCGGATGGGATTTTTCGCGTGGGCAACAAATTTTCCAAATCCTATCGCTTTGAGGACATAAACTACGCGGTAGCATCCAAAGAAGACAAGGAAGCGATGTTTTTGTCCTATTCGGAGCTGCTCAATTCCTTTGACAGCGGAGCAACCACCAAAATCACCATCAACAACCGCCGACTGAATAAAGCGGACTTTGAAAGCTCCATTTTGATCCCGTTAAAAGATGACATGCTGGATGAGTACCGCAGCGAATATAACCGGATGCTATTGGATAAAGCCACAGGTGCAAACAGCATTGTGCAGGATAAATATGTCACCGTATCGGTAATGAAAAAAAATATTGAGGAAGCGAGGAACTACTTTTCCCGCATCGGCACCGACTTGATTACCCATTTTTCACATCTGGGATCAAAGTGTGTGGAGCTGGACGCCACCGACCGCCTGCGTATCCTGCACGATTTTTTCCGTGCCGGAGAAGAAACGGACTTTCATTTTGATCTGTCCGACAGCATGAGAAAGGGACACGATTTCAAGGACTACATTTGTCCCGACACCTTTGAATTTGAAAAAGACCACTTCCGCATGGGAAACAAATTCGGGCGCGTCATCTTCCTGCGGGAGTATGCAAGCTACATCAAGGACAGCATGGTATCCGAGCTTTGCGACCTGAACCGCAATATGATGTTATCGCTTGACATTATCCCTATTCCAACCGATGAAGCCGTGCGGGAAGTGGAAAACCGGCTGCTCGGTGTGGAAACCAACATTACAAATTGGCAGAGGCGGCAGAACCAAAGCAACAACTTTTCTGCTGTTGTGCCTTACGACATGGAGCAGCAGCGCAAGGAAAGCAAGGAATTTCTCGACGACCTGACCACCCGCGACCAAAGGATGATGTTTGCCGTTTTGACGATGGTGCATATAGCGGACAGCAAAGAGCAGCTTGACAGCGATACAGAAACCCTGCTTACCAACGCTCGAAAGCATCTTTGCCAATTTTCTACCCTGACATTCCAGCAAATGGACGGACTGAACACGGTGTTGCCCTTTGGCCTGCAGAAAATTGACGCCATCCGGACACTGACTACGGAAAGCACAGCAGTATTTATCCCGTTCCGGGCGCAGGAGATTTCCCACAGTGGTGGTATCTACTATGGTCAAAACGTTATCAGTAAAAACATGATCATTGCCAACCGTAAGCACCTACTCAACGGAAATTCTTTTATTTTAGGTGTTTCCGGCTCCGGTAAGAGCTTTACCGCCAAGAGGGAAATCGTCAATCAGATTCTTTCCAGCGATGACGACATCATCCTGATTGACCCGGAGCGCGAATACTCATCGCTTGTCAAGGCGATGGGCGGCGAAATTATCCACATCTCGGCAACTTCTCCGAATCACATTAACGCAATGGATATGAGCAAGGACTACGGCGACGGCGCAAACCCCGTCATCCTCAAATCTGAATTTGTCCTTTCCTTGTGCGAGCAGTTGATCGGAGGACACAACCTGGGTGCAAAGCAGAAATCTTTAATTGACCGCTGTACTGCCAGCGTCTACCGGACGTATCTGCAAAGCAATTACTGTGATAAACTGCCAACCTTGCAAGACTTTCATGCGGAGCTGCTGAAACAGTCAGAACCGGATGCACAGGAAATCGCCCTCGCTATCGAGCTGTTCACCAGCGGCAGCCTGAACACCTTTGCCAAGCCTACCAATGTGGATGTCAACAACCGCCTGATTTGCTATGACATCCTTGACCTGGGCAAGCAGCTCCTTCCCATCGGGATGCTGGTAGTTCTGGACAGCATCTTAAACCGCATTACACAAAACCGTGCGAAAGGCAAAAACACCTTCATTATCATTGATGAAATTTACCTGCTGTTCCAGCATGAGTACAGCGCAAACTTCCTGTTCACGCTATGGAAGCGTGTCCGGAAGTACGGCGCTTTTTGTACGGGTATCACGCAGAACGTGGACGATCTTTTGCAGAGCCATACAGCCCGTACCATGCTGGCTAACAGCGAGTTTATTGTCATGCTCAATCAGGCCAGCACCGACCGGATTGAGCTTGCCAAGCTCCTAAACATTTCCGACCTCCAGCTTTCCTACATCACCAACGTGGACGCGGGGAACGGGCTGATTAAGGTGGGCAGTTCTCTTGTGCCCTTTACCGATCAATTCCCGCGCAATACCAAGCTCTATAACCTGATGACCACCAAGCCGGGCGAACAGACCCAAATCTGACAGAACCTTATACATGCAAACGGCTGGCCGTACCTTCGGTCAGCCGTTCATCTATCTTATGAAGGAGGAAAATACAATGGAAACCATACGGTTTGCAAGTAAGGAGCATAAGGCTTTTTATTGCGAAATGCTTATTAAAACCCGCAATGACGATGCCTATCATCGGGCATTTTTCTATGCGATGGGAATTTGTGCTGAGACAAGACGCAATATTCGATCACTCTTTGACTTCAAAAACGGCGGGATTAACCCGGATGGTCTTTCTGACCCGTGGCAGACGGGCAGTACGCGCCGCCTGTGCCGCTTGGCCTTTAACCTCTGGAACGGCTTTACGGAGGAAGGAAAAGAAAACCGTTCCACACCCTATGAGTTGTTTGACTGCGGCTTTGCACCCTACTTTTTTGAGGCTATCCGTTTGCGTTATCCGGAATACTGCCGGAACATGGAGCACACCGTGCCCCGGCTTTCCTACCAATCACGGTAACTATCAGCGAAATCCTGAAAGGAGGTGTGCGCATTGAAGGAAATCAAAACCAAATCCACTATTAAGGATATTAAGGCACTGGATAAAACCGCCGATGTGTCCCGCAGGGCGAAAAACGCTTATATCCGTACCAAGGAACAGGCCGAACAGACACAGCAGCCGGAGCATAACAGCTTTACGGAATACGCGGAGGATAAAGTTAAGGAAGGTACGGATACCTTCACCCGTGAAGCCGGTCATACCGTTGAGTATCAAGGCAAAAAGATTGTTCAAAAAATCAAGGAACGCCACAATTCCCGTTCAGATACCTATCATACCGATGCTTCCGATGGATGCACTCCGGGGCAGAATTCCCGTTCCGAAACCGGCAATCCCCAAACAGGCAATCGGAGCACAGCTTCCTCTAAAGGAAAGCAAACTTCCTCGTCTAAGGCTGGAAAAGTATCTGAACCGTACAATGTTCCTGTGCAGGCAAAGCAACCAGCACAGCAAAAAGCCGCCCAATCCAAGATAAGGGAAACGGCGAAGCGAAAATATTCACTTTCCAAGACAAACGAATTGGCAAAACGCCGATTTATTCAGAACCGGGCAAAAGCACGGTTCTCCCGAAACAGAGAAATGCAGGCAGCAGAATCTAAATCTATTCAGATAGCGGAAGCCAAGCATACACAGACTGTTTCAAATTCTGTTATTAAATCACCGGCCGGGAAAGTAGCAGTGCGCACTATTTCACCCAATATCAGCGGCACAAGCTGCAGCACTGTTAAACAGTCTATCAAGACCGGTGACAAAACCTTAAAAAATGCCGCTAAAGGTACGATTAAAACGGCACGGAAATCGATTAAGACCGCCAAGCAGACAGCCAAGGTTGGTGTAAAAACCTCTCAGGCGGCTGCTAAAGCTACCACCAAAACTGCACAAACCATAAAGGCGGCACAGCGTTCGGCACAGGTGGCAAGGAATGCCGCCATATTCACCGTCCGCATGGTCAAACTGGCCGTCAAAGCCACTGCTGCGCTAGTCAAGGGTCTTATTGCCCTGGTAGGTACAGGGGGTGCTGTCCTTTCCCTATTCCTGGTTATTATAGCTGTGGCTGCCCTGGTAGCATCCCCTTTTGGCATCTTCTTTTCCTATGAAAACAAAGATGCAGAAGTAACGCCCATATCCAATGTGGTACAGGAGGTTAATGTCGAGTTTGACACCAAAATTGAGGACATTAAGGAGGCGCATGACTATGTAGACAGTGTGGAGATCCACTATTCCGGTAGTGCAGATAATATTCGGGTGGATAACTGGATGGACGTTATGGCCGTGTTCGCTGTTAAAACCGCAATGGATAAAGAAAATGGCATGGACGTTGCCACCATTGATACCACCCGGATTGACCTGATTAAGTCCGTATTTTGGGATATGAACTTGATTGACTATTATGTAGAAACCATTGAGCATAAGGAAACGGAAACCGTAGATAACGGGGACGGTACCACCAGTCAGGAAACCACAACCACCTATGAGTACATTCTTCATATCACCATCACCAGCAAAACTGCTGAGCAACAGGCGGGTGAATACGGTTTTACCGATGATCAAATGAGCGTTATGGAAGAAATGTTGTCCGGGGAATTTCGCCCGATGATGTATGCCCTGTTAGGTATGGACGATGATACGGGCTTGACTGCCGAGCAGCTACAAAACCTTTATAACGACTTGCTAGTAGGTCAATTGGGCGGTGAAGCTGTTAAGCTGGCTCTTTCCCGTTTAGGTGATCCGTACAGCCAACCAAAGGCCGGTCAGGGTGAGTACACCGATTGCAGCTATCTTGTACAGTGGTGCTATCAGCAATTGGGCATTTCCCTTCCTCGTACAGCAGCGGCTCAGGGTGAATACTGCGTAGACAACGGCTTGACGATCAGTAAATCCGACCTTGTACCAGGTGATCTGGTATTTTGGAGTTTTGAAAACAATGATAGGTTTATGAACATTACCCACGTCGGAATCTATGCCGGGGACGGAATGGTGGTAGACGCATCCTCTACCCGTGGACAGGTGGTATACCGCAAGCTATATGATGTGAGTCATCAGGTACTTTATGGGAGACCGGGAATTTCCTAATAATTCGATAGACCGCCAGTTCAAATTGCTAATTTGAGATTGTTAGAAGTAATTGACATATTTTGATCACATATCGCCGTGACATTAATAATAGCGTTATCGTGAAAATAGTATAAAGACTAAATTTATTTGAAAGGTGGAAATACTGATGAACTTTGAAGAATTAAAAGAAATGGAATATATAAAATGCGTGGGTTTATTAGCTGAGTTGATTGACCTGGACACGGATGCAAAAGAAAAAATCCATAAGAGCTTTCAAAATATAGGGATTAAAAACTTTTTTCTTCATCTTGAATCGGTGGACTTGCCTACTGAGATTTCCGAGAAGTTGAAAAGCATAAAAGCCATTATTGAAATAGTTGATGTAAAAAGGGGGCGAGCATAACATGAAGCAGGATATATTGCATACCGAGAATTTTTTAAAAGGGCTGACAACTTTAACAGGACTGCCCTACAAAAAAGTTCAGCAGTATGTAAAAGAAAATAACCCTTTTAACATCCTGGAGCATCCCCACATTATGGAACCAAATGATAGACAGCTTGAAAAGATAGGTCTGCTCAATGAGTTCATTGCCTCTTACAACATTCTGAAAGTCTATGAAAGCAATGAGAAGGTCATGCTCAATTCATCAACCATAGCAGGCCAATATTTTTTAGCCCTTTTGGGAGGAATGAAGGATAAAGAAAGATTTATGGTTGCATTTTTAGACAGCGGCAACAACATCATCGAAACAAAGACCATGTCGGAAGGGAGTATCGGACAAACGGCGGTGTATCCAAGAGAAATATTAAAATATACCCTTGCCTGTGATTGCAATACAATGATTTTAGCCCATAATCATCCCGGAGGGTCCAAAAATTTTTCTCCGGAGGATAGGGCATTGACACAAAGAATGGTTGACATTTTTCATCCCCTTGAGATCAAAATTCTGGATCACATAATTGTTGGCGGCGGAAGCTATACTTCTATGGCGGAAAAAGGGATTATCCCCTGCCAGAGCAAAGGTACAGCAAATTATGAAATGATAACATTAGGTCCAATACCTGCGGAAGAAAAGCGGAATAGGTTTAAACATACACACTCGCGTTAAATATTCTATCAAATAATCAACAAGAGAAAAGTGGTGTTAAAAAATGAAAGATTGGTTTTACAGGCTAGCCCCCGTTATCTTATCGGTAACGGGGTTTCCCATAATTATCTGCCTGTTTTTTATACATGATATTTTATATGACCGGTGGCAATGGATGTTCTGGCTGATACTATTGCTTTTCAATGTGTGTTCAGGTGTCCTGATAGGTACACTTGTTAAAAAGCTTTATCATGGAGTAAGCAAAGACCCATTAACAGGCTTGTATAATAGGCGGTGCTTTTATGACAGGATAGACTATGAAATAGAAAAAATGAAGCGTACAAAATTGCCGTTATCGTTTGCATTAATAGACATAGACAATTTCAAAACTATTAACGATACCTATGGGCATCTGGAGGGTGACAAGGTTCTGGTAGAGCTTGCCAGAATATTTAAAACGCAGGCCAGGTCGGGCGACACCATTGTCCGTTGGGGTGGTGAAGAATTTGCCATGATTTTACCTGAAACCGATAAAAGCGGAGTTTTGGCTTTTGCTGAACGTATCAGGAAGTTGGTAGAATTCTCAAACTGCAAGTATAAAATAACCGTCTGCATAGGAATTACAACAGTCTATCAAGAGCATGATGCAGAAAAAATCATGTCCGTAGCCGACAGGGCATTATATAAAGCAAAAGAAAAGAAGAACACGGTTGTATATGGGGTTTTCAACAATATTACCACCTGAAGCAGGGTCCTATTCAGGTGGTAATTTACATTAGTTAGGTGTTTTTGCATGAAATGTCCTTTTTCCATATTTTAATAATGTCATTTGGAATAATATCATGCTTTACACACATTTCACATTGAAGACTGTAAGCATTTTTAAAAACAAATTTTTGTATTCCATAATTAATCATTTCCTTGCATATATTGATAACCTG
>MVQL01000256.1 GCA_002067205.1 Pelotomaculum sp. PtaB.Bin104
GACACCCCGCCCCTTCCTGTTCTACCCTTCGGCATCTTTCCTTACAGCCTCCTTGATATCTCCATAACACCTTGTTAAAGCCAAACCGTTTAACAAAAAAAGGGCATCGAAATCGATCCCTTTATTCATCAGTTCAATGTTTCCGTTTTGCTCAATTAACCGCCCTTTTCTAGCTACCATAAAAGCCTGGCTGTTCATGAAACTTATTTCTCTTCTGTGTCCCATTTCTCTTAATGCAATGCTTACTTTTCTCGGGGAACTCACTCCCACGATGATAATACCGACGCCCGTGGGCAGTTGCTCCGCCAGGTACCTGATTCCAGCTAGATATCCTTTCCAGGACCCGAGAGTATGTAAACCGGTTCCTACCGTCTGGGCGGAGGTGGCAACCATATTTATTTGGTTATTCCTAAAGCAGTTCACCCAGTTGTCTAGATCGATTTTTTGATACCAAGCGATATCCGGCATCAACCTTGATTTCACGCTCAAGCATCTCCTTGTATACAATGGCACAGCGCCGGATATTGACTAAGTGCTCGTATCGTGGCGAATCCTCATAAACGCTGAAGTTTGGACTAAAGACCAGGTCAAACTGGCAAAGCAGGGGGTAAATGTCTTCCCTGTACCGCCAGAACCCTTCCAAGAACCGGTCCTTGACGTAAAAATGAATACCCACCCTGGTTTCCGGAGCCACGTTGAGCCAACGTCTAACATTGCCACCAACTGCTGCCGCGCTAGGCCTCAAACCGGTACCGGTGGAACTGAAGAACCTGGCGCCATGAATCACCACCCAGGGGAGTTCGCCGGCGCCAGGCGTTTTTTTTAATGGATCCGCCACCGCGGGAAGGTGGACCGGGAGAGCTCCCCAATGTGCCGGCGTTACCAAATGCTTGTCCGCCAACCGGCGCAGTTCGCCACCGGCAAGGCCCAACTGCAGAAACGCACGGGCTCCCGGGCGTCGCGGACATATGTAGATACAAGTGTTGCAATCACATCGGTTCTTTAAAATCATTCCACACCCCGGGCAACCGCTGCAACTATCTCTAAATTCCCGGCACAACGAACAATCCAACCCGCAAGCGGATATTTCATGAGACATACTGGCCACCGGTTCCTATTCTCAGGGCACGATCCACCAGGTATGTGATATATGTCCTTTCCCTTTCATTTATATCAGAACTGAGGACTATGGGAAGCTGGCGCTCTACCAGCCGGAGGGCGTCCACCAGTTGCGCCACTCCAATTGAATGTTGTTTGTCGTTAACTTTTTTATCGTTATCAACTGGTCTTGAGAATGGTAATGAAAGCTGCTCGTGATCTATCATGTCGTCACCCTTGCTGTATGTTTTTTTGTCCCACTCCTGAAAGGTGTTCTTTAATCCATTCAAACCAAGAGCGGTGAGATGCTGATTTAGGTATGTGGTGTTCTGCGGCGGCCCGGCTGCGGTATTCAAAAAGCTCGCCGCTGAGCCAGGCTCTGGCAAGATAAAACCACCAGGGTTCATACGCAATTGAAAGCTTGTCAGCATAACAAAGTTTACTCGGCCGCACACCAATCATACTGGCATAGCTGCGGCTGTGGTAGAGGCAAAGTTCGACGTACTCAGGACCTAGAAACACCCGGGCGATTCTTGCTCCAAGTTCCGGGTGCTTTAAGCCTTCCTTTCCCTCAATATCGCAACAATTCCAATAACCGAGGTCGTGTATAAAAATGCAAATCATTTCTTTCCAGGACGGTCGGCCAAAGAGTTTAAGCCAAGCCAGGTATACCACAAACGGATGCCATAAAAATTGGTGAACGCCGAAGATCAAGCTCCGGCGGCCAACGGGAAAAATTCTTTTAAGCATAGGTCATACCCCCAGCAGGGTCGTTTAAAACATTATTTCATTGCTATTTTACCGGCGCTCTATCTTTATCAAGATTGCCATCGACCTCTATTTCGATTTCCACTTCTACTGCTTCAATGCCATTTTCCCGAAGAAGTCCCAGAAACCTGGATTTGTTATCCTCATTAACACAAACAACCAAAGGTGTCTCATTATCATTTATAAGACTCATACTAAACACTCCTTCCACAAAACTTACATAATCATTTATAATCCAATATCCAAATACACACGGACATATTCCGAATGGCTCGGACCATTCTTTGCACTTTGATAGAAACGATGTCCTTGTCTACTGATTAATAATTGTTGCAATCTTATCAAGCCTGCTCATAAAATTACCTCGACGGGTAAACCAACTCCTTCTGTCAAGCAAGCTGCAATCATTGCCTGTGCGTTTGTATGTATAGTAATCATTCCCGCCGGGCAGGGGAAAATGCTGTATAATTTCAAACGTTCCATTGTCAGCTTTTTGCTCCTGCCCGGTAATTTTAAAGAGAGTACCGATTCTATATTTTGGCATCTTCGCTCCCTCCTCTTTGCTTAATATTAGAAAAAAACAACGTGTCACCCAATAAATCTAACCACTAGGTTCCACGCTGTTCATTTTCAAAAAAGCCTCTGTACATTTTACCAATGCCTGTAGTTCCTCAATAACCCGCTGTCTTTCGACCGGGGTCATCTTCTCCCATTTGCCGTTTAACTTCTCCAAGGTCTTCTTCGAGCCCTCCACGAACTTTGAGACCGGGGTCCTAACCGGGAGATCAGCCAGGTAGCGCTTTACCCAGTCGGTAGCCTGCTGCCCCGTAAGGTTTTGTTCTACGATATCCAGAAAAAGAGACTTTTGTGCTTCGGGAAAGGTCTTCAGCTGCAACAATGCCCGGGCGTGCACTTCGTTCAAGTCACTTTCGCAAAACTTATCCAGCATTTCCTCGGGTAGCTTAAGGATGTTTAAAAGTTGGTGTACGCGGACCTTGCTGAGACCGAGCATGTTTCCGACTTCCGTAAAAGACAGCCCCCTACCGTTGGTCTGTTCCTTTGATACATCAATCAGGTCCTTTATTGCCATGGCTATTTCTAACGACGACAGGGCTTCACGCTGGAGGTTCTCTACCAGCGACTGTGCTTTGACCTTTAACTCCGGAAAGTTGCCTTCCTTAACGATACAAGGGATTCTTGTTTTGCCGGCCAACCGAGAAGCCCTCCAGCGGCGTTCACCAGCGATGAGTTCGTATGTACCGTCAGGAAGGGGCCTGGCCACCACAGGCTGGATTACACCATGCTCTTTAATCGACTCGGCGAGTTCTTCAATCTTCTTCTGATCGAAACGTTTTCGTGGCTGATCGTGGTTGGGATGAATCTTATCCAAGTCGATCTCTACCACACCGGCCGGCTGAGTTTCGGTTAGGCGGGCAAATAGCCTGTCGACTTGCTTACTCAACTGGCTACACCTACCCTGGCAACCCATTCCGCTAGTTCACAAGCAAAGCTTTTGTATTGTTTTGCCCCGACCCCATATTTGTCCATCACCACTACAGGGCTGCCGACTTCCTGGGACTCCAGGATTTTTGAGTTCACGTGGATCTGGGAGGTAAATACTTTCTTGCCGTACTGATCACGTAGCTTTTGAAGCATGATAACATCCTTTTCCCTACGAAAATCAAGCAGAGTGGGCAAAACCATCCAGTCTTTAATACCCGGGTTCAGGAAGTGCTTCACGTTGTCATAAAAATTTGTAATCCGGTCTAATCCCCGCCTGGCAAATTTATAGACCTGTACCGGTACCACCATGAAGTCAGTGGCCGTGAGAGCATTCATTACCACCACCCCGAGGTTAGGCGGATTATCAAGCAGAATGTAGTCATATTTCCCATCCATAGCGCCGGCCAGTGCAATACGCAATTGATGCTCCCTGCCGATCATTCCCATTAATTCGGATTCGGCGGCGCTTAAGTCTATTGACGCCGGCACAAAATAGAGGTTCTGAACTTTTGATTCCAGTACCACTTCTTCTAGCCGCTTTTTTCCGGTCAGCAGCTCATAAGCGCCAGGCGTTTCCTCATCCAGATGTCCGAGTGCCTCGGTGTAGTTGCACTGGTGATCAAGGTCTATCCCCAGGACTTTGGCACCACCCATTGCCAGGCAGGCGCCAGTCTCAGCCACTGTTGTCGTCTTTCCGCACCCTCCTTTCTGGTTGCAAACTGCTATTACAATTGGCTTACTCAAAAAATTACCCCCTTTAGGTGTTATTCAGACCTATGTTCCTAAATTGATTTTTGAAATTCTTTAGCCTGCATCTTTATGTCTGGTCACGAATTAATAGCGTATAATCCCGTTCGAGATTCAATTTTTCTAACAGGAGCCCGCGCCAATATTCCCGGCTTTCCGCATCATTGGCAAGATTCATTTCGTCCATCATGGCAGAAGCACTCTTGGTAAGGTGTTCAATCGGTATGTCTTTATGACGGGAGTAATATTGCTCGTCAAACTCGACTGCAAAATTGGCCATGGCTTTTTGGGTCTTTATATCAAGGAACATTTTAATTTTCTCCCTTTCGTAAAAAGGTTTACTTTAAAAAATTAAGCGCCGGGAAATATTCTCCGGCGCTACTGAGGGAGGATGGTTTAGGTTTTGATTGGTAAGCTTAGTCTATTAAGATTGAATTACCCCGGATAAAACCCCAGGGCTGGCCTTCTTTTGTTTGTATACTGTCATCTTAGTCCACTTCCCTAAACATTTACGGAAATTTCGGCAACCGGTTGGATCAAAGTCTTTGCCACCAGGATGAAATACCTCACATATAGGAATTCTTCCATCACATAGCCAGTTGTAAAAACTATCATTCTTATTTGCGGTGATACATGGCCCAGGCGGGCTCTGCCATACCGTTTTTTTACCGTCTTGATAAGTAATTACTGTGCAGTTCATATTACAGTCGTTTCGCAACTCAAATACGCTGTTGGTTTGAGGACCGCGGGCTTCTATACCTTTGGCCAATAGGTCCACTACATGTTTCTCCACGTTCACCCGCGGGTCGATAACCCCATGACCGAAGTCGCCGCGGTCATCGTCCGTCGGGTAGACGCCAAACGAAGGATTCCTTACCGTCACTGGCGCTCACCCTTTCATATTAAAAACAAAAAACCGGGATAACCCGGTAGATTTACTTTTTTATCATTTACTCTAACTTACGTTAAACGGCTGGCTTTCATGGTAAAGCACATCAGGAGTAGCCTCTTTTGTGATCTTTTCCAAGCTGACCGCATCCCGTTGGGCTATGACTTTAGCAACTGTTTTTGATAGACGGGCTGGTAACCGCTCAAACACTTTTTTGAAATATTTATATCTACTCTCACATTCAGAACGTTTACCCAGACAAGACTTTTCGGAAACTGAGTCAAACATCAGAAAACAGGATGTATTAGAACAGGTTGTACTTTTAGCGATACTTAAGGCTAGAACCTGGTCAACGCGCCGCCGGTGCTGCTGTTCTATCTTGCTATCCGAACCTTCTAGCACAGAAACAAGATATGTAAGTGCAGCATCAATTTTATTGCTCAGCGCAGCGTCGTTGCTTTCTTTTTTCGTTATAATTTTTACGACCCTCTTGTAAATTTGTCTGTAATGAATCATTTCAACTGTATCATTCATTGATTTTACTTTCTTGAGGAAAGCCATTTTCTCGTTGGTGGCTTTTTTGCGCACATTTTTATAGGCAGACTCCAGAAGGCATAGCAGATTGTATTTTACCTCAACAAAATCTTTGACAAGGTTACGTTCCCGCCCTTCCGGCGTGGAACAAACATTGCAGTGAGGCGGGCATGTAAGCGATGATTTGTCTTTCATAAGTACGCACCCACTGGTGAGCATGTCTCTCGCTACAGTTAAGAATTCTTGAGCTATCCTCTTGCGTAATACGGAAACTACCTCACCTGGCAGTTCAGCAGGCAGCCCTAACCGGGCTTTCAATTTTGCTTGTCGTTGGTCCAACACGGGATATAGTTGCAATTCCTCGCAAGTCGTCCGGACAGGGCATTTTTTACCACATTGGCCCCCGGTACCCGGTAAGTAACCGGTATATGGACAAACAAAGGTCTCCGCGGTTCTTAAAAGTGCATCTAAGGATTCCCTTTTTTCCTCCAGCCGGCGAATCTGGCAAAGGAATTCCCCGGCTGATATGCCGAGGTATTTTTTGCTGCATGATGAACATGTATGTATTTCTCTTCCGGCTTTCTCATTTGTCAGTATGTAAATCCTATCGTATGAGTTTTTGCACGAACCACAAACATGCGCGTCCGGTAATTGTCCTTTAAGTATCCAAGTCGCCAGGCGTTTGATACCCGGATCCGGGCGGTTGCGGTTGGCGCTACTTTTTTTCGCCCGGCGGCGCATCAAGCGACGAACAGTATTTTTATTGATTTTATGCTTAGACATCGGACCAAACGGCTTTTGGGGCATGGGATCTACCCTATAAGAGGGATAGTGATTATGTATACCGTTGTCCTCTGGATCCGGAAAAGTCTCATATAGAGGACTATTCTTAATAGCTTCAATGTTATGTGCTTCGATCAGACTGGTAGTCTCATCAGCGTGGCGACCGCTAAGTGGATCAGTCAGAACAATCAGATCATACGGAAAAGTAATGTCAGGTTGGAAAGTCACACTATCATCGTTAAAAACGGCTAAGTACTGAACAGTGTTCGGGCCGACCTGCCTGGCCAAGCCTCTCTTAATTTTGTTTAGAGCTCTTTCCTGGGTAAAAGTCCTCACGGAAAGGCGTCCGTCACCGTCAAAAACGAAAAAAAGGCTCACCTCAGCATCATAAGGCAACAACTTGATGACAGCATCGACATACATGTTAATTCACCTCCCGTGGGGAAAGAAGATAAAAATAGAATTAGTGGGAAAAAGGCAAAAGCTAACCCAGGGTGTTGGAGCAATTATTTAAAAAAGAAAGGTAAAACATAGGGTAGTACCGGAGGTCATCCGGAAGACGGGGAAATTAAATTTCCCTCCCTCAGATAAGGGATACCCCCCTAATTGCCGTTGCAATTTAATATCGCATATTTTTTACCGTGCGGACTCACGGGTCTCCTATTTGCCCCCTGAAGACTAGAGGTGTCACCGGTTTACCATGCCGGCCGGTCTGCCATACGCTGGCAGGTGCGAGGGAATTCCTTAACCGTCCCTTCGGTGCGGCTGTAACCCTGCCGCCAGGCTCGTAGGTCGTCATCACCCCGGCTACCTGCGGGCCGCTGCTTACGCCCTAAATCACCCCAGATGTTATCGCAGCGGTGCATCATGGGGGAAGGCTCTTGTGTAGCGGGATGGGTCGCGAGCCTTACGCAACGTAATCTTGATTTGCGTCACGTTTTGTTACGTTCCATTCCCGGTGCCACGTGGTGGGCGCACCCCAAGATGGGGTAACCTGCCGAGTGTTTGGGTTTAGTACCGGGGCGTCCCAGTCGGCACGCAGAACTCTCCCCGGACGCGGATTGTCCGCGACCTCTGCCCCTCTGGGGGGGGCATCATCGGTTTCGCCCAGTACCGCTACCGGGCTCGTCAGGCGGATTTTTATAGATGCTCTTGGTTCGATGCTACCTTCTACACTCGCCGCTTCGCCTGCCGGCGTATGCCGGCAAGCTTTGCTTTGAGGAGAGGAGGTTAGCAAAGGTTGCATTTTTTAAGCTGAAACTTTGTCGATAAAAAAAAGCTTTAATTACAGGAAGCAAACGTGGTTTTGTAGAAGTATTTAGTTTTTAAAGTAATCAAGTTATACATAATAGTAAGTACTAACCCAATGGATTAGTTGGCTCTTTAAACTCCGCCAGCAATTCGCTGGCCGGTACATTAAAGAAACGCTCAAGACGCTGGGCCACCTCCCACGAGGGATTACGGCGGCCAGATTCAAGATATTGATACATCCGAACTGTTATCTTTAATTCTTTAGCAACTGCAACCTGGGATAAACCCTTTGTTGTTCTGTATTTTTTTAAATTAATCATCAATCACCACATCTTTCCGACACGAAACCATTGTTCATGTAATCATATTACACGTACTATATATTCATGTCAATAATTATTTTGGAGATTTCAAATGGCAACCTTGGGAAAAAGAATCAAAGAACTTAGAGAACATAAAAATCTTACACAAAGGGAACTGGCAGAAATTATGGGTTATAAAACAACTCGTTCTGTCCAGTTCTTAGAAGCTGATCAGCGGAGCCTTGATCATTACCAACTTATCTATCTCGCTGACTTCTTCGACGTCTCCTTAGACTACCTTGTGGGCCGATCCGATGACACGCGGCGGAGGTAGGCTACTGTAAACAATATCGCTTTACCTTATATATCATCAATCATCATAGCCCTATTTGATAAATATCGCAGGAGGTTTAAATATGTTTTTACTTAATAAAAACCTTATTTTTTTTATTCTTACTCTTACATGTTCATGCCTGATAATATCAGCATGTGGAACTAATACTACCGTACAAAGCACTGCTACACAAAGCAGAAAGCAAATAATTAATGATCCGGAAGATGGTACAAAATTATATTATGACTTAGTTATCAATAAGCAAGATTATGAAAAAGCTAGTCTTTTGTTTTCTATAGAGTCCTTGAAAAAATGGCATGGAAACAATTATTCAACAAATGAATTGATTAAAAAAAGAATCGAATTCGAGCAAAATACTTGGTCTAACTATTCAAGCAAACAAGCCGAATTAACTAATTTTTATATACTATTTTCCGATATCAAACAGAAAGAAGCCACAGTTTGCTGCTATGTTGACATACAATGGAATAATGGACTCAACTGGAACAAATTCTACAAAATTGTTCACTGGACAAATAATAGTGAATGGGAAATTAATTCTTTTGAATCAAACGCCTCCGACTACTTAGCTAAACATGGATATATAACAGCTAATATAATTAAAACCGATAGTGTTTTAGACAACAAATATTGTGTGGTTCGTTTGTATAACAATACAAACTCATATTTGCAAACTAGTGGTGTTAAGTGTAAAATTATCGGATTTGATAATCAGGATAGCCAAGTATTTGAAAGTAACTATGTGGATTTCTATAAAACACTAACCCCCTATACCTTTGAAGATAAAAGCGTTGATATAAACACAGAAAAAAAGATAACAAAATTTCAAATTAAATTTGAGTAGCTTTTCTATAAAACAATAACTTATTGGCATAGACGTCTTCTGTTCTACCAACCATGTACTTATTTTCCCGTATATTATTAAGAGCAGAACTTTACACGGTCGTGGAGGAACTTAGTTTACAGCCGGCCACCTGTGAAGAATCGCTTATTTCCACCCTGCCGGACCAGGAAAAGTCTGACCGCCTTTGTCTGTCACCTTAAGGATCCATACCAGTCGTCAGGATAAAAAGAAAAATATACTATCCGGAAGGCAACCTGCTGGAATATTGCTTATAAAGTGACAGAACCGACTGCTATGAGTTTATTAATAAGTTTCCATTGAAGTGAGCTAAACTTTAAATCTTTTAAATTAATAGCTTTTTCGCTCATTCTTCAGACAACTCTTCCCTTAACGCTCCTTTAACTTTTTCTTGATTAATCCTTCACTGGTTACCTTTGTTGTTTTTATAGTTCCTTCCCCGGATGCGGCTTGTCCGCAACCTCCTCCCCAATCTCATCGGTCACCCGGTGCAGCAGCCGGGCTCATCACAAAAAGAATTTCTTTATTAATTTGTTTCTGCACAAGGTGTTTCTATAATATGGAAGGTATTTCTTGGCTTGTATAGAATTTATTAAGGTTAATGGTTTTTGCAGCAAGAACAATAAAGTGTGATGATAATTATTCATCATCTGAGAAAACATCTTCCACTGTTGCCTTTAAAACCTTAGCAATTTTCAACATTAAGGGACCACCGGGATTATATTTACTGTTCTCTATATCAGATAGATATGGCCGACTAATACCCACGGCTTTCGCCAAATCATCCTGGGTCATATCTAGACCCTTTCGTAATTCGGCAATTTTATTATTCATGTTTTTTACCTTTCCGTCATACATACCTTACAAGTAAAGCTTACATTACAAAGCTAATCCTTGTCAAGTATGTAAAACAATTATTTTTTAAATGATGTATAGTATACCTTACATATGTGGTAAAATATTTCATGAGGAGTAATCATGAAAAACATCGGTGAGATCATTAAGGCTAAAAGAAAAGAAAAAAAATTGTCACTTCGGGACTTTGCCTTGTTATGTGATTTAAGTCATACATATATTGATTGTCTCGAAAAAGGTTTTGATCCTAGATCCGGTAAACCTGTTTCACCTACAATTGACACGTTAGATAAAATCGCTAACGGATTAGGTATGTCTCTTATTGAGTTACTTAATTTAGCTGGCCTAACGCAAGATAATAACCAAAGTAAAAGCAAGAAAAAACCGAACAACCTTTACATAATACCACCTCACCTAATACGCCTTCTTGATGCAGCAAAAGATTTACCTCCTGAAAAAATTGAGCTATTAATTTCTGTAACAGAAAATATGGACAATAATCCTTCTCGTAAAAAGTTTGTTAATACAAAGAAATCAAACAAAATATCTAATGAATCCTGGTATCTTATAGAGATCAGAAAAGGCAGGTCCGTTTATGACCCAGACTTCCTCTGCCGTTTAATTGACGAAAACATCATTAAACCTACCATCTACGGTGACCCGTTGACCCAGGAGCAAAAAAAGGGGCTTATAAAATTTATTGAGTCCCATAATAGCCTTTTAACTGATATCGAGAAAAATGATTCAGTATACCCGGAAAACTACGCTGCCCACTACGAAGGTAAAAAATCACTAGATTTAAAAAAGGAGCCGGAACTGGCTGCACTTATGAAGGCTTCTGATATAATAAATAAGATGTTGCACAGATATCTTGAAGAAGAGAAAAAGAAAAAAACCGATTAATACCCAACTCACCAAAATAAAAAAGCCGCCCTATCGGGCGGTTCTTCCTTTTCTAGAAGATATCTTCTAAGCTGTTTTGCCATGGCTCTTTAGG
>MVQL01000257.1 GCA_002067205.1 Pelotomaculum sp. PtaB.Bin104
GGGAATTAGGGCTGGCACAAAGTACAAAATGTCCCTTTGAAGAAAGCCTGGGACAAAATGTCCTACCCATGAGCAGGGACGCGGCGTTGCAAATTGTAAGGTCGCCTTGCCAATAGATGCTGTTGTGAGGTAAAATAAAAAAGTAATATGAAACTTGCCAGGGAGGGGACTCTGCGGCCAGGCGCGGGGTTCCCTTTTTCTTTAGTGTGTGCGGGGATGTGCGGGGAGATTGTCCCGCAGGCGGAGATTGATATTTGGAGAGCGACGTCGAGGAAAATCAAAAGGACAAAATGTCCCTTTGAAGAAAGCCTGGGGCAAAATGTCCCGCCTATGAGCAGAGGTGCGGCATTGCAAATTCCACATCGATGTGGAATTTACCGCTTTTTTCTGTGCGCGAGGAAATTTAAGGCTATGGATAGCGGAAAGCCGATGTACGGAATTCGTCCATATGCGCGAAGTCCTTTTTGTTGTGCAAAACTGCGCGGGGGGACTCTTGCGCGATTGAGCGAGACTCCCCCCCAGGGGGGAGGCACAAGGCCGGGGGGGGGTAGTACCTTGAAAAGTGCATGGCTGTAAGTAAAAAGACATATTATCTTGGGGACATCTTGGGGACAGAAAGGGGACAAACTACTCATTTTTCAACTTATTTTCACTTAACTAAACCGAACAAAAAACCAAGAAAACCTTGCTTGACAAGGTACACCGAACTATGCTAACATATACCTCACAGGGCTAAAGGGACTGAAAATCCGCGTGTCGGCGGTTCGATTCCGTCCCGTGGCACCAAAGAAAGTCAAGCGCCGCAAGGATTTGCGGTGTTTTATTTTTTTAATGATAATACCAAAATATCAGAATGGGGACATTTTGGGGACAGAATTATAAAAAAGACATTTTGATATATGAATGAACAAAAAGAAAACGGCACGGAGGCCGTTCTTTGTTTTTTGTTCTTATGCTTGCTTTCTAAGTTTACTATTATATAGGTTCTCTAATTTATCCGCCGCGTCCCTATCTGCCGACTTTAGAGCATGAGCGTATATGTTGCCGGTGGTGGTTACGTTGGCATGCCCTGCTCTTTTACTGATATTGGCAAGCGGCACACCTTCAGCGATTAGTAATGTAATACTGGTATGTCTCAAGCCGTGAAAGTTTAGAGGTGGTAGTTTATGTTTCTTAATGAACTTGCTAAACCATTGAGAAGGCCATTCGGGGTGTCCGTTCCTGCCGTCCCACGTGGTGAATATCCTTTCCGATCCCTGCCATAAGTCACCGACAGTTAACCTTTGCTGGTTCTGTGTGGCCTTGTAATATTTGAGCAGAGTCATCATTGAAGAGGGGAGAGAGATAACTCTCTTTGAGGTCTCGTTCTTCGGCGTCTTTGTAAACGTCCCCTGTCCGGGAATGTACTGGCCGGTGCGGATAACCTCAATAGTACCTTTATCAAAGTTGACATCCTTCCACTCTAAGCCCATCAATTCACCGCGGCGCAGACCCGAGAAAATCGCTAGGTGGACAAGTACCTGGTGCTTTATTGACTCTTGACTAACTGCCTCTAGCAGGTCCGCTACTTGTTCCTCATCATAATATTTAGCCTCTTTTCTTTCGGCTTTTGGAGGTTTAACCCGGCTGGCTGGATTTGAGTCAATGACTTCCCATTGTACCGCGTCGGTTAAAATGGAGCTTAATATTCTATGATGTTGAAGAATGGTTTTCCCTGATAGCCCACCGGGGCGTCCGTCCGTTCTAATGCCATCCTCGGTAAGGTTGTTGTAGAATTCCTTCAGGTGAATAGGCTTTAATTGCTGTATTTTAATATGTCCTAATGCCGGGAGGATGCGAGTATTTAATATTTGCTTGTATCTGTGTACGGTTTTGGGTGCAAGGTCTTTTTCCGCATATTCTTTCAACCAACGGTCAACGAAAGCAGAAAAGGTTAATTTTGACGGCTCAATAAAATTGTTGCCTTCGACTTCGGTAACAAACTTTGCCAATTCTTTTTCAGCTACTTTGGGACTACTGGTTTTGATAGTCCTATAATATTTTTTACGTGTTCCGTCTGGCTTAACCTTGCTAACAATCAATCTCGCCGTGCCCTTATCTCTCCATTCGATACTTCCGGCCATATTAACTCTCCCCCTTATCTTTTTTACACCATTCTTTAAATTCCTCAATTGAATATTTACCTTGCCGTACACCTTTCATCATTAAAGTCGCTTCTTCTTTCCAATAATAAAATTCTTCTTTTGTTAATCCTTTTTTTAGCTTTGAATGTCGATTCTTATAAGCCCGGCGATATTCTATAATTAATGGATCTTTATCCTTCTTGGAGTATTTAAGCATAGGACCAACGTCTTTACATGTTCGGGTAATACCGCCCGGCAGTGTTTTTACCACCTTGTCACAATATTCTTCATCAATTCGCTTTGACGGTATGAAATAATCTCCGCAATGTTGGCATTTTTTAATTAATGCATTGTTTTCCAGTAGTTTTTTAAAGGATGCGTAACATATGCCGCCGGGGGAGTCGCACGTACATTTTTCTACCTTATGGTAATTAATGTCCCTTATTTGATTAGCGTAGACTTCCGCATATATCTCATCAATATAATAAACTGCCGGGAACGTTCTACTTACACTATCAGTATCAGGGACAACCTGGAAATCATAAGTAGTATGTTTAGCTTCATCCCTGATCTCTCTAGCTGTTTTAGACATCATTGTTTCTATTACAGCAAACCTTTGAAAAACCGTTAGCCCTTTTGACCATTCAGGCCCATTAACATCAAAACATAAATAAATTGCACGTTTGAAAATATCCTGGAGAATCTTTAATTCAGTATTAGACTCGTTGTATATTCTTTCCATTATCCTGCTATATTTGTCTTTTGAGTCCATTTCATATATCTTTTCAAAGCCCTTAATCCATTTACCTTCTGATTTATTGGCAAAAATATCTTTCGTGGTTTTTGAAAGGCCAACTAATGACGAAAGACCATAAATATTTATAAAGTTGTTAAAGTGCTCAATATTATTGAAATCAACAGCAAGGAAATCTAATAAAAACGATCCTATTTGTTTATTACTGAGACTAAAAAAAATAATTGCCGGAACATCACTATTGATAATTTTCCATGTGTAAATGTCCTCTGTTTTTTCTGTAAGCAATAAAACCGTCTTGCCTTGGCTGTCCTGCATTTCTCTTCCTTCCTTCCGACAAATCGTTAATTCATTAAATTAATAAAAGGAATAAATCTATTATTAATATACTACTATGTCTTGAAAAAGTCAACATAATTTTATACAATTAAATAGGCAGATGTATTGACGATTTATTAATTTGTCAGGAGGTGGTTTGATGAAGATAATTAAAGTATTGCGCATGTCCCAAGGGCTTACACAGAATGAAGTCGCGAAGAAGGCTGCTATTACTCGCGGGTGGTATTCGCTCATCGAGTCCGGTAGGTTACAACCGTCCAAAAAGACTACGGAAACACTGGAGAGGGTTTTTGGTCTTCCGGCTGATGAGCTTTTACGAGACATAAAGTTACCTGCACGGAAAGCACAGTAAGGGGGGGGCGAAAGGAATTGGGAAGAAAGTTTACAGTCCCGATGGCACGGAAAGAATTTTTCAATAACTTGGTGTCCGAGTGGTCATTATACGAAGCAATAAAAAGGAAGGCATTACCAGCGGTGCACATTGGGCGCCGAGTCCTTCTCGATGAAGATTCACTTAATATATGGTGGCAAAAGCAGCAGGAAGTTTCAGTGAAACAAGCAGAGAGTATAGAATATGGCCAGATACGCCGGGTGCAGTAACCAGAAAGCAAATTCCCCCGGCAGCGGCATTGCCCGGGGGAGTGGTGAAAAGGAGGAAACAAGGTTGTATTTATATCAATATTGTAACAACTGTCGAATAAATGTTCAAGATGTTTACAGCAAGGGCAAACAACTCCGGTGCCTGTTGATCAGGGGGCTGTCATGGATTCTGAAAAACTTGGCATAAATACCAATTCTGTCCCTAAGCCAAAGCCACTGGAAAGTTGCTTTTCATACATCGAATTAGGTTTACCGATCATTCCGTGCTGCTCTCCAGGGCACGAGGGTATGACCCCAAAACATAAGGCGGCGTGTAAATCACTAGGTAAGGCGCCTCTTATACCGGGATGGCCTAAGCGAGCAGAAACAACATCATCTGAATTAAGCCTATGGCTTAATCAGTGGCCTTATGCAAATCCAGGTTTGCCGCTCGGTTCTGCTTCTCGTTTAGTCGGGATCGACATTGATGGAGAAATCGGTGAACAACTTTTATTAGAATGGTCCGGTGGTGATATACCAACAACCTGGGAATTCTCAACAGGAGCAGGCCGGCGCTTGCTTTACCGATTGCCCGAAGGGGTGACTCTTAAAAAGCATGTCCAGGCAGACCGGACAAAAGAACATGAAGAATGTGCCTTGCTTGGTGAAGGGCAACAAACGGTTATCCCGCCTGCTATCCATGCCAGTGGCCGGGAGTACAGGTGGGCGCCTGGCCGCGACCCGTTCACCTTTGGACCGCCCACGGGGGCGCCAGGGTGGATGATAGGCATGATGGCGGTCAAAAAAGTTACTTCGATTGAAGAAGCCAAAGGTAAACGGAGTAAAAAAAACCAGGGTGAGGACGATCCGGAAAGCCACTTGAATAAATTGGCTGAAAAATGTCAACGGTTTTCTTCTGACTGGAAACAGCAACAGAATAATGGGGTCGATGAGGAGGCATGGTTCCTTTGGACTTCGCTTTTAATCGCATCCGGCTACGATTCGGCAGCCATAAAATTTTCAAGGGCATCTGTCAAACATGACAAGCGTAGTGACACACGGTTAATCCAGATGATAGAACGCCAAGAAGTTGATCCTGTACCCCCGGTGCGGTGTACTACCCTCGGGTGTTCCCCTGATAAAATTCAGCAGTGTCACGAAAAAATCCGGGTAAACCGTGATAACGAAATTACCAATTCGCCCGCAGCTTTCATAATATCTAAATGGTTTGCGGCACGGCGCTATTTTATGGAAAAGAAATTTATTCCTAAGCGATTAGGAGACCATATTTTGGAGGATTATTATTTTTTGTTCGCCGGACAAACCCTCTACTTCTACCAAGGGGGGGTTTACATTGATGGCGGAACCGATTTAATCCGGAAAGAATGTAAAGAAAGACTTGATACAGAGTTTAAAAAAGACCGTGTTAACGAAGTTATTTATTATATTGAAACGGCGTCAATGCACGATTCTACAGAGCTAAACACGCGAACTGATGTAATTAACGTGAAAAATGGTCTCTTGAAGTGGAAAACTGGAGAACTACTTCCACATAATCCAAAGTATTTTTGTACAATTCAGTTACCCGTAAACTACAACCTCAACGCAAGCTGTCCAAACATAGATAGGTTTTTGTGTGAGATCTTACCGGCAGACTGTTTACCCACGGTTGAGGAGATGTTTGGATATTCAACTCTACCTGTCGTCGCACTTCAAAAAGCCTTCATGCTAACCGGTAGTGGAAGTAACGGCAAAGGTACGCTAATCGATTTATTGTCTGCGTTTATTGGGAAACAAAATATCTCAAACGTGCCGCTCCAGGAATTGTCTGACCACAGGTTTAAACGAGCTGAGATTTTTGGAAAATTAATTAACGTGTTTGCGGACCTAAGTTCTAAAGCCTTAGAAAATACTTCATATTTCAAAATGATCGTGACCGGTGACGAGATTGACGCGGAACGTAAACATAAGGATCCGTTCTTCTTCAGACCGTTTGCCAGGTTGGTTTTTAGTGCTAACGAACTACCAAGAACCACGGATCAGACCTATGCGTACTTCAGGCGTTGGATTATTATCCCATTTCAAAAGAGGTTTGTTATTGGCGAGAACGCAGATACCGGAATATTGAAGAAGATCACAACGGAGCAAGAATTGTCCGGTCTTTTAAATCGAGCACTCAATGGCCTTCGCCGGGTACAGGCGACAAAAACCTTTACCGTGACCGAAGCCACGAGGGAGGCGCTCGAAAAATATAGACTCGCAAATGATACTGTTGCAGCTTTTGCGAAGGAGTGTTGTATTACTGGTGCTAATATAACAGTTGGTAAGACCAACATTTATACTGCGTATAAAAATTGGTGTTCTGACTGTGGTTTAAGATCACTATCGGCACGTCGGTTTTACGCACGAGTTTTCGAGTTACACCCTGAAGTTAAAGAAACTAGACCGACCGGTGGCCAGCGTGTGTTACATGGAATTGCCCTGGAATCTGATGAATCAATGCTGCCGGTTGATGAGGCGCCGTCAGATGAGGATCGTTGGGATTAACTTTAACACTTTAGCACTTTAACGCTTTAACGCTTTAACTTGCCAGAATCGGAGGTTTACTGCCAGGTTACTGCCAGGTTACTGCCAGAATTGGGGTGCCTTAAAAGCCTTGAGGCTGTAGGGCTCAAAGGGTGTACTGCCAGGTTTGCCAGGTTTTTCTCTCTTATCGCGTTACGAAAAATTTTTTTAGATAGAAAAAAAAGAGAAAAAAAAAAGTAAAAAGAAATAAAATATATGAAAAAAACCTGGCAATTCTGGCAAGCCTTACAGCGGCGCGGCTTCTAGGGTCTACAAACCTGGCAGTAACCTGGCAAAAAGACCCCAAACCTGGCAAAAAACAAGTGAAAGGAGGTGTAAACGTGAGATCATTCACAAATAATCCGAGTCCGGCCTATAAAAAAGCCGTTGCCGTTCTTAAGAAACTTGCCGAAGACGAGGGAACCGATTCCGCTCATCGTGCCTACGCAGAAGCTGTATGGGAGCAGTGCAAAAAGCAGTATATCAGCAAACATGGCCTTAAACCGAGTGGTGGTCATCCCTGCGTAAGCCGTTTAATTGGCCGTCGTTGTTCGGCATTACCCGGTGGCGGATCGTCGCCGTGCCATATACCCGGATGGGACCACGTGTCGCTCTGGCTAAAGGACGGCAAGCCGGAAGTATACGTGAGTCAGCCTTACAGTTTAAGCCTGAATGAGATGCGCAACCTAGTTCGGTTCTGTGACGAATACGGACTAACCGTAAGCGTAAGCACATGGCCTGCTTGGCATTTTCCGGGAGGGGTGCTAACGATGGAGGTAAGAAAAGCCAACAGATAAAATTCGCCCGTTCCGTCCTGAAGCGCGCCGGGGCAGGAGCGGCATTATATAAAGTTTAAGCGGTGGCCGGGTCCGCCCGGCATAAGGGGTACACCGTCAGGGGTAACAAAATACCGGTCAAAGGGGTAGTGACCGGTAAATACAACAAACCTTGACGAGGAGTTGAAGAAAATTGACGTGCGAAATATGCGGATTTACTTATCTTGAGGGAAACAAAGAAGATGAACAAGACCACAAACGACATTGCAAGAAAGTTGAAAAGGCACGGCGGAAATACGGTAGTTGGCTGATGACGTATTCAGAGCAGGAAGATACAAAACGACGCTACAACGAGATTGTTGATAATGACGATGCCGAAATGTCAGTCAGGATCAGGGCGGGGTGGTTACTACTACGAGCGTATTTTAGCGCAAGCGTCAGACG
>MVQL01000258.1 GCA_002067205.1 Pelotomaculum sp. PtaB.Bin104
GCTTACATCGGCCATAAAATCAGGCAAGTTGTATGCTAAAAGCTGGTTTTTAATTAACGGGTCCCATATTTTTTTGATTTGTTCAACATAACTAGGATCATTACGCGCGCAAAGGTTACAGCCTGTATTTGGATGTTTCACAAACCAGGGGTTTTGGATAAAATTCCTATAAGGGCGATTTGCCGGGTCTCCTCCCGCATCTGGCGGAAAATCAAAGTTTGGGAATGGTTCTGCATCATCATCTACATATGGCTTTACATAACCCAGGTAACGCCACTCCAACTGGCCTGTTACATCACTCCATTTTTGCTCCTGTGGTTCTGGCAATTCACCATACATTTCTCCAAATCTCTTCACAATTAATGGATCACCATATACACCTATGGCCGCATAATCTGGGTTTAGCATTAACTCTTCGCCATATAATACGATTGATGGAGCATATTCCGCTTCAGCAAATAATGGTATTAACAAAAAACTTAACAATACAGGTACCAAGAAAAATGAAATGAATTTATTTTTAAACATTTATTAAACACCACCTTTCGGTATATAGATACTAATACAAGTATTAACCCCTCCAGTTTCATTCCTCCAATCGACGATTTTTACTGAAGAACCATTTTCGGAATTATCTATTTTAAACAGGGGATAACCATTAATAAATTTACTTTCTTTGGCAAGCTCAATACCTTTCATCACACCGGCCATTATCTCATCAGCATCATGAGGAAAAAACCTTTTAACGATTTTTTCTGTCTTTTGTAAACCTTCGTTTTGATCCCTATCCGTATAAAGGTAAACATTAATCTCTTTTTGATCCGGCTTATCCTTCAACTCTTCGCAATAATATAGAAAGCCATATTCCCCATAGGTAGTTAACGAGTTTCCCGAAGGTTGCAATTCTTTTCCCGTCACCTTGCTAAGATATTTAATGTCACTAACTGGGTGTGCCAACTTTATTAACAATACTGTTGTAACAACCGCCAATAATAAAATAAAAACAGCCAAAGCTGTTTTTAAAGAGAATTTCATGTTTTCACCCCTATTATTTTTTATCTAGTTCTTATATCCAAAGATATAAAACCATTACCATCCGAAGAACATTTAAGCTTGAGATAAGGTGGATTATTCCAATTACTTATTTCACGCTCATATAAATATCTTCCACCATAAGGTTCCGCAGATGTATCGACTTTTCCTAGATTTGCCCACTTATCTTTAACTATCCAGTAAGACCTAACTACTTCTCCATAGATTTCACACATCAACATTATCAGGAAAATAAACAGCTATAATAGGCCTAAATCTGGCAAGTTCAACATCAGCAAGACCATATTTCTGAATTATTCCAGGATAGACTCCAATATCGAGATCAAAAACATAATCATCACTTACTGTACCACCACTAGCAATCGTACTCCACTGAAGTTTATCATAATTGGGCTCAAAGTACCACGTCGGCACCACGGTACCCTGTATATTCAAAGTAATTCCCATGACACTCTCGACAACTCTTACTTCTTCAGGCACCGTTATAGTTCCACCAGCAAAAGGAACCGTCTCCCTGCCGTGCTGCACTACCGTAACCGTCTCGTACTCGTCGTTCCAAAGTACATCATATCCCAACGCCTCGGCAACGTACCTGGCCGGTAACATGGTGCGGTCATCGTTGATTACCGGGGTGGTGTCCATCGTTTTCTTACCGCCATTCACGGTATAATTGCTGCTCCCAATAGTGAAAACCAAATTAGTTCCATTCCCCGAAATGGTTGCGGTTTGAGACTTATCGTCCCATTTAACCCCGCTCTCCGTCACGCCCAGGGCATAGGCAAGAAACCGCAGCGGTACCAGGGTACGGTCTTCGCTGTTAACGTAAGGCGACACATCCATGTCAACCTTCTGGTCGTTGCTGACGTAATAGCTTTGCCCAATCCAGAATTTAGCTACTTTAACCATCTCTGCAGCTTCAGCCTTCGGATGCAGCCAAGGTACAAAAATGACGGTCATGGCCAGGAATACTATAAGCGTAAAAAACCTTTTCACGTGAAGATCAACTCCTTTTCCTCAAAATATCGTGATGCCCTATAGCATGAAGAACAAGGGTATCACTGTTTTGCTCAAAAATAATCCGTATATCCATGTTGACATAAGCCTCCCAGAAAGGAGTTCCTTTAATCCGATGTACATGCAGCGAAGAATGTTTAGGATTATCTGCCAGAAAACGTAGTGTTTTTCTTGATTGTTTCTGTTCATTTTGGGATAGTTGCCAAAAGTCCTTCTCGAATGGCTCAGTTAGAATGATTGTCGGCATCTTTTTCACCCAGTTCTTTCAAGAGGGCATCCGTATTATCGAATGTTTTTACCTTTCCCTCTTTAATAGCTTCCGAGCTTCGTTTCATCTTTTGCTGCCATTTGTCAGACCAAAAGTACTCCTGGCTTTTGTCATGCCACGAAACAGGCTTAATAAAAATACCACCATCCCGTATCTCCAACGTAACATGATCGCCCTCCCTGATGTTAAGTGTTTTTCCAATCTTGGCTAAGCTAACCAGCATTCTTTTTTGAACCTGTTGAATATTTTCAGGCATAAATAAAACCTCCTACATCAGCAATACTGTAATAACAGTATAACTGATCTGGATAATACTTTCAAGCAATGCTGTACTATGATAGAAACCTTAGTCTTTAAAACTGGAAGGCGACTTCAGCGAGCTTTAGCCCGCTATATTTCTTTTTATCGCCACCTGTAATTAACTAGCATGTTAACTTTCCAGCAGTTTTACAAACTGTTTTTTTTCGCTTAGTGAATTTACCAGCCTTTTGTCTGCAGTCCAGAACTCACAAATGCTCTTCGTTTCTTTCGCGGTTATTTCAGCTGCAGCTAAATACGATGCATCATAAAGCGTTGAAAGCTTTTCCTCTGTACTTATGCGCCAAGCTGCGTCAATCATTTCTTCGCCGTCCATATAGGTAATGTTTCTCAGCCGCCTGAATATTCGCCAGGATTCTTCCGCTTCTTCGACCGTGATTTCTTTTCTCAAGGCCTTTTGCCGTAGAACACTTCCTATTTCAGCCCACGCAAATGAAGGTAAAACTACATATAACTCGTTTGCTGCAATATTTTCCATCAACTCTGCCGCCGCATCACTCCCATCTTCCCATGTGAGCAACTTGACGAGAACGCTGCTATCAAGACAAATATAACCGCTCATCTGGTTTTACCCTCCCGCAAATCTCTGATAAGGGGCACTGAATCTGGCTGTTTGCCTTTTTGGGCCATCTTTTTTCTCAATTTAGCAAGATCCTGGAGAGCGCTTTTGGTTTCTTCAACACGTAATAACCTGTCCGCTTCCTCAACTTTTTTCAGCATCTCTTCATAGGCAGACGCCTCAACCACGTAAACCACTGGTTTCGATCTCTGTAAAATGACTGCCGGCTCCCTGGTTTCTACCACGCGAGATATAATCATGCTCGCATTCTGACGGACCTCCGTCACATTTGCCATATACACTATTAACACCCCTTCATCCGCTTGCATTTATATTAAACAGTATACCATACAATATTTAACAATGCAAGCAAGTTATGATATTTTAGCATCACCCCTTTATAATACGAAAACCGGGCAATAACAATACCCGGTTAATTTATATAGGTCTGGAAGCTTTACTAGTAAGATTCTTGGGATATCAACCAAATGATTTTTACTTTATCATCAACCTTTTTAAACTCGTTGTCCCCAGTAATAAGTGGTACATCCTTCTCAAAGGCTAGTGCAGCAGCAAAACAATCTGCGAAGGAGATGCCACCCCTAGACTTAAATATTCCAGCCAATTTCGCCCGTTCCCAGGTTGCATCTACCACACGAATGTTGTGAGCTTGATTTAATTCAGATTCAACGAGCTCCGCAGTTTCCATGCCTCGCTCTCGGAGAGTGATATAAAATACTTCGCCCATATTTATTGCACTAACGTAAAACAGTGCTCCAGAAACTTTAAAATATTCATTAACAATATCTCCCCCCTCCTCAGCTTCCAAAAAAGCAAGTAAGGCATAAGCATCCAAAACAAAAACTTTATCGTCTCTCTTTTTCGATTTCCAAGGCATGTTCTTTTTGCAGCGACCCGGTTAAGCTTGTTTTACCTTTTAACACTCCATAAAGCTTAACAAATGGTTTATCCTGCAACGGAACCAAAAGTAGCTTCCCATCATGTTCTTGCAGTTCAAACCTGTCGCCCTGCTTAATTTTGAACTTTTTCCTGAATTCTGAAGGGATTATTATTTGTCCTTTAGAAGACACCGTAATAACCGGCACTGCCTTACACCCCCTTTGACTTACATTTTATATGTAAGCACAATTAATGTCAATTATAAAAACGATATAAATTGAGCAAGAATTACATATGAACTACCCCTCCCTTCGCTCCACAGTTTATGCGGCCGGGGGGTTTCCCGGCCTATTATTTAACTCCTGTTTCTGGTGCCTCCCAGCAAATCACCACCGCGCTTTCCACTTTGGTCCGGTCCTCGCCGTCAATATCTCTGGCCATGACTTTAACTTTCTTACCTGGAGAAATGTACGTTTCAAGGTCAACTTTTTCGCCTTTTGGATTCGGAAAGAGGATTTTAGAGCCTTGTTGAATTGTTGCATCCGGATTAACTCTAAATAAAATATCTTTACCAACCAACTCCGGGTCTCCGCTGTTTTCCACCCTGACAAGAATTTCATCCTTAGTTACGTTTATTAAACTACCGGAACGAACCATCCTGTTCATTTGTTCCTGCTGTGCCTTCGCTACCGCCCTGGCCCTGTCAGCAGGCGCTTTAAACCCAAAATACCAGTACGAGACGATACCCACCCCGATTCCCAGGATGAAGCACGACAACATTAATAAAATTTTAGACTTATTCACGGTTTGTATTCCCCCTCTTTACCGCCTGCTCTGAATGACATAAAGCTATATCCATAATCCCAAAAATTTTAGACACTCACCTGTTCACGCCAAGAATAGTAGACCGTATTTCTTATGGTATCCGATATAAGAAAGAAACCCTGGCATATTGCAATTGATGCTTTCTTTCTAAGCTATTTGGTTATCGGCTTTGACCCGGTTTATGCTAAAAAAGCGGTGGTATCGACCTGAGTATCATGAGTGGTATCGTCTATCCATAGTAAAAACAGAAGACTTGGAAAAGTAACCTTTAAGATATCAACCCAACGCTATATTTATGGTATATACTCCTTCTGAAACACCGCCTGCCCCATCACAGTCGCCCAGTTGCTCCAGGGAGAGTCACTTTTCTTAAAAAGT
>MVQL01000259.1 GCA_002067205.1 Pelotomaculum sp. PtaB.Bin104
AAGAGTGTCCAGTTTCAAACGGAGACACTGTTCAATCTCAGCGGTCAAACTGTTCAATTTGACCCGGCATATTCACCTTACTGCACTTTTGTATATTTACCCGGCTGCAACCATATTTCCTGCTTTCTCCTGATTGATTGTCTAATTTGGGAATAATTAAGGTTGAAGATTGCTTTTTCCGTAAGCAATGAGAAAAGCACCTCGGCATCCGGGGTGCTGATTTTACTGGCTGATTGGAATCCGTATTTCGCTCTAAAAGTTGGTGAAGTGAAATTGAAATTTTCGGTCCACAAGATTTCTTCTTAACAACAGGGTAGCATTAGTATATATGTATCTACCCGACATTTCGTGCACAGTTATGCAGGAAAATCATTGCCCGCAGAAGGGATTAACCTGATTAGCCAAAATTACGGAAAGTCAATGACTTTGTTTGCAGGTTGAGAGCATTCCGATGCTCTATCTCATCTATGTTGATCAACAAGAATTGGATTTCCATCGGGATCCTCAATTATGAAACTACCAGGTCCTTCTGATGCCAAATCGACTTCGCCAATAAAATCTATTCCCTTTTCCCGGAGTTCCTCCTGCAGCACTCGCACATCTTTAAACGGGTTTATTTCTTCCGCTTTGCTGTTCCACCCTGGATTAAAGGTTAACATATTTTTATCGAACATACCTTGAAACAGTCCAATTATGCAATCGCCATTTTTCATGATTAACCAGTTTTGATCCTGTTCTCCGCCAAAAACGACAAAACCGAGTTTTTCATAAAATGATTTGGACGCCTTGATATCCTTAACGGTTAAACTAACAGAAAATGCTCCGATACTCATAATAATCCCCCCAGTTTTATATATTAATTATATCGTATCTTTTCAATAATAAATCCATTCCTTCAAATAAATCATGAAAAGAGGGAACTGCCTCAGCTCAAGTCATAATGAAATTCTTCAGGCCCGTTTGAATAAAATGCTCAATACCGGGCGTAGTTTTTCGGAAGTGCTGTTATGCTGACTAATATTTGTTCATAGATTTCTCAATTCTCTTCATAATTGGTATACTAACAATAACGGTTGGAACAGTAAATTTCCAGCAGGTTCTTATAATTTGCTTTAGATAATAGTATTAATAAAATAATCAAAATTGTGAAAAAGGAATAGTGTTGAACAGTGGCATATGAAAATATTGGTGATACGATGCGCATTTGCAGAGCTTGTAATCACAGTAACTTTCCATGGTCAAAGTACTGTAATATGTGCGGGGCAAGCCTATTCAATGAAATGCAAAATCCCTCTCAAGCAAATATATATCAACAATGCCAGTCACCCCAGTCACAACAGTCATATCATCAACATAATAGCAAGCAGGATCAGGCCCAAGGGAATATGGTTGGATATGTTGGCCTGGGAATGATTAAACTAGTAGGAAGAATAAGCGCATATATTTATGGATTATTCAAGTTTATTATTAGCACGGTGAGAATTGTATTTTTTGCAGCAAAATTATTAATATTAATTATAATTGTATATTTAATTTTTAAATTATTTGGTTTTTTCCATAGTGATTCTTTAAATTTAGATAAACTAATTAGCCTTTTCTACGGTTTTGCAAGTACAGCCATGTCCGGTATTGTGGATTTAATTATTAAAATTTGGAAGTAAAACACGGTAAACTGGACGCTGTTGATGGAAACAAAACGTATTATGAGCTTTGTTGTACTACAGTCTTTGTAGTTTGAAATGGTTTATAGCATTTCCTGAAACGTGCAGAAAGAAACCCAAATTATGTTATAATAATAAATTAGAAAATTTGGTATTAAAGGGGGATAATCAGTGAGTAATATAATGGCAAGCGCAACCTTAATCAATCAAAAGCTTATGTTTGAAGGAAAAGCAGCAGATAATCCATCCATAATTATTGATTATATACCACCTCTTGGAGACGGAGAAGGTTACATGCCACTACAATTACTACTAATAAGCCTGGCAAGCTGTAGTGGTTCAACCGTTGTTACCTTATTAAGGAAAATGCGTAAAGACGTATCCGGTATAAAAGTAATCGCAAATGGAGCAAGAAGGGATGAGCATCCCCTGGGTTTTAAAACAATACAGCTTGATCTTATTATTCAATCGAAGGATATTGATGAAACTAGTATTCAAAAGGCAATTCAATTATCTGAACAAACCTATTGTCCAGTTTGGGCAATGTTAAAAAATAATGTTGAAATTAAAACAACATATTCAATTAATAAATAAGTGCCAGGCCGAACTTTTGTAGGACTTTACCATTCCCAGCACCGCCTTTCTTTACTACCAAAGAAAACGGAACTGGACTCGGGTTAGCCACATGTTACAGCATTGCTGAAAAGCACAACGCTAAAATTAATATCGAGACAAGCACGGATGGCACAACCTTCTTTATCCGGTTTAATGTTAGTTAAACAATTGATGACGCTGAAACCACTGCTGTTTTGCCGCACGTAAGCCAGGGAAGTATTTCGGGGGCGGCGCCAATCAGTTTGCCATAGGTTAACGGAAGTGGTATCGTAGAGGGGAAGGCCAGGTAAGCAAACCGTTGTAGATAGCTTCTAAAACTTTGGGGGTGAGATAATGTATTTTGTATATGTCTTGATTTTTATAATCATCGCCGTTATTTTTTTCGCCGGGATCAGGATTGTAAGGCCTACGCACCGGGGTTTAATCGAAACCTTCGGCAAATATTCCCGATTTGCCACTCCTGGTTTTCAATGGATCATTCCGGTCATTCAAAACCTTTATCTGGTGAATATAACAGAGCAAATGGTCAACGCCGAGCCGCAGGTGATTATTACCAACGACAACCTGAATGCAACAGTGGATGCGCAGGTTTATTTCAAGATCAACACTGACGAGGAAAGTGTTAAAAATTCCGTATATAACGTCAACAATTACCGTGTCCAGATTGTAGCGTTAGCGCGGACAACGCTGAGAAACATCATCGGCACACTGTCCTTGAAGTCGGCCAACAGCGAAAGAAGCCGGATCAACACCGACCTGCTGGATACCCTTAAAAATGAGACCAAGTTATGGGGTATAGAGATTACCAGGACCGAGTTAAAAGAAATTGACCCACCCAAAGATGTGCAGGAAACAATGAACAAGGTCGTTAAAGCAGAGAATGAAAAGATTGCCGCTGTCGACTTCGCTACCGCCGCGGAAACTACCGCCGACGGGATCAAGCGGGCGGAAATCAAGAAGGCGGAAGGGATCAAGCAGGCCAAAATTCTGGCTGCTGAAGGCGAAGCCCAGGCCATCATGCTGGTTAACGAAGCTGCCGACAAGTATTTTACCGGCAATGCCCAGCTCTTGCGGAAACTCGAAGCGGTTGAAACCGCCCTCAAAGAAAACGCCAAAGTTATCGTTCCCGGGGAATCCGAACTGGTAAATGTGATCGGTGAACTCGCTGGTGTGCTTCCTTTAAAAACGGAGCAACAGGGGCAAAAAAAATAAGATGGCGCAGGCTTTCCGCGGGCTAGACAGCTAAGCCGAGCACACGGCAATTATTGGTAAGTTCTGGTCAGAGCAAACAGACCCGCAATCAATGGGATACCTTAGACTTCCCTTTATAGTTTTTGCGAATCGCTGCGCAGGGTTTGCTATTGATCATTCTGGCTCAATATGCTCTCCCAATCGCGTCTGCCATGCAGAACGCGGACGATGTTGATTGTATTCGTACCTTTGTTCACAATATAAAATATCAGGTAATTATCTATTGATAGCTTCCGTACTCCTCTCGCTGCCAGGTATTTATCATGAACAATGCCATGGCGCTCGGGCAGTTCTTCCAGAGTTGCCATGGCATCTTCTATTCTTGCGAGCTGCTTCAAAGCTGTCGCAGGCTCTTTTAGCTCGTATGAAATATAGTCAGCAATTCCATCAAGGTCCGCTTCAGCAACCTCTGCGATAACCAGATTATATCTCTTCATTTTTTCAACCTGCTTTTGATCCTCGCAAACACTTCCCGTGCAGGTTTCACGCGGCCATATTCTATATCATCCAGTCCCTTTTCAAGCATGGCGTACAACTCGAATTTTCCAACAAGCCTTTCATAGGTTTCAATACTCATGACTGCAAGGTCTCCGGTCCCGTTTTTTGTTATGTATACCGGCTCATTATATTTATGGCAAAACTCTGAGATCTCGTTGTATTTGTTTCTGAGATCTGAACTTGGTCTAATGGTTGGCATTTCACTCACCTCCATTTAAATATACTCAAATTCTATCGGAATATTGATATATTGTCAAGGAAGAGCTAAGGGAACGGTTCCGCAGAGCGCGGCTCCGGATGCTGAATCGCAGTCCTATAATTTTCTGATGGTGAATTTCACCATCAGGTAACAGATAATGGAAGTGTGGGCATTCTGGAGGTATTGGCGGCGGACACCCTTGCCTTTGGCTAACGGTAGGCGCTCTCCAGCCCCCGTTCGGGACTTGCACCCTATAGATGACGCCCATGCTGGGCGTACATAGTAAGAAGCTGGGTTAATTACCCGGCTTCTCAAATCCTGAAAGTCTGGTTAAAGTAATTTTCACTGAGAAAAGTTACGCCCGGAAGCGAAAAAGTTTACCCGGACGTTTTTGTCGACCGGGCAGGGCTGAATGTTCTCTTGCCAAAATTCAATAACCCTCTTTTCTATTTCGTAAAATACTCTTTGGTAAGAATTATTAACCCAATGATGGTTAGGCCCAACCCGATGGTAAACGGCACGCCAAGAAATAGGCTCTGTACTGCTTCGTTTCCATATTGCCTGGCGCCGAAAATAGCAAACCATAGTTTTGAACCGGACCATGACTTAATACTGGGAACATAGATGGCTGCAGCAATAATTATAGATAAGGTTGTTAGCACACCGGATAACATTATTATTCCACCGATTATTGTTCTTTTCACTGTTCAAACCCACTCCCTTCCTGCTCATAACATGCTGATTAATCGACGTTTCACTTAATAATTATTTGGTTTGCATGTGTTCTATAAGCCCTTATTCCAAGTCCCACGGCTACGTATAGAATTGAAGTAATGACGCCATTAATTGGTGAAACAAGTATTTCTTTTCCGGCTGCGATGCTGATATAACCTGATATAACGATAAGATTTATCAGCGAGTCCTCGACCATATGCAGTATAACACACGGCCAAATTGACTTTGTTACCCTAAAAAGCTCAATAAACATCACTGCCCAACATAACATTGTGATTAAAGAAACAACGGCATATATGGCGCGGCTGACAGGCAGTACCGCCTGTATGTCTGCCTCAGGTAAAAAGACCAGGTAATATGGAAGATGCCATAGTCCCCACACGCAGCCAACGATTAGATATATCTTCCAGTCGTTAAGATTTAATTTAACTAGTTGTGAAGTTAGATAACCACGCCAAGCAGTCTCCTCAAAGATATCAATAAGAAAGCTAATCAACAGAGTACTGCAAAACGCCAAAATAAATGGTTTGAGATTAAATGCTGAAAAATCTATCCATTTTGTTGCCGCTCCGATTATCAAAACGATTCCTGTTACAACAGGAAAAATCAGGGCGGAAGCCAGGTACCATTTTATATTTCCTTTGAAATTCAGTTTGAAACCAAGATCTTCCCAACTGGCCTTTGAAAATAATATGATTACAAATGCAGTCAACAGGGGCAACACCAACCATATCCCCATACCAAGAGAATCACCTTCAGGTTGCCCGGTAAGAAAAGAGTCCACAAGAACGCCTATCCACCCACTGATGATCACTACAAAAACAAATACACCAATATTGCGAATAGCTTTTTTATTCATTAAGACATCATCCTCATATGACAAAATTAGAGCAGACTTCTATTCTTCAAGCGGTTCTTAAATATTTTGTTCTGATAAGAGAATCTTTCAATATCGTACAAGGTGCCACTTAAACAAAACCTCGACGACATAAGCTATGCACATTCCTTTAATTCTTATTCATTCAATATGTAATCCACCTCGTGACTTGTAAGGCTGGGCGATAATACGAATTATTTTTGCTCTCTGCTTAGCCTGGCTGATCGTATTACATCATTCGCTGCACTTGATAATAGATCCATTAAATCTTGCTTTTGGTAATCTTTTGGCAGTAAGCCGTTGGCAGCCATCACCGAGAGTCCTAATTGAAATATCCTTATTTTTAATAATATTGTTTTTAACTCATCCACTGTGAAACCCACCAGCTCAGGGTCCTTTTTCATCTCTTTAATTAAAGCAGGTATCATTTTTTCATCATAGCTTTTCATGTAGTTATTATTTTTCATAACTAAATCTCTGAACAGCACGCTATACTCCATGGCAAACCTTAGACTTGCGCTCCCCATATCACGAAATGGGTTTCCTGTACTTTCTTCGATTAAAAGCTGTTGACTAATACTTATAACCCTTTCTATTAAAGCTTCAATTAGTTCATCAGTGTTCTTGAAATTCACATAGATGGGGGCTACAGAACTGCCCATTTTTTCGGCGATTTTTCTCATGGTTATATTGTCAATTCCTTCTGTTTTAGCTATTTCAAAGGCTGCGTCAATTATTTGCTCCCTTGTAAATTTAATCTTAGGCCCCATAGCAGCACCACCCCTTACGTAACATGTATTATATAACTATTAATATATAACTTATGTTATACCAAATAGTAATATATTGCAAGAATTTTTTTTCCTGACCTCCGCCTTTTTTTGCTGTAACGATTAAACCGGTGGCCTGTTTCCAACTTTATTATTATTTTCTTATCGTTTTATAGGGAAAGTTTTGAAATATACTGGTGTGAATATTGATAGAATTGTGGACGGAAGAATAGTTGAATATGGTGGTCCTGTAAATATGTTGGAGCCTTGCCTTGACGGCAGCCTTCATCATCTCGGATACTTGCGGGGAGTATCCTAAAAGCTCATCAACGCTTATATATAAAAAAGTCGCGAGTTCCGGCAGAAGAAGAATGAAAATGCTCCGATACTCATCCTAATCCTCCTTTTTTGTGATGTTAGTATTCGATGTTACATTGCCAGTATTCTCATTGGTTTCCGAATTTAATATACTTAGTAATAATCTTAATTTAATATCTTCAAAGGAAAAAAATAAATTATATAGAATAACTTCATTAAAATCCAAATGATGGAGGCACTGTTTGACTTGGATAATGTAGAACAATTATACAAAACCAAACAGCAATCTTTGAATATAATTGATTTTCTACCTGATCCCACTTTTGTTATTGATCGTAATCAGAAGGTAGTTGCCTGGAATACAGCTATTGAAGAAATGACTGGTGTAAGCAAGGTAGATATAATTGGCAAAGGTGAATATGCTTACGCCATACCTTTTTATGGTAAGGCTAGACCAGTTTTATTGGATCTTATTTTTTCAGATGACCTGACAACCGAATTGAAATATAAAAATGTCGTGAGAAAAGGAAACGCAATTAATGGCGAGGCTTTTATTAAATTACCATTCAACAATAAAGAAGTATTTTTGTGGCTAAAGGCATCACCTCTTTTTGACAGCGAAGGGAATATAGTCGGGGCTATTGAATCCGTTCGTGATATTACTAAACATAAGCAGGCAGAAGAGGAAATAAAGAAATACCGTGACCATCTGAAAGAACTGGTAATAGAGCGTACTATTGAGTTAAAAACAGCTAATGAACAACTTCAACGGGAAATTTCTGAGCGGAAGCAGGTAGAAGAATCCTTGCGGGAGATCGAGGAACGTTACCGGCAACTAGTTGAGAATTCACCAGATGCGATTCTTCTCCATAGCAAAGATAGACTTGACTTTATAAACGAGGCAGGGGCAAAGCTATTCGGCACGGGCAGCCCCCGGGAAGCCGTTGGGATAACAATGATTAATTTAATTCACCCCGACTATCAGGAAATCGTTGCTGAAAAGTGGCGTCAAGTGCAGGATGAAGGGAAAATAGCGCCATTAAAGGAAGAAAAGATTGTTAGATTAGATGGAAAAGTTATAGATATAGAGGTTGTGACAGCCCCCTGCACTATTCAAGGCAAACCCAAAATGCAGGCAGTCGCTCGCAACATAACTGACCGCAAGCGAGCGGAAAAAGCTTTACGCTTATCAGAAGAAAGATTCTACAAGGCTTTTTATAATAATCCTATTCCCATGGCTATTGTACGGTTTAGTGATGATCGGCACACTGAAGTAAATAAGAGTTATGAACATTTTTTCGGTTATAATCGTGAAGATGTTATCGATCGTACAGTTTTAGATTTAGGCTTAGGTATTGAAGAATTTAAACTTTATAATAAACTTTTAACAGAGCAGGGATTTATTCGTAATTTAAATGTTTTATTTAAAACAAAACGTGGTGATTTTCGTAATGTATTATTATCCTGTGAGATAATTGAACTGAGTAACGAAAAATGCAGGCTTGCTACAATAAACGATATTACAGATTTAAAAAAGATGGAAAATAAAATGGCCCGTTTAGAACGATTGAATCTTGTCGGACAAATGGCGGCTGGAATTGGTCACGAAATAAGGAATCCAATGACCACGATCAGGGGCTTTTTACAATTGCTGAAGGGCAAGGAGCGGTATGCGCAAGACCAGAATTACATGAACACAATGATCGAAGAACTGGACCGGGCTAATACAATAATTAGCGGCTTCTTGAGTCTAGCCCGAAACAAGGTGGAAGATATTAAAATCCAAAGCCTGAACGAGCGGATTGAGGACCTTTTCCCCCTGTTCAGCGCAGACGCCATGGAAAAACAAAATGATATTAAATTAGAACTAAGCGTCATACCAGATCTACTTCTCGATAAAAATGAAATCCACCAACTTATTCTTAATCTTGTTCGTAATGGTATAGAAGCAATGGAGCCAGGCGGTGTATTGACAATCAAAACATTCCAGGACGGCAATGAGGTTGTCCTGGCCGTGCAAGACCAGGGCAAGGGGATTCCCCCGGAAAATCTGGAGAAAATAGGCCAGCCTTTCTTTACTACCAAAGAAAACGGCACTGGACTCGGTTTAGCCACTTGTTACAGTATTGCTGAGAGGCACAACGCTAAAATTGACATAGAGACAAGTACTGATGGCACAACTATCTTTATTAGGTTTAAAGCTAGTTAAACACTTGATCAGTGAATGAGTGAAATATAAAATTTTCCACTGCATTGAACGCCTTTGTTATTCTACAGTTTACCTGAGATATAAGTACAGTAGCCGAAACTTATTGGGCCTTGTTTAGTGGTTTCACAGGGGAATTCCGGACAATCAAAACATAAGGAAATGTTTTTGTCAAACGCACATTTTGAGATTTTGCAAAACTTATTATCTTTAGGCTTACAGCCTTCATCACCATTAGGGCATTTCCCTTTAACCATTCTCGGGCATTTCTCACACGCTATACCGCAAACGCCGATTTTCATATTTACCCTCCTTTGTTGGTCAATTGTATGATTCTACTATAAATTGCTTTGAACCTGCTTAATCTTTATAATTAAACTATGAAACTTGTCTTGGATGTTAGCTCTGCCTTACCAAGATCACAGTCCCCCTGGACCATTTCCGCTTTGCTGCACCGTATGCCAGGGAAGTATTTTGGGGGCCGTTATGGCCTCTTTGCTTACCTGGAGCACACTGATGTGAACTCGAAGACACCCTTTTCTACTCAACAGCGTTCACAAAGGCTTTAAACCGGACATCTTTTGTCCCTACCCGGGCAGTGCCCGTAAACATATACACAATATCATAGTTATCATTACGCTCCATATTCGTATAGCGAGGCTTATAAACCAACTCTACCTTAGTAACTTTCGAATAATTTGCTGCAAAGCGGTTTCCAGGAAGCGATCCAAAGAAACCTTCGATGTGAATCTGGAAGTCATTCTTTAGAAGTTTCTCCCATGCCTGCTCAGGCTGGATTAAGGGCTGCTGATCTTTTAATAAAACCATGGGTTTGGCGCATTGAACCGACCATATTTCCCCCTGAGGGCCGACCTGAACACTGATAAATGACTCGTAGCCCGGTCCATCAGTGCTAAATACATATTTACCCTCATAAATAAACGGGTAGATCACGTATTTAAAATCATCACCAATGCCGGCCTTTACAAAAGGCTGCCCCAAATCACCCGGCAATGCCGGTATGTTCGCAACAACATGATTAGCCGACGCGACGGCAACCTCATCTGGAACAGGGGTGCGGCCGTGTCCAATTCCAATCAGCGGCGACCGGTAAAGCCACCCCCCATCCCATGAGGTCTGTGATATTTGGCCATTATCTCCAGTGATGCCGCCGCTGGCGTCAGGCTGCCCAACCCCGAAAAACTGTGCAAGCATCGGCAGATCGGCCTTGGCCGCCTCGTTTCCCCGCTCGGAGACAACCGAACTAAATGGATCAACCTGAGAAAATGCTGCATCTAAGATGAAATTACCGGAGTTCTCCTGTTGGTTATTTTCCAGCAGTGAAACAAAGGCCGTAAAGGTTTCTTTCATGCCACCTTCCGGAGTAAATTCACCCTGAAAAACAGCCACCGGAACGTAGTACGGGGTAAAGTCCAGGGAATATGCCAGCTGATAAGCGGTGTAGACTTGCTGAATTTCAGCAGTACCGGCAGTGAAGGGCCGGTAGCCCTTGGCTTCAAAAACCCCCTCTCCCCGCTTCAAAGCCTCTAAAGCTTGCTCATAGCCGGCTAGCTGCACCTTTTCGGAACCGTCCCGCTCAAACCACGTACCTGTGGCACTGGCCACCTGGCCTTGTCCAGTGACAGTCACCCTGATCTCCGGCACCGCCCCCACAATAACCCTTCCTTCCGGGCTCACGGCCGGCTTGATCACTGTTTCAAAGGGGGTCTCAGAGGCCTGGGTTTGATTCACTACATATTCACCCTGGGACAATAGGCCGGCAGCTGTCAACCACTGGACCGCAATATCTTTGGCTGCCTCTTTTGATACCACCTGACTTGATTTTACGCTGCTGTCAGCTTCTTGCTCATAAAGCCAGGTACCTTGGTTAAGCCAGGCTGAGAGCCGTCCATTATCTCCCGACACCATCACCCAATTTGTTGCCGGCTCGTTTTGGCCGTCCGAAATCTTAGGTTGCTTGTCTGACACCCCGGGTTCCTCGATCCCCATCGCTGCAGCCATTTCCAGGACATCTTGTTCAGTCTTGTTCTTATTTTTAAGTCTTACAATATTGCCTTCCCGCTCCCCTGCCGGCAATACCCCCTGTACGTTAAACTTAACCAGGCGCATGCTGTCAAGACTGTCCCCAAAAGTTAGCTCGGGAGCGCCTGTAGCCTGAGCAGTGGCCAAAAACAACGGTCCTGTGGAATAACCTGATTTTTCAACCGGATAGAAATTAAATGCTCCAATTAAGGCGATAAGCAAACCTGCCGCCACCACACCAAACCGAAAAATGTTTCTGCGGTTATTCTTGCTCCTCCGTTCTTTTGCCAGCTTGGCATGACGTTTTGCCAGCGACTCGCCAAGCTGCTCCTGGAAGGTTTGGTCCGGCAGCGCCTCAGGCAGGGCCCTGAGCGCATTTTCAATTTCAAATATTTCATCAGTCTCTTTCATGGCCATTCATCCTTTCCCGCAAAGTTTTTAAGGCCCTGTATGAAAGCTGCTTGACGGCCCCTTCCGAGCAATGCATAATCCGTGCTGCGTCCCGGATGCTTACATCCTGTATGTAGCGAAGCACCAGGACCTCCTGCTGCATCTCAGGTAAAATGCGCAGCAGCATCAGGAGGTCCATTTTGTCTACTGCTGCTGTCTCCACACCCACCTCTCGAACCAGGTCAGCCGTGTCAAATTCGCTCTTTCTGTCCCTTTGGCTGTGGTAAATAATACTGCCGGCAATACGGTATAGCCAGTGTCCGAAAGGGATACCCCTGTAATTATATTTATGGAGGTTCTCCATGGCCTGCAAAAATGTCTGGGACACCACATCCTCCGCTTCCTGTTTATTAATTACATGATAATAAGCATATTTATAAACCTGGGGCAGGTAGTGCTCATAAAGAACCATAAATGATCGGACATCTCTTTGAGCCTTTTTAATTAATTCCGCCTCATTTTGCAGTTGGATGTCAATCACACCTCCGATCCAATGAGTCACATGTAACTTTCTATTTAGTTAAAGTAATTTTTACTGAAGAAAGTTACGCCCAAAAACAAAAAAATTTGCCCAACAATATTAACAACTTTTCAGTCAGCTATTATTACCCGCCTTCATTTACTTCCTTAAAAATTTATTTATTCTAATATAGATTTGCATAGGTAGCAAGGACTGAGTAAATGGGCAAAAAAACCAGCCGCAATGCGGCTGGTAGAGAAGGAGTTTATAGTAGATACTGATAAACCTATGCCCCAGAATTATTGCCTTTAGAACCCTTACTGAGACGTTGCCCAAATTCTTGCAGAATCTTATCAGCTTGTTCTTGTGTCAATACTCCGTCTGCAACTTTCTTTGCAATTTTAGACTTCTTTTGTTCAAGCATTTTTTCATGGAACTGTTCCATGGTCATACCTTGCCCGGCAACAATCTCCTCTAACTTCTGGCCTGATTCCATCTTGGCTTTAAGTTCATCTACTGTCATCTCCAGAATACTTGCTATTTCATCAAGATTACGTGCCATTCCTTTAGGTCCATGGCACTTACCATCTAAAAAAACAAATCCGCCAAAGCCATCTTTTGCAGAAAACTTATCAGCCTGTTCACGAGTAATTTTGCCTTTCTGAATGGCCTCGTCAATCATTTGCTGCTTTGTAGAATTCAAAGCTGATTTTACCGTGGTCTCATCTATACCAAGATTTACAGCCAGTTTCGATACAAAATCCTGGTATGTTTCATTCAATTTAGGGGTCCCGGTCTGATCTTTGCTTGCAAAGGATATACCGGTAACAGCGCCGGTAAGGATAAGTACGGCGAACAGCACTGCTCCCAAACGCCATTTCTTTAATTCCACTAAGCAAACACCTCTTTCTTTTATATTTTTTACTTCATTCATTTAGTATCACTTAAATCGTTGAAAATAACCTGAGAACTGTTTGACTATTTGCGAATATTTAGAGACATAATAAATTTGAGCGTTAATAATAGAATAAAAAAGCATCTCCACTCACAGGTATCACTACTAAGTTCAGGCCTTTAGTATAATAACTTCAAATATTGTACTAATTAGACTTAAGATGTTTAATATTTTAAATAATACTCATTCTTATCTTTCATTATTTCAAGCAAATTCATTTTTAATGACCTTCCCTCTTACAATAGGGTAGCAGAAATTTAATGCACCTGTCCGACATTTCGCGCACATTTATGTGGGTTAATGCATTTTCACAACAGGGATATTCCTGTTGATAATTTTATCATTCCCCTCAATCTAAAATAACAAGGGACTTTTGCCTGCTAATGATCACCTTGCCGTCTCCGGATATATGCATCCAATTTCAACAAAAATGGCAGCTTGGACAGCTGCCATTCAACGGACGGATGGGAAGGAACTACGGTTTTTTAACTTTTATGAGCAATAAAAGTCCTGTACATAATCCAAAAGTAGGAGACAATGAAAATGGTCCACAGCAAGGACGAATGGGCTAAGAAAAATTTGGCAAAATAAGCTCCGATCAGGATGCCGAAAGAAATGAGTGTAATCTTCAAAAAAGCATAGTCCCAAAGGGAATATTTCCGGACGGAACGTAACCCTAAGTTGATTAACTCTCTCATCCCGGTTGCCTCCTTTAAAATGAAATTAGTACAGAGTGCACATTAATTATATCACCACGATGTGGGGAATGCCCTCCTTTTTGGAAGGCAGCACTTTTCATAATTGTGAAAACCTCTTTTTAAGATGCCTTATTGTTGTTTTAATAAAATAACTCCGCATCACCGGTGAAACAACAGCCTCCGGCCACGTTTGGCGCCGGTAACAATCTGCACCCGCAGCCCTTTCCGGCTCTGGCGCACAGT
>MVQL01000260.1 GCA_002067205.1 Pelotomaculum sp. PtaB.Bin104
GAGGCTATCAGGCTGATAAAGCAGGATCTGGGTCCGGAGGCGGTGATTGTCAGCAGTTACAAGGTGCCTGCCAAAGGTATTGCGGGATTTTTTATGCCCAGGTTGCTCGAAGTAACTGCCGCCCTGGATGAGCCCCATGAGATTAATTTTAGATTGAAAAGAGCCCCGGTGCAACTGGCCGCGACAGCCGGCAATAGTGCAAACAGTCAAAGTAGCCCGGCGGTTGCGTTGCCCTTAAAGCAGCAAGGACATGGTGAACGTACTCTCTACCTTACCAGTGGCAGATACGGCGCAAGGAGACCGGACAATCCGGCGGACAGCCAGCTGGCGGAAGGTCCAGGCCCAGTGGGGCGGGAGGTCCGGCAAGGCGTGGAAAGGAGAAGCCTCTTCGAAATGATTGTCAATAAAGAAATGGAAGCAGGCCAGGGTGGAGATCCCGTATTCAATTGGAGAAGAGCGCTGATAAAAATGGATGTGGATGAAAATATAGTCGAGAGACTGTTGTCGGACCTCAACAGTGAATTAAGCCAGTCCGGTAGTGAATTTGAGAATGTCTATCTGAATATCAAGAGGCAAGTCATCCGCCTGTTGGAGCCGGCTTATATTCCAACAGAAAAAACCAGGGTGTTGACCTTCGTTGGGCCTACCGGGGTGGGAAAGACAACCACACTAGCGAAATTGGCGACTAAATTAAGCCTTAATGAGAATAAGAAGATTGCCCTGGTCGCGATTCAAACATACCGGCTGGGAGCTATGGAACAACTACAGGCTTATGGGGATTTTCTGGGCATTCCGGTTGAGGTGGTAATGACTCCGGCTGAATTGGCTAGAGTGTTGGAAAACCACTCCGATAAAGACTTTGTACTCGTTGATACTGCCGGCCGCTCGGCGCGAAATAACGGGCAGTTGCTGGAACTCAAAAGTTTTCTTGACGCTGTCGGGGAACCACAGGATATTTTTTTGGTTTTAAGTCTGACCACGAAAAATAGAGATTTAAACAAAATTGCTTTTGAATTTCAAAAAATAAAATGCTCAAAAATAATTTTTACTAAACTTGATGAAACCGAGACCTATGGCTCTATTTTGAATTTAGTAAGTGCTTACGGTATGCCTGTGGCTTATCTGGCGGACGGCCAGGGCATACCGGACTGTATTAGCGAAGCAAAGCCCAGGAGTATAGCAGAATTACTATTCAGGGGAGTTGACCCGGATGAAGTTATGGCCACCTAAGGCGGGCCGAATTTACCGGGGTTCAATAGTAAAAAGCGAAAACACGCCTTCTGGCCCCAGAGCAATCGCTGTGGCTAGCGGGAAAGGCGGAGTCGGCAAGACGAGCCTGTCGGTAAACCTGGCGCTATGCATGGCTAAGATGGGTCTCAATGTTACCCTGCTTGACGCGGATCTCGGTCTGGCCAACGCAGAGGTCATGCTTGGGCTGGTTCCCCGCTTTAGCTTGTACGAGGTGCTCTATGGAGATAAAACTATTGAGGAAATTACTGTACAGGGTCCGTTTGGGATAAATGTGATATCCGGCGGTTCCGGTTGTCTGGAGATGGCCAATTTGGACCACAACAGGCGGCAGTGGCTTTTAAAAATGTTCGACCGGTTCAACTGTCGTGACGATGTGCTTATTATTGATAATGGCGCGGGTATCAATAAGAACGTGCTTGGTTTCTTAGCGGCAGCCGGGGAAGTGATCATAGTGGTTACACCCGATCCGACTTCGTTGACTGACGCTTATGCGCTAATAAAAGTGCTTGCCAATTATAAAGTGCATTCGGAAGTATATCTCGTGGTTAACCGCGCCTCCGGCAAGCAGGAGGCAATACATACGTTAAACAAGATACAAACAGTTGCCGGCCGGTTTTTAGAAATAAAGATCAACAACCTAGGTTGGATCCCTGAAGACAGGGTGGTCGCTCAGGCAATAAGAAAGCAGCAACCTTTCTTTATAACCAGCCCCTCTTCAACGGCTTCCCGGAGCGTTGCCGGGATGGCGGAATTATTAACGGGAGTTGCTCCTTCTCCCGCGGTTAGTGGGGGGTTCTGGGGCAAGTTGATGGGGTTATTTGGTTAGGGGGAACATTGTTGGCTGTGCAAAATTGGATTAGGATCAACCAGAACATCCGGGTTGCCCGTCTTGATAGCGATGATGACTGGTATGCTTCCAGTGTGCAGGATATTAACGAACGTGAGTTTTGTATTTCAGTTCCGTTGAAGGAATCGAGGCCGCTGGTTTTAAGTAAAGGAGAACAGGTAAAAGTATCATTTATCGCTGACATGACACGGTATGAGTTTATCACAAAAACGCGCGGACGGCGGTACGATAACATCCCGTTGTTCGTGCTGGCCATGCCGAAAGAGTACACTCGCGTTCAGCTAAGAGATTTTGTCAGGGTTCCCATAACTTTGGAAGTAGATTATGCCAGGATTCCCATTGGAGGCAAAGAACCTGTCTTTTTGAAGGCAGATAGTATTGATTTAAGCGGCGGCGGGATCAGGTTATTGATTAATAATGATTTGGCCGCGGAAACGCGTATAATTATCAAGTTTACAATTCCATTAAAGACAGGACCCCAAGAGATAGAAGTCGTTGGCAGGGTTGTAAGGATCTGGGCCGACGAGCGTACAAGATTGCGCCAAGCCGCTATCCAATTTGTGAAAATAAACCGCAAACAAGAGGATTTAATTACCCGCTTTTTATTTAATATAATGTCTGAACAAAGGCGGCTAAGATAAAATTAAATATTTTTACGTTAGATATAAACTCGTAAAAAGTGCAGCCTCCTTTATGGAAATGGGTGATGACATGGCTGTTACCGAAGAGCTTTGGCGGGAATACCGCACAACAAGGGAGGAAAATATTAAGCATGAATTAGTTACGGCTCACCTGTCTTTGGTGAAACATCTCGCGGGGCGGCTGGCGGTCAGATTGCCTGCCATAATAGATCAGGAAGACTTGGAAAGCTACGGGGTGTTCGGTCTCTTGGAGGCAGTGGAAAAATATAATCCTGATCTGGGAACCAGCTTCAAGGCTTACGCATACAGCCGCATTAAGGGCGCCATGATTGATGAAATACGTAAGTTGAACTGGGTGCCCCGTACAGTATGGCAAAAAATACAGCAGTTAAATTTGACCAAGGAAAGATTGCAAAAAGAGCATGGCGAGAATATGTCGGAAGAAATGCTGGCCGGGGCAATGGGTTTAACCTTGTCCGAGTTGCACAAGCTGGCCGGACAGACCAACTTGCTTAATCTTTCCTCACTAGATGAAATCGCATCGGGCACTGACGGTGAACCAGTTCGTTTGGTGGATTTAATCCGGGACCCGGCAAGTCCCGATCCACTGGATGTCGTCGAAGGAAAGGAAGGTAAACGACAATTAACTGAAGCTATCAGGACACTTTCTGAAAAAGACCAGTTGGTATTATCGCTTTATTATCAAGAGAGACTGACATTAAAGGAGATTAGTAAAGTGCTTGAAGTTTCGGAATCAAGGGTCTGTCAGTTGCATACCCGGGCGATAGAAAGGTTGAGGAAAAAGTTGAAAAATATTTGATTCATGGTGTAGTGAGATAAAGTATTACGAAACATTAATCGAAGGGTGTGGTATGAATTGTTAAGGGGCTTGTATATGGCTGCTTCCGGGATGGATGTTTTACAAACATGTATTGACGGGACGGCAAATGATATTTCGAACGCGACGACACCTGGTTACAAAAAGGATACTTATTTAATTAAGAGTTTTCCCGAGATGCTTTTGATCGAAAAAGGAGGCCCTCAAAATAAAAACCCATTGTTGCCGCAGCACACCCGAAAAATTGGAACCACAAGCATAGGGGCGCGGTTGGCGGAAATATCAACTGATTTCACCACGGGGAGTGTTCAAGAAACTGGGAATAAAACGGACATTTTTCTGAGTGGTCCGGGTTTTTTTGCGGTAAACGCTCCGGCACAGGGTGATCCGGGAAGAGTCTGTTATACCCGCAATGGCGCCTTTAAGATTGACGAAAATGGCTATCTGGCTACTGCCGGAGGTTATCGTGTGCTGGGTGAGAATGGCGAAATATTACTAGGAAATTCGGAATTGAAATTCGACGTTACGTCTGACGGGAGCGTTATGGTCGACGGTGTCCGGGTGGAAAAACTCCAACTGGCTGAGTTTAGCAATCTTAATAGTCTTTACAAAGAGACTGACGATTTATTTGTTGACAGAGAAGGGGCGGCGGAAACCGCATCCAACACTTCTGTTAAACAAGGTTTTCTGGAGGGCTCTAATGTCAATCCTGTTGACGAGATGGTTAATTTGATTACCGTAACCAGGGCATATGAGGCTAACCAGCGCTTGATTCAATCCCAGGACGAAATGCTGTCTAAAGCAGTTAACCAGGTGGGTAGTTTGAGGTAA